>JASHNW010000004.1 GCA_030041435.1 Acidobacteriaceae bacterium
TACAGCGCATTCATAGTCTGCAGGAATTCCGGGTTGTTGCGGGTCTTCTCCAGGCGGCTCACCAGCACCTCCATGGCTTCCACCGGCGAGAGCGGGTTGAGCACCTTGCGCAGTACCCAGGTGCGCGGCAACTCGTCCTTCGGGATCAGCAGCTCTTCCTTGCGTGTACCCGAGCGCTGGATATCGATCGCCGGGAAGACGCGCTTGTCCACCAGCTTCCGGTCCAGGATGATTTCCATGTTGCCCGTGCCCTTGAACTCCTCGAAGATCACTTCGTCCATGCGCGAGCCGGTGTCCACCAGCGCCGTCGCAATAATGGTCAGCGACCCGCCTTCCTCGATGTTCCTCGCCGCGCCAAAGAACCGCTTCGGCCGCTGCAGCGCGTTCGAGTCCACGCCGCCTGAGAGCACCTTGCCCGACGGCGGCACGATCGTGTTGTAGGCGCGCGCCAGGCGGGTGATCGAGTCCAGCAGGATCACCACGTCGCGCTTGTGCTCCACCAGCCGCTTCGCCTTTTCGATCACCATCTCCGCCACCTGCACGTGGCGCGCCGCCGGCTCGTCGAACGTCGAGCTGATCACCTCGCCCTTCACCGACCGCTGCATGTCCGTCACTTCTTCCGGCCGTTCGTCGATCAGCAGCACAATCAGCACCACTTCCGGATGATTCGCCGTCACGGAGTTGGCGATCGACTGCAGCAGCATCGTCTTGCCGGTGCGCGGCGGAGCCACAATCAGCCCGCGCTGTCCTTTGCCCACCGGCGTCAGCAGATCCATCACCCGCCCGCTGATGTTCTCCTTCACCGTCTCCATCTTCACCCGCTCCTGCGGATAGAGCGGCGTCAGGTTGTCGAACAGGATCTTGTTGCGGGTTTCCTCCGGCGACTCGAAGTTGATGGCCTCGATCTTCACCAGCGCGAAATATTTCTCGCCTTCGTGCGGCGGCCGCACGTTGCCGCTGATGGTGTCCCCGGTTTTCAGGTCGAACTTGCGGATCTGCGAGGGCGAAACATAAATGTCGTCCGGCCCGGGCAGGTAGTTGTAATCGGGAGAGCGAAGGAAGCCGTAACCGTCAGGCAGAATTTCCAGCACGCCTTCGGCGAAAATGTGCCCTTCTTTTTCGCTCTGCGCCTGAAGAATCTTGAAGATCAGGTCCTGCTTGCGGAGCCCGCTGGCTCCGGGAATCTCGAGCGAGCGCGCGATCCGGCTCAGCTCGGTAATGTTCTTTTCTTTCAGTTCTGCGATGGTCATGGATCACCTGCGGTGAGTTTTTTTGTAGGGAGGGCGTTTCACGTGGGAAGGATTTGGGGAATGTCGTGCGGAGTTTTCAGGGGTTCAGAGCGGAATCTTGCCGGGGGAAAGGCAGCGCCTCCCCGTTTAGGCGGCGCGGCGCTGCTGTTGCGGAAGCGAAACCGGTTCCTGACGGGCTGCCAGTGCTGCCGCTGCCGGGCTTTGCTCCCGGAAGCGGACCAGCACCTCATTCATCGTATCCTGCAGACGGGTATTCGGCTTGTGCAGTTTCCGCGTCGCCTTCGACGCAAGCTGGCAAAGCTGGTATCGGTTGCTCACATGAGTCAGAGCGCCAAAGATTAATTCAGAACGCATAAATAATGTCTCCTTGCTTTAGGAATCTGGGTGACCAGCCTTTTTGTTTTTTGATTACGGAACAACCGCCGAACCAGCGTGGCCCACAGCAGGTTGCGGGATCGAATCACGGAAGGTTATGAACCTTTAGACGCATGACTTCGTCCTTCCGGTCAACTTTTTCTTAGCTTTTCCTGCGAACCTTTCCACCGGCCGGATCTATGTCGTACAGCCCCCTCCGCCCCTGCTGTTTTGTCGCGAACAGTTCTCTTCCCGTGGGTGGAAGCGGCGCCGTTCGGCCGGTGCGGAAGGCTGACCCGGGCGGCGAAAATGCGCCGGGGTCAATCGACATGTTAGAAAATAACCTTGCTTTCTTCTCAGGTCAACCTCTTTTTTCATAGAGAGCATCTTCGCCGGTTACCGAAAATGGAAAAATAACCGTAACTATCGCTATACCTGTGAATTGCGGCCCGCGGCGAAGGTCCCTTGATGAACAGCTTGTCATCTTGCGGCTTCTGAAAATCATAGAATTCACCCTTCCACAGGCTTTGTCGACGCAATCGATTTGTCCATCAAATCAATCAGTTACCTCAGGTCATGAGATTTTTGTCATTCGATCATTTTGTCTGCTCACTCGTACCGCAGCGCGCCTCTCTCGGATACCAGATTCGCCGCCCAGACTCCAGCCCCGCCCATCAGATACGAAGAGGGCCGCCTCGAGGTTCCCCCCCAGGCGGCCCGTCCTCCAGCTTCCAGCAACCAGCAGTACCCCGACCGCCTCACCCGCTACCAGCTATCCCCTATCCGCTACCCGCTGTCTTTACACCCTCATTCCGCCTGCGTCGTCACCACGTACGATCCGCCATAGAGCGCAATGCCGATCAGCAGCACCAGCACCCCGCACAGATAAACCGGCTCATCGGTCACCATGGCGCGCAGAAAGATCAGCAGCCCGATGCCGATGGCTCCCAGCACCAGCCCGGCGATCTTCAGCCCCTGCTTCGTGCGGATCGTGCCGATCCGCGCCTCTTCCCGCAGCAGCTCCAGCGCACTGGCTGCTCCCGGGCCCTGCGATTCGGCCACCTTCTTCAGCATGTCGTTCTTGTAATACGACTCGCGCTCTTTGCGCCGCGACTCCGACCACACCGTGACCGCGATCATCGAGAACAACGCCACCGAGGCAACTGCCAGCCAGGTGAACAGCGCCACGCCCACATTCGCATACGCTCCATCCATACCACCCCTCCCGCGAGCGGCTCCAGGTAGCTTCCCCGTCCGCTTCACCCGGTACGACCAGCCCTTCCGTCGCACGGTTGCAAATTCTTCAGGGCTCCGCGGAAACGGGCCTGGATCGCCGCTCCATAGCCTCAAAGAGTGCCTCGGCGATTTGGCTTGAACCGAGACAAACAGTGGCAGCCTCCGAGTGGGCGATAAACCGGGAGTTAACCGACAGGATGCGCGTTTGATCGGCATAGTGCGGCCAAATGTTGCGTGCCCTGCAACTTCCCCTCGCTCACCTGCGTAAACACCTTCAGCGCCCTGAGGTCCTGCATGCTCTGGTTCTACGAAGCTTTCTTTCCCGTGGTCTGGATCGCCTTTCTTCTCTACTGGCAAATCAAAGCCACCAATACCAAAACCACCGAGCGCCTCGAGCCGGCTGCCTCGCGCATCCTGCGCGTCTTCGTCATCCTGGTCGTGATCGTCATCCTCTCGACAACTCGCATCCCGCTGCCCTGGCTTTATCTCCAGCTCTGGCCGGCTGGCCTTTGGCCCTTCTGGCTGGGAGCTGCCGTCACGGTCGCCGGCCTTCTCTTCGCTGTCTGGGCGCGCGAGCACCTCGGCAGAAACTGGAGCCGCTCCGTCACCATTAAGCAGGACCACGAGCTCATCACCACCGGTCCCTATGCTGTGGTCCGTCACCCCATTTACACCGGGAGTCTGGCCGGTTTCCTTGGCATGGCGATTGCCATCTCCCAGCTGCGCGGGTTTGTCGCCCTCGTTCTCATGTTTCTCGTGTTCTGGATCAAGCTCCGCATGGAGGAAGAGTGGATGCGTTCCCAGTTCGGCGAGGCCTATGCCACCTATGCTCGTCAGACCTCTGCCCTGGTGCCTTACCTTCTCTGATCGCTGCGCCACGATCGCAGCCTCGGCAACAGCCAGTTGAACCAACCTGGGGAGTTGAATCTCGAGATCGATTCTCGGCTCCGCTCGAGTGACCGGCCAACGGTGAACCGCAGCCAGCTCTCGATCGTGATCCAGTTGATCGAAAAGCCGATCCAAAATGCCAGTCCGAAGAACTGGTGGGGACCGAGGTGCGTGATGCGGCTGGTGGCAAAGAAGACGCCCATCACCGGCCGCGTCGTGGCAATGCCGAGCAGGACGGCGATCGCTCGTAGCAGCCAGCGCCTTTTCAGCAGGGGCTGGCCGCGCACTTTATACTGCCAGGCCCGGCCCAGCGAGAACAGGTACAGGGTGTTGTAGAAGAGAACCGCACTGCGCTCGATCCAGCCGCCAATGGCGTACACGCTCATCGCGTAGGCGGTGATGCCCACAATGGCTCCCACTGGGAACAGCCAGCGCTCCGGCCATCGGAGACCTGAAAAGCGGTGAAACACCGCGAACGGCGCAATCAGCACGAATGCCAGTGCCGGAATAATGTGCGCCAGCGTGAGAGCTGCGTGGAAAGCGAATATCCGATTCAGTTCGGCCAGCTGCGGCGGCCCGGACGAGGATGGAAGTGCCAGTGCGAAAATGCGGCGTATGACCGCTGCGACGGCGATCGCAGTGCACACCCAGAATCCGATGCGAAGCCATCGCGGCGCGGCAATTCCCGCAATCGAGCGCGCATGCGCATTTTCGGCGCTGGTGTTCAATCCATTCTCCCTTTGTGTGGACTAAGCAGGTTGGCTGCCGCCGGCGGCTGGGACTTGAGGCGAGATGCCGGCAGAGACAGCCAATGCCGGCGCACACTCCTGAATGAACTGCCTGAGACACAACACTAAAACGTCGCCCGCACCCCCAGCTGGGCTGCGAACGGAATTCCTACTGTTGTGCCGGGGCCAAAGAAATCTCCCAAAGCCCCCTCCGGTATCTCCAGTTGCTTCAGGCTGGTGATGGGTTCAGTCTGGGAGCAGTCGGCGTTCGTGCACATCGCGGTGACGTTGGTGATGCCGGCCGCGTTCGGCTGCATCTGAGCCGCCGGAACAGGAAGCTGCACCACGTTGACGGCATAGTTCGCCCCCGGGTTGTTGCGGTTGAAGATGTTGAAGAACTCCGCGAACGGGTCGATCTGCCAGCGCTCGCCGATGCCGAACGGGCGCGTGACCCGCAGGTCGGTCTGCATGTAAGGCGTTCCCCGGAACTCGTCGAGGCTGGTGTAGGCGCCGTTCACCCAGATGCGGCCAGTGTTATCGGCGTTGGTGATGGTGATGGGGCGGGCGCTTTCGAGCTGGGAGAGGCCGCTCACCTCTAGTCCGCCGCGCACATGCAGGGTGCCGGCCAGCACAAAGCGATGCCGCACGTCTTCGCCGGAGGGGCCGTAGTCGCCCGGGCCGAAGGCATCCAGTTGCCCGGCCCGGGGCCCGCTCTGCAGCGTGCACACGCCGTCGACATAGTCGAACAGTTCGCCCAGCAGGCAGCCCCACGTCTGCGCTTTGGAGAACTGGTAGTTCGCTGCCAGGCTAAACACCCGCAGGTTGCCCTGCACGTGCAGCATCAGCGCGTTGTAGCTGGAACGGTTGTCGGATTGAAACACGTTGACGTTGGGCACCACGCTGGCCTCGTCGCTGGCGTAGTCCGGATCCGACGCGGGAATCAGCGGCGTGAACAGGTTGGCCGCGCTGCTGTAGGGGAAGGCCCGGTAGCCATGGTTGCCCTGCTCGTGAACGTAGTCGGCGCTGCCCAGCCAGTGCCGATTGAAGGAGTGCTCGGCGCCACCGGTAATGTGGATGGCGTACGGCGTCTTGTAGGCCGAACCGATCAGGTTCCCGGTCGCCCCCGAGCCGCCCATGAGGCAGCCGGCGCCAGCCAGCGCGTAGCTGCCCGGGCCGCCGCTCAGCACGCAGCTCCCCGTGGTGGCGTTCGTGTCGTTGATTCCCTGGAATGCGGTGGCCCATCCGTTCTGCGCCAGGTCGTCGTAGTACAAACCAAACCCCGCGCGGAATACCGTCGTCTCCCTGCCCCTGGGCGACCATGCGAAGCCCAGCCGCGGCGCGATCTGCTTGTGGTAGTCGTGCGGCACATTCGGCACGATGGGAATCTGGAGTGCCCGCAGCGTAATGTAGGCGCTGTTCTCCAGTTGCGTGCGGCCCGATCCCTCGAACAGCCCGAACGTGCTCTGGTAGCGCAGCCCGTAGTTGAGCGTGAAGTGCGGGGAGAGGCGCCAGGAGTCTTCCCCATAGAACGCCAGCCGCTGCACATTCTGCGAGAAGCTGCCGTCGCTCGCCGGCGTGTAGGTGCAGGTAATGCCGGAAGCCGCGCTCGGCGCCGGCGTGCACTGCGCCGCAGGCGAGACGTCATAGAACGGCAGCGGCGACGTGATGCCCCCGCAGTCCGCGCCCGGCTGGCCGATGTAGCAGTCGGGGTTGGACGGATATTTGACGATCTGCTCGGCGCTGGAGGCGAACGCGCCGCCCAGCACCGGCTCGTGAATGAAGTCCACGCCGAAGCGCAGCCCATGATTGCCCACTACGTGGCTCAGATCGTAGCGTGCCTGATACTTATCCTGGTTGCGCAGATCGGGGAACAGCGTGATGGGCGTGGCAAACTGGTTGTCCCCAAATGTCTCGAATCCGGAGACGGTCAGCGCCGTAGAGCTGAAGGGGAAGGCCAGCGCGAAGCCCAGGTCCGAGTTGCGCGTCTGGGTCAGGTGCAGCAGGCTGGCCCCCAGCACCAGATTGCCGATCCACGTGGGGCTGAAGGTGTAGGAGTTGCTGACCACAGCGTTCCAGTAGTTGTTGTGCGTCAGCAGTCCGGTGGAGGGCAGCGTTCCCTGCTCCACCAGTGCATTGTGCGTCAGGTAGGTATCTTCTGACGTGCGCAGGAACCACTGCGACTTGTCCGACTCGGCCCAGTCGAAACGCATGGTGCCCAGGTAGTCGCGGAAAGGGATGGGAACCGTAGACGGCGTGGCGATCGAGGAGACCCCGGCGATCAGTCCCGCCGCGGCGATCTGGCTCAGCGCGTCGAACTGCTGCATGCTGGCCGGGCTATACGCGATGCTGGCATTCTCATGCACGTTCTCGAAGGAGGTGAAGAACCACACCTTATCGCGGACAATGGGACCGCCCAGCGTGCCGACGTAGTTCTGGCGGGAGAAGGGCTGCTTCGGGTTGTGGACGCAGCTCCCGTCGCTGCAGGTTTCCGCCGGATTCTCGATCGGGAAGCGCGCGTTCAGCGCCGCGGCGCGCTCGTAAACGGCGGCGTCGCCGTGCCAGTCGTTGCTTCCGCGTTTGGTGGTGATCACCACCGAGCCGGCAGTCGTCCAGCCCGTGTCGGCGTCCTCGTTCGAGGTGCGCACCGCGAACTCCTGGATGCCGTCCGGGGAGAAGTTTTGCAGAAAGCCCCCGATCCAGTCGTCGGAATTATCCGCGCCGTCCACCGAAAGCTCGTTGTTCAGCCCCGAGCTGCCGCCCGTGCTCACCGCGGTGATGCGCGCCTTGGTTGGATCGGACGGCTCCACCGGCTCGGTGCCGGGCACCAGATACGCGATGTTGGCGAAGCTGCGCGCCGGGAGCGGATACGTTTCGAGATCCTGGCTGCCAACCACGCCCCCGTGGACGGCGCTGGTGGTGTTCACCGTTGCCGTGGTGATCGACGAAGGACTGCTATGAACGTTCACGGTCTCGCGTGCGCCCGCCGGAGTCAGCGTCACGCCGATGTCCCGAACCCCGCTCACCGTGACCTCGACGTTGGCCGTCGCCTGCGCAAACCCGCTGGCCGTGACCACCACACGGTAGGCGCCGGGCAGGAGCCCATCTATGCGAAATTCGCCCTCGCCGTCGGTGGTCGCAACCCGGCTGAGCAAGGAGCCGACAGCATGAACCGCGACGCGAGCCCCGGCCACACGCGCGGCGGTCGCGTCCTGAACCTCGCCGCGAACGGCGCCGTTCGGATTCTGCGCCGACACCAGTCCGGGAAACGAAACCAGCATCGACAGCAAAATCGGAGCCAGAGCCGCCCGGCAACGCAATACCGATGCGCCGGCGCGGAGGAAGGAAGACCTGGCAATCATAGGAATCCTCTGACGAACCAATGTGCATGATCCCAATCGGCAATCGCTCCGCAATAAAACGCCTGTGTCATGAGGTTGGCCTTTGGGGTCGGGACCACCGGCAGCAATTCGTATTGAGAATATCGGAACGCCCCCTCGGCTGCCAGCGCTAGTCATTCTCGATCGTCATTCTCGATCGTCGTTGTCTCCTTCGCTGGCGGCCAGACGGGCATCCCACCTCCCCTCCCGCCCCTGCCCGCGGAGCACGCTCAAGTGTCGTTTTCCGGACATGCCGGAAACAAATCCGAACAGCCCTGCCCATCGCATCGGCCTGAAAACGCAGAAAACACGGGCTCTTTTCATTCTCCGCGATGGGGTTCGGCGTGCATGTACGCAAATCGCTCCGTGTCCCCAGCCCGCGAACAAGGAGAAACCCATGGCTTTGAGCGTGATCCAGGACGTCCGCTTCGCTTCTCGCCAGCTCAGAAAGCTCCCCGCCTTCACCGTCACCGCCATTCTCACTCTGGCTCTCGGCATCGGCGCCAACGCCGCCATCTTCACCCTCGTTAATGCCGTCCTCATGCGCAACCTGCCCGTCGCGGACCCCGCCACCCTCGTGCGCCTCGGCAACACCGACGACTGCTGCGTCAACGGCGGCGGAACTCCCGACAACGATTCTTACTCTCTCTTCTCCACCGACACCTGGCAGCAGCTCCGCAAACAGCTCCCTGAGTTTCAGGAACTCGCCGCTATGGAATCCGGATTCAGCTACCGTCCGGTCACCGTTCGCCGCGACGCCACCCAGGAGACGGCGCGCTCGGCCATGGGCGAGTTCGTCTCCGGCAACTACTTCCGCACGTTCGGACTGCGTCCTGCGGCCGGCCGTCTGTTGACCGACTCCGATGACACCCAGGGCGCTCCGATGGTGGCCGTCCTGAGCTACGAAAACTGGCACGACAATTACGCGAGCGACCCCTCCGTCGTCGGCACCACCTTCTGGATCAACACCAAACCCGTCCTCATCGCGGGCATTGCCCCGCAGGGCTTCTACGGCGACCGCCTCATTTCCACGCCGCCCGATTACTACCTGCCCATCCAGACCATGGATACGATTCTCGGCGTCGATTACGTTCCCGATCCCACGGTGCATTGGCTCTACATGATCGGCCGCCTGCGGCCAGGCGTCGCGCCTGGGGCCCTCCAGACCAAAATCAACGGCCTCTTCCGCCACATCGTGGCCTCCGACCCCATTTACTCCGGCGACAAAGGCAGAGCCGCTCTGGCGCGGGCGCACATCGTGCTCGCCCCGGCAGGCGCCGGCATCCGGAACCTCCAGGACCAGTACCAATCGAACCTCCACATGCTGCTGTGGATTTCGGCTCTCGTCCTGCTCATCGCCTGCGCGAACATCGCCAATCTGCTGCTGGTCCGCGGCATGAGCCGCAAGGCGGAAATCTCGCTCCGCGTCGCTCTCGGCGCAGCGCGTCCTCGCATCATCCGCCAGTTGCTCACGGAAAGCATCCTGCTCGCGGGCTTGAGCGGCATCGCCGGGCTCCTGATCGCCTGGCTCGGATCCCGCGCTTTGCTGGTGATGGCCTTCCCCGGCGACCAGAACGTGCCCATTGACGCCAGCCCCTCCCTGCCCGTGCTCCTGTTTGCCTGCGCACTTTGCCTCGTCACCGGCATCCTGTTTGGGATTGCGCCGGCCTGGATCGCCGCACGCGCCCAGCCTGCCGACGCGCTGCGCTCCACAACCCGCACCACCACCGCCAGAGCCTCCGTGCTGCAGCGCTCGCTGGTCGTTCTCCAGGCTGCGCTTTCGCTCGTGCTCCTCATCGGAGCCGGCCTGTTCGCGCAAAGCCTTAACAGACTGCAGAGCTCCGACCTCAGACTCGACTCCCGCAATCGCTACATCGTCCACATCAATCCTCAGGCGGCCGGCTATCTGCCTTCCAAACTCGCACCCCTCTACCAGGCCTTCCAGAACCGCTTTCACGCCATCCCCGGCGTCGTCCACGTCTCCTGGGCCACCTACACGCCGATGGAAGACAACAACTGGGACTCCGGTTTCAGGATCGAAGGCCGGCCTGACAACAACTTCGACGCCTCGCACATTCGCGTCTCGCCGGAATACTTCGACTCCGTCGGCACGCGGCTGCTTCTCGGCCGCACTTTTTCCCAGCAGGACTCGCCCACTGCGCCTACCGTCGCCATTGTGAACAAAACCTTCGTGCACGATGAAATCCCGGCAGGCACGAACCCCATCGGCGAGCACTTCGGGTTCGCTGGCGCCGACCATCCGCTCGAGTTTCAGATCGTCGGCGTCGTCGACGACACCACCTACACTGCCGTGCAATGGAAAGACCATCGCATGGTCTTCTTCCCCATGCTGCAGCGCCCCGCCAGCAACAAGGGCCCCATCGACACCGACACCTCTCTTTACCCCGGCGCCATCGTCCTTGAGACGGCGCATCCCATGCCCGACATGGAATCCATCGCCCGCCAGACCCTGGCCTCCATCAATCCCAACCTGGCCATCGTGAAGTTTCAGACCTTTCAGCAGCAGATCGCCGACCGCTTCACTGAGGAGCGCCTGATTGCCCGCCTCACCCAGCTCTTCGGCGCGCTGGCGCTGCTGCTGGCCAGCATTGGCCTGTACGGCGTCACTGCCTACACCGTCGCGCGGCAGACCAGCGAGATCGGTATCCGCATGGCCCTCGGCGCGCGTCGTCTCGGCGTGGTCGCCATGGTTCTGCGCGGCGCCATCGTCCAGATCGTCCTCGGCCTCGCCATTGGGATTCCTGCGGCGTACTTCTGCGTGCGCTACGTCGAATCCCAGCTCTACGACGTCAAGGGCGTCAATCCCATGATCCTCTCCGTGGCGATTGCCACACTCGTTCTCGCCGCCGTTATCGCCGGACTTATTCCGGCCCAGCGCGCCGCGTCGATCGATCCGGCTGAGGTGCTAAGGATGGAGTAGCGCCCGGAAGCTCAAGTGTTGCTAAAGCGCCAAATCGCCCACTTGCCCCTTCTGGCTGCTTCTCTGCCCATCCGGAAATTGACCCCAAAATCCCCCCTCGACAGAAAAAGTGAAACCGCGCACCATCGTTCCAGGTCTCACCGCACAGGAAGGCCATCGTGAACCTTGCGCCCGACGAAGACCGCGCTGCAGTGGCCGCTGTGCTGGCCGGCGATACGGCCGCCTTTAGCGGTATCGTGTGCCGCTGGCAAACGCCGCTCGTCAACCTCGCATGGCGCTTCTGCCGCGATCGCGGCCGTGCCGAGGAGATGGCCCAGGAAGCCTTCCTGCGCGCCTTCCGCAATCTCGCCCAATGGCGCGGCGATGCGGCCTTCTCCACCTGGCTCTTCGCGCTCGCCGCCAACCTCTACCGCACCCAGCTGCGCCGCATCCCCGCCACCATGCTCTCGCTCGACGAGATTGCCGAGCCCCCCGACAGCCGCCGCTCCGCAACCGCCGCCCTGGACGACGCCAGCCGCGACGAAGCCCTGCGCCGCGCCGTCCTCGCCCTGCCGCCCAAATATCGCGACGCCGTCTTGCTCTTCTACTTCCACGATCAGGACGTGCCCGCCGCCGCCCGCACCCTCCGCGTCCCCGAGGGCACGGTTAAAGCGCGCCTCTTTCGCGGACGCGAGCTGCTGCGCAGCAAGTTCTCCCGCCCCCGTCTAACCACCAGGGCGGCCAAATTCTCCCGGCCCGAGCCAAAGGAGGCCCAATGAAACCGCGCGTGCCGAATCCTCATCTGACAGACGCCCAGCTCGACGCCGCTCTTGGCGCGGAGCAGGACGGAATTCTGCCCTCCTCCGGCTTTGCCGGCTCCGTCATGGCCGCGGTCGCGCGCGAGGCTGCCGCCCCCGCACCCATCCCCTTTCCGTGGAAGCGCGCCATCCCCGGCCTCGTTGCCGCCGCCGCCGCCCTCGCCCTCATCGTTACCCTCCTCGCCGCTGTCCTGCGCTCCCGGGGCGCCGCATCGCAAAGCGCCGTCGCCGGCGCCATGGCTCCCGCTGTCTCCTCCGCCACATTCTGGAGTCAGCAAATGCTGGCCCTCTGGCTCCATCGCGCCGCCAGCCCCGACGTCCTCTGGCCGCTGGCCAGCGTGGCCATCCCGCTCCTCTGCCTGCTCCTCATGCGTCGCCTGCTCTTCGCGCGATAAAGGCGGCAGCGAGTCGCGTTTTTAGCTGGGAGCTGGGAGCTGGGAGCCGGGAGCTGATAGCCGTTAGCCTCCCGCTCGCAGCTCCCAGCTCCCAGCCGTATGCTGGCCGCCCCACCCCTGACCGCCTCACCCCTGGCCGCTCCCGGCGCCCAGCTACCAGCTATCCGCTATCCGCTACCCGCTGTTTTCCCTATAATCCTTGCCAATGTCCACGAACCCTTCTCCGCTCGCTTTTGTGCTGGTCGACGGGCCCAGCCGGAAGACGGGCAGCATCACGCATTCCCCCTTCACCGTCGGCCGCCTGCCGGAGAACGATCTCGTGCTCTCCCATCCCTACGTCTCCCGCCGCCACGCCGAGCTCATCCTCGCCGACGACGGCTGCTACATCGTCGATCAGGGCAGCCGTCACGGCACCTTCGTCAACGGCAAGCAGATCGCCGCCCGCCAGGTCATCGGCGAAGAGGACACCGTCCACTTCGGCGCCCTCGACGGTCCCTGCCTCCGCATCGGCGCGCTCGAAGTCAATCCCGGCTCGACCATCCGCGACATCATCAGCCAGATCCCCGAAGTCGGCGCATCCGGCACCACCGCGCTGGAACGGCTGAACTGGTTCTTCGAATCCGCGCGCAAGCTCAAAGCCGGCGGCGCCGTCGATCAGATCCTCGGCGCGCTGCTCGAAACCACCCTCCAGCTCACCCAGGTGGAGCGCGGCTACGTCTTCCTCTGCAACGACGCCGGCGAACTGGAGCTGGCCCTGGGCCGCGACGATCACGGCGAAGCCCTCACCGACGAGGAAACCCTCTCCCACGGCGCCATCCGCCAGGCCGTCGACAACGCCAGCGAATACATCCTCACGGACACGCTCAGCGCCGACCCCGAAGCCCGCTCCGCCTCCATCGTCGCCCACAGCATCCGCTCCGTCATCTGCATCCCGCTGCGCAAGCACCGCCCCGGCGCCGGCCGCGAAACCGAACTTCTCGGCCTGCTCTATCTCGACAGCCGCCTCAGGGCCGGCAGCCTCACCCAGATCGACAACGACCTGCTGCGCACCATCGCCACCGACGCCGCCGCCCTCATTGACAATGCCAACCTAGCCATCTCCGAGGAGCGCGAGCGCCGCTACCGCGAAGAGCTCAACATCGCTGCGGAAATTCAGCGCAGCCTCATGACCACCCGCCTGCCCACGCTCTCCTGGGCCCAGGTCTCCGCGCTCTCCGTCGCCTGCCGTGAGGTGGGAGGCGATTTCTTCGACGTCATCGACAACGGCGACTCGCTCTCCATGGTGGTCGCCGACATCTCCGGCAAAGGAATCTCCGCGGCCATCCTTGCTTCCACGCTGCAGGGCCTCATCTACTCCCAGCTGGCCGCGCGCCAGCCCCTCACCACCATCGCCGAGGTCGTCAACCGCTACATCTGCAGCAAGAACATCGAGAAGTACGCCACCATGTGCATTCTGCGCCTCACCCCCGACGGCCGCCTCGAGTACATCAACTGCGGCCATGTGCCGCCGTTTCTCTACGCCGGGACCTGCCGGCGCCTCGAGGAGTCGAACCTGCCCGTCGGCCTCATCGAGGGCGCGCCCTTCCAGTCCGGAGAGGTGCATCTGACCAGCGGCGCCCGCGTATTAATTGTCACCGACGGTGTTACAGAAGCGCAGTTGCCCGACGGCGACTTCTACGGAGAAGAACCTCTCACCGCGCCGCCCATGGCCGCCGCCTCTCTCAACGACATCTGCGCGCAGGTGCAAACCGCCTGCGGCTCCCTCGCCGCCGACGACGACTGCACCCTGCTCGACGTCCGCTACCTGGGATAGATCGGGCACGACTCGAATCTCCCCCCACTTTCCCCTTGCTTTCCCCTCCCCCCTCTCGGCATACTTGCCCAGTCATTCCCCCATCGTCTCTTCTCCCCTGGGACACTCTCCCATCAACCGCAGTTGGAGGAGGATCGTGTAGTGAAAGTCGCTCTCGCTGTTCTCGCTCTGTTTTCAGCCGCACCCCTCATCGCACAGTCCGGCCAGGCTCCGGCAGCCCCCACCAACCTCAGCGCCTCCGGGCAGGGCATCACCGTCCTCAGCCCCGAGTGCGCCGCCGACACCGACGCCGAAAATCTCTGCGCCTGGGATTCTCCCCGCGGAACCCACGGCCGCAAGTGCACCCTCGACGTAGAAAAAATGCGCCGCACTCACCCCTGCGACTTCACCAAAGCCTCGCTGGCCGACATGACCGACCACAAGCCGATGTGCATTTCCATCAAGGATGCCGAGCACATCGCCTTTAAATCAGGCCGCAGCCGCCACTTCCGCGTCCGCCGCTTCGTCCCCATTA
The DNA here is from genome assembly GCA_030041435.1 of Acidobacteriaceae bacterium. Lineage (GTDB taxonomy): Bacteria > Acidobacteriota > Terriglobia > Terriglobales > Acidobacteriaceae > Palsa-343. The sequence continues at coordinate 14,294 of JASHNW010000004.1, forward strand.
CCGCCACCGGCGACCACGGCCAGGCCTGCCCCAAAGACCCCTTCAAGACCGTCTTCGACCCAACGCATGTCAGCTTCGGCGACGCTTTTGACACTCTGGAGCCCAACCCTCAGGCCAGCGGCTGCAAATACAAACTCGAAGTCCAGTTCGCAACCATCGACCCCAATTCCCCTGCGGAACCGAACGACGCGCACCACCGCCACTACGAGTGCCGCGACCCTCACCTGCTCCTGAAATCCGGCTCTTAAGCAGTATCGACCGATGCGATGTGCGCTCAACATCCGAATTGATTAACGAAGAAGGCGCCATCATAGATGAAGAGGGCGTCACCCTGAGCGAAGGCCGCGCAGCGGCTGGAGTCGAAGAGCCTGGCCTGAGCCTGCCGAAGGCATCTGCATTTCTTGTCTGTTTTGTCGAGCGCCTGGTCCGATCGATATCACCCATATCTCGATCCGGCCTGGCGCCTCGGCACAAACCGGCTTTTCGACTTGCCGCTTCACTCCTGGCCGCTTGTTTACTTCCCGCTCCCCGCCAGCGCCGCCAAATCCGGCGCAGTCTCGATATCCGCCTGCGAATATCCGTGCGCGATCGCGTTCCGGATCGCCTGCCGCGCATCGTCCTGCTCGCCCAGCCGCGCATACACCCGCGCCGCGTAGTAGTTCACCTCGGCATCTTCCGGAGCATGCTGCAGCGCGGTGTTCAGGTACCTGAGCGCGTCCTGCTGCTGCCCCAGCGCCGCGGCGCAGTACGCAGCCACCATCAGCGCGTCCAGATCCTGCGCATTCACCCTCAGGCTGGCGGTGCTCAGCGCCAGCGCCCTGCGATACCGCGCATCCGCTTTGTCCTTCGCCGCGCCGCTCCACGCGTACGCGTCCGCCAGATCCGCCTGGATTGAGTTGAGCGTCGGCCGCATCGCCGCCGCCGCTTCCAGCGCCGGAATTGCCTTGCCGAACTCCCGCTTGTGCAGGTACACCTGCCCCAAATCCATATACGCAATGGCGTGCGGACGCTCCTCGATGGCCCGCTGCAGAATCTCCGCAGCCGCGTCCAGCTTGCCCTCCAGGAAATACACCACCCCCAGCCGTCGGGCCAGGAAGCTGTTCTCCGGGAATTTCGCTACCGCGCCCTCCAGCACCTGCGCAGCCTCGGGATACTGCGCCCTCCGCACCAGGAAGTTCGCCAGCGCGTAATAGTTCGCCCAGTAGTAAGGCCGCGCGTCGATGGCTTCCTGATACACGTGCTGCGCCTCGCCCGGATTCTCCATCTCCTCCCACGTGCGCGCCAGGCCGTTCAGCGCCGTATCGCTCTGCGCATCCAGCTGCAGCGCCTTCTGGAACTCCGCCTGCGCCGGTTTCACCTGGCCGGTTCCGTCGTCGATGGTCGCCTGGCAAATCTGCGCCTCGGCCACGGCATTGTTCAGCCGCAGCGCCTCGCCGCAGCTGGCCCGCGCCGGCGCAATCATCGCCGCGTCCGCATTCGCCACATACTCCGCCCACTGCGCCTCACCCAGCCCGGCATACGCCGCCGCAAACTGCGGATCTTCCCGCGTCGCCTCCGCGAAGCTGGCTACCGCGCTCTTCAGGTTGTCCGCAATCTGGAAGTCCCGCAGATAACCCACGCCGCGCAGATACGCGTCGTACGCCGCCGGATTCTTCGTCCCGAACTGCTCCGCCGTTTCCACCACCGGCGCCGCCGCCGATGTGCGCAGCATCTCCAGCACCCCGCGCACTACATGATCTTCCAGCGCAAACGGATCGGTCAGCTTCTCCACCAGCCGTCCCGAATCGAGGATCGTCCCCGCCGCGTTGCTCAGCTCATAGGTGATGCGCACCTCGTTCCGATATTGCTGGTAGCTCCCGTCGATCACCAGGTCCGCGCCCAGCTCCTTGTGCGCCTCGTCCGGCGTCGTCAGCGCATGCGCCCGCACCTCGCTCGCCGCCAGCACGTCGATCTTCGCCGCCGGCGCCACGCTCGCCAGGCTCGTCGTGATCGCCTCGCGCAGCCCCTCGCTGTACGCGTTCATCGCCGCCTGCCCGCTCTCTCCGCCCTCCCCGATCACATGGAACGGCAGCACCGCCAGCAGCCGCGTCTTCGGCGCCGCCGCCGCCGCCGGAAGCGCGCCTCCGCTCGCGTTGTGCAGTTTGTGACTGTGCATCACCAGCAGCTCAGTGGTGACGCCGAGCGCGGCCACTACAAATGTAAGCAATATTGTTACAATTTTTCCCTGCCGCCGCCGCGTATCCGGAACCAGCGGCATAAGATGCACCCCCGAGAGGCTCTGCTGCTGCAGCCCCTTCAGGTCCACCACCAGGTCCCGCACCGTCGCGTAGCGCCGCTCCGGCTGCTTGCTCAGCGCCTTCCGGATCACCCGTCCCAGATCCTCCGGCAGCCCCCGCGTTTGCAGGTCCAGCTCCGCCGGCTCGTGCGACAGCGTCAGCAGCACGCTGTCCGCCGTGGTCTTCCCCTTGAACGGAGCTTTCCCGCCCGCCATCTCGTACAGCACCACGCCCAGCGCGAAAATATCCGACTGTTCCGTAGGCGCATTCTCGCGCAGGATTTCCGGAGCCATATATCCCGGCGTGCCGCGAAACGCCGCACCGCTCCCCGCCAGGCTCACCGTCTCGCTGGCCCCCGGCCTCGCCATCATCTGCGCCAGGCCGAAGTCCAGCACTTTGACGAAGCCCTGCTCCGTCACCATCACGTTTTCCGGCTTGATGTCGCAGTGCAGAACGCCGCTCGCGTGCGCCGCCTGGATCGTCTCCGCCAGTTGCACCGCCAGCGAGAAAAACGTCTCCGCGTCCATCGGCGCCACCAGCAGCGTGCGCAGGTCCTGCCCCGGCACGTACTCCATCGCCAGCAGCCATTCGCCCTTGTGGCTGCACACGTCGAACACCTGCGCGATGTGCGGGCTTTCGATGGCCGTGGCGCGCCTGGCCTCGCTCAGCAGCGTCCCGGTGCGCGACGGATCCACGCCATAGGTTCCCAGCAGCCGCTTCAGCACCAGCTTGCGGTGCAGCACGCGGTCTTCCGCCAGCCACGCCTCGCCCATGCCGCCCGCGCCCAGCCGCCGTTTCACCACGTACCGCTCGGCGACCACCTCTTCGGGAGCGAGGCTCGCGGGCGCCGGCGTGCTGCCGGCGGACTGGGGCGTGAGTCCGCGCGAAATCTCCGGAACCGGCACAGCGTCCTTGTCCTCGCCGCTCCAGCCGACCTGGATGGAATTGGGATTTTGGGGGAAGGTCCGCGGCTGGCCTGATACTACCCCGCTCCGCTACGGAGAACAACTCAGAGCATTGCCCACTCTGGTCCCTTCGCCGCGTCGCGCCGCGCCTGGTCGCCGCGAAAGAGTCGTTACAGTTTGCGGATGATTTCTCCGGGCTCTCTGCGTCCTCTGTGGTGAATCAGATCGGGATCCCCGCGACCTTCCCCATGGCCTTCAGGCCCGCGTTCCACAAGCCACAGAAGAACGCCGGCAGAGGCCTTCCCTTCTGTGTACTGACGTAATAACACTGAATCGGTATTGATGACGCATCGGTAATTGGGTTGAATGTTACCAGCGGTAGACACGGTGGTTATCGCGCAAACTCTTCGCATGAGCACCCGGATTCTGCTGGAAAAACTGATGGAGATCGAAAGAGCGCTCCGACGCGGAGAGTGCTGGGAGGCCCGAACCTTGGTGATAGAAGCGCAAGACTGCGTTCTCGAATTGCAACGAGAGCTCATGGAGACACTGCTTGAAAATGAACGGCTGCGGAGGGTCGCCTAGTGGAGAACCAGAGCCACCTCACCGACGCCGCCCATCCGGCCGACGCACCCTGCGATCCCGAGACGGATCGCCTCTCCGACGACGCCCGGCGTTTGTGGGAAATCAGAGAACGCGTCCGAGCGGACAGCGAACGATCCGTGATCCAGAGAGCCTGGGATACTCTGCTCGGCCCATCCCGCGACCGATGATCTGACTCCGTCCTTCCCGCGTCGCATCGCGCCTGGTCGCAGCGAAAGCGTCCTTACAATTTGCGGAGAATCCCTCCGGGCCCTCTGCGTCCTCTGTGGTGAATCAGATCCGGGTGTCCCACAACCTGGCCTGAGCGAAGTGGAAGGGTGCCGATACGGCCCCAAAATCAATGGGACTTTCGCCCCTGAAGCGCCTCTCCTAACCCCAATCCATTTTTCCCCGGCCTGCTCACTCGCAGCGAATCGCCGCTATCGGGTCGATCCGTGCCGCCCGCCACGCCGGCACCAGCGAGGCCGCGCTCGCAATCAACACGAGCGCCAGCACCGATCCTGCCAGCACCCCCGGATCGCGCGCCGACGTCCCGTACAGGAAGCTCGCCAGCGCCCGCGATGCCAGCAGCGCCGCCGCCAGGCCCGCCCCTGTGCCCAGCACCGCCACCAGCGCATTCTGCCCGCAAACCAGCCGCACCACCTGCGCGCGCCCCGCGCCCAGCGCCATGCGAATCCCGATCTCGCTCGTGCGCCGTGCCGTCGCGTAAGCCAGCGTCCCATACAAACCGATTGCCGTCACCAGCAGCGCGCACAACGCAAAGAACACCGAAAGCAGCGCCATCATCCGCTCCGCGCTCAGCGAATCGTTCACGATCTCCATCATCGACGTCACTTCCGGCGCCGGAATCCCCGGCGCCATCCGCCGCGCCAGTTGCCGCGCTGCGCCGGCCAGTGGACCTGCCGCCCCGTCCATGCGAACCACCGCCGTATACGAAGGGTCGTGCCCTCCGTCCTGGGTCATCGGGAAAAACGCCTGCGCGGGAGGCGCCGACCGCATGTCGTCATACTTCGTATCCCCCACCACGCCCACCACCTCATACAACCCCGCAGTCGATCCCTCCGTCTCCTTCACCACCCCGCCCACCGCACCCCCCGCCGGAAACAGCAGCTTCGCCGCCGACTGGTTCAGGATGATCTTCTTTCCCGCAGCCAGGGTGTCGTTCCACCTGAAATCCCGTCCCGCCAGCAGCGGAATCCGCATGGTGCGGAAGTACTCCGGCGCAATGCTGTTCAAATCGATGTCATGACCCGACTGGCCGGGAGTCGCCAGGTCCTGGTCCCATTCGTTCCCCGTCAGCGGAATCATGCGCGCCACACTCACGCTGGTCACGCCGGGCAGGGCACGCAGCCCTTCGCCCATGGTCCGGTAAAACTGCATCAGCGCGTCGCCGCCGAGGGGTTGATCGTCCATGCTGAACGCGACGTTCTCCACCCCCCGCGGATCGAATCCTTCGCCTGAATCGTAGAGCCGCACCAAACTTGACGCCAGCAGTCCGGCCCCCACCACCAGCACCAGCGCCAGCGCCACTTCCAGCGACATCAGCACCCGCGGCAACAGCTTTTTCCGCTCGTGAACCCGGGTCGCATGCTGCCCGCTCTTAATCTGATCGCTCAGATTGCTCGCCGCCGCCTGCAGCGCCGGCACCAGGCCGATCAGCACCGTGGCCAGTACTGCCGCCAGCGTGGCAAACGCAAACACCCTCACGTCCAGCGATGTGTCCAGATGCGTGTCCGGCGCCCCGCTCAGCAGCAGCGCCCCCAGCGACTGGCTCACCAGCGGCGCCAGCACCAGCCCCAGCACTGTCCCCGTCACCGCGATCAGCAGGCTTTCCGTCAGCAGTTGCTGCATCAGCCTCTGCCGCGTCGCGCCCACCGCCAGCCGCGTCGCCAGCTCCCGCTCCCGCGCCGCTCCCCGCGCCATCAGCAGGCTCGTCAGGTTCAGGCACGCCAGCAGCAGAATGCCCCCGCACAGAATCATCACCGCCACCAGCGGCTTCCGGAATTCCAGCCGCAGGTACGTGAATCCCGTCGAACCGCGCTCCGCCGTAAAGCAAAAATGCCTCTGGAGCTGCGTCCTCACCCACGCCGCATCCGGAATCCGCGCGCCCAGCACCGCAGTCGTCGCTGCACCCACCTCCGCGTTGGCCTGCTCCATGGTCACCCCGGGCTCGAGCCGTCCCATCACCGTGAGCCACCAGCCGTGATACCCGGCCAGCGTCATGCTGCGCGGTCCGTTCAGGATCGGTTCCGTCGCCAGCGGCAGATAAATCTCCGGCCGCTCCAGCGGGTCCGCTCCTGTAAAGCGTTTAGGCATTACGCCCACTACCGTAAAAACCGTCTTGTCGATGGTCAGTTTGCGCCCCACCACATCCGGCGCGCGCTCAAACCACCTCTCCCAAAACCCTTCGCTGATCACCGCCGCAAACCCCGCCGGATTGCCCCCTTTGCGGTCGTCCTCCGGCGTCAGCATGCGTCCCAGCAGCGGCGGCGTCTCCAGTGCCGGGAAGAAGTTCCCGCTTACCATTTGTCCCATCACGTTCTCGTTCCCGTCGCGCCCCAGCACCTGGAAGCGGGCATGGCTGAATGCAAACACCTGCGCAAACGCGGCATTGTGTTCGAGGCCCCGAAACAGCGGCTCGGAAAAGCTGTAGCTTCTCTTCAGCCCGCTCCGGTCGATGCCCACCACCGCCAGCCGGTCGCTCCCTGGAACCGCCAGCGGCCGCAGCAGCAATCCGTTCATCAGCGAAAACACCGTGGTGTTGGCGCCCACACCCAGCGCCAGCGTCAGCAGCGCGATCGCTGTGAATCCCGGAGACTTGCGCAGCACCCGCGCGGCAAAACGCAGGTCACGGCCAAAGTCCTCGACTCTCCTGAACTGCCACAGCTCGCGCAGCCGTTCCTGCCAGTGTTCCGCGTTGCCGAACCGCCGCCGCGCCGCCGCGTTCACCTCGTCCGCAGCCGTGCCCTCCCGCAGCAACTTCGCCCGCAGCATCTCCTGGTGGAAGGCAAGCTCCTCCGACATCTCCCGATCCATGCGCTTCCGCCGCAACAACCCCTTCGCCCGCAACAGAAACTCGTGCAGCCGCCCGCTCATAAGCTCTCCTTACCCCGCTGGCTCACGACGCCTGCATCACAAAAGCCACCGCCGCCGCCAGCCGCGCCCAGCGCTGCGATTCCGCGTCCAGCTGCCTGCGGCCTGCGGCTGTCAGCTGGTAGAACTTCGCCCTGCGCTTGTTCTCCGATGTGCCCCACTCGGCCTTCAGCAGCCCGCGCAGCTCCAGCCGGTGCAGCGCCGGATACAGCGCGCCCTCTTCCACCTTCAGCACCTGCTGCGACACCCGCTCGATCCACTCCGCCACTCCATACCCGTGCATCGGCCCACGCATCAATGCCCGCAGGATCAGCATTTCCAGCGTGCCCTGGATCAGTTCTCCCGATTCGCCCTGCTCCACGCTTTCTCCCCTAAACATATTATGGGAACGTACCCCAACCCGCCGCCCCTGTCAATCGGTCAAGCCGCCACGCGAAAATATTCCGTCTCGTATCGGGACAAGAGAGCCGGACGCCCCCCAACAGAAACTGCGGTTGCCTTTCCCTGACACCAAACGCATGGGGCGTTCTGTCCGTTTTGCCGATAACCCACCCGGATCGGCGCCAGCCACGTATAAAATCGCGTCGAATGGCCCAATCGCTTGTCGTAAGAGAGTCGAAAATCTTCGACCCGCGTGATTCTTCAACACCTGCGTATGGCTGCGAACTGCTCGATCCCAGCGTTGCCAAAAGGGGCGATGGCTGGTGGATGGTTTTGGCAGGCCAGGCCAATGGTCGCGGTTCCACCGACCTATTCAGCGCAAACCTGCCCCGTGGCGAGAGTCTGGCTGCCGCTGGATGGAAACCCCTTCGCAATGCTGCCGGAGAATTGGAGCCGTTGGCCCCAGGAAACAGAAGTGCGCCATGGGACGGCAAGGGTGGCCGGCACTGCCCTTCGTATGTGACGGGTTGGAGCCCGGAGCGGGCAGCGTGGGTAGAGCGCATCTACTATGCCGGTGCCGCCGAGAATCTGTGGGGACCGTACACGATCGGATTTCTGGAATGGGACGGTCAAAAGTGGGTCGATCAGCCGGAACCCGCCTTCGTCGCTGACGAGGAGTGGGAGCACGGAAGCGTCTACGAGCCCAATCTCCTCTATCACGACGGCAAATGGAAGATGTGGTATGTGGCCGGGTCCAATCACGAAGATTATTTGGTTCACGGCTATGCGGAGAGCGACGACGGACGCACAGGCTGGAGCAAACATGTCGTCTTTGCGGCGCCGGAAATGAAGATGTTTGACTTCTGTGTTCGTCGGCGCGCTGACCGCTTCGACGCTGTCTTTGCGCGCGTCTGGATGGGCAATGGCGAAGCGCCGCCGGAAACCGGTCTGTGGTGGTGTCGTGCAAAACAGCCGTCCGGGTTACTGTCCGATTGGGGCCAGCCCGTCCAAATCATGACTGCGGACGATCGCGGCTGGCACGCAGGACCGTGGAAGCCCACATTCCAGTTCGAAAGCGACACCAGCAGGCGCGGTTTCGTCTTCTTCGACGGGGCTTGTCGAACCGGCGATCCCGGTCCATTTCCGTTTGTCTTTACCCTTGGCTGTGCGGAGGTCGATCTGCCGTCGGAATGAGCGCGAATCATTCCGTTTGACGATCAGGTCATGCTCACTGACTCGTTCTGACCGGATCGTCACCGGCGGCGCCGCATCGATCCCGCGTCCGCTCTACGCCGCCCTGGGTTTGTTCCGCTTCGGAAGCGCCGCCAGCCCGCTGCTTCTCATAGCCCGCAGAAGGCAGCGAATGCCCAGCTCGGATGCATCGATCGCCGCGACCGACTTCGCACCCGGCTTGCGGCTGTCCGAAGGCGAGACCGCATCCCACGCAAACGCGCCTTCCAGCGAGGCCAGATCGCCCTGGCGAGCTGCCCCGAGAAACACCGCGAAAAGCCGCCGCTGCTCCTCCGCGCGTACGGGCGTGCGGCGCCCCGCGGCGATATGTTGGCGAGCCCGCGTCACCAGCTGGCGGGCGTTGGCTTCTTTGAGCTGCAGGAGCGCGGCAATCTGCCGGTAGCGGTAGTCGAACGCTTCCCGCAGCACATACGCTGCTCGTTCTCGAGGAGTGAGTTTCCTCAGCAGGATCAGAACCGCGGACTCCAGCGCCTCGCCACGTACGGCTTCCAGGCTGGGATCGCTGCCGGTATCCACCGGTTCGGGAAGCCGCGGCTCGATCTGTGTTTCACGCCGTGAACGCGCCGAGTGCGCTGCGTTGATTGCCAGCCTTGTTGCTGCTGTTGCCAGGAATGCCGGCGGCTCAACCACTACCCTGCGATCGGTGGCCTGCCACCGCACCCAGACATCCTGCACGATCTCCTCGGCCTCAGCCGCGCTGCGCAGGATGCGGTACGCGATGCCGAAAAGGCGAGGGCGGGCTCGCAGATAATCCGGCAGCGGGTCGGACTGCCATCTGTGCTGCACGGGTCGATTTTATAAAATTCAGGCGCGGAGTTTATGCACAGCAGCGGACTATTACCGGCGCACCACTGCAAAATTGATCGCCGCATCGTGTCACAAAGTGAACCGCTGTTCGGTCGTGGCCAACAGCTGGCAATTTCACCATTGCCACGATCGGCCAATGGAGGAACATCATGAAAATCGTAGTCGTTGGCGGTACCGGGCTCATTGGATCGAGGCTGGTCCAAAGGCTTCGTGACCAGGGGCAGGAAGTCGTAGCCGCATCGCCCAAATCGGGCGTCAACTCCATCACGGGCGAGGGCCTCGCAAGCGCCCTGCAGGGCGCTTCCGCAGTCGTCGATGTAACCAACTCCCCTTCCTGGGAGGACGCGGCGGTGCTGCATTTCTTCGAGACATCGACGCGCAACCTCCTCGACGCGGAAGCGCGCGCCGGCGTGAAACATCACGTTGCCTTGTCGGTGGTGGGAACGGATCGTCTTCTCGAGAGCGGCTTCTTCCGCGCAAAAATGGCGCAGGAGAAGCTTATCCAGGCCTCGCCCGTCCCCTGGACCATCGTCCGCGCCACGCAGTTCTTTGAATTTGTGAAAAGCATCGCCGACTTTTCCACGCAAAGCAACCAGGTCCGCCTGCCCTCCGCTTTATTCCAGCCGATGGCAGCCGACGATGTCGCTGCCGCACTGGTCAAGATCGTTATGAGCCCGCCGGTGAAGGGCATGGTTGAAATCGGGGGGCCGGAACCGTTTCATCTCGACGAGCTGGCCCGGCGCGAGCTGGCCGCCCTCCGGGATCCACGCGAGGTCATCTCCGACCCCCGCGCATCCTACTTCGGCATCGCGGTGAGCGAGAGGACGCTGCTCCCTGGCAAGTCCGCGCGCCTGGGCGACACACACTTTGACGCCTGGCTCCGTCACGCCCCCAAACAACCCCCAAAGAAGGACCTGCACGCGGCCTGAGTCCGGCGCAAGCCGAACCACAATGGAGACCTCACCACCGATCCAGGGCGCCGGCATCCCGCAGCGCCGGCGCCCTGATCTTCGCAGGGAACTCTGTGTCTGCTGTTGCCGGCGGTTTGCCGGCTTCGCAGTACTCATCTGCGGCTCTGGCCCGTGGCGACGAACCGTTCGGCCCAGCATCGGCATCGAACCTACACCCGCGACGTGAGCAGGACGCCCACGGCAGACGGATCCCGGAAGGTGGATGACTATGACAGACCAACCGCAAATCGCGCAGTCCACGGAAGAAGAACAAATTCAGGAAGCCCTGAATGCCCACTGGCACGCCTCGGCAGTCGGCGATCTGAACGCAGAACACGATATTTACGCGGACGATGCCATTTGTGACTATCCCCAGTCAGGCGAGCGCATCCTCGGGCGAGCCAATTTGCAGGCCTTGCGCAGCCATCACCCCGGCAAACCGTCAGGTTTCAAGATCAGGCGAATGCTCGGAAACGGCGACCTCTGGATCACCGAATACACCATCGTTTATGAGGGGCGATCGGCATACACCGTGAGCATCATGGAGTTCCGCAACGCCAGGGTCGTGCACGAGACACAGTATTTCGCCGATCCCTTCGCGGCCCCCGCCTGGCGGAGCCAATGGGTTCAGCACATCGCGTGAAGCCGAATTGAAGCTCCAGAATTCCAATGCGCCTGGAATGCCGCAGCCTATAGCAGTTTCGGAATTGGTGTAGACCGAAGGCACACGCTCAAGTGGCTCTTAATCAGGAAAAAGCCACCCTGTGCCGGCCTCAAAAAGTCTGCATGTATTCCGAAACTGCTCTAAGAACGGATTTGCGGAGTCCGACGCCGCGCAATCCATACTTCCGGTCAGCTGGTACTACCCTCGGAACCGCCGATAGCCCGTCACAAAGTTCTCGACGAGCGCATTGGCGATCATGCGCTCACGGAGATTCATTCCGCATGGAGCGCTTCGGTCGGGTCAACAGAGGCGGCGCGGCGCGCGGGCAGGAAGCTGGCCACCAGCGCGGCCAGCGCCAGCACGACGGAGACCGCGGCGAGCGTCGTCACATCCCAGGCGCGGACCTGGAAGAGCAGCTTGCCCAGCAGCGTAGCGGCGGCGAGCGATCCGGCGAGGCCGAGCACGATGCCGGCCACAGCGAGACCTCCGGCTTCGCGCAGAATCATGCGGTAGACCGTGCTGCGCTGCGCACCCAGAGCCATGCGCACGCCGATTTCGCGCGTGCGCTGGCTGACCGAATACGCGATAACGCCGTAGAGGCCGACGACCGAGAGCAGCAGCGCGAGCGCGGCGAAGCTGCCGACCAGCCAGGCGGAGGCGCGGTGCAGCGCGGCGGAGGGCGAATCGTAGAGCTTCTCCATCATGGTGCCGGGATTGAAGACGGCGAGAGTGGGGTCGGCCGTGTGCAGGGCCGACGCGGCGGCGCCGAGGATGGAATCTTCTGACTGGCCGGTGCGCAGCAGAACGGTGAATCCGTCGCGGGGATCGTCGGGATTCTGATTGCGCGGGCGGTACATGGCGCCCTGCGGCGCAGCGTCCGGCTGGCCTTCCTGAATGTTGTCGACGATGCCGACGATCAGCATGGCCGTCTTCGGGTCGCCTTCCATGAAGATCTGCTTGCCGATCGGATCTTCACCGGGGAAAAAGACCTTCGCGAGCTGCCGGTTGACGACGACGACGCGCTGACGCGACTGGTCCTCGTCGTCGGCAAAGTAGCGCCCGCGGACGAGGCGCGCCTGAATCGTAGAGAAATAACTGGCGGCGACGTCGCGGATGATGACCTCGTTGTGATCGACAGGCGGTCGGCCCACGATAACGAAATTGCTGGAGCCGTCACCGTCGCCCAGCGGCGCTTCGCTGGCGATGGCGACGGACCGGACGCCGGGAAGTGCGGTCAATTCCGCATGGAGGCGGCGCTCGAAGCTGATCCACTGCGGCGCGGCGCCGGATTTGATGGTGCCGGCGACATCGAGCGTGGCGAGGCCATCGGCGTTGAGGCCGGTATCGACGTGGAGCAGGCGATAGAAGCTCTTGCCGAGCAGACCCGCGCCGACCAAAAGGATCATGGCCATGGCCAGCTCGGCGATGACGAGATTGGATCCGAAGCGGCGCCACACCGTGCCCGACGCCCCGCGCGAGCCTTCCTGGAGGCCGTCGCGCAGATCGGCGTGCGAGACGCGCAGGGCCGGCAGCAGCGAGAAGATCAGCGCAGCGATGAGCGCGACGAGGCCGGTGAAAGCGAAGGCGTGCGTGTTGAGGCCCGAAGTGCGCAGATAAGGCATGGTGTCGAGAATGTCTTTGGGGATGAGACCGAGCACGAGGCGGATGACGGCGAACGCGACGCCGAGGCCGAGCACGGCTGCGAACCCGGCGAGCGCGACGCCCTCGGTGAGGAACTGGCAGACGAGGCGCGAGCGCGATGCGCCCAGGGCTCCGCGGACGGCCATCTCGCGGCGGCGGCGCTCGGTGCGCACGAGCAGGAGGCTGGAGACGTTGACGGCGGCGATCAGCAGCAGCAGCGCGGCTCCGCAGAGCAGCATGAGCAGGATCGGGCGAATGTTGCCGAACACGGCGTCGACCAGCGGGTCCATGGTGGCCCCGCGGCCGTGGTCGTCATTGGGATACTGCTGCGCGAGCTGGACGCCGATGCGCTCCATGTCGGCCACAGCCGCTGCGAAGCCCACCCCGCTGCGCAGGCGCGCCAGGCCGATGAGGTTGTGGCAGCCGCGCACCTTTTCGCAGCCGCCGTCGGGGCGCTCGGTTCCCCAAAACTCAGAGGGCTCGGCGGGCGCGAAGTGGAAGCTCGGCGGCAGCACGCCGATGATGGAGGTCACTTTGCCGTCGAGCGTGACGGTCTTGCCGAGGACATCGTTGCGCCCGCCAAAGCGACGCTGCCAGGCGGCGTAGCTGATGAGCACGACATACGGAGCGGCGGCCTGGTCGTCGTTGGCGCGGAAATCGCGCCCCAGCACAGGGGTCACACCGAGCGTGCGGAAGAATCCCGCGGTGACGCTCGTACCGTGTACGGGCTGCGGACCGTCGGGCGTGGTCAGCATGAAGCCGTAGTGTCCGAAGGCTTCGAGCGATGTGAAGACCGTGTTGCGCTGCTGATAGTCGAGGAAATCGAAATACGAGAGATGGAAGTGAGGTCCGAGCGAATTGCTCTCATAGACGATGGCCAGGCGCGAGGGCTGCGCGTAAGGCAGTGGCCGGATGAGAGCCGCGTCGACAAAGCTGAAGATGGCGACAGCCGCGCCCATGCCGAGAGTGAGCACCAGGATCGCGGTCGCTGCGAACCCTGGGTTCTTGCGCAACTGGCGGACGGCGAAGCGCAGATCCTGCAGGAGAGATTCGGCCGTGGCTTCCCAGCCGGCGGACCATACCTTGAGGCGAACGGTCTCGGCGCTGCCGATTTCTGCACGGGCAGCGCAGAGGGCCTGCTCGCGCGAGAGACCGCGGCGCAGCTTGTCGTCGATAGACGCCTGGAAGAAGCTGTCCAGTTCGGAAGCGATCTCGTCGTTGCGGCGATTGCGGCGGAAGAGGGCGCGGAGGCCGGCGATGAGGTTGGAGAGCATGGCTGAGTCCTTCGGTCAGGCTTCGAGAATGCGGGCGATGGCGGAAATCTGACGATCCCATTGCGCGCGTTCTTCTTCGAAGGCCTTTCGACCGCGGCTGGTGAGCTGGTAGTAGCAAGCTCGGCGGTTGTTCTCGGTGGCGCGCCACTCGGCTTTGATCCGGCCGGCGCGCTCCAGCCGGCTGAGGGCGGGCAGCAGTGAGCCGGGGTTGATGCGGAACACCCCATGGCTGACCTGCTCGAGGCGCAGCGCAATGCCATAGCCGTGCATGGGCTGGAGGGCGAGGGTTTTCAGGACGAGCATTTCGAGGGTTCCCTGAACGAGGTCGTCGGGCATGGGGCGAACTCCTCTCGATAATCAAAAGGTGTAATGGAAACTCCTTTCGACTGTCAAGAGGAGACTGGATGAGGCCGCGGCGTCTCAAAGCTGCTCCGCTTGCAGCAACTATTTCGCATGTCGGTTCGTATGCGTTGTCCTGGCGTAAGTCGGCTGTTGCCTTCAGGCCGAAGCACACATGGAGCGTGTTCCGAGTCCTGCGCCCGTCGTTGGCCGATGCGGAACCTTCGCCCAGGAATCCGACTCTCGACGAGCGGATGGTCGATGATGCACGCATGCACTGCCGACGTATCAGGAATCAGGCGTTGTCCGACCGGGCGATCCGTGAACGCTGGGGCGCGCCTGGCCGAACTCCGGTCGTGCCGGATGATCGACAACAATCAGGTGCCCGTCCGTAAGCGCTTTGACGGAATGACGGGCATTCGGCGGCACAATCGCCACCACACCGGGCCGCGCAATCTCCGATCTTCCATCGATCGTCACTTCCAGCTCGCCCTCCAGGACTTCATAAACCTCTTCCTCGGGATGGAAGTGCTCATGAATCGATGCACCGGCCGTGAATTCGTAGTGCGCAAACGTCATGCTGGCGGTATGAAAATAGCGCCCCTTCCACCCCGGCAGGCGTTCAATAACTGTGAAGCCGTTCACATCCACAAAGGGCATTGCCAGTCCCTCTTGCACCACGCTCCTGTCAACCGTGCAACATTCTATCTTTCCTGCCGGCCAGGTGCTTCATCACCTGGCCTAAGCAGATTTGCGGGACTCGACGCTGAGCAATTCATAGTTCCGGCCAGCGGTAAATTCAGCCAGAAGCGGCCACGATAGAATCCTGGCCGCCCCGCCCTCATGGGTGGGTGAGCGCTTTGGCGATTTGGCGCAATCCAGGGGCACAGCCATCGTGGCTTTCGTTTGCATGGGTGCGCCGCAGCCTTACGCGTGAGGCGGAGCCGGAGCCGGGGTCAACCCATGGCGGCGCATGATCTCCGCCATCTTCGCGCGATCAGGCGGACCATTGACCGCCGCATTGATTACTTCGGCGCACTCTCTGAAGAACTGCGGGCCGATCGCCGCGGGTGTAACGACGGTTAGCGCCTTCACGTCCTCGCTACCGTTGTTGTCGAACCGGTGAACGGAGCCACGCGGAATGCAGAGCGCCTGCCCCGGCCCCACGTCGATCGGCTTGCCGTCCACGGTCCACGTCAACACGCCGTCGATGCCGTAGACCGTCTCCTCGAAGTGATCGTGGCTGTGTGCCGGCGCCATCAGGCGCTGCCCGGCGGGGACGACCACCTCAAAGACGGCGACCGCGCCCACCGAGTTCTCGCCGGTGACGAGAAAATGCGCCGTGAGATGTCCGATTCGGATGACCTCCTCGGAAGGATTGGTGCAGAGATCGGCCGTCTGTTGCGCCATATGCATTCCCCCTCAGAGCAGATTCCGTTCACTGTCTTTCCGGCAAGACAAATTCTAGGCCATAGTGCGGGGCAACCTCGAGCATTCTTTGCACGTCTCCGTAGGCCACTTCAGTCACGGTAGGCAATGTCATGGCCGGCGCCGGGACGCTGAACTCCCTGAACCATCCTTCAAATCCGGCGGGGGTAAGGAGAACGAGCATTCGCGCCTGCTCCGATTCGATCGTGAACGAGTGCTGCACGTTGCGTGGCAGGAAGACCATGGTTCCAGGCACAGCCCTCATGGTGCGATCGCCAACCGAAACGGCCAACTCACCCTCCAGCACATAGAAGATCTCATCTTCCCAGTGATGGATGTGTGGAGGAGGAACATTGCCCTTCCTGCCCGCTAACTCGATCAACGCGAACTGCCCGTGGGTGTCTTCGGCTGTAGCCAGAAAGGTCATCAGCGAGCCGTTGTACCAGACTGAATGATCCAGAGACTGCCGTCCTCGTTCAAATGCGACGGATCCTGTGGGTCTAACGTTTGCCGCGGCCTGCATTGCTGCGGAAGGACTGACATCGAGGTCGATGGTCTGCATTGTCGTTTTCTTCTCCTTTGTGGTAAACTCTGTTTACCGTTAAATAAGGTAAACATAGTTTACTCGGAGTGTCAATGACTCTCTTGCAGGAAAATTCGCCGATCAAAACCAGCGACATGCTCATCGGCGCGCTGCTGCGGGTTCCGGCCGAGGCCATTCACCGGCGTATCATCCACGAACTCAACGCAGCAGGGTTTCAGGAGCTCAGCCTGCCGCACATGGCGCTCTTCCGATTTCCGGGACCCGACGGAGTGCGCCCCAGCGTCCTTGCCGAGCGCGCAGGCATGAGCAAGCAGGCCATGAATCGCCTGCTCGGGAGTCTCGAAGATCTAGGGTATTTGGTCCGGTCCGACGCGCCGGATGAGGGCCGCGCGCGCATTGTCCGCTTTACAAAGCGCGGACACGCCGCGTGGGCCAAGGCGCTGGAAGTCCTCCGCGAGATCGAGCGCGAATGGCGGGCCGAGCTCGGCCCGAAGGACTTCTCCCAGCTCAAGGAATTGCTTTTTCGCGTCTGGGAGAGTCCGTTGATCCGCTAGCCGTTCGCTTCCCATCGAAGCGATCAGTCGCCGGCTATAGCAGTTTCGGAATTGGTGTAGACCGAAGGCACACGCTCAAGTGGCTTTTTAATCAAGAAAATGCCACCCTGTACCAGCCTCAAAAAGTCTACGTGTATTCCGAAACTGCTCTCGTGCATGACAGGTATATGGGCTGTTAAAGGTCAATTGGCAATATAAGGCCGAGGCGCTCATTGACATCGCTCTTGCCGGATATCGGCAATTGGCAAGTACCACGCCAAACCGAGCGATTCCGAGTCAAGGCGGCCTTGCGTTGCGCTCAAGGCCCGCCTTATCCCGGAGCGGCTCATTCTGCCGGAATCAGTGGCTTCGTAATGGCTGGAATCTGTAGCCGGAACGACCAGAATCAGCAGGAAGCCCAGGGGATTGCCGCCTGCGACCGCAGCAAGGATTTACCGCTGGAACATTCCGGCATTCGCCGAAGCGTATACTACGAGTGGAATCTGTAGCTTAGACGCCCTACCCCTTCGCCCCCAGCATCTCCAGCAGCCGGTCGAACTCCTCGATCTTTCCGTATTCGATGATCACCTTCCCGCGCCCCTGGCGGTCCTCCACGTGGACCTTGAGACCCAGGGCGCGCTGCAGCGTCTCCTGCACCTCGCGCACATTGGGATCGACAACTTTCTCCTTTTGTTCCCCTTTGTGCCCCTTTGCTTCGGGATTGAGCAGCCCCTGGACATAGCCCTCCGTCTGGCGCACGCTCATGGAAAGGGATGTCACCTTCCGCGCTGCCTTCAGGATCGTCTCCGGATCTTCAAGCCCCAGCAGCGCCCGCGCGTGGCCGAAGGCCAGCTCGCCGCTCTCTACATGCGCCTGCACCTCGGCCGGCAGCCGCAGCAGCCGCAGGAAGTTCGCCACCGACGCGCGGTCTTTGCCCGTCTTCTTAGCCATCTGCTCCTGGGTCAGCTGAAACTCCCGCCCCAGCCGCTCGAAGGCTCGCGCCTGCTCGATGGGGTTCAGGTCGCTGCGCTGCAGGTTCTCGACGATGGTCATCTCCATCGCCTGCTCGTCGGAGGCGTGCCGGACGAAGGCTGGGATCGTCTCCTTGCCCGCGCGCTGCGAAGCCAGCCAGCGCCGCTCGCCGGCAATCAGCTGGAAGCGCCCTCCCGCCACCGGCCGCACCACCACCGGCTGCACCACCCCCGTCGATTGGATCGACTCGGTCAGCTCGGTGAGCAGTGCCTCGTCGAGGTGCGAGCGCGTTTGGTAGGGGCTGCGGTCGATCTCGCCCACCGGGATCTGCCGCGGCGTGCCCGCCTCCGCGTGTTCCTGAGCCGCGGTCTCGGCCGCCGCCTGCACCCGAGGCAGCAGGGACTCCAGTCCCTTGCCCAGTGCCTTCCTCTTTGGAGCTTCCGTCGCTGTTTGCATGAACTTCCTTCTTCTGCTGGAAATGCTCAGCCGCGCCAGCGGCCCTCTCTCCCTGTGCCCCGTTTCGACCGAGCGGAAAGGGTTTAGGGTATAGGGATTAGGGTATAGAAAACCAGATGAGGCCCATAACTCTGCACGACGCCGCTAAACCCTAACCCCTAAACCCTGATCCCCAACCCCTAAGCCCTGCCTTTCTATCCGTACGGCCAAAATCTCACCTTCACTTCCGGCTTCGGCTTCTCGGCCGACGGAGGGGACTCCCTGCGTGCTTTCGCTCCCGGTGTCTCGATCCCGTTGCGTGCCAGCAGCTCCAGAGCCAGATCCCGATAGGCCTCCGCGCCGCGGGACTTCGGATCGTAGAGCAGCACCGGCTTTCCGTAGCTCGGCGCCTCCGCCAGACGGACGTTGCGCGGAATGACCGTCTTCAGCAGCTTCTCCTTAAAAAATTGGCGCAAATTCTCGGTCACCTGCTGCGCCAGGTTGGTCCGGTCGTCGTACATGGTCAGCAGCACGCCTTCGATCTCCAGGTCCTTATTGAAGGCCTCGCGGACGCGCTCCAGCGTGTGCACCAGCTCGCTGATCCCTTCCAGCGCGAAATATTCAGCCTGCATGGGAACGAGGAGGCGGTCCGCGGCGACCAGGGAGTTCAGGGTGAGCAGATCCAGGGCCGGCGGACAATCCAGAAGCACGAAATCGTACATTCCGCGGACTTTATCCAGGGCCTCGCGGAGCCGGTAGGCGCGCCGCTCCATCTGGATCAGCTCGACATTGGCCCCAGTGAGGTTTTTGTGCGAAGGGACCAGCTTGAGGGTGCGAATCTCGGTGGGCAGCGCCACTTCCTCGATGGTTGCCTCGCCCATCAGCACGTCGTAGGAGGAGCGCCGGCTCTCCTCGCGCCCCACGCCGAAGCCGCCGGAGGAGTTTGCCTGGGGGTCGCAGTCCATGAGGAGGATGTGCAGACCCTCCAAAGCCATGGCTGCCGACAGGTTGATGGCGGTGGTAGTCTTGCCGACTCCACCCTTCTGATTGACTACCGCCAGCACTTTCCCCATGACCACCCAAGGTTAACGGCAGTGGGGCGGATGCGCAATGGAATGCGCCTGTGCAGAAATGGGACGCATTTGTGGAAGGCGATGAATGGGTAGCGGGAAGGTGTCGTTTAACTCTCGACTTCTCTGCCACATGGGAGATTGTGAAAATTTCTGCAACGGCGTGCCGCAAAGCGGGACCCCCGTGGAAAACTCCCCGGCTAGCGGGTAGCTGGGAGCTGGGAGCTGGGAGCTGGGAGCCGGGAGCTGGGAGCTGGGAGCTGGGAGCTGGTGGGAGTCTAATTGGCGGAATTTTGCTTCCTGCAAACTTCTCGAATGTTCCACGTGGAACAATCGCAGTTCCATGGACGTTGGGGTAAAGATGCTACACGCTACACGCGGGCTCTGCGCGCTGCATCCCTCCGCAATGTTCCACGTGGAACACTGCAAACGATCGCCGGACGGGTTGCCGAGGATGTTCCACGTGGAACATTTTACAAAATCGCAAAAACAGAGGGGGGCCTCGCTATTATCTTATTTATTTTGTTTCACTTGCCGTAGAAATAGCCCCAGTTACGCCCTCTTAGCCCAGCAATGTGCGCCACCGGCTCCCAGCTACCGGCTCCCGGCTACCGGCTCCCAGCTCCCAGCTATCGCTAGCTTTTAGCCTTCTCCTTCAGGAACTCCAGGAAGGCGCGGACTTTGGGCGAGGCGCTGAGGCGCGAGGGGTAGAAGGCGTGGAGCTCGACCGGCTCCGGCTCCCAGTCGGGCAGCAAGCGAACGAGGCGTCCGGCCTCGACGTCGGCGCGGACCATCGCCTGGGACAGGGAAGCGACACCGGCGCCGGCGAGGGTGAGCTGGTGGTTGACGGTGGGGTCGGGCACGGAGGCGCGCGCCTCCACCTTGACCTCGCATCGTTCGCCGCCGTGGTGCAGACGCCAGGTGGTTGTGCCTCCTGGCTCGCCGCCCACGCTGTCGCAACTGGTGGCTATGCAGGAGTGGCGGCGCAGGGCGGCGGGCGACTCGGGCAGGTCACGATAGGCAAGGTACCGAGGGCTGGCATAGATTCCCTGGCGGACGCGCAGCAGCCACCGAACCAGCAGGCCGGAGTCGTCGCCGACGGAGCCGGCGCGGATGAGCAGGTCGAGGCTGCCGTCGCGAAGGAAGACATCGGTGCCGGTGAGGAGCACGTCGACCTGGAGCTCAGGGTAGCGAGCGAGAAACTCGCCCAGGATGGGACCGAGGATCAACTGCGCGAAGGGAACCGGCGCGCCGACGCGCAGGCGTCCGCGGGGCTGCGCGAGCAGGGCACCGACGGCGAGGTCGGCCTCTTCGGCTTCGGCCATGACGCGCCGGCAGCGATGCAGGTAGAGTTCGCCGACTTCGGTGAGGGAGACGCGGCGGGTGGTGCGTTCGACTAGGCGGACGCCGAGGCGATCTTCCAGGCGGCGGATGGCGCGGCTGACCGTGGACTTCGGCACGCCGAGGCGGCGGGCGGCGATGGTGAAGCTCTGCGCCTCAGAAACCTGGACGAAGAAGTGGAGTTCATTCAGGTCCGTTCTCATTGTTCCCATTTAGCAACAGTTTATCTTGCATAGACTCATTGTCGCATCAGTCTTTCGATCTGGCTCAGGAATATTGAGTTACTATGGATGATCCATCATGATTCTGGAGCATGCGGGGCGGTTTGTGTGAGGAGGGCATGCGGCGAGAAGCGGGAGGTGGGTGCAGAGGGTGCCGGGCCGGGGCTGAAGCCCACGTTTTCTAACGGGCGTGATTCCCCCGGCTTGAAAACCGGGGCTCCTACCGGGGCGCTGCGCGAATGGGGCTTCTACTGCAACGCTGCAGGTGCAGCGTTGCGCTGCGCGCAAGAGGCCGAGACTGAGTTCTCGATGAGGACGCTTTGTGGCAGGAGTGAACTGCTTGCGGCGAAGGTCAGTTTCGAGTCAGGAAGCGCTGCACAGGGGCTCAAGCCCGGTTCATTTTGGAGCTCGGGCGGCACGGGTGAATTCATGCCCTGATACAACAGCCAAACCTGATCTTGACACGGGAGCTGGATGGGCCGCGGGCTGGCGCTCGATCTGAGCTCCGGTCGTTCCCTGATACAACAGCTGGTCGCCCTGGGGTTTTTCCGCTTGCTCCTGGCGATGAGCTTTTCGGGGAGGTGGGAACTAATGGTCGCGTGTCGGCGTAGATGATGGTGACGCGGCCCCTTCGGCCCTCCCCCGCCGCGTTGGTTCCGGTGAAGGAGGTCTCCTATGCGAAAGATGGCGAAGCTGGCGGTGGTGCTGGTGGCGTTCGTGGTGGTTGCCCTGCCTGCGGCTTGTGTGGCGCAGCAGGCGACAGGCGCGGGGACGGTGGTGATTGTTTTTAAGGATGGACATCGGCAGAGCATTCCGCTGGGCGACATCGAACGGATGGAGTTTCCCGGGCCGGTGCCGGCGGGGATGCTGAGCATCCCGGGGCCCTCGCGCGCGCGGCTGCTGGGCAAGTGG
Organism: Acidobacteriaceae bacterium; assembly: GCA_030041435.1. Classification (GTDB taxonomy): domain Bacteria; phylum Acidobacteriota; class Terriglobia; order Terriglobales; family Acidobacteriaceae; genus Palsa-343. Next base: position 35,934 of record JASHNW010000004.1, read on the forward strand.
GAGGTGGGCGAGGGGAATGGGGAGAATTTCTATATCACGCTGAAAGACGACGGGACGGCGTGGCGATCGCTGGGCAACGAGCACGGGACGTGGCAGTACAACAACGGGGCGGCGGAGGTTACCTGGGACGACGGCTGGCAGGACGCGATCCGGAAGGTGGGCGGGTGGTATAAGAAGTTCGCCTACAGCGAGGGGAAGACGTTTGCCAGCGATCCGGACAACGTGACGAATGCGCGGAATGTGTCGCAGAATCCGCGGGGCGTGGATTGACCGTAGTGGATAGCCCGACAGCGGTTAGCGGATAGCCGGGCGGGCAGATAGCGGATAGCTGATAGCGGCTCGGTGCCGGGCCTGATCGACGAGCAGCTGGTAGAGATTGGGCCGGGCTCGGGGCAAAACAGAGAGGAAATGCAGGCGCCTTCGGCAGGCTCAGGCCGGGCTCTTCGACTCCGTTTGGCGCGACGACGGGCCAAACTCCGCTCCGGATGACGCCTTCTTTGTTATTGAATATCAACTGCATACAGCAAATCAGGTGGTCGACACGGCCTGGTTGCGGATCCCGGTTTTGAGGATCTCCTGGGTGGAGTTGGGGATGGGGATGGACTGCTCCCATCGGAGTCCTGGCACGCTTTCGAGCGATGCTTCGGTCTTATAGGTAGCGAACGCGAGGAGCCGGCCGTGCGGGGCGAGGCGTGCGGCGGCGGTGCGGCAGGCCTGGGGCATGCGCTCGACGGCACGCAGGGTGACGGCGTCAAAGACGCGCTCGGGGGGTAGGGCTTCGACGCGGCCGGGCCAGACTTCCGCCTTGAGGCCAAGGGTGCGGATGACTTCGCGGAGGAAGGCCGCCTTTTTTCCCTGGGATTCGGCGAGGGTGACGGCGATTTTGGGGCGGGCGATGGCGATGGGGATGCCGGGGAAACCGGCGCCGGAGCCGAAGTCGAGGAGGGTTTTGACGCGGGATGGGATTTGCTCGGCGGCGAAAAGGCTTTCCGTGAAGTGACGGCGGAGGATGGCGGCGGGATCGCGGATGGCGGTGAGGTTGATGCGGGCGTTCCATTGGAGGAGCAGGGCGAGGTAGGCGTCGAATTGGGCGATGGACTGCTGGTCGAGGGGTGGGGCGGCGAGGTTCATGGGTGCCGCAAGTTTAGCGCAGGGGGACAGGGTGCAGGGGACAAGACTCAGAGTGCAGAGCACAGAGCTCAGAGCCTAGATCCCCACTCAAGCCAACAGAAGGCTTGAATGGGCCACCCGATTAGTCGGCCACGGATTCGCGGATCATGCGGGGTTCCCAGACCTGGGCGGCGTCGACGAAGGCCTGAAAGAGGCCCTGGGCGGAGCGGTTTTGCTGGAAGATGCGCTCGGGGTGCCACTGCACGCCGACGAGGAAGTGGTCGCCATGGCCTTCGGCGGCTTCGACGACGCCATCTTCTGACCAGGCAACGCGGATGAGTCCGTCGCCGAGGATGGCCACGGCCTGGTGGTGGCTGCTGTTGACGGCGAGGGTGGTGCGGGAACTGAGGCCGAGGATGCGGCGGAGGCGCGACTTGGCGTCCACTTCGACGGCGTGGGCTTCGGCAATGGTGCGGCCGGCGGCGTGGTTCACGGCTGTGGCGAGGTGCTGGAGGAGGGTGCCGCCGCGCCAGACGTTGAGCGACTGAAATCCATAGCAGATGCCGAGCAGAGGCTTGCCGAGGTTCGACGCATCCTGGAGGAGGAGCTCGTCGACGGCTTCGCGGGCATGGTCGGCGGGGTTGCAGTCGGCGATGGCCTCTTCACCGTATTTCTGGGGATTGATGTCGGCGGGGCTGCCGGGGAGCAGGACGCCTTCGCAGGAAGCGGCCAGCTGCGCCACGCGCATGGGGGATTGGCTGAGGGGCACCATGACGGGTTCGCCGCCGGCATAACGGATGGCATCGGCATACTGCGCCCAGCTGCGGGCGCTGTACTCGCTGTCTTTTGCATGGGGTTCGGGAATGGCAATGCGGGGAGCTTTCATCGTTTCCCTGCCTCCTCAGAAAGGCCCGTGGAAATGGCCTGTGGAGCTGTGACACGTTCTATCGTAGCCTGGCTTTGGACGGCGCTCCGACCCGGTTGGGCAGATACGGGCTGAGGCAGATGGGGGCGCTCGAGCCAGGAGTGCTCATAATACAACGCCTCGATGCGCTGTTGCAGAGTGGCGGTGAGAGCGTCGGCCTGTTTCATGGTCATGCCTTTGGTTTCAATCGGCTCGGAGACGACAAGGGTGACAGGGACGGGGTGGATTTGGGAGGAGTGGATGGGGAGCAGCTCCCAGGTGCCGATGAGGGCCATGGGGACGAGCGGGACCTGGGCCTTGATGGCCATGAAGGCGGGGCCTTTCATGAAGGGCTCGAGGTGGCCGGTCTCGGTGCGGCCGCCCTCGGGGAAGATGAAGAGGGGCAAGCCGGATTTGAGGGTGCGGACGGCGCCGAGCAGGCTGGCGATGGAGGCGCGAGGGTTGGAGAGATCGACGCCGACCTGGCCGGAGCGGTTGAGCCACCAGCCGATGAAGGGCATCTTCCAGAGGTCGTGACGGGCGACGATGCGGAACTGGAAGGGGAGCGAGCTGAAGATGGCGGGCGTATCCATATAGGACAGGTGGTTGCAGGCGTAGACGGCGGGCTGCCCGGTGAGGCGCTCGGGGTGCAGGATGGTGATGCGCGCTCCGCTGAGGAAGATGCTGACGCGGGCCCAGGCCTGGGCGATGCGATGCTGGCGGCGGCCGCTTTTCTCGAACAACGAAACGAACAGCGCGAGGCTGCCGTAGAGGGCGGTGGCGAGGAAGAAGAGCGGGGCGCGGCAGAGGTTGCTGACAAGGCGCTCGCCGAGGGGCAGCGGGTTGGGACGCGGGCCGAGGGGAACGGTTGCACGGCCGGGGCCGGATGCGGAGTTCATAGGTTGGTCCCCGTGGTTGCGCCGAGCGAGAGGAGACGCTGCCGGACTTCGCCGATGAGGTAGACGGAGCCGGCAACGACGATGAGGGCGCCGGGGGAAGCTGCGGCGAGGGCCTGGTCGAGCGCGTGGTGGGCGTCGGGGGCGGCGAGGGCGCGGGTACCGGTTTTGGCGGCGGCGTGGAGGAGCTCGTCGGCCGTGGCGGAGCGCGGAGAGGCGACGGGGGTGGCTATGACAAGTTCGAAAAGGGGAAAAAGGATCTGGGCCATTTCGTCGAAGGCCTTGTCGCGGAGGCAGCCGAAGACGAGGACAGCGGATAGAGGATAGCGGGCAGCGGCCAGAGAGGAGAGCGCGGCGCGGAGGGTCCAGACGCCGGCGGGGTTGTGGGCTACATCCATAAGGACAGGGATTAGGGACCAGGGATTAGGGATTAGGGGGCCAGGACCGGGAGATTTGTCGCTGAAGGCCGAGGGGGTGGGAAGCGAGAACAGTTCGAGGCGGCCGGGCCACTGGGTGTGGCGGATGCCGGCTTCGATGTGCGCTGCGGTGATTTTGTAACCGTGATGGTTGCTTAATTCGACGGCGGCGGCGATGGCAAGGGCGATGTTGCGGCGCTGGTGCTCGCCGGCGAGGGGCGAATCGACCTGGATGGTTTCGTTGAGGACGTGGACCGGGTAGCGGTTGCGGAGCAGGGCAAAAGAGGGATTGGATGGGGCAGGCGGATCTGTCATCCCACTCAAGCCAGAAGCGGGCTTGAATGGGCCACCCGGCATTGCGGGGTTGGATGGGGCACCCGGATCTGTCATCCCACTTAAGCCAAAAGCGGGGTTGGATGGGGCACCCGGATCGGGTGGTTCAAAGGGGATGTATTGGGCGGCGTTGATGGCGCGGACGTCGAGGTCCATGGCGATTTCGCCGATGGCCTGGTTGGCTTCGGGGTGCTGGGGAAGGGTGATGAGGATGCCGTTGCGGCGCAGGATGCCGGCCTTCTCGCGGGCGATAAGGGTGATGGTGTCGCCGAGCCACTCCATGTGGTCGAGGGAGACGTCAGTGATGACGGAGAGGAGCGGGTCGACGATGTTGGTGGCGTCGAGGCGGCCGCCCATGCCGACTTCGAGGACGGCGATGTCGACCTGGGCTTCAGCGAGGGCGGCAAAGGCGAGGGCAGTGAGGGCTTCAAAGAAGCTGGGCGAGCCGGGCAGGCGGCCTTCGGCCACGAGGCGGTTGGCGCAGTCGTCGACGCGGAAGTAGTGGCGGGCGAAGTCGTCGTCGGAGATGGGCTGGCCGCAAATGCGGATGCGCTCATTGACGCGGGCGAGGTGCGGCGAGGTGTAGAGGCCGGTGCGGATGCCGGCGGACGCGAGGATGGCGGCGAGGGTGGCGGAGGTAGATCCTTTGCCGTTGGTGCCGGCGACGAGGATGGAGCGGAAGCGGCGTTCGGGGTGGCCGAGGGCCTCGACGAGGGTGCGCATTTCTTCGAGGCGGAATTTGCGGCGGGGCTGGCCGGGCGATGTGTAGAGCTCGCCGGCGCGGGCATGGAGACTGTCGACGGCCGCCGTGTAGGACATGTCTTTAGCGTATAGCGGATAGCGGATAGCCGGGTAGCTCGGAGCTGGGAGCGGGTTGCTGGTTGCTCGATGAGCCTGGCGGTGCGCTGGCTGATGCTGCGGCGGCCTGCCCGATACCAAGGTATCGGCCGATACCTTCGTCTGATAGAGCCGGCGCGGGCGTGGCTGCACAATTCTGCTGGGTGACGCGCGCAGGGAACCAATCTGACCTCGATAAAAGCAAGCGAAAAGGGGGAAAGACCATGGCAAATCTGACGCAGGAAGCCGAAACCGGCAACGCTGCGAGCGGCCCGAGCCCGGCGAGAGCCGACATGAAGTTCGAGATCGTCGTGATCCCGGTAGCGGATGTCGACCGCGCGAAGGAGTTCTACGCGAGGCTGGGGTGGCGGCTGGACGCGGACTACGACAACGGCAAGGATTTTCGCGTGATTCAGTTCACGCCGCCCGGGTCAGGGTGCTCGGTGATTTTCGGCAGGAACGTGACGGGTGCGGCGCCGGGCTCTGCGCAGGGCCTTTACCTGATCGTCTCGGACATTGTGGCTGCGCGCGCGGAGCTGGTGGGCCGCGGCGTGAAGGTGAGCGAGGTGTTCCACGGCGGCGGCGATGTGTACGCGGGGCCGGACGAGCCTTTCCTGTTTGGGCGGATTCGCGTGAGCGGTCCGGATCCGGCGCATCGCAGCTACCGGTCCTTTGCCTCGTTCAGCGATCCGGATGGAAACGGGTGGGTGTTCCAGGAGATCACCACGCGGCTGCCCGGCCGCATCGACTCCACGGCGACCAGCTTCGCATCGGCGAACGACCTAGCGAGCGCGTTGCGGCGCGCGGAGGCGGCGCACGGCCAGCACGAGAAACGCATCGGGCAACGCGACACGAACTGGCCGGACTGGTATGCGGCCTATATGGTGGCGGAGCAGTCGGGCAAAGAACTGCCGCAATAAACACTACGACGGGACCGCGATGGATAGCAGCGGGGACGGGGATGCGCGGGTCGGAGGAGGGAACATGAGCACGGCAACAACCACGGTTCGCGTGGGGCACGAACCGGAACTGCTGGGGCAAACTGTCGTTGTGGTGGGAGGCAGCGGCGGCATTGGGCTGGAAACGGCGCGACGAGCCCGCGCGGAGGGGGCGAGGCTGATCCTCACGGGCCGGAATCTCGAGCGTCTCGAACTCGCGGCCGGGGAGGTGGAGGCGCTGAGCACAGCGGCCTTCGACGCCAACGATCCCGCGGCAGTGGAGCGATTCTTCGCCGGTCTGCCGGCCGCGATCGACCACGTGATGGTGACAGCCGGGCAGCCGCACTACGGGCGGCTTGTGGATATGGACTTCGAGGAGGCGCGGGGCGCGCTGACCACGCATCTGCTGCTGATGTTCCAGGTGGCGCGCTGCGCCGCACACAAGATGAGACCGGGAGGCACGCTGGTGTTCATGGGCGGCGTGGGCGGGCGGCGGCCCGGCGTGGGCATGGGGATGGCGCCAACGGTGACGGCTGCGCTGCCCGCGCTCGCGTCCAGCCTGGCGCTGGAACTGGCGCCGGTGCGAGTGAACCTGATCGCGGCCGGCTTTGTGGACACCGGATTGTCGGCATCTCTGCTGGGGGACAAGCTGGAGGAGCGGCGCAAGCAGCTGCGCGCGACGCTTCCGATCAGGCGGGTGGTGACGGCGGGGGACGTGGCGGCGCTGGCCGTGCATATGATGACCAATACGGCGCTGACCGGGGCGACCTACGACATCGACGGCGGGCAGCAGCTGGTGGCCGGCTAGCGGTGGTGTCTCAGCAATTCCCTGCACAATTCGAGGGATAGAAGTGGGGCGAAGAGCATCGCTCAGGGGCCAAAGCGCAACGTATTTTCAGGGTGCGATTTCACCCATCCCAACACCAGGGATCGAGGGGCAGCCGGCGTGCGATCTTAGTGAGGAGAGGTGCGTGGTGGCGCGACATTTCGATGCAATCATCATCGGGACGGGGCAGGCAGGCCCGTCGCTGGCTGCGCGGCTGGCGGCGGCGGGCAGAGCGGTTGCGATTCTGGAGCGCGGCAAGTTTGGCGGCACCTGTGTGAACACGGGATGCATACCGACCAAGACGCTGATTGCCAGCGCGGACGCGGTGCATGCAGCGCGGCGGGGCGCCGAGTACGGATTCGATGTGAACGGCGATGTGCGCGTGGATATGAAACGCGTGAAGGCGCGCAAGGATGCAATATCCGGGCGGTCGAACAAGGGCGTGGAGGAATGGCTGCGCGGGCTGAAAAATTGTACGGTCATTGCGGGGCAGGGCCGCTTTGCGTCGGCGCGCACGGTGGTGGTGAACGACGAGGTGCTGGAGGCCGACCAAATATTCATCAACGTTGGCGGCCGGGCGAGTATTCCCGCCTTTCCGGGGATTCACGATGTGCCCTTTCTAACCAACTCCTCGATGGTCGATGTCGACTTTGTGCCGGAGCATCTCGTCATCGTCGGCGGTGGCTATATTGGGCTGGAATTCGGCCAGATGTATCGCCGCTTTGGGAGCGCAGTGACGATTGTGGAGATGGGGCCGCGCCTGATCGGACGCGAAGACGAAGATGTATCTGACGCCGTGCAGAAGATTTTGGAACTGGAGGGGATACAAATTCGGCTCAATGCGAAATGCATCTCGCTCGAGAAGCGCGACAGCGGGATCGGAGTCAGCGTTGCATGCGTCGACGGCCCGCCGGAGGTATCCGGCACGAGCGTTCTTCTCGCGGTGGGACGTATTCCCAATACGGGCGACCTGGGTCTGGAGCGGGCGGGGGTGGCGACCGACCAGCGCGGCTACATTGTGGTGGACGATCAGCTGCAGACGAACGTGCCCGGGATTTGGGCGCTGGGGGACTGCAACGGCCGCGGGGCCTTTACGCACACGGCCTACAACGACTACGAGATCGTGGCGGATAACCTGCTGAACGCAGACCATCGCCGCGTGTCCGACCGCATTCAGACGTACGCCTTGTATACCGATCCGCCGCTGGGGCGATGCGGCATGACGGACGCGGAGGTGCGGAAGTCGGGGCGGGCTGCGCTGGCTGTGAAATATCCGATGAGCAAAGTGGGCCGGGCCATTGAGAAGGGTGAGACCGAGGGATTCATCAAAATCTCGGTGGATGCGGAGACAAAACAGATTCTGGGGGCTGCGATTCTGGGCACCGGCGGCGACGAGGTGGTGCAGGTGTTGCTGGACGTGATGTATGCGAAGGCGCCGTACACGGTGGTGGAGCGCGCCATGCACATTCATCCGACGGTGGCGGAATTTCTGCCTACGGTCTTATCGAAGCTGGAGCCGCTACTGTAGGAGGCATACGGCTGGGAGCGGGTAGCCGGGAGCTGGTTGTCGAAATTCTGAAATTCGACTCAGGGAGCACCGCGCCGCTGATCATCGATTCGCCGGGGGGATGTCGCGGCAGGGCGAAAATAAGATCGCACCAGGATGTTTTGCCGCAGGGGGCTCCGGGTGGTTGGGGCGGTGTTTACAAACGGTTTGGGCTGGATGTAGCATCGGTGCTGTTTTTTCGCAGGCCCTGGGTACCTCCCCCGCCCAAAGCCGATTCCCAATGCACCGTGGAACCTGAGGAGGTCCCTATGTCTCTGCACTTAGTGAGCAGAACTACCATCCATCGTGTCCGGCTGATTGCGGCCGGCGTGGCCGGGCTGGCGATGACAGGCCTGGCCGTTTCTGCATCGGCGGCCACGCTCTGCGTGAATCCAAATGGCAGCCATGGCTGCAGTGCCACCATCGGCGCCGCGGTGGCGGCGGCATCGCCGGGCGACGTGATCCAGGTGTGGCCGGGGGTTTACACCGAGCAGGTGACGATCACGAAGTCTCTTTCGCTGCTGGGCGTGTGGCCGCATGGGGCCATCATCGACGCCACCGGCCTGGCCAACGGCATCTGGGTGGACGGCATGAGCGCAGCGCCCAATGCGGGCGTGGCCAATGTGGTCATCTCCGGCCTGACGGTGCGCAACGCGAACTTCGAGGGCATTCTGCTGACAAATGCGACCAACGTGACGCTGGTGGGCAATGAGGTGACGGACAACGATCGATCGCTGGACACGAGCGACGACACCTGCCCGGGGATTCCGGCCTTCGAGACCAATGAGGGCGACGACTGCGGCGAGGGCATTCACCTGATGGCGACGGATCATTCCACCATCGTGCGGAATGACGTGGGGCACAACTCGGGCGGCATTCTGACCTCGGACGAGACCGGGCCGAGCGATCACAATCTGGTGAGCGAGAACTTCGTACACGACAACGTGCTTGACTGCGGGATCACGCTGGCTTCGCACGCGCCGGCGCTTTCGGGAGCGAAGCTCTCCTTCGGCGTTTGGTATAACACCATCTCGCACAACGTTTCGCTGCGGAACGGGACGCAGGCGGCAGGCGCGGGAGTGGGGATCTTTGCGCCATCCCCGGGCACCACGAACACGGGAAACGTGGTGATCGACAACGACATTCGGGATAACGGAGCGACGGGAGTGGCGATGCACAACCACGCCGCGCCTCCATCCGCTCCGCCGGTGGACCTGAACGATAACGCGATTGTGGGCAACCGGTTTTCGGGAAACGGGCCAGATAATCCGGGCGCGCCGACGCCGGGCCCGACGGGCATTAACGTCTTCAGCATGGGCACGATCACGGGGACCGTTATTTCCCAGAATACTTTCGACAACGAAGCGATTGACGTAGGTTTCAGCGCTCCCAACGGACAGCTGAATGTCCACTTCAACGACTTCTCCGCCGGGATTGGGGTCGATAATCTGGGCGCCGGAACTGTGGATGCAACGGAAAACTGGTGGCACTGCGCAAGCGGCCCGAACAATGCGCACTGCACAACCGTGAGCGGACCGGGCGTGTCGTTTACACCGTGGCTGACGCAGCCGTTTGACCAGGGCGTGGCAGCCGTGGGGCCCAGGTTCAACTAAGAGGCGGGCGCGGGCGAGTGCCCACATCCCAACGCCAGGGATGTGGGCACCCGGGGCTGCTGCCAATGGTACGGTTCGACGGAACGACGGGGACTGGTGCTGCTCTCGGGTGGGTGCCTCTACGCTGCTAAACTTGAGATGGCATGATCCTTCCTTTTGTCCGCGAGCTGCTGGCGGACATGGAACACTCCCCAGCATTTGAACAGGCAAGAAGGCACCTGGCGCTTGCCCGCGGGCGGCGGCGTGTGTCCGGGCTGACGTCGACGGCGCGGGCGCTGTATATTCCGCTGTTTGCGCGGGCGGCGGGCGTGCCGACGCTGGTGGTGGTGACCGACAACAAGGCGGCCGATGCGATGCAGCTGGCGCTGCAGGCCGGTGCGGAGCTGACGGGGGCGATTCCGCCGGATCGAGTGCTGCGGCTGCCGGCGCATGATGTGCTGCCGTTCGAGAATCTGTCGCCGCACCCGGACATTCAGGAGCAGCGGGCCAAGACGCTGTGGAAGATCGCGACGGGCGAGGCGCAGATTGTGGTGGCGCCTGTGGAAGCGGCGGCGATGAAGCTGTTCCCTGCTCCGTTTTATGCCGGGCTGGCGCAGATTTTGCGGCGCGGCGAGGAAGTGGACGTCGATACGCTGCTGGCGCACCTGACCAGCATCGGCTACACGCGCAACGACATTGTGGAGATGCCGGGGCAGTTCACGCGACGGGGCGGGATTCTGGATGTGTATTCGCCGGAAGCGGACCGGCCGGTGCGGTTCGAGTTTTTCGGCGACGAGATCGAATCGATTAGAAAATTCGATCCGGAGACGCAGCGCTCGGCGGCGGCGCTGGATGAGGCGCGGCTGCTGCCGCTGACGGAGACGCCGGTATCGGAGCGGCTGCTGGCGTCTGTGCATGCGCGGCTGAGCGGGGCGCGAGTGGAATCGACGGACGATCCGGAGATGCTGGAAGAGGCGATTGCGGCGGGCGGCGTGAGCGTGTTTCCGGGGTGGGAGTTCTTCGCCGGCGTGGGCGGGGCGACGGGAACGCTGCTGGATCTGTTTGCGAAGAGCACGCTGTTTGTGGAGGAGCCGGCGATGATCCGCAACCAGATCGATCGCTGGTGGAGCAAGGTGGAGCAGCGGCACGAGCGGTCGAGCATCGGATCGCTGATGACGCCGGAAGACATCTACGTGCGGCCGGAGCTGCTGCAGGCGCGGCTGGCGTCGCATGCGGGGCTGGACATCGATCAGCTGGGCGCGGTGGATGTGCTGGAAGAGGACGAGACGCTGGGGGAGATTGAGTTCACGTCGCGGCCGACGCTGCGCTTTCACGGGTCGATTCCGGCGCTGGTGGAGCAGATTCGCACGCTGATGCAGCAGGAGGTGCGGACGCTGCTGGTGGCTCCGAACCAGGGAGAGGTAGAGCGGCTGGCAACGCTGCTGCGCGAGTACGAGCTGCCGTACCGGCTGGGCAGCCGCGTGCTGCACGCGGGCAGCGAGAACATTTACGACGAGAGCAGCTATCTGGCGGGTGACATGAGGACGCCGGTGATTCTGCGCACGGCGCTGGCGTCGGGCGTGAGTTTGCCGGATGCGCGGCTGGTGCTGTTTGGGGCGCAGGATTTCTTCGATGAGGCGGACGTGACGGCGCGGCCGGCGCCGAAGAAGTCAAAGACGGCGGCGTTTGTTTCGGACTTTCGCGATCTGGCGGTGGGCGACTACGTGGTGCACGTGGAGCACGGCATCGCGCAGTACCAGGGGCTGAGGGAGATTGAGCAGGACGGGATCTCGCTGGAGTTCATGATCCTGGAGTTTGCGGAGAGCGCGCGGCTGTATATTCCGCTGACGCGGCTGGACCTGATCCAGAAGTACCGTTCGACGGAATCGGGGCCGGCGCCGGTGCTGAACCGGCTGGGGTCGCAACAGTGGTCGCGGACCAAGGCGCGGGTGAAGAAGGCCATGGAGGACATGGCCGATGAGCTGCTGAAACTGTATGCGCAGAGGAAGGCGGCGGAGGGGCATGCGTTTCCGCCGGACAACGAATTTCAGCGGGAGTTTGAGGACGCGTTCGACTACAACGAGACGGAGGATCAGACGGCGGCGATTGCGGACATCAAACGGGACATGGAATCGCCGCTGCCGATGGACCGGCTGCTGTGCGGGGATGTGGGGTACGGCAAGACAGAAGTAGCGATGCGAGCGGCGTTCAAGGCGGTGCAGGATGGCCGCCAGGTGGCGGTGCTGACGCCGACGACGGTGCTGAGCTTCCAGCATTTCGAGACATTCAAAAATCGGTTTCGGCAATTTCCGATCAACATCGAGATGATCTCGCGCTTCAGGACGCCGAAGGAGCAGAAGCTGATTCTCGAGCGGGTGGAAACGGGGAAGGTGGACATCCTGATTGGGACGCACCGGCTGCTGTCGAAGGACATCAAGTTTCACAACCTGGGGCTGCTGGTGGTGGACGAGGAGCAACGCTTCGGGGTGCGGCACAAGGAGCGACTGAAGCAGATGCGGCGAGAGATCGATGTGCTGGCGATGAGCGCGACGCCGATTCCGAGAACGCTGCACATGTCGCTGGTGGGGCTGCGGGATATGAGCGTGATCGAGACGCCGCCGCGAGACCGCATGGCGATCCAGACGGTGGTGGCGAAGTTCGACGAGAAGCTGATCCGGAGCGCCATCGAGGTTGAACTCGAGCGGGGCGGGCAGGTGTACTTCGTGCACAACCGCGTGGAGACGATTTACGAGATCGCGGCAAAGATTCAGGAGATGGCGCCGTCGGCGCGCGTGGCGGTGGGGCACGGGCAGATGGGGGAGAACGATCTGGAGAAGGTGATGCTGGCGTTCATGCATCACGAGCACGATGTGCTGGTGGCGACGACGATCATCGAGAATGGGCTGGACATTCCGATGGCGAACACCATCATCGTGAACCGCGCGGACCGGCATGGGCTGAGCGAGCTGTACCAGCTGCGCGGACGCGTGGGGCGGTCGAACCGACGAGCGTATGCGTACCTGCTGATTCCGCCGGAGCAGGAGCTGACGGATGTGGCGCGGCGGCGGCTGGCGGCGCTGAAGGAATTTTCGGATCTGGGCGCGGGCTTCAAGATTGCGGCGCTCGATCTGGAGCTGCGCGGCGCGGGCAATCTGCTGGGCGGGGAGCAGAGCGGGCACATCGAGGCAGTGGGGTTCGAGATGTACACGTCGATGCTGGAAGAAGCAGTGAGCAAGCTGAAGGGCGAGGAGCGCGTGGAACGGCCGCAGGTGCAGCTGAGCCTGGGGATCGCATTACGTATCGATGAAAGTTACATTTCCGAAGAGAACCAGCGGTTGCGCATGTACAAGCGGATTGCGGGGGTGGAGAGCGAGCGCGCGATCGAGGACGTGCGGACGGAGATGGAGGACCGGTATGGGCCGCTTCCGGCGAGCGTGGGACATCTGCTGGAGGCGGCGCGGCTGCGGCTTGAGTGCGAGCGGATCGGAGTCGCGCAGGTGGACCGGAAGCGGGAACAGCTGCACGTGAAGTTTACGGAGTCGGCGGCGGTGGATCCGGGACGGCTGATGAAGCTGGTGGCGAAGAACGCGAAGCGCGGGGCGCAGTTCACGCCGCAGGGGGTGCTGCGGTTCCCGATGGCGGCGGTGAAGGCGGAGGAGGTGCTGGCGGGGGTAAGAGGGCTGCTGGAGGAGCTGGCGGAAAGGGACAGCGTGCAGCGTTCAGCGATCAGCGTTCAGTGATCAGCGGATAGCGGGTAGTAAAAGCGCGGCACGGGCAGCGTTCAGCAGGGACAGCGATCAGGTTTCAGCGGCGCAGCAGTCAGGGATAAGACGGCCAGGAATGGAACGGCCAGGGAACGTCCGGTCACCCGCTATTTCTTTGCGAGTTCCCGCAGCAGGTTGCGCCGCTTGCGCATGAACTTGCGGGCGAGGGCCATGTCTTCCCTGAATTCCGGATCAGCGGCGGTGAGGCGGAAGCCGCCCGGCGATTCGGTGAGGAAGAGGGTGTCCCCCGGGGCAACTTTCAGGCGTTCTACAACTTCGGCCGGGAGAACGATGCCTGGGGAACCGCCGACGGAAGCGACTTTGAGTTTGACCACGTGAGGCTGTGCACTCCTCGTTCTCATGTTTATTAGAATCGGCCGACAGTCGCCAATTCTGCAAGGCGGCAGCCGGGGGGCAGGGCTTTCATCCAGCTTCGCGTCAGGTTGTCTGGGGAGGATGCAGATCCGCTGGATTCGCCTGCGCGTCGCCAGACGGCCGTTGCAATTCGTCACGATTATTGACCGCGTCTTGAACAATCTTTATGAGTTCCGGCTCTGCTGCCTCTCCGAAGCGCCGCACCACCTCGTCGTACACCGCGACGGCGTCCTCGTTTCGGCTCAGCGCCTCCAGCGTAGCCCCCTTGTTGAATAGCGCCGTCGCCACCTGCTCCCGCAGCCCGGGTTCGGGAGCCTCTCCAAACCGGCGCACCACCTCGTCGCACAACGCGATGGCGTCCTCGCTCCGATTCAACCCTCCCAGCGTCCATCCCTTGTTGACCAGTGCCCTCGCCACCGGCTCCCGCAACTCAGCCTCGGCGGCCTCCCCAAACCGGCGTACCACCTCGTCATATGCCGCGATCTCCTCTTCGCTCCGGCTCAGCGCCCCCAGCGTGACTCCCTTGTTGTAAAGCGCCCACGCCACCTGCTCCCGCAGCTCAGTCTCCGCAGCCTCTCCAAAACGGCGCACTACCTCGCCGTAGACCGCGATCTCCTCTTCGCTCCGGTCCAGCGCCCCCAGCCTCACCCCCTTGTTGAACAGCGCTTTCGCCACCTGCTCCCGCAGCCCGGTCTCGGCGGCATCCCCGAAGCGGCGAATTACCTCATCGTAGACCGCGATGGCGTCCTCGCTCCGGTTCAGTGCCCCCAGGGAATACGCCTTTCGGAGCAGCGGGATCGCAATCAGTTTCGACGACCTGATCTCCGCGTCACCACGCTGAGCGAGTACCTCGGATGCCGAGTCCACAACGTCGGCGAGCGACACCTGGGCAGACCAGTTCCCGTCAGCCCGGAAATCAACCCCCGCCAGACTGCTGACCAGCTCACGCAAGTGCGAAATGGAAAGCTCGCTGAACGTCATCCCCGATGCCTCCTGCAGCGCCGCAGGATAGTTCGCCTGCCTCACTGCGTTACGGAAAGCCTCCATTTGCCGGTCGACAAGGGCGGGCGGAGCCTGGACGGCCTGGTGCTTCTCGAGGCTACTCAGATTCTTAAGGCGTTCGACAATGCTGAGGATCGAATACTTATCGTTCACCTGCTGAAATGCGGCTCCTGCGCCAATAAGGGATTTCTCCAGGTGCTGTGCGAAAAAGCCGACGGGATCGTCGATGAGAGGGGGATTCTCCGGCTTCAGCTCTTCGATCAGCGATTCGAAGACGGCGGTGGCAGACAGAGCCGCGTTCGCGTTATCTCCGGTCGCGAGTCCAAAAGCCCTGGGGTTTGCCTCCCGGCCCGGGTTTCCCTGGGAAGCATCTGCGGGGGAACGGACAGCCTTCTCCGTGGCGGAGACGCCGGGTTGCTCGGGCAAAACGAACCGAACGTCCGGATGGTCTTTCAGCCACGCCGGAAGCGCCGCAAAGCTCTCCCTTCTATAGCAGAACCAGTACAGGTTGGTGCCGAGGGAGCCAGTAAGGCGATTTTTGAGCGCGGCCATGAATACGTCACCTTCCCAACCGCTATATCCGACAACGAGAGGGGAGTGTGCATGGAGGATGGAGTCGAGCCGCGATCGCATGGTGGCCGGGGCGTCGTTCGAATATTGCGCCCGCGCGTCGATTTCGCCGCGGAGGTTGCAGCAGTCGTAGGCCCAGAACGAGCCGTGGACGTGAAGAACCTTGAGGTCTTTCGACTCGGCGTCGATACGGCCGACCGTAGCGGGGCTGTCGCATACGATGGGGCGTTCGCCGAAGAGCAGAAGCGCCCTGGTCAGTAAGTCATCGAAATTTGCCGTTACAGCGAGTTTTGCTATGCGTCCACTGAGCAGAAGATGGGCAAGCCGAAAGTTTGCCTGCGATATGACCGCACTCTCCATGATCTGGCGGAGGAAGTGCTGGCGCTCCTGCCGGCCGGGAAAGGCAGCCTGAAACCAATGAGAGTAAGACTCAAGGGCAGAGCAGCCTGCCGCAGGCGGGTTTTTTTTGTAGCGCTCAGCCCGCTGCCGACACTGCGCTTCGACGTCGGAGGCGAGAGGTACGGGCGGGTACGAGATGCCCGCACCGACGAAGAAAAAGAAGGGAGATTGCGGGTCTTTTGCCGTGCGTTCTGCCCAATCATCCAGCGTCTGATGAATCTCAACGACCGCGGTCTTCAGGTCTGTCTGAGGCATAGGCAGCAACGCAGCAGGAGGCTAACTGGATAACTGGTAATTTATCCCACAGCTCCAGCAAGAATCAGAAAAACTGCAGGAGGCTGGCGAAGGTGGGGATTTCGAGGAGGTGCTGGTTGGCGGGGGCGGGGTCGAGGGAGTCGTGTTCGAGGACCCAGGTGTGGGGGTGGTGGATGTAGACGGCGTGGAGGCCGCAGGCCAATGCGGGGTTGATGTCGGAGCGGGGACTGTTGCCGATCATCCAGGTGGTGTGGGGCGTGAGCTCGTATTTGGCGCAGACGGCCTGGTAGGCGCCGGGGTCTTTCTCGCGGGGGACTTCAACGGCGGCGAAGTGGTGGGCGATGCCGGAGCGGGCGAGCTTGTCGAGCTGCTCGGCCTGGTTGCCCTTGGTGACCAGGATGAGACGGTGGCGGGAGGCGAGGATGGGGAGGGTGTCGGCGACGCCTTCGAGCAGGTCGATCTCCTGGTCGGCGATGGACTGCGCGAAGCTCATGATGCGGTCGTGCTTCTCGGGCGTGACGGGGGTGGTGGAGAGGCGTTCAAAACAGGTGACCAGGGCGCGGCGGAAACTGCCGAGGCCGTAGCCGTGGAGGCGGACATTTTCGCGCTCGACTTCGTTGAGCTTCTCGCGGACTTCGTCGCGGGAGTAGTCCTTGTGGTCGAGGTAGGAGATGAAGGCGGCAATGGCGCGCTCGAAGTAGATATTATTTTCCCAGAGGGTGTCGTCGGCATCGATCAACAGGGTTTGACCGGGCGGGAATTTGGTCGCTGAGCCGGATCCGGAATCGAAGTTGGGCTGACGGGGCATCTTTTTCAGCAGCGTATCAGGAAGCGGGAGCGAAACCGGAAGCGAAACCGGGGCGAAGGGGGAAAAATCTGCGCTCTGGGGAGGGATGCCCGCGAGCACAACATTATTTGTCCAAGCGTGTTCTTATCATCGACATCCGGCAGCCTCTGCAGTTGCGGGGAGGGGGTAGAAAGGCAGCCGGCGCAGCACGAACACGCTTCCTATCCATTGAGGCCGCAAACTATGCGACACATGATGCGAACCCTGCTGGTGCTGATCTTTTTGGGGACGCTGAGCTGCGGGCTGGCGCGGGCGGACGCGGCTTTGCTGCTGGAGGAGCCGTTTGGGGATTTCGGGGCGCTGAACCCGACGGGACACGCGGCGATTTATCTCAATAATGTGTGCGCCGACACGCCGACGCACCTGCGGCTGTGCCGCGAGGGCGAAGAGGGCGTGGTGCTGAGCCGGTATCACCGCATCGACGGGTACGACTGGCTGGCGATTCCGCTCATACCTTATTTGTATGCGGTCGACGATCCGGCGAAGATACCGGCCACGGCGACGCCGCGGCTGGAGCTGAAGCTGCGGGACACCTACCGCCGCGACCATCTGGAAGGGCTGGTGCCGGACGATCCGGTCGACGAGATTCCGAAGGGGGAATGGATCGAGCTGGTGGGAGCGTCGTACGACCGGAAGATCTGGGGCTTCGAGGTGGCGACGACGAGCGAGCAGGATGCAGAGCTGATTGAGAGATTCAATCACCGGAAGAACATCAGCCACTTCAATCTGTTTTTCAATAACTGCGCGAACTTCAGCGAGAAAGTGCTGAATTTCTATTATCCGCACTCGATTCACCGGAACTTTATCGCGGATGCGGGGATGATGACGCCGAAGCAGGCGGCGAAGTCGCTGGTGAAGTACAGCCGGAAGCATCCGGACGCGGAGATGCGGACGTTTGTGATTCCGCAGGTGCCGGGGACGATTGCGCGCAGCAAGCCGGTGGATGGGGTGGTGGAGTCGCTGGTGAAGTCGAAGAAATATGTGGTGCCGCTGGCGGTGCTGCATCCGTTTGTGGCGGGGACACTGGTGGTGGCGTATCTGGGGGACGGACGGTTCCATCCCGATCCGCACGCGGAGGTGTATGAGCCGCGGGAGGATGTGGAGCCGGGGAGTGAGGAGCCGGCGGCGCGGGAGGTTCCGGTGGGGGCGATGGAGCGGCCTTAGAGCGGGCAGGGGTGGGGCAGGCGGGGGGCATGTGCTTTAGAATGCCGCCATGCCGGTTAGAGAAGAGGAAGCCGAGAAATTCAGGCGGTTCACCCGCGAGGTGTCAACCAAGGCTGACCTGTTCGCTTACGACCCCAACATGACCGTCTGGCACTATACGAACAGCGACGGGTTCCTCGGGATCGTCGAATCGTGCTCGATCCGCGCAACGCACGTCGCCGCCGTGAACGGCAGCACGGAGACGGTGTATGGCACCAGCCTGTACAGGCAGGCCCTGGCAAAGCTGAAGGACAGCCTGCTGAGCGATAAAGTTGCGCAGGAGTTTCTTGCGGGCGTGCTGGAGGACATCAAAGAAGGGGACGGCACGCTGGGCCATGCGGAGAGCAAATACTTCGTGGCATGCTTTACCTCCCTCGAAGACGATACCGGGCAGTGGCTGAAATACGGTTTGACCAACGGCAAGGGTTACGCCATTGGGTTCAAAGCGCGCGGTCTGCGTATGAACAAAGACACGGTGGTAGTGAAGGTGAATTACGACCGTGAATTGCACCTGGAAGCAGCCAAACGCGCTGCCGAACTGACGCTCCAGTACTATCGCGAAGGGCTGGTGGACGACCGGGCGAAGGACCCTGACCGGTGGGCAAAAGAGTTTTTCGAAGTGTGGGATCAGATCATCTACTGGCTCGCACCGGCCATCAAGGATGAGCGCTGCAGTGCAGAGAACGAGTTTCGCATGGTGCATGAGTTGCAGAACGCCGATTTGCCCTTCGTGCGTTTTGAGCAAAAAGAAGGGCTGCTCGGCAGGTATATCGATCTCAAGCCGTATGGCTGGGAAGGAACGGCCTCCCTGCTGCCGATCACAAAATTGATTGTTGGCCCAGGCGATCACAAGGGGATCACGAAAAAAAGCGCAGAGGCATTGTTGGCGCAGATGGGGTACAAAGATGTACCGGTGGCCACGACTAATAGCACACTCAAGAAGCCGTAGATAGCGGGGATAGGATGGCACCCGCTACGCCCACCCGAGCAACACCGGCTCGGATGGGGCACCCACATTGTTCGCGAGCCGGGGCTAAAGCCCCCGTCTTTGAACCGCCACGATGTCCCCGGCTTAAAAGCCGGGGCTTCTACCGTCGATGCGCTGCGCGCATCCCGCCACGCGGACAGGGGCTGAAGCCCCGTTTTCTTTCGCGGCTTTGTCGGCACGACTGAAGTCGTGCCCTGATACAACGGCTCCTCGCTCCTGGTGTTTTTCCGGGGAGTGTCGTGAGAACCCGCTCAGGCAAAACCAGACTCAGCGGGGCGCCCGCTACGCCCACCCGAGCAACACCGGCTCGGATGGGGCACCCCGCATTCTTCGCGGACTGTGAAGTCGTGCCCTGACGCAAAACAAGCGAACGATTCTTGAACGAACTTGTGAGACAGAACGCCGGTTGAACCGCTCCTGAGGGCCGGGATTTATGACCACCCGGGAGTGGATTCAAGATTCCATCCGTGGGCCGATGTGCCTTCCCGTTGCGCCTCTCTAGAATGGCCGGGCTGCAACAAGGACGCAGACGGCGGACGAACCTAACACGGTTTCTGAGCCGGTCTGGACCTATCCCCAACCGAACACAAGGAGATTTTTCCATTGCCGGCTACACGCAGAAGCTCCGTGCTCAGAAGGTCCGTGCTGTTTTTTTTCGCTGCTCTCCCCCTCCTTACCTTGAGCGCCTGGGGCCAGGGATGTATCCTGGCACGGTCGCCGGAGCAATCCGGGCTGCCCACAGAACAGGGCGGCCTGCTGCAGGCGGGACATTTCCAGGTCACCATTGCTGAGCGTCATCAGTTCTCCTACCAGCACTTCGTCGGAGACGTTTACCAGGAGTACCGCGCTCAGGATCGCACCCAGGTGGAGAACCGCATCAATCTGGTCACCGTGAATCTCACCTATCAGATCACGCCGCGGATCAGCGCTGAGATCGACGTTCCCTGGTTGTTCGCCTCGCGCAAGGAACAAAGCTCGCCCATCAAATACAACTCGACCGGGGTGGGCGACACCATCATCGGGGTGAACAGCTGGCTGTGGAATCCCAGCCACGTGACGCGGGGGAATGTCTCGCTGGGACTTGGACTGTATATCCCCACGGGCAACGACGACGTGACCAACACTATCGACAGCAACACCAGCGGAAGCGGCCCGGCGGTGACGGAGACGGTTCCGGTGGATTACTCCATTCAGCCGGGCAGCGGTGGATGGGGCGGGGTGCTGCAGTGGATGGCCTACAGCCGGATGAGCACCAATCTCACGGTCTACAGCGATGGCGATTACATCGCGATGCAGGGCGGCACCAACGGCGTGGCGCGTGGGGCGACGCTCAGCACCACGACGCCGCTCGAGAACTATGATGCCATCGCCGACCAGTATCTGCTGGAGGCGGGCCTTGAAGTGCCGACCGGGGTGCGAGGCCTGGCGGCGACGGTGGGGCCGCGCTGGGAAGGCGTCCCTGCGTACAACCTGTTCCCGGTGAGCAACGACGGCTTCCGCCGGCCGGGTTACGCGGTGAGCGTGGGCCCCGGGATCGAGTACACGTGGCACGGCAACATCCTGGCGGGCAACCTCTTCGATGCGGTGCATCGCGACCGCACCAGCAGCTATCCCGACAGCGTTTACCACACCCACGGAGACGCTGCCTTTGCGCAGTATCTGTGGCTGGCCAGCTATACCCACCGCTTCTGAGACGGGGGGCGGTTTGCACCGCAGAGGACACAGAGGACACGGAGCCGGGGCGGCGGCGGCGCCCTGGTTCAGGGTGACAACTGGTGTTGCGGCGGTCGCGTATCCTATGGATTCGCTTTTTGGAGGAACCATGCGACGTGCGCTGTCCGCAGCCTGCCTGCTTTTTGCATTCACCCTCACCGGCTTTGCTCAAACCTCCGCGCCGGCACAGACGCCCCAGCAGTTCAATCCGATACCGGGATTCGACCCCAGCGCGATGGATACGACGGCGAATCCGTGCGACAACTTCTACCAATACGCGTGCGGGAATTTCGCGAAGCAGCATCCGATCCCTTCGGACATGCCGGAGTTCGACCAGTTTGTGAATCTGTACGAGTTCAACACGCAGGCGCTGCACTACATTCTGGAGAAAGCGGCGGCGGCCGAGGCCGGCCAGGGAACGAACGAACAGAAGATCGGGGATTACTACCAGAGCTGCCTGAACACGGACGCCATCAACAAGAAGGGCCTCGAGCCGATTGAGGCGGAGCTGAAGAGCATCGACGCGCTCCAGTCAAAGAGCGAGCTGCCGGCGCTGATTGCGCACCTGAACCGGATGGGCGTGGGGGTGTTCTTCGATTACGGCTCGCAGCAGGACTTCAAGGACGCGACGCGGGAGATTGCCTACATCGACCAGGGCGGTCTGGGGCTGCCGGAGAAGGACTACTATCTGCGGACGGATGCGAAGAGCGTGGAGATCCGGAAGGAGTACGTAGAGCATATCGCAAACATGCTGAAGCTGCTGGGCGACCAGCCGGATGCGGCGGCGGCGGAAGCGCAGAAGATTATGGATCTGGAGACGGCGCTGGCGAAAGCGTCGATGGGGGTGGTGGAGCGGCGCGATCCGGACAAGATTTACCACATGATGCCGCTGACCAGCCTGGCAAGCCAGGCTCCGGCGATCGACGCGAGGAAGTACATCGCGCTGATCGGGTCGCCGGCGGTGGAGGAGCTGAATGTGGTTGCGCCGGAGTTCTTCCCGGCGCTGAACGCAACCATCGACAGCACGGACATGGATACGCTGAAGGCGTACATGCGCGTGCATCTGGCGGATGCTTTTGCGATGGATCTGCCCAGCGCCTTCGACGAAGAGCATTTCGATTTCTACGGGCGCAAGCTGACGGGCACGCCGGAACAGCAAGCGCGCTGGAAGCGGTGCGTGAACGCGACCGACCGCTCGCTGGGCGAGGTGCTGGGGAAGTTCTATGTGCAGCAGTACTTCACGCCGGACATGAAGGCTTCGACGCTGCAAATGGTGCACGACATCGAAGGCTCGATGGGGAAGGACATCGAGGGGCTGGACTGGATGAGCCCGGAGACGAAGGTGAAGGCGGAAGACAAGCTGCACATGGTGACGGATAAGATCGGCTATCCGAATAAGTGGCGGGATTACTCGAAGCTAAAGATCGAGGCGGGGAATGCTTTCGGCAACGCGGAGCGGGGAGCGGAGTTCGAGACGGCCTACCAGCTGGACAAGATCGGCAAGCCGGTGAACAAAAACGAATGGGGGATGACGCCGCCAACGGTGAATGCGTATTACGACCCGAGCATGAACGACATCAATTTCCCGGCGGGGATACTGCAGCCGGCTTTCTACGACAAGAACGCGACGGATGCGACGAACTACGGGCATATCGGCGCGGTGGTGGGGCACGAGCTGACGCACGGGTTCGACGACGAGGGGGCGAAGTTCGACGGCAAGGGCAACCTGCAGAACTGGTGGACGCCGGCGGACAAGAAACAGTTCGAGGCAAAGACCGATTGCCTGGTGAACGAGTACGGCGATTTCACGGCGGTGGACGACGTGAAGGTGAACGGGAAACTGACGCTGGGCGAGAATACGGCGGATAACGGCGGAGTGCGGCTGGCGCTGATGGCGCTGATGACGCGACAGGCGATGTCGGGGACGCCGGTGGCGACGACGGCGGAGCAGCAGTCGGAGCAGAGCTACACGCCGCAGCAGCAGTTCTTTATCGGCTACGCGCAGAACTGGTGTACGAATATGCGGCCGGAGTTTATCCGCATGCTGGCGCAGGTGGATCCGCATTCGCCGGATGCGCTGCGGGTGAAGGGGGTGCTAGTGAATACGCCGGAGTTTGCCACCGCGTTCGGGTGCAAGGCGGGACAGCCGATGGCGCCGGTGAAGAGCTGCCGGGTGTGGTGAAAAGAGCAGGGTATAGGGGATAGGGTATAGGGGGCGGGCTGGCAGTAACTTCTTTATCTAACTGCGGGGCCGGGAAAGGGATTGCTTCCAGTTTCCGGCCTTTGTTGTCTGCGGGCAGGAGTTATGCCGGGATTTAACTTCGTTATATAAGGGTTAGTTGATTCGGGGCTAGCCTCTGGCATGCGCGACCGGCGCATACAAGGAGGAAGTACCCATGAAACGCACACTGCAACTGATTAGTCTGGCGGTGATCCTCAACCTGGCGGCAGGGCCCGCTTTCGCCGACGGGCCGGGTGGCGGGGATCCGTCGCCTCCGGGCAACGGCAGCGGGAGCACGACCACCGGCAGCAGCGGCAGCACCACGGCAACGGCGGTGCTGGCTGTGCTGAACTATCTCGGCCTGTAAACTGCTGCAAAGGCACCAATAGCCGGCCTCGGCGCCGGAAAGGGGTCGGGGCCGCGAAGAAGTGTATCTTTGATCGGGAACTAATCCGATGAAGTTTTCCCTGATGGATAACCTGGGCTGGGCGGCCGGGTTCGCGTCGACGGCAGCGCTGCTGGCGGTGATGCTGGGGCGCGGGCGGTGGCGGCAGTTCCCGGTGTTGACGGCGTGGCTGATCTTCCTGGAGCTGCGCACGATGACCTTGTTTGAGTTATATATCCATGGGGCATTCGCGTGGTATGCGCATATCTACTGGTGGGCGCTGATTCCGGATTTTGGGCTGCAACTGGGGGTAGCTTTCGAGATTGCGCGGATTGTGCTGCGGCCGACGGGAACGTGGGTGCGGGATGCGCGCACTCAGTTTCTGATGGCAGGAGCAGCGGGCGTGGTGGTGGCGGCTGTTGTGGCGTGGTGGGTGTCGCCCCCGGCGCAGACGGCGCTGCGCGCCTGGAGGATTCGCGGGAATCTGTTCACCAGCCTGGTGATCTGCGAGCTGTGTGTGGCGGCAGGCGTGACGGCCAACCGCCTGGGGCTGGGATGGCGGAGCCATGTGATGGCCGTAGGCCAGGGACTAACTGCGTGGAGCGGCATCGCGGTGCTGGACAACGCGCTGCAGAGTTATCTCGGCCAGGGAGCGATGTTTCGACTGCTGGACGATCTTCGCGGTAATTCCTTCACGCTGGCGATGCTGTGGATCGCGATCCAGTTATGGCTGCCGGAGCCGGAGCGGCAACCGATCGCCTCGGAACTTAGGCGGTATATTCTTGCGATCCACAAACGGGTCGAGTACGATCTTCGGAGAATTGACGCTCCCGAGTGAGTGCCCGTTTTCGGGACAGTAATCCACGCAAACGGCAGAGGAAAGGTAATTCTCCCGTGTTGGCATTTTTGCTGCTCGGCGCTGTCGTGGGGATTCTGCTGGGGGCAGCCGTGCGAACGCAATATGTTGCGATGCGCGTGGACCGGCGAAGCTGGGACGAACTGGTAGCGGCGCTGGAGCCGATCGAGTTCGAACAGGTGCGATCGGTGGCGAAGGAGTATCTGGAGCCGAAGAGCGGACAGATCAACCTGGAGCCACCGGATCTGTGGCTGCGGCTGGGAGGGAAAGAGGGGCTGCGGCGGATGCGGGCGAACGCGCAGCTGATGCTGCTGCTGGCGGCGCACGCGCAGCAATGGAATTTCGACGAGGGCGTGATTGTGACGGAGCGGATGCGGCGGGACGCGATCCGGCTGCGCCAGGCGGTGCGGCGGGTGGAGATGACGCTGCTGTTTCACTCCGTGATGCGCGGGTCGGCGCCGCTGATTCCATTTCATCTGCACGAAGCGGCGTCAGCGTATTACCTGATGCGGCAGCGGCTGCTGGCGCTGTACCAGACGAGCCATTCGGGGTTGTATCCGCGGCTGGCGCAGGTGCTTTGAAGGCAGCGGATAGCGGCCAGGGGTGAGGCGGGCAGTTGCCCGTGATTGCTGGCCGTTTTACTCCTGGCCGTGTTTTGCCTGGCCGCTTGTTTTCCTGACTTCAGGTGCGGAGTTTGGCGCCTGCGGCCTCGAGGGCAGAGACGATCTGCTGCGACCAGGCCTGGACTTCTTCCTCGCGCAGGGTGCGCTCGTGGGACTGGAAGACAACGCCGAGCAGCAAGGAATAGTGGTCGGCGGCGAGTTTGCCTTTCGCGTCGCGCAGGATTTCCTTCGGCTCGAAGCTCTGGAGCTCGGGGATGGCGAGCGCGGCGAGGGCGGCGGTGAGCGCGGAATACGTAACTGTATCCGGCACAATTAAGGAAAAGTCGCGGCGGACGGGCTGGAAGCGGGAGAGCTCGCGCGGGGCGGGCTGGCGCAGGGGCTGGTTATAGAGCCGGTCGAGCCAGATTTCGCCGAGCCAGATGATTTGTTTGAGCTTGCGGCGCTCAGCTTCGGATGGATGGAGCTGACCGAACCAGGCGACGGTGGCTCCGTTGAGGACGGCGCGGGCGCTGCGGCCGGGATGGAGCCACGCGGGCAAGAGTCCGGAGGCCGCGGGGAAGCGGTCGAAATAGACGGAGCGGGAAGAGAATTTGCCGGTGAGGGCTTCGACGGCGCCTTTGAGGTCGTAGAAGCCGGATTCCCGGCTCGAGAAGGCGTTGCCGGTGGCGCCGATGGCGAGGGCGGGGCGCTCGTCGACGCGGGCAGCGTCGCCAGAGAAGACGGTGCCCATTTCGAAGAGGGCCGCGCCTGCGACGTCGCGGCTGATGTTGAGGGCAAGCATGGCGAGCATGCCAGGCAGGAGCGAGGGGCGGAGCATGCCGGCTTCTTCGCTGAGCGGATTGCCGAGGGCGACGGCGGTGCGCGGCTCGCGAACGAAGAGCTCGGCGTCCGACGCGGAGCAGAAGGTGGAGGAGATGGCTTCGTTGAAGCCGAGGGCGAGGAGGGCGCGGCGGAGGGTGGCTTCTTTTTCGGCCCAGGGCAGCTCGACGACGCTCCCGGCGAAAGCAGGGAGCGTGTTGCGGAAGCGGTTGTAGCCGTAGACGCGGGCGATTTCTTCGATGAGGTCGATTTCGCGCTCGAGGTCGAGACGCCAGCTGGGGAGGGTAATTTCGAAGAGGCCGTCGGGCGGCGCGCCGGCGCTGCTTGCTTCGCCAAGAGCGGCGCGCGAGGGATCGAGATCCTGGCGGAGGGGGCGCGGACTCGCGGTGTGGGTTCGCTTTTTTACGCCGCATCCGAGGCCGGTGAGGGTGCTTTCGACGAGCGATGCGGTGATGGCCTGCGGCTCTTCTGTGGGGCCGAGGATGCGGTGGGCTTCGCTGAGCGAGAACGAGATGGCGGCGCGGTTGGCGGTGCGGGCTCGTGCCTCGGGAACCTGGACATCGACCAGTTCGCCGTCGATGTGACCCCCGGATTCCAAAATGATTTTGCTGACGAGGGCGTTGGCGATGGGCGGCGCGTTGAAGTCGGCGCCACGCTCGAAGCGGTGCGAAGCGTCGGTGTGGATCTGGTGGCGTTTGGAGCTGCGGCGGACGGTGGCGGGATCGAACCAGGCGGCTTCGACGAGGATGTTTTTGGTGGCGGCGGAGATGGCGGTGTCGAGACCGCCCATGACGCCAGCGAGGCCGACGGGCTTGCGTTCGTCGGCGACGACGAGGTCGTCGGGGTCGAGGGTGCGCTCGATGCCATCGAGGGTGACGAGCTTTTCGCCTTTGCGGGCGCGGCGGACGACGATGCCGCCTTCCAGCTTGTCGAGATCGAAGGCGTGGGTGGGATGGCCCATGCCGAGGAGGACATAGTTGGTCGCGTCGACGGCGTTGAGGATGGGCTTTTGATCGAGGAGGCGGAAGCGATGGGCCAGGGGCTCTCGATGCACCAGGTCCTGCGAGCTGCCGATCTGAACGTTGCGCAGGATCCGCGCGGTGAACCTGCCGCATCCGTCTTTCGATTCGATGTGGACGGGGTAGCCGGGGCCATCCGCCGGTTTCGGCAGGCTCGCATCGAGGGGACGAAGCTGCAATCCGTAGATGGTCGCGGCTTCGCGGGCGATGCCGTAGTGGTTCATGGCGTCGACGCGGTTGGTGGTGATGTCGGTTTCGAAGAGGGAGCCGAACTCGCCGCGGTCGAAGACACCTTCGACCGCGATGCCTCGGAGGGTGAGATCGTCGGCGAGCTCGCGTTCGGAGACGGTGATGCCGGGGACGTAGGAGCGGAGCCAGGAGCTGAGAATCTTCACGCGAATTGCTCCAGAAACCGCAAATCTCCGGAGTAGAGGAGGCCGATGTCGCCGATGCCGTACTTCATCATGGCGACGCGGTCGATGCCCATGCCGAAGGCGAAGCCGCTGATCTTTTTGGGGTCGTAGGCGGGCTGCCGGAGGCGCGCGAACTCGAAGACAGCGGGGTCGACCATGCCGCAGCCGAGCAGCTCGATCCAGCCGGAGAATTTGCACTTGCGGCAGCCGGCCTGGCCGCAGAAGGGGCAGCTGATCTGGACGTCGGCGCTCGGCTCGGTGAAGGGGAAAAAGGACGGGAAGAAGCGCGTTTTTACGGACGAGCCGAAGAGGGCCTTCATGGCGAAATCGAGGGTGCCTTTGAGGTCGGCGAAAGTGATATTGGTGTCGACGCAGAGGCCTTCGACCTGATGGAAGATGGGGTAGTGAGTGGCGTCGGCGGCGTCGTTGCGGTGGACTTTGCCGGGGATGACGATGCGCAGGGGCGGGGGCTGCTGCTCCATAGTGCGGATTTGGACGGGCGAGGTGTGGGTGCGCAGGAGGAGGCGGTCGCGCAGGGGCTTGCGCTCCTGGCC
The DNA here is from genome assembly GCA_030041435.1 of Acidobacteriaceae bacterium. GTDB lineage: Bacteria > Acidobacteriota > Terriglobia > Terriglobales > Acidobacteriaceae > Palsa-343. The sequence continues at coordinate 63,338 of JASHNW010000004.1, forward strand.
GGCGACGACGAGGGTGTCCTGGGTGTCGCGGGCGGGATGGCCGGGAGGGAAGTTGAGGGACTCGAAATTGTAGTAGTCGGTTTCGACCTCGGGGCCGACGCCGACGGAGTAGCCCATGCGGGCGAAGATGGCGACGATCTCGTTCCAGGTGCGGATGAGGGGGTGCTCGGCGCCGAGGGGTCGGCGGGCGCCGGGGAGGGTGATGTCGATGGCCTGGGCGTCGAGGGCGTCGGCGGGGATGGTGGATGCGGCTGCGTCGAGGCGCTGCTCGATGCGGGCTTTGAGGGTGTTGAAGCGCTGGCCGATGAGCTTTTTGGCGTCGGGGGGAGCGGATTTGAGCCAGGCGTCGGAGATGAGTTTGAGGCGGCCTTGTTTGCGGCCGAGCCACTGGAGGCGGAAGTCTTCTTTGTCGCCGGGAGTGCGGAGGGATTGCGCGGAGAATTCGACCTCGGCGGCGACGGCGGCAAAGGCGCGATCGAGTTCGGGCTCGGAGTAGCCCGAGAGGGGTGGGATGGCGTCGTCGGGCATGATTTTGATTGTAGCGGTTAGCGGATAGCGGTTAGCGGATAGCAACGGCGGATGCGTTGCGCGCATTTTCCCGCATCTGCCAAAAGCGGGCAGACGCGGGGCACCCGGCGCATCAGGCGAGGACGGCGATTTCTGTTACGCGCGTGGTGGGTTCGGGGATGGGGTCGGCGTCGACGCGGAGACCTTCGATGTGGAACTCGATGCCCTCGAGCATGAGCTGCTCGGTTTCCTCGAAAGTGGAACCCGCAACGCCGAGGCCGGGAAGGTCAGGGGCGTAAGCGCTCCAGCTGGTTTCGGTGTGCTCAACAATGACAGCGAATTTCATCGTGTGGGGCGGGTTTGAAGGGGGCATAATGCGGCAGACTACACTATTGCCATGATCCGCTCGTACCAGGGAAAAATGCCGGTCGTTCCGGCCTCGTGCTACGTCGATGTGTCGGCGCAGGTGATCGGCGATGTGGTGCTGGGGGAGCATGCGAGCGTGTGGATGAATGCGGTGGTGCGCGGGGATGTGCACTCGATCCGGGTGGGGTCGCACTCGAATGTGCAGGACTGCGCGGTGCTGCATGGGATGCGCTACAAGTATCCCGTGATCGTGGGCGAGTACGTGACCATCGGGCACAACGCCACGGTGCACGGATGCGTGGTGGAGGACGCGTGCCTGATCGGGATCGGCGCAACGATATTGAACAATGCGCGAATCGGCGAGGGGTCGATTATCGCCGCAGGGGCGGTGGTTCCGGAGGGGATGACGGTGCCGCCGCGGTCGCTGGTGGCGGGGGTGCCGGGGCGAGTGCGGCGGGACCTGACGTCGGACGACCGGGAGGAGATCCTGATATACGCGCGCAATTATCTGGACTACGTGAAGATGTATCTGGAAGAGCAGCGGAAGAGCGGATAGCGGGGAGCCAGGAGCTGGGAGCGGCCAGGGGCGGGCGGCTTTACCGGAATGCTGCGATCACCGAAAATGGCAGCAGAGGTCAATGGAGGTCTATGCCCCTTTCCGGCGAAGCGATCCGCGTGATGAACCTGGTGGACGATGTGGCGACGACGATGCGGCGCATGCTCGCCCTGATTCCTGCCCTGCCCCCTGAAGAACGGACGCGGGTGAGCGAATACCTGCGGAACTCGCAGCCGAGCACCGAGGCGGTGCTGGAGGCCCTGGTGACTACGACCAGGTAATTCCTGGCCAGATGGTCGCCCGGCACGCTGCGCGCGGTCGAAGGGCGGGAACCTGGGCGGGGCCGTCGATCGCCCCCTGCGATGCCGCCTGAGGTCGGACAGCAGCGTGATTGCGGAGCAGGGAGCCCGCCTGCTGAGGCCTGCACCGGCGCAGGGCGGACGCGGAAGCAGGCGCATTGCGTCAAGCAGGTTAGGAGAGACCGTGTTGCGCCCGGACAAAGGTACAGCTGCCCAGATTTTGGGGGGTGGACCCGGTTTCAGTGGTGACGAGCGCGGTAAAGGTCTGGGAGGAAGTTGACCCAGTGATGTCTCCCAGTGCGGCTACCCCGAAGACCCCTCCCTCGCCTCCGAACCCCGGGCCCACGGTCACGCTGTTGGAATTGGGAACCGCGGTCCAGGTTTCGCTGCCGGAGGTGGTGGTGCCGGCCTTGTCGGTGACCAACGACCAAAATCCGAAATCGCTGGTGAGTTCAACCTGAACTCTGCATTGCGTTGAAACCCAACGGCTGGAGCCGAGGCGGCGGGAAGGTCGGCTGGGGGAAAGTTCCGGGGGTCCGACCAACCACCCAGGAGACGATGGGAGGATTGTGTCAGTTTTGGAAGTGTCGCAAAGCGAGTATCTGCCAAAAGGCCGCGCGCCCTACAATCGCACGCATGAAAGTCACGCAACCGATCGAGGATGCCGGTGGGCGCAAGAAGCGGAGGCCCACGCCGCTGCTGGCGCGATGTGCGCTGGCCGGCATGCTTGTGGCCGTGGCGGGATGCGGCGGTGGAGGGATCGGCGGCGGCGGCGGGGGCACTCCTCCACCGGCCATCACGCTCACCATGGCAGGGCCGTTTAACGCGGCCTATGAGGGGAACAATTGGGTGGTTGCCGGAATACCCGGGTTCACGCTGCTGGCAACCGGCACCGGATTTACGTCAACTTGTGTCATCGAATGGAACGGAACAGCGCTGCCGACGCAGTACGGGTCGGGAACGGATCTGGCAGCGACCGTATCGAGCGCGCTGATTGCCGCCTCGGGCACGGCCACCATCACCGTCTACGATCAGGCGTCGGGCGCCACGTCTAACTCCATCCCATTCGGCATCGCTTCTCCCGCCGCGGCGACGGCCGGTGTGGTGCAGCTGATTAGCATCGCTCCGGATGGGACGCCGGGGAACGATGACAGCCTGGTGGCACCATCGATCAGCACGACAGGGCGGTTTATAGCCTTCCAGTCGGCGGCCACCAACCTGGCGCCGGGACCGGCGAGCGGCTACCAGGAGATTTATGAGCGGGACACCTGTATCGGAGCGCCGGATGGCTGTACGCCGAGCACGACGCGCATCACGGTCACGGCCGACGGGTCGGCGGTGAACGGCAACAGCAAAGACTCGGCGATCAGCGCCGATGGCCGGTACGTTGCATTCGATTCCGGCGCCAGCAACATCCTTCCCAATACTGCATCGTGCGCTACACCGTCAGGGTGCGTTTATCTTCGCGACACATGCACCGGGGTCGCGGCTAGGTGTTCGCCCGGCACAACTCTGATTCCGGTGGGCGGCCTTGCCCAGATCACGCCCGACAGCAGGTACCTGCTGATCGAAGGAGGCACGTCGAACCTCAACCTCGTTCTCTCAGGGGGTCCGTACCCGGCTGCCGAATATGTGCTGGAGGACACCTGCAACGAGGTTCCATCCGGTTGTACGCCGGGCGCTCTTCTGATCTCGCAGTCGACGGACGGCGATGCGGCCAACGAGGACCCCACGGGCGCGACCGTGAGCGCGAACGGTCGCTACGTGGCTTTCGGAGACTGGGCCAGCAATTTGGGCGAGCAGAATGAAAACGGATGGCCGGGCGTCTTCCTGCGCGATGACTGCGTGGGGGCGCCTGCCGGCTGCGTCCCGAGCACAACCAAGATCGACGACGCCCCGGACGGGAGTGTCGCCAACGGCCCTGGGGGTGAGTCCGGCAATCCCGCCGTGAGCGACGACGGCCGTTTTGTGGCCTTCGACTCGGCAGCGATGAACCTGGTGGTGCCAAACCTGAGCCCCTGCCCGACGGGCGGCACGCCGCCGCTCTCCTGCGGTTACACGTTTCTGCGCGACACCTGCAACGGAGCTGCGGCAGGCTGCACGCCCACTACATCGATCGCGTCGCTGGGAAACGACGGCTCCCTGCCGAACGCCTCGGCTGCCGATCAGGAGTCGATCAGTGGGGATGGGCGCTTTGTGGCTTTTGCCTCGCTCGCGAATAACCTTGTTCCGGGCGACACCTTTCCCGTGAACGGGTGGAAGGATGTCTTTGTGCGCGACACCTGTTTTGGAGCGCCTGCAGGATGCGCGCCGGGCACGGTGCGTGTCTCGGTGGCCAACTACGCCGGCAATTTCGCAACGCAGTCCAACGCTGTGAACGACTACCCGCGCATGAGCGGCGACGGCCACTATATTGTCTTTCTTTCCGCCGCAACAAACTTCCTTCCTTCCGGAGGGAACGGCCACGTGATGGTCTACCTGGCTTTGACGGGGTTCTAATACCTGTCCGATAAATACCTATTGATCGGACCAGTTCCAGAACGCCACAGGAGTCCATTTGGATGAATAACGCAGAGAGCATAGTACTCATCCGTAACTTCATCGACGCCTGCGTCCGCGCCGATCCAGATGAGTTCGCGAGCTATTTTGCCGAAGATGCGACGTGGTGGAACTCGCCATGGCGGTCCATTCAAGGACGGGAGGCCATTCGCGAAACTTTGCGGCGCGGCGCCGCGCGTATGAAGGCTTTGCCGTGGGAGATTCGTTACATCGTTGCAGACGGCGACGTGGTTATGACCGAACGTGTGGATCATTTTCTGGTGGGAAGTGACCCCGTGAGCGTTCCTTGTATGGGAATATTCGAGTTGCGCAATGGAAAAATCGCCGCGTGGCGGGACTATTGGGATCTGAGGCAGTTCGAAGCTCAACTTCCGCACTCTGCGCCTGGGGAAGAATAAGTCCCTCGATCCGCCTCGTAAAGGCTCTACGGGCGGTCCGATAGACCTAACCTGAGGGCTTGCCCGCTACTTGTTGACGGGCCGCATCGCTGGTCCGCCACGCCCATGGGGAGCGGCCCCGTGTGGCGGAATGCTGACCACACGTTCGGAATCGCTTGATGTGTGCAGAGCGAAGCCGCGACCTGAGGCGGGCGCAGCCGGTGGGGACGGACAACGTCCGATTCTTTTCCGCTCCGGTTCTTTTCGCTCCCGCAATGCTCGTGTTTGCAGACGCTTGCACCGACAGAAAAATTAAGTCATTCGACAGGCGACCGCTATTGAGCCTGGGCGGCCGTTCTCCTTACTCTGGGCGGCGCGCAATGAGGAGCTGCCGGAGCCGCTCAAGGCCAGCCGGCGGCTCGCTCCATCCTGTACCCCAGCGCTCCCGGCGAGTCTCCGCACGGGAGCATCGGCGCGGCAGCAGGCCACGGTCATCCCCCGGGCGTGGTTCGATCAACGCAATTCAACCCTCTCGGAGGTGTCTATGGCAGAGGCCAAAAATCAACTGGACCAATCCCTTGAACAGACCTTCGCACTGCAGAATTTCCTCTATGCCCTGGGGGGCCGGCTGGAGGCGGACAAGCTGAAGCCGGGCCAGGACCTGACTCCGATGGTGAAGGAGTTCGGTTTCGAAGTGCCTGCGCTGCTGCGCGGGGAGGCCATCATCTGGGAAGGCCACACCACCCCGCACCATGCCGCGCAGGGCCCCAATGCTGCGGTGTTCTCCTTCGTGCGTCCCGGCCATGCCGACATCGTCGGCATCGTTCTGGGGTGCATCACCATTCGCAACTGGCACATTTGCCTGGAGTGTGGATGGTTTTGGTGCCGGATTGTAATCAGCACGACGTTTTTGCTTTGAGCGGCCCCGGGGGACCGCTGAGACGAACGCGGGGTGGCAACCGATGGCGAAGTTGCGGGGGATTCGGCTGGCGGCTGACGATCTTCAGCCGGCAAGAATCCCCACCGCACCTGGCAGCAGGGTAGCTGTCGATGTTGCACGTGCCGACGGGCAGCGGGGTCTGGGGTGTGGTCGCATCACGGGCAATCACGCGCCAGGCGCCATCACCGGCAACGCAGAAATAACGGGCTGGCGAGCGTGAAACAACGCGGTGAACCTGGCGGGGTTTTCGTCTCCCCGGTTGGGTGGGTTCGCCAGCTATGGAATCCCGTGCAGTTGCGGACCAACCAAATTGGAAAAGGCGTAGTTCTCATCGCGATCGCCGTCGACCGTCCAGAACATGGCGCCGATCATTCCCCGATATCCGCCCGGCCGCCGCAGTGGATAGGTCACACCCGCAGGAGCCTTCCCGGTGATGAGATACTGCATCGCCCCGCTCACGCGCTGCGGCGTCGCCTCTCCCGTCAGAAATCCCACCGCGACCTTGTCCGCCGGTATGGCCGGGAAGAACTCGCCCGCACGCCCATCCACGGGAAACCCATGCAGCAGCAGCTCGGTCATCGCCGCGTCGTAGTCCACCGATCCCACCTGGTACACCTCGCCATCCAGGCCTTCGAATGGCGGCGTGTTGTAATCCTGCACGTCGACAAAGGTCAGGATGTCGCGCACGCCCCACAAGAGCGGCAGATACGATCCAAACTGGCCGCCGTAGCCCACATACCCGCCAGGGATCTGGGTGCCTTCCGGCACCAGAGTCAGCATGAACTTCGGCCCGAAGTGCGCCCGCAGCTCATGCAGTGACGTAATCAGATTCACGACCGATGCGGTCTTCGGATGCCGAAAGTCCGTATCTCCAGGATCCAGGGCAAGCGAGGGCGACTCGAAATCCAGATCGATACCGTCAAAGCCATACTCCTCGACAATCTGCGTCACCGAATCCACGAAGTTGGGAATGCTGTCCTGATTCGCCAGCGTGAAATACTCTCCGCCTCCGCCCAGCGAGATCAGCACCTTCCTGCCGTGGCTGTGCAGCCACGCAATGTCTTCCTTCGTCTGCGCCAGGTCCAGCGGGGGCCAGCCCGGGCGCACCCGCACATGCATCTGCATGGTGCCTTCCGGCGCCAAATGATTCACGTTCGCAAACGCCACCAGGATCACGTCCCATTGCGGTGAAACGTCGCGCAGCCGCAGCAGCGTTCCTCCTGGCCCATCCCCGGTCCAGTACCCAATCAGCTCATGGCGGTTCTCCGTTCCCTGCCAGGGCACGGGCGCCACGGCAGGTGGAGGCGCCGGCTCATCGGCGGTTGCCGGATTCGGAACGGGCCGCGCAGGGCAGCGATCCGCCGCAACCTGCAGCCTGTGCGCGTCAGGAAAACTGTAGGGTCCCGCTCCGCCGGTATACCAGCCCATCAGAGCAACATCCGCCACATGCCAGGTCCGGCCGCCTGTGCGGGCCACCCACGCCGGCCCCGCCGGCAGATCGCTGCGATCGTTCGTGTCCACCGGCTCCTGTAAGACGTAGCGCGTCGCCGGACTCTCTCCTCCGCAGCCACGATGCTCAACGCCTTCTTCCGCCGGCCACATCCACGCCGGAACCAGATTCTCTCCGGATGGCAGAGGCTTACGGAACGCCACATGAAAGAGCGGATCGTGCAGCGGGTCGTTCACCCACTCCGCCAGCTGCTGGGTGAGCGGCTGCACATCGTGCTCCGTCACCAGCGACGGCACGGTCCCCAGATACGACGCCAGCACAAACGAATTCTCCGTCGCCGGATCGACCCCGTGGGTTCCGAAGGTACAGCACACCGTCGCGTCTCCATAGGTGTAGAAGGCCGTATCCCGCGTCAGCGCGATCACCAGCTTGCCGTCCTCGTGGGCAATCGACTGGAAGATCGCCCGCTCGACGTACTCCGCATCCGCCATCCCCAGTGCCGTCCCTGTCCGCTTCGAGGTGAGGACGTACCCGAATCCCGCGGGAATCTCCACCGTCAGGGGCCGCACTTCCGGCTGCGCGAGCAGCGTATGCCATCCGGTACCTGCATTGGCTCCGAGGGTCGCGTGCAGCATCGCTTCCACGTACTGCGTTGTCCCGTAGTCTCCGAACGGCGCTTTTGCGAACACCGGCGACTGCAGAACCGATCGCACATCGGCCGCGGCATCCAGCGTGAATGGCTTCCCGGCTACGCGGCGCGCATCAAACTCAAGCCGCACGGGCACCAGAACCGCCGGAATCACAATGGTCCCGGCTTGTGTCCCGGCCTGCGCAGGATTCCGGCCCGGCAGTGTCACCCAGCTCTGGCCCATCCTGTAGCGGAACGTCGGCACCGTCCCCTGTCCGTATGCCGCTCCGACCGCGAGCACGAAGAAGACCATCAACAGGAAACGCGGCGTCGTCATCAGAAAGCGATGATAGCTGATGGACGATGCGATGTTTGGCGGTTGACCGGCAAAGCGGAAATTTCGAGGCACGGATCGCGAAGGCACGACCGGTATTCGTTGCTATGTGGGCCGGTGGTGGTCAAGCCCGCCAAACGACGGTCGCGCCGACGTGCTTCGACGGCGAAGGCAGTCGCGCCAATACGATCCGTCGCATTCGCATGGAAGAGCTGCGTGCCAACGGCCAGTCGGCATCGCTCCAGCTTTCTCCCTGACAAGCGGGGGTGTTTGTTCCTCGCCGATATCGCAGAAGCTGATCGCTCCCGCGTCATCGCAGCAGCCGCAGATTCTTCGCTTACCACCCCCAAACTGAAGAACGTTTGGGGCCCCGTGCGCTCAAAATGACAGCCTCCATTCTGTTGTGGACTTCGGGGACACCACACCAGCGAAAGCTCAGCGGAGCCGATTCATCGGTTCATCTGCGATTGGGGTTGCGGGCCGCGGGGCGCCGCCTCAGATGCGCATGGGCATGATGATGTAGCGGTATTTGTATTCGTCGGAGGCGTCTTCGGGGCGCATCTGGCCGGCGGACTGGGCGTCTTTGAACTCGAGGCGGACTTCGCCGGTGTTGCCGACGGCCTTGAGGAAGTCGATGAGATAGGACGAGTTGAAGCCGACCACGATGGCGTCGAAGGTGTAGGGCGTCTCGATGGTGTCTTCGGACTCGCCGGCTTCGGTGGAGGAGGAGGAGATCTTGACCTCGTTCTGCTCGAGGCGCATCTTGATGGCGCCGGAGCGCTCGTCGGCGAACTGGGCGACGCGCTGGATGGAGGCGGAGAGGTCTTCGCTGCGGACGATGACGAACTTCGAGTTGTCGCGCGGCATAACGGCTTCGTAGTTGGGGAACTGGCCGGTGAGCTTGCGGCTGGTGAGCACGCGGTGGCCGATGCGGAAGAAGAGGGTGGAGTCGTCGTCGGCAAACTCGACGTGCTCGGCCTCGGTGTTGGAGAGGAGCGACTGCAGCTCCTGGAGGGCCTTGCGCGGAATGAGGGTCTTCTTTTCGCCGGTGATGCCGGGGAAGCTCTCGGCGGATTTTTCGATGTGCGCGAGGCGATGGCCGTCAGTAGCGACCATGGCGATGGACTCGGCCTTGAGGATAAGCAGCGCGCCGTTGAGGGTGTAGCGGGATTCCTCGTTGGAGATGGCGAAGATGGTGCGCGCGATGAGGGTGCGCAGCGAGGCGACGGGGATTTTGACGACGCTGGTTTCAGGGAACTCAGGCACCTGAGGAAAATTGGCGCGGGCCATGCCGACCATCTTGGTGTTGGAGCGGCCGGAGCGAATCTGGACCCAGTGGTTTTCGAGGAGCTTGACAGAGATGTCGCCGTCGCCGAGGAGGCGGATGTAGTCGTAAAGCTTGCGCGCGGGGATGGTGCAGGAGCCGGGCTTTTTGACTTTGGCGGCACAGGAGGTGCGGATGCTCTGGTCGAGATCGGTGGCGGTAACGACGATGCGGTCGGCGTCAGCTTCGAGGAGGAAGTTGGAGAGGATGGGGATGGTCGTCTTGCGTTCGACGACGCTCTGCGTGGCGGTCAGCTCACGCAGCAGATCCTGACGGCTGACGGTGATCTCCATAGTCGCTCCCTGGACCACTTTTTCCTGTTCCACTCCTGCCGGCATGTGGCTCCCCCAAAGCAGTTTGACTCAATGTACACCATGCGGAGGAAGACCCCGCAAGCAATCCATTGTAGAGACTTGCGGGAGGAAATGCGTTCTGGAAAACGCGGCAGGAGTGTGGAGGGCCTGGCGTTCAGCATTCAGGGCTCAGCGCTCAGGAAAGGCCGATGCGCTGTGCGCGCGTTTTGACCGCGGGAGCACCGGGCGGCGCGACTACGGGGACTACTGGTTTTTATTTATTTGTTATTTCAGTAGCCGTAGTCGTTGGGCGCGGAAAAGTGGAAAGAGGAGGGGAAACCGCTGCTGGAGCGGGTGCGAAGTGGGTGCGAGTTTTAGAAAACCGGGGCGGTGGGAAATGGAAAAGGAGGAAAGCGAGGTGGAAGAGCGGGAATGGGTCACGCGTTCTCCACGATATGAACAGTGGCCGCGCAAAGGCGTGTGGAAAGGATTGGAGGTGAGTGGAAAGCGCGGTTTGGAGCAGTAGGGATACGGGCTGGGAGGGGACGCGCGGTGCACAGAGGAAGGATTATCCGAAGATTGCACAGGCGGGCGAATGATTGAGGAGAATCTGGGGAAAATCTGCGATTGATGCACTCGTGTGGGGGATCGGACCACAGAGGCCGCGGAGGACACGGAACACGGGGGAGATTGCTAATCTCGTACCTTGTCCAGGGTTAGAACATAGGGCAGGATGGCGGCGACCAGGCCGGGTTTTATGCCCTGGGCCAGCACCCTGCCAGCCAGCTTTCCCTCCTGCGGAATGAGCTTGACTGCCAACTTGCGCACTCCGAAGGCCGCGGCCTCGTTTGATGCAATGAGCCCGGTCGACATTCCTGTGAGGGCGGGCCCCTGCGACTGCATCTCAAGAATCTCTGCCGGCGGCGCCTTGCCCAGCGCGAGGGTCGCTGCAGTGCCGGAATGCAGGTGCAGGGAAACCGGCTGCTCGGCGCCACCGTTTCTCAGCAGGCCCTTCCACGTGCCCATCCACTCGCCGGTTGCGACAAAGGGTTTTGAGGGAGGCCCAACGTCCTGCGGCGACGTCCATGCGGGGATGTAGCTCTGGAGAATTTGGTCGCAGATGCCGGCAGCCAGCTCTGTTCCATCACTTCGATTCATGAGCACCAGGCAGGCGAGGTCTTCTGACGGCACCATGTAGAGCCGGGTAGCGACACCGGGCTGTCCGCCGACTTTGAACACGTACGGCAAGCCTGACTTCAGCTTGCCGGTAAACCAGCCGAAGGTGGTTGCCACGCCTGAAGGCCCAACATACACGGGCTGATGAAGTTCGTCGATCCACTTTGGCTCTAAAATCGCCGTCCGATGCGTGATATGGCTCTTCATGTTCCACATGGCAAAGAGCGCGAGATCGTGCGCGCTGGCGTAGAGCTCTCCGGAGGGTGGAGTTGAGGTGGTGTAGTACGGAATCGGCCTGGCCGCGTCGTCATAGCCTATGGCGCGGGCTGGCAAGCGTGCGATCTCGGTGCTGAAGAAACTGTCGTTTAAGCCGAGGGGTTGCAGGACCCGTTGCTTCATTAAGGCGCCGAAGTCCGTGCCGGTGACATTCGATGCGATGGCGCCCAGCGCGCTGAAGCCGATGTTGCTGTATTCATAGACCGAGCCAGGCGCATATGCGAGTCGGCCGAATTCCTGCAAAACGGTGGCGGCATCAGGAGGCGGTGCTGGTCCGCCCTGGAAGTACGCGGAGAACATTCCCGGCAACCCGCTCGCGTGCGCACCGAGCAAGCGAACCGTAGCACCCTGGGGGTTGCCGTTTGGACCTTCGATTCCGCTTCCGGCAAGGTATCGATTGCCGGGCGCGTCGAGAGCGATCTTGCCCTCCGCAACCAGGGTCATGAGCAACGTGGTGGTGAAGGGTTTGGTGAGAGATGCGAGGCAGAAGGGCGTGCGGGCGGTTGCCGGGATGCTGTGCTCGCGATCGGCGAAGCCAAAACCCTCCTCCCAAACGATACGACCCTGGTGAACCACAGCGACGGCGACCCCGGTGGCTTTGCCGCTGGCAACCTCGTTGAGAATGCGCTGCCGCATGGGGGCAAAATCGTGCTGCGGACCGCGGGTTGCTTCCGTACTGCTTCCATAGAGCCGCGATGGCGGAAGCACGCCCGCAACGGAAGCGGCGAGCAGGGAGCGGAGGACGTCTCGGCGGTTTGTGAGTGCAGTCATTGAGTTCCGGCTTCTTCAGGAAAAGCTGAGAGGCCTGGCGTGGACAACATGAAGGCCAAGATGTCCGGGCGCAAGTCCCTGAACGGCGCGGCCGAACCTGGACACAATCTCCTCGTAACCGATGTCTTCGATGGCACAAAATCCGTGCGAGCGAAGAATAGCTCGCATGCGAGCCGGCTCGAAACGGCTGACCGAACGTTCGTCCATTTTCTCAAGCTGTTCAGTCCGCTCCTTTTCGAATTGCCTTAGCTCTTGTGAGGATGCCTCGGGAGGTTCCATGTAGTCGAACACCACCTCCGAGTTGTGGATGGACGACATGGTGTCCAGAGTGCGGCCGATGGCGTTCTGTGTGAGATAGGGCACAACCCCGAGCCAGGTGAAAAACGCGGGCGAGTTTTGCTGCAGACCGGCGGCGACGAGTTTCTGTGCCACATTGTCGCGCTCGAAATCGACGGGCACGAGCGAAAGCCATGGCGGAAGTGCGATTTGAGCTTCAGCCAGGCGCTCGCGTTTCCATGCCTGGGTGGCGGGGTGGTCCACCTCATAGATACGGATCTCGAGTGCGCTATGGGGATTGCGGAGAGCGAACGTGTCGAGTCCGGCGCCAAGGATGACGATCTGCCGAACCCCTCTTTCGACAGCTCTCGACAAAGCGTCTTCCGCAATCCGGCTTCGCGCGGCGGTGAAGAGACGTCCGATGGCGGCCAGGGGGTGTGCGTTCGAAAATTGCAGCACGTCCTTTTCGTCTTCGTGCAGAATCTTCATGGCAAATGGGTCACAGAGGATGGAGCCACGATCGAGCAACTGATGAGCAGCTCGTTGCCGGGCGATTGTGAGGGCTGTGCGGCTGGGTTCATTCGGCTTCATGTTCGAGGTCTCCGTGCTCATTCATGGGTGATGGCACGAGTTGCGGTGTGGTGGTGTCGATGGAAATGCATGCCATCCAGTCTAAGCAAGCATCCATGAGTTCGGGCTGTATCGTCGGCGTTCTGGAGGTTTCGGGCTGCGCCTGGTTGGGAGCCGGGCTCCGGTCGTGAATGTTTCGGGTTGCGTGTGACTCACCGGATTCATGTCCGACGCCAAATTCGTTCAGGGTTCAGTTCAGCGCGCCCGTATAATCCGCGCATGTGGGCGTTGCGCGTACTTCCCTTTGCGCTGGCTCTTGCCGTGGTTGCGCCGGCGCAGCGGACTGTGTCGTTCGCAACGGACGATGGCGGCCAGATTTGCGCCGATGTGTACGGTCAGGGCAGCCGCGCAGTGGTGCTGGCTCACGGCGGACAGTTCAAGAAGGAGAGCTGGCGCAACCAGGCCTTGCCGCTTGCAGCGGCGGGCTTTCGCGTGCTGGCCATCGACCTCAGAGGTTTCGGTTGTTCTAAAGGCCCGGGCCAGGAAGATTTCGACACGGCTCCGTTTGAGAAAGACGTGCTGGCTGCGGTGCGCTACTTAAAAGCCAACGGGGCGAAAACGGTGTCGGTGGTGGGAGGGAGTTTTGGAGGCGCAGCCGCCGGCGATGCATCGATCAAGGCGCCGGCCGGGGAGATTGACCGGATCGTCTTTCTCGGCGCAGCGCCGAACCTGCCGGCGGACGGCCTGAAATCGCGCGCCTTGTTCATCGTAGCGCGCGAGGACAGCAACGGCAGCGGTCTGCGGCTGCCTGGCATCCGAGCGCAGTACGAAAGGGCTCCTGAGCCGAAGCAATTGATTGTGCTGGACGGATCGGCCCACGCGCAGTTTCTCTTTCAAACCGAGCAGAATGCTCGGGTGATGCGGGAGATGTTGCGATTTTTGTCGGCGCCATGAGGGTGCAGGGTGCAGGGTTTAGGGTGCACGAAAGGCGGATGCCCCGGCGCGCATTTTCCCAGATCTGCGAGCGGACCCCTCGGAGCTGATGCGCCACAGAGGACGCAGAGAGCACTGAGGGGATTTCGGCAGGTTGTGGAGCACCGGGCCGATTGACCGCCTCGCCTACAACGAAAGACCCTGCGGGTTGGCAGGGTCTCTCGGGACGCTGGGGGAGGGGGAACTTTAGTTCATTGCGTCGGTACCGGAAGCCGCGGCGTGACTGATGGAGACGCCGCCGTTGACGGTCTGGGCATGGATGGTAGCGCCGCCGCTGCCGAGATCCGTTTCGAGGTGGTTCTTGATCTCACCCTGGATGGTGATGGGGAAGGCGACGGAGATGCCGCCGTTGACGGTGCTGGTTTCGAGGTGCGCGGAGTAGTTGCCGGGGATGCGCAGATCGATGCCGCCGTTGGTGGTGTCGGCGCGGAGGCCTGCGCCCTGCCAGCGGTCGCCGGCGAGAGCGATGTCGAGGCCACCGTTGGTGGTGCGGCCCGCGACGTCACCGGAAAGGGCGGCCAGATCGACGCCGCCGTTGGTGGTGGAGAAGCGGATGGTTCCGTCGAGCTGGGTGAGATGGATGCCGCCGTTCTGGGTGTGCACTTCCGCGGCGAGGTGGCGGGGGACGCGGAGGTGGTAGTCGACGCTGTAGCCGTTGCGGCCGAAGAAGGCGGATTTGGGACCGTGGTCGCGAACGTCGCCGTTGCCGGTATCGATGGAAACCTGGTTGAGGACGTTCTGCGCGGCGGACTCGCTGGGCCCCCAGGCGACGACGCGGGCTTCAAGGGCGACGTCGGAGCGGTCTTCGCCGGTGACGTCGATGCCGCCGTTGGTGGTGTCGACGCTGAGATGGCCGGCGGGGAGGGTAAAGGTGGTGCGGCGCATCTGGCAGACGTGGGGCTCACCCCAATGGCTGCCGGTGTTGTCGCAATCTCCGGCGTGCCAGTTGGCGGGAAGCTGGGCGGCGGAGGCGGCGCATGCCTGGAAGCGTGAATGGGGGAGAGCAACACCCAGCACGACGATGGCGCAGAAGGCCAGGACAAACACGACGAAGCGGCGCATGGCACGAACCTCGCTTTTGGGATACGCAGAAGGCGTCATGGGAGTTCCTCAGGGCCTGTTGAGCGGCCCGAGCGGAGAATTCCGGGGTGCTGAGGAAGAGTGCACGTGGTATGCCGAAGGCTGCGGAGGGAAAGACGCGCAGAATGAGCGGGTTCGAGATGGAGGGCGAGGGGCGAGATGTTCGAAGCCGGGAACAGGTGTTCGGGAATGGACAGAGGGGCAGGGTGCAGGGTTCAGGAAAGGCGAATGCGCTGGCGCGCATTTTTCCTGGTCTGCCTGCGGACCCACGGGCACGATTCACCACAGAGGACGCGGAGAGCACGGAGGGATTTTTCGCAGATGTGGGGTCTTGCCCTGATGCAAAACCGGCGAACGGTTCTTTAACGGCTGGTGAGATGGGGCGCCAGCTTTGCCTGGAGGATGGGGATCCAGGCGGTTTGGAGCTGGGGCTCGACGGTTTGGGCGAGGGTGAGGGCGCGCTGGTAGCAGGCGCGGGCCTCCTTGTCGCGATGCAGGGCGGTGAGGACGTCGCCGAGGGCGGCTTGGGGGTTGACGAGATTGGGGGCGAGGGCCACGGCCTGGCGCGCTGCGACGAGGGCCTGGGCGGGATGCTTTGCGCTGAGCAGGTCGTTGGCTTGCTCGGCATCGTTGAGGCCCGCGGCCAGGGGGATGGCGAAGTGGCCCTGGTAGACGTAGACGCCGTAGTCGATGGCGGCGATGGGGCGGATGTGGCGGAACTGTTCGTAGGGGTTGAGGGGGCCTTCGCCGAACTCGATGCCCTCGAGATCGCTGTCGCTGATGAGGACGTAGCCGTTGATTTCGGTGGGGAGATCGGTGGGATCGTGCTGCCACCAGAGGGTGTCGGCGGTGGGCAGGCGTTTACAGGGGATGCCGTAGGCGGAGGGGTCGACGACGCCATCGGGGAAATAGGCGAACCAGCAGGACTGCGCGTCCAGCGGACCGTGAGGGATCGCGGCTGCGGCATTCTTTTGTTGTGAGGCCGCCGGCGCGGGGGCGTTCCAGCCGGGGTCGCGGATGCCGCGGGCGGCGAGCCAGGTGCGGACGTCGTTGAGCTGCTGGCCCCAGTCGACGTTGGCGTCACTGAGGTAGAGATGAACGCGGGAGGGGCCTCCCCAGAGATCGTTGCCGAAGGCCATGTATGCCGGATACATGGAGACGGCATTGGCGGCCTGCCAGACGACGAGCGCGAGGACGGCCCAGACCCAGGTGCGGTCGAGAGTGAGAAGTTTGGCAGCGGCGCCGGCTCCGAGGATGTAGAGGAATGGGTAGATGGGGAGCAGATGGCGGGCGCCGATGTTCATGTTCGAAGTGGCGGCGACCAGGAAATAGAGGATGGGAGGAAGGGTGAGATAGAGGATCTCCCTGCGCTCGTACAGGTGGTGCAGGACGATGAGGACGATGGCGAGGACGAGGAGGGCGAGAAACGGGAGCGTGGATTTGATGGCGAAGGCGGCGGGGAAATAGAGAAAGTGGCCGTGGGGATAGACGTGGCCAAAGAAGTAGCTGGTGTAGGTGTCGGCGGTGATTTTGGTGTCGGCGAGGCCGTAGAGCCAGGACTCCGGGAAGAGATGGGAGCGGGCGAGCAGGAGAAGGACGGTGGCGGAGCTGCGATGCGCGAGCTGAGGGACATAGGCTGCCAGGGTGGGGTGCAGGACGAGGCCTTTGGGACGGGCGGAATAGCGGAATCCGTAGAAAGCCCAGAGAACGAACCACGCGATGAGGCCCATGAGGGGCAGGCCGCGCACGAGGCGGTGCAGGACCACGCTGCGGCGGTCGGAACGGAGCGAGCCGTAGGGGGAAAGCTCGTCGGGGAAGGCCCACTCGCACCAGGCAAGCAGCAGGAGGATGGGGACCACGAGGATGCCGGTGAATTTGGTGACGAGGGCGAGGCCGGCGGCGAGTCCGACGAGGATGAGGCGGGCGCGCGAAGGGGCAAGGCGCCAGCGGTAGAAGGCGTAGATGGCGGCGAAAAAGGTGCAGGCGGAGGGGACGTCGGTGGTGACGAGGGCCGAATGGGCGAGGAAATTGGGATCGAAGACTAGAAGGAGCAGCGCAATAAAGGCGGCGGTGGTCGAGAACATCTGACGCGCGGCAAAGAAGACGAGGAGAGCGAGCGCGAAGGAGAAGATGGAGGCGGCCATGCGCGCGCGGAAGAGGACGCGGTTGAAGTCGTTGTGAAAGAGGAAGTCGCGGCCGCCGAAGAAGGCCTCGTCCTTAAAGAAGCGGCCCTGGAGCGGGGGGACGTAGAGCTTCATGCGAAGGAGGGGGACGGCGGCGACCATTTTGACGAGCGGAGGGACTTCGGGATTGATGCCGTAGTCGGAGTATTTCCAGGAGCGATAGCCGGAGTAGAGGTGGTGGCCTTCGTCCCATGTGACGGAGTTGCGGCGCGAGGAGAGGACGAGCTGCAGGGCGAAGACGGCGAGCAGGAGTAGGACGGCGGCGGCCGAGGCGAGACGCAAGGTAAAAGGAGGCAGGGTACGGCGCATAGAGTGATCTGTTGCGCCACTATAGCCGATGGGCAGCGAGGTTGGGAAGGAAGACTGCGTGGTTAAACGTTTGAGTTAGGGTAATTCGTGGGTGCCTGTGGCCTTGCGGATTCGTGTCTCTGCAGTTCCTTTCACAATTCGACGGATGGAGGTGGGGCGAGGAAGATCCGCCTAAAGCTGGCGGGAATGGAGCTCTGATTCACCACAGAGGACGCAGAGAGCACGGAGGGATTTTTCGGGGGTTGTGGGGTCGTGCGCGGATACAGAACCAACGGACGATTCTTGAACGAACTTGTGAGACAGGACACCAGGTCGCCGCTCGCTGAGGGCCGCGTCGACTGGGGTGGCCGGAGTTACCGGGAGTTTGTCCGGGAATGGACGGCGGGTTTGGATTTTGGACAGAAGGATGGTTTGTGCCGGCAGCGCCGCGACGATTAAGTGATTGTGTTTGCGGCCATTGGGGCGGATGTGAGGGATGGCTTTCGCGGTGCAGCAGGAAGGCGGGACTTTCCTGCTCGCGAGGGGGCTGGTATGCACGACATCTGGACTGACGTGAAGATTGCCGCGCGGCGGCTGCGGCATGCGCCGGGCTTTGCGCTAACGGCCATCGTGTCGCTGACCATGGCGATTGCCGCCAACCTGGTGGTGTTCGGGGTGATGAATGCGGCGGTACTGCGGCCGCTGAACGTGGCGAACGCGGGCCGGCTGACGATGATCGAGCACCAGCAGCAGGGGTATCCCAGCCAGTCGTACCCGGATTACCAGGATTTCCGGGCGCGGAATGCGACATTCAGCGACATAGCGGCGTACCGCATCAGCGACGCGGGAGTCAGCACCCAGGGGCTGGCGCACAAGAGCTGGCTGTACGAGGTCTCGGGCAATTACTTCGACATGTTGGGAGTGCAGCCGGAGCTGGGGCGGGTCTTCCACGCCAGTGACGAGCATGGGCCGAACTCCGCGCCGTATATCGTGCTGAGCGACGCGTTCTGGCGGGCGCGGTTCGGCGCGGATCCCCGTGTGATCGGGGAGAAGGTGGACCTGAACAAGCATCCCTTCACGATTGTGGGCGTGGCGGCGGCTGAATTTCACGGGACGGAAATCTTTCTGTGGCCGGACTTCTGGGTTCCGATGGTGAACGAGCAGCAGATCGACGGCTACGACTACCTGACCGAGCGTTTCAGCCACGGGTTGTTTGCGCTGGGCTTGCTGAAGCCGGGGGTGACGGCGGCGCAGGCGACGCAGAACCTGAATACGGTTGCGGCGCAAATGACGAAGCAGTATCCGCAGGCGGACGACGGACTGGCGGCACGGCTGGTGAAACCGGGGCTGCTGGGTGACGTTCTGGGGGACGCGGCGCGGGAGTTCCTGGCGGGGATTCTGGTGCTGGCGCTGCTGGTGCTGGCGGCGTCGTGCGTGAATCTGGCGAGCATTTTTGCGGCGCGGGCGGCGGATCGGGGGCGCGAGCTGGCGATCCGGATGGCGATCGGATCGAGCCGCTGGAGGATGCTGCGCCAGGCGATGGCGGAAGCCGTGGCGCTGTCGGCGCTGGGCGGTGCGGTGGGGACGGCGGTGGCGGGGTGGCTGCTGCGGGTGCTGAGCGTGTGGCGGCCGATCGCGGCGTACCCCATCCACGTGACGGTGGCGGCG
Source organism: Acidobacteriaceae bacterium (assembly GCA_030041435.1). Classification (GTDB taxonomy): domain Bacteria; phylum Acidobacteriota; class Terriglobia; order Terriglobales; family Acidobacteriaceae; genus Palsa-343. The sequence goes on from JASHNW010000004.1 coordinate 82,252, forward strand.
GACGCGCGGGTATATGGGCTGGCGGTGCTGCTGGCGGCGGCGAGCGGGATTCTGCCGGCGATCCTGACGGCGCGGCAGATCTGGAAGATGGATGCGATGCAGGTGATGAAAGCCGGCGCGTCGCAGCAGATGATGCGGCGGCTAACACTGCGCGATGTGCTGCTGGGCGTGCAGGTGGCGCTGTGCGCGCTGCTGGTGACGTGCGGGCTGGTGGCGGTGCGCGGCATGGAGCGGCAACTGCACGCGCCGGTGGGGTTTGAGCCGGAAGGCGCGGTGCTGGTGGAAACGGAGATGACCATGGCGGGGTACTCCGACGATGCGGCGCTGCCGGTGCAGAAGAAGATGATCGAGGATGCGGAGGGGATGCCGGGCGTGACGGCGGTGGGCACGATCAACAGCCTGCCGATGAGCGGAGGGGGGAGCAGCACGCCGGTCTATCGCCAGGGGACGACGGATTTCCGCAGCTCGAACAGTCTGATGTCGCCGCACTACTACAGCATTTCTCCGGGGCTGCTGCGGGCGGCGGGAACGCAGCTGCTGGCGGGGCGGGACTTTACGTGGCATGACGATGCCAAAGCGCCGAAGGTGGCGATTGTGAACCAGACGCTGGCGCACGCGCTGTTTGGGAACGCGCCCGCAGTGGGGAAGTATTTTGCGATGCCCGGTCCGACAACCTACGAGGTGGTGGGCGTGGTGGAGAACGGGAAATACGATTCCTTAACCGAGGATGCGCAGGGCGCGCTGTACTTCCCGCTGGCGCAGAGCACCGACAACAGCGTGAACCTGGTGGCGCGGTCGGCGCGGCCACCGGCGGAGATCGCCGGGGCGCTGGCGGCGATGATGGGGAAGATCGATCCGAGCCTGCCGGTCACCATCGAGAGATGGCCGAGCGCCATGGCGCTGGCGCTGTTTCCGGCTCGGGTGGCAACGGTGGCGCTGGGAATCCTGGGGCTGCTGGCGGGGATGCTGGCGGCAACGGGGATTTTCGGCATGGCCAGCTATACGGTGGTGCGCCGGCTGAGGGAGCTGGGCATTCGCGTGGCGCTGGGCGCGCAGCGCAAGCAGGTGCTGGAAGCGGCGGCGGGCGTACGGTGGTGGTGCTGGGGGCGGGAACGGTGGCGGGCCTGGGGCTGGGCATTCTGGCGAGCAAGGTGTTGGCGAACGTGGTGTACGAGGCGACGGTGTACGACCCCGCAGTGCTGGCGGGAGCGCTGGCAGCGATGGTGGCAATAGGAGCGCTCGCGGCAGTGGCTCCGGCGCGGCGGGCGGTGAGCGTGGATCCGGCGGCGCTGCTGCGGGAGGAGTAGGGCAGAGGTACAGGGTATAGGGGATAGGGTGTAGGGTATGGCGTATAGGTTAGAGGTTTCGGGGTGCAGGGGCGGTTTGGGGATCAGGCGAAGGGGTTTTTGACGCGCGTGGCGGCGAAGCGCTGGCCCTCGTGAAAATCCTCGCTGCAGAGGATGGCGCGGTCGGCTTCAACGGCGGAAGCGACAATCAGAGAATCGTACCAGGAGAAGCGGCGCAGGACCATATTGACGAACTCCTGAATCACCCCTGATAGCTGGCCGCGCCTTGGCGACCAGCGGCTGCGTCGGCGATGAGTTTCCGAGCGATGCGGGCTTTGGCCGGGCTGGCTTTGTCGGCGGCGTAAACAAAGATGTTGGCGTCGAGAAAGAACCTTGCGCCGCTCATTCATCTCCTCGCGGGTGAAGCGGCGGCCTCCTGAGTCGCCGGAACGAAGGCTCCTGAAGAAGTCGTCAATTTCTCTGGCACGCGAGCGCCGCCCGGCATACTGCGCGAGCCACTCGCGAAAAGCCTCGTTGAGCGCGGTGCGCCGGGAGCGGACGACTGCGCGCGCTTCCTCGATGATGTCTTCGTCGGTGCTGAAAGTGATGTTTTTCACGCGAGGTCGGTGTACACCAGTCTCGTGTACACGAAGGGCGGAACCGGTGCGAGCGGGCAAGCGCGAGCGAAGAAGCGCACAATCGCGAGGAGGAGGACGGGCGATGAAGATGGTTGTCTTTGGGGCTTCCGGCGGGACGGGACGCGAGCTGGTGCGGCAGGGACAGGCGCTGGGGCACGAGGTGACGGCGTTCGTGCGGGATCCTGCTGCGATTGGGGGCGGCGCGGGGCTGCGCGTGGTGGTGGGCGATGCGCGGGATGCGAAGGCGGTTGCGGCGGCGATTGCGGGGCAGGATGCAGTGCTGTCGGCGCTGGGGGCGCGATCGCTTGCGGATGAGACGCTGCTGCCGGAGGCGATGACGCAGATTCTGGTGGCCATGCAGCAGGATGGGGTGCGGCGGCTGATCGTTCTGGGCGCGTCGGGGGTGTGGCCGGGCGCGGACAAACGACTCTCAGTGGCGGCGCAGCTGTTGCTGCGGGTGATTCAGGCGACGGTGCTGAAGAAGCCGTTTGCGGCGCAGCGGAGGATGCAGGAGCTGATCAGCGCGAGCGACACGGAATGGACCGTGGCGCAGCCGCCGCGGCTGCTGAACGCGCCGGGGCGGGGGACATGGCGCGTGGATGGGGAGGCTTTGCCGGCGGGGGGCACGACGCTGGCGCGGGCCGATCTGGCCACGTTCATGCTGCAGCAGCTGAGCACGACGGAGTGGGTTCGGAAGTCGCCATTTGTGGCGTGGTGAGGGGGCGGTCAGGGATGAAGCGGTCAGGGATAGAACGGCCAGCTCGGAGTCGATGTTTTTCGAGTGCCGGAGGCGAAGGCATGTGCTATAGTCCCGCCACGGTTGGGAAGGCTCGGGGTTCGTTCGTCGCCGCAAGGAGTACCCTATGGGCAAAATTGGCGGATGGCTGGCAGGGATTCTCGCTGCCGTTATCGCGGGGTATGCGGTCTGGTATTTCACCAGGCCACCAGCAACCACGATCATCGAGGGGATGGTCTACTCGGCGAGTTCGGCTGTGCCGAAGGCGATGGTTTCGCTGACCCTGACGGGAGACAAGGCGAGCAGCGAGGCGATCCACAACGTTACCGATGACAATGGCTCATACCGGTTTGACTTCACCGGCCTGCCGAGCGGTGCGGGAGCGATTCTGAGGGTGACGGCGGAGGGATTTCGCGCGTCGGCTCCGCAAACTCTGACGAGTCCGCTGGGGCCGGATGTACACCAGGACATTCCCATGGAACGGGAAGTCGCGTCCAATCGCGGGTCGCCGGAGCCGGAGCGACCGGAGGCCGAGGCTCCGAAGCCTCGCTACGTGAGAAAGGCCGCGGAAGAGGCGACAAGAGTCCAGCTTCCATCGAAACCCTGATTCAGGCGAATGCCGCGATGCCGGGGCGCTGCGGGTTCTCGTGCGCCCGCGGCCGGGCCCTACAATGGCGGCGGAGGATTTTCCCGATGACGCTGACCCGGAAGCTGACCCGGCGCGATTTTTCACGACTGAGCGCGATGGCTGCGCTTTCCAGCAGCTTGCCGCGCATGAACGCGCAGGAGACGGCGGGCGGGGGACGCAAATTCGGGTGGTGCATCGTGGGGCTGGGGCGCATCTCGATGGGCCACTTTATGCCGGGCATGGGGGACTCGAAGACGGGCAAGCTGACGGCGCTGGTGAGCGGTCATCGTGAGAAGGCGGAGAAACAGGCGGCGATGTACAACGTGCCGTCGCCATCCATTTACAGCTACGACAACTACGACGAGATTGCGCGGGACAAGGACATCGACGGGGTGTACATCGCGCTGCCGAACGCGATGCACGCGGAGTACACGATTCGCGCGGCGAAGGCGGGCAAGCACGTGCTGTGCGAGAAGCCGATGTGCACGAGCGTGCGCGATGCGCAGGCGATGATCGAGGCGTGCGCGAAGCATCGCGTGAAGCTGATGATCGCGTATCGGTGCCAGTACCAGCCGCAGCATCTGAAGGCGATCGAGCTGATTCGGACGGGGGCCATCGGGCAGGTGCAGACGATCGAGAGCGCGTTTGGATTTCCCATTCAGCCGGGCGAGTGGCGGCTGAATAAGAAGATGGCGGGCGGCGGGCCGCTGATGGATGTAGGCATCTACTCGCTGAACGCGTGCCGGTATTTGACGGGCGAGGAGCCGGGCGAGATCAAGGCGAACGCGTCGACGATCGACCAGGACGGGCGCTTCACGGAGGTGGAAGAGAACGATGGGTGGACGATGAAGTTTCCTTCGGGCATTCTGGCGAGCTGCACGACGACCTACGGCGGCGATACGGGCGGGGGAGGGTTCTTCAAGGTGCACGGGGCGAAGGGATGGATTGCGATGGAGCCGGCATTTCCGTACCAGGGGATGCGGCTGACGGCGCGGCTGGGGGACGGCACGATGCTCGACATGCTGGACCCGCAGCACGATCCGGCGCAGTTCACGACGCAGGCAGATTATTTTGTGGAGTGCGTGTGGAACAACCGCGAGCCGAAGACGGATGGGCAGGAGGGGCTGCGGGACATGACGTATATTTCGCAGATTTATGAGGCGGCGGGGTTGAGGGGCTTGTAGGCGCGGATCAGGTGCTGTAATTTGCTGTCCGACAACAGAATGCAATAAAATATGGGGCATGGCCAGCGCAAACACGAGCGTCAGCGTAAGTTTTCGGGCACCCCAGTCACAAGTCCGCAAACTGGATTCTCTTGCAAAGCGTCAGCGGAGGGATCGCACCCAGCTCATCGCCGAGGCAATCGATCAGTATCTCGAACTCCAGGATATTCATCTTGGCCAGATCAGAGAAGGTATCGAAGCTGACGAACGCGGCGACTATGCGACGGAGCAGGAAGTAAAGGCAGAATTTGCCCGCTGGCGAAGACTGTGAAGGTCGTCTGGACTCGCCCTGCACTGCGGCACCTTGCGGAAGCCCGGGAGTTCATTGCGATCGATAATCCGGCCGCGGCGCGGCGTCAGATTGAACGAATCGAGCTGACGGTGAACCGCCTGAAGGCCTTTCCCATGATGGGCCGCGCGGGAATCGAGACAGGCACAAGAGAATTTCCCGTGCCGGGTACCCCGTACGTCGTCGTCTATCGCGTCCGGGAAGAGCAGTTGCGCATCCTGGCCGTTTTGCACGGCGCGCGGTTCCGGAGGCCGCACTCCGAGGAAATTTCTGAATGAGCTGTTCAGATTGAAATCGGTTGCTTGCTCAGGAGCCAGGGGGCCTGTGCTCCTGAGAGCGGCGCGCTTCGAAGTAGAGATTGCAGACCGAAAGGATGATGGTGTTCTTATTTTTCAGGAGCACCCAGTCGCCGGGAATCTCGGTCGAGCCGCCGGTGATGTTCGCGGCCTGGTGCTGAATCTTCACTATCGTGGCTGATTGTGTTCGGATTCCGAGTTGATTGAAATCAATTTCGGAATCTGCAGCGCCACCGCCGGAATACTCCACCCGGAATTGAAAGGCCGTAAGACTCTGGGTACTTACGGTTGCATTCGGCACCCTATGCTTCTTCCACCAAAATGAGTCGGTCGAGTAATGGACTGTCGTTCCGATCAAACGGATTGCTTCGCGCTGACCCCAGCACGAAATCGTTCTCGTTGGAATCAGACGCGTGACGGTCCAGTCGCCACGGAGCTGCGGGGGAATATCGTGGGAAGCAGTGGCCGCTGATTGAAACGCAAGCAGCAGATACAGCCAAGCGGCCGACATCGTTCGCGCTACCCGTTGAGGGTTTCCTGGAGTTTGTTGAGGGTGCTGTTCAGGTTTTTGTCGGTGCGGCGCTGCTCGTCGATTTTGCCGATGGAGTGCATCACGGTGGTGTGATGCTTGCCGCCGAACTGGCGGCCGATTTCCGGCAATGACGCTTCGGTGAGCTGCTTGGCCAGGAACATGGCGATCTGGCGGGGCACGACGACGGCGCGGGAGTTGTTCTTCTGCTTGAGCTCGGCGACGCGCATGCCGAACTGCTCGGCGACGGCGCGCTGGATGGACTCGATGGTGATCTTGCGCACCTGGGTATCGATGAATTGCTTGAGGCACTGCTGTGCGGTGGGCAGGGTGATTTCGAGGCCGTTGAGGCCGCACCAGGCGATGAGGCGCACCAGCGCGCCTTCGAGCTCGCGGACGTTGGTGCGAACGTTGGAGGCGACGAAGAGCGCGACATCCATGGGCAGAGGCGCGGGCAGGTGCTCGCTCTCGGCTTTCTTCTGCAGGATGGCGACTTTGGTTTCGAGATCGGGGGGTTGGATGTCGGCGATGAGGCCCCACTCGAAGCGGCTGCGCAGGCGGTCTTCGATCTCGGCCAGCTCGCGGGGCTGGCGGTCGGAGGCGATGACGATCTGCTTCATGTTGTCGTGCAGCGCGTTGAAGGTATGAAAGAACTCTTCCTGGGTGCGCTCTTTCTGGGAGAGGAACTGGATGTCGTCGATGAGCAGCACGTCCACGGTGCGGAACTTGTCGCGGAAGCTGGTCATCTTGTCGTAGCGCACCGAGCTGATCATCTCGTTGGTGAATTTTTCGGCGGAGACGTAGGAGATAGAAGCCGCGGGCATGCGCTGTTTCACTTCGTGGCCGATGGCGTGCATGAGGTGCGTTTTGCCCATGCCGACGCCGCCGTAGATGAAGAGGGGGTTGTAGGCCTTGGAAGGCTGCTCGGCGACGGCGAGGGCGGCGGCGCGGGCAAACTGATTGCCGGGGCCGCAGACGAAGGCGTCAAAGGTGTAGCGGGGATTGAGCTGCGCGGCGGTGGACCAGTCGAAGCGGGCCTGCTGCGGTCCGGCATGGGCAGCGGGACGATGCGCGGCGCCATTGGCCTGCATGGAGGGAATCGCGGTGGCGGATGCGGGAGCGAAGCCGCCGTCTTCCCGGACGCGGGGCAGGGTGGGATCTTCGTCGGGAGTGATGAAGCTGACGTCGTCGAGCTCGAGCTGCAGATTCTCGATGGCCTCACCGATGAGGTCGCCGTAGCGGTCGCCGACATGGCGGAACTCGGACGTGGGAATGCGGACGAAAAGAACGCGGTCGCGCACATAGCTGTAGCGGGTGGGCTTGAGCCAGGTGTCGTAGGACTGGCGATTGATTTTCTTTTCGAGGGCGGCGAGGATTTGAACCCACGGATTGAGAACGACAGGAGGGGTGACGGCGAAAGACATGAGCAATCCTTTTTGCCAAACGTCCGGGGACGGAAGCGACCGCGGGGCCGCAATACGAAAATGCCCAGGGTTGACCCTGTTCTGTGGAAACAGGGCGAGTGCAGGGGCAGAATCCGTAGTGGCCGGGAGTGGCTTCGATCTGTCACGCATCGAAGCTTCGGTCAAAGTTCTTCCGACATCCGCAGGGCGTCGAAAAATCTTAAGTGAACGTTGCCGATAGTAGCACAGTCGGGAGGCGGTGCGAACGCATAGTTGGGGAGAAATATTTTCCCAAAAAATAGTTGCACCGGAGGTGGTGAAAATGGAGAGATAGATGGGGTTTTTGCGGGTGCAGAATCGATGGGATATACTTGATTCTTGCCGCAAAAGGCGTGTGGTGAGCAGTGATTGCGGCCCAGGGGATTCGGTTGCGCGCCCAGCGCCGGGCTGATGCCCGCGGCGCGAAGACCGGAGAATCCGATCTAAAAAGTTCAGGAGTTTTCGTTTCCATGCCGAAACGCACATTTCAACCTAACCGCCGGAGCCGATCGAAGACGCACGGTTTTCGGAGCCGCATGAAGACGAAGGGCGGGGCTGCGGTGTTGTCGCGGCGGCGGGCGAAGGGCCGCAAGCGAGTTTCTGTGAGCGCGGGACACCGCGACTAGGGCAGCGATCAGGGCACAGCGATCAGGGAAAGCTGGTTCTCCGTTGCGACGCGTGGCCCGGTTTGCGGAATCCTGACGAGGCGATGTTTCGCGAGGTCGCATCGCGCTCATTCCGAGTGAAACAGAATGGAGATATGCCGGAGGCAAAGTTCGACTGGCGGCGCGCCCGTCTGCGGAAGCACGCAGACTACCAGCGCGTGTACCAGCAGAGCCGAAGGTATTCGTCCCCGTCGATGACCTATTTCTTTCGTGCGCGGGAAGCCGGAGAACCGGCTGGCGTGCAACCGCGTATCGGATTAACGACGGGGCGGGTGCTGGGAGGCGCTGTAGAGCGTAACCGCATCCGGCGGCGCATGCGCGAGGCGGTGCGCATGCATGTGGGCGAACTGCCGCGGCAGGTGGACGTGGTGCTGCATCCGCGGAAGACGGTGCTGGAAATGGAATTTGCGCGTCTGGAGCAGGAAGTGTCGCGCATCTTCTCGAGCGTGGCGGCAGCGGGAGGGAAACGGTGAGGCGCGCGGCGAGGTTATGGAGGAGCGCACGAGAGCGAACGGCGCAGGCTTTGCTGGCCGCGTATAAGGGCGTGGTTTCTCCGCTGCTGCACAGCGTGGCGGGCGCGCCGGGGGCGTGCCGGTATCAACCGACGTGTTCCGAATATGCGGCGATCGCTATCGCGGAGCACGGAGCGCTGCGCGGAGGCGCGATGGCGCTGGGGCGGGTGCTGCGCTGCAATCCGCTGAACCGGCTGGGCGAGGGCGGCGGATTCGATCCGGTGCCGGGGAAGGCAGAGCTCAGAGCGCAGGGCAGAGAGCACAGGGGGGAGTTTCTCCCCGAGTGGGCTGAATTGGAAATAACGGGCGCGCAAATTTCAGGGAATCGATAGAGCGACAGGAAGCGGAAGTCTTGGCAGAGATACAAAATCCCAATCAGCAGGGCGGCGGCGGGGGCGGCGACTCGCGCATGCTCTTCGGCTTCCTGATCGTTTTCGTGCTCATGGTGGTGGGCTTCCAGATTTGGGGGCCGAAGAAACCGCAGGAACAACCGCAGCCAGCGGCCCACAGCCAACAGCCGGCGCACGGGACTCAGCCGACCACCGGCGGCGCGCAGCCGGCCGCCAGCGTCGGTCAGCCGACCGCAGCCAGCGGCCACGCGCAGGCAAAGCGGAGCAAGGCGGCGCCCGCAGCCAAAGCTGTGGAGGCAGCGAGCGAAACCGACACTACGGTTGAGAACGAACAGTACCGGATTGTGTTTACGAATCGGGGCGGGGTGGTCAAGTCGTGGATCCTGAAGAAGTACAAAAACGACTACGGCAAGCCGCTCGATCTGGTGAACGCGGATGCGGCGGGCAAGTTCGGGCTGCCGCTTTCGCTCTACGCATCGGACGCGGGGCTGCGCGAGCGGCTGAACTCCGCGTTGTACGTACCGTCGGCGACAGGGAGCCTGGCGACGCCGGCGTCGCTGAGCTTCGATTATTCGGCGGGCGGGCTGACGGTACACAAGACGTTCCGCTTCGATTCGAGCTACGTGGTTCACGCCGATGTGTCGGTGACGCAGGACGGGGCGCCGGTGGCGACGCTGCTCGAGTGGGCGGGCGGGCTGGGCGACCAGAACACCCTGCAGCAGTACGCAAGCTCAAGCTTCGTGAACGCGCAGAGCGGAAAGAGCACGCAGACAGCGGCGAAGAAAGTGGTGGGCGGGCAGACGATCGAGGGCTCGTTCGATTATGCGGGCGTGAGCGACCTGTATTTTGCGGCAGTGTTTATGCCGGACGCGCCGACGGATACGAGCGTGGTGACGCTGCACGACACGGTTGCGGTTCCGCGCGACCGGGAACACCCGCAGCCCAACGCGGTGACCCAGGAGCCGGTGCTGGGCGTGGCGGTGGGACAGGCCGGAGGGGGCACGCAGGCGCGGGTGTTTGCAGGGCCGAAGTCGCAGGAGCTGCTGGAATCGATCCACACCGTGAACGGGGTGAGCCTGGACCGGGTGCTGAGCTACGGGTGGTGGGGCTGGGTGGAAAAGCCCATGCTGCTGGTGCTGCGCTTCTTTGTGACGCACGGGATACCGAACTGGGGCTGGGCGATTCTGGTGCTCACCTTCATCCTGACCATCGCGATGGTGCCGACCCGCGTGATGATGATGAAGTCTTCGCTGAAGATGCAGCGCATCCAGCCGCAGATCGACGCGATCAAGGCGAAGTACGCGAAGTACAAGACGACCGATCCGCGACGGCAGGACATGAACAAGGAGATGTTCGACCTGCAGCGGAAGGAAGGCATCAACATGTTCGGCGGATGCCTGCCGATGTTGCTGCAGTATCCGCTGCTGATCGGTTTTTACGAGATGCTGGAGCGGGCGATCGAACTGCGGCAGGCGCACTGGCTGTGGCTGCCGGATCTGTCGGCACCGGACCCGCTGCACATCCTGCCGATCTTCGTGATTGTGTCGATGTTTCTATCGCAGTTTTTTACGCCGTCGCCGGGCATGGACCAGACCCAGCAGCGCATGATGGCCTTTATGATGCCGGCTATCTTCGGCGTGATGATGTGGAATATCGGGTCGGGGGTGGCGCTGTACTGGGCGGCGAGCAACCTGATGGGCGTGGCGCAACAGATGGTGATGAACCGCACCAGCATGGGACAGGAGATGCGGGCGATTGCGCTGCGGCGCGCGGCCAAGAAAAAGGCGGGGAAGGCAGTGAACGCGCGGCGCTAAAGCGAATCGAGGTTACCGGCGTGCTTCGGCCGGACCGCAGTTGTGATCTAATTACGTCGGGACGCGATACAACTAACTGTCGATGCCAATCGAAGATTACTCCGCAGCAGCGCAGAAGATAGCAGATTTTCTGAAGACCCTGATCGGGCTGGGTGGACTTCGGCTCAAGTACCGCATTACGGCGGGGGCTGGAGCAGCCGACCCGGCGGGGCTCGAATCGCGCGAGATTTATGTGGAGCTGGCGGGGCCCGATGCGGGGCTGCTGACGCAGCGCGGGGGCGAGCTGCTGCGGGCGCTGGAGCATGTGGCAGCGAAGATGCTGCGCCTGGAAAACGAGGAGCACGACAAGATCAGCTTCGACGCGGAGAACTTCAAAGCGCTGCGGGCGCGGGAGCTGAAGCTGACCGCGGAGACGGCAGCCGAACGTGTGCGGCGCACGGGCCAGCCGTATAGTTTCGCGCCCATGAGCTCGCGGGAGCGGCGCATGCTGCACCTGGCCTTTCGCGCCTACGACGATCTGGAAACGGCATCGAGCGGCGAAGGGCTGCAGCGGTTTGTGGCGGCGTATCCCCGGGGGTACGAGCATCGCGAAGCGGCGCCGCGGCAGAGCCGGCCGGCTGGACGGCCATCGGGGCGGCGGCGCTAAGCGGTGTCCTGAAAGGGCAGAACTCAAGACCAACCGCAGGTCCTTCGTCGCTGCGCTCCTCTGGATGACGGCGTAAAAAGCAAAAGCAACCGCGGATCCTTCGCTACTCTCAGGGTTACAGTGCATTGCTCGGGATGACAGTGTATTTATGCAATGTACTTCCGATCCGGGACATTAGACTGAAGGGGCAGCGCTCGAGCGGGGGCGCACGCCGTGCAACCTCATCCACAGACAAGCGAACGCGAAGCCGTGGCCCAGGAGACGATCGTGGCGATCTCGACGCCGCCGGGGCGGGGCGGGATCGGCATGGTGCGGCTCTCCGGGCCGCATGCGGCGGAGATTGCGAAGGGTCTGGTGCGGCTGCGGGCGCCGCTCGAGCATGCGCGGGCGCGCGTGGCGGAGATTCCCGATCCCGAAAGCGGCGGAAGAATTGACGAGGCCGTGGTTACATATTTTGCCGGGCCGAACTCGTACACCGGAGAAGAGCTGGTGGAGATTGCGGCGCACGGCTCGCCGGTGATCCTGGACATGCTGGTGCGGGCGGCGCTGCGGGCCGGGGCGCGGCTGGCGCGGCCGGGGGAGTTCACGGAGCGGGCGTTTCTTTCGGGGCGGCTGGACCTGACGCAGGCGGAGGCGGTGCGGGACCTGATCGAGGCGCAGACGCTCTACCAGGCGCGGATTGCGGCGGAGCAGATGGGAGGGGCGCTTTCGCGGCGCGTGCAGCCGGCGAAGCAGAAGCTGGTGGAGCTGATCGCGCTGCTGGAGGCGGGCATCGACTTTGCGGAAGACGACGTGGATGTGGCGCCGGACGAAGATATTGTGACACGCATGGATACAATTGCGGCGGAGCTGGAGGCGCTGGCGCGATCGTTCGAGCACGGGCGGATGGTGCACGCGGGGCTGCGGCTGGCGATCGTGGGGCGGCCGAACGTGGGAAAGTCGTCGTTGTTCAACCGGCTGCTGGAGCGGGAGCGCGCGATTGTAACGGCGGCGCCGGGAACGACGAGGGATCTGGTGACGGAGCGGCTGTCGCTGGGCGGCATTCCCGTGGAACTGGTGGACACGGCGGGGTTGCGCGAGGCGGTGGATGAGGCGGAGGCGATCGGCATCCGAAAATCGCACGAGACGCTGGCGGAAGCGGACGTGGTGCTGGTGGTGCTGGATGCGTCGGCGCCGCTGCGGGAGGACGAGGCCAGCCTGATTGCGAGACTGGAGGGCCGGCGGGCGCTGGTGGTGCGCAACAAGTGCGATCTGGACGGCGGCGCGGAGGCTCGCGAGGACCTGGTGGCGCACTCGATTGCGACATCGGCGGTAACCGGCGAGGGGCTGGGCGCGCTGCGCGAGGCTCTGGCGGAGCTGGTGCGCAATCCCGCGGGGGAAAGCGAAGCGGGCCTGTTGACGTCGCTGCGGCAATACGAGGCGGTGGAAGGGGCGCGGGCCTCGCTGAGCGCGGCGCGCGAGGCGGTTGGGCGCAGGATTCCCCACGAGATGCTGCTGCTGGATTTGTACGGCGGGCTGCGGCAGCTGGACGGGCTGACGGGCGAGACGACCACGGAGGACATTCTGAACCGGATCTTCTCGACGTTCTGCATCGGAAAATAATGCCGAGTTTTGGGAGTTCCCAGGACTTCCCGAAGTAACAATTCAATTGTTGAACAAGATATAGATGAGTTCCGAAGATGTCCGGGGTGATTCCGAGAGGACCGGAACATTTCGTGTCTCCAGCGTCTCTCCATATGGATGCACGATCGACTCTCGCTCTGGAGACACGGAATGAGGTTACCTGCCGAGAAAATAAAGACTTGGTGACCGTCAACTCAAGGGGGTCATGGCACTGGATATTTAGTCAGCGGTGTATCCGATTCGGGATGGCGGACATCGTGGTGAGGCCATGAAGGTGCAGGACACTGCCAGGCGAATGTATGAGTTTGCGCTCGCGCTGCGTCTCGCGCCGATCAATTCCAGGGCCAACACGCTCTACTCGAGCTCGTGCGGCACTGTGACGCGCGATCGGTCCGATTGTTGTGCCGGAGGAGGATCATGACCCATGACGGTGCGCGAAACGAGCAAAGACCTGAGGCTGTGTGCGCTCAAGAAACAGCCAAATGCTCCGGCGGCGTACAGAGCAATGCTATAGAGCGGATGGCGGCGGGCGCCGAGAACGCGCGTCATCCAATAGCTGATTGCGAGGGAGCACAGGAAACCAAGGTTGTAGAGAATGATCACCCAGCTCACATCGTCCGAACTGCCTGCGACGTTTCCCTGAAGGTCAGGAAGCAGGACATTGATTGAAAGAGCCTGGAGGAAATTGAGGTGTTGATCGATGCGAAGAGTACTCTCTGATGGAGCGTCGAGCGGGAGAAAAATGCTTTGTCGATGACGGCATACCGGTCACTGGAAACATGCGCGGTCATCGTCGGCGAGGTCATCGCAGCTCATCCTCTATGAAGAAGGTGATCTTGAATTGAGCACACTTCATGAACAATGCGGCGAAGCAGTGCGGCGAGCGACGGCGATTACGCATGTGGACTTTGAAGATCTCGGTTCCCTCGAGCCGGAGCTGGTGCGCGCAGGCTATGCGGTGAGGACCGTAAACGCCTGCACCTCGGATCTGAGCGACGATCTTCCGAGGGACGACGACCTGTTGATTGTGCTGGGCGGCCCGATCGGGGTTTATGAGCGCGAGTCGTATCCGTTTCTGGAAGCAGAACTGGAGCTGATCCGCATGCGACTGGCCCGGAAGCAACGAACCCTCGGAATCTGCCTGGGGGCGCAGCTGATCGCCGCCGCCGCCGGTGCTGCTGTGTATCCCGGTGCCCAGGGCAGTGAAATTGGCTGGAAGACCATTTATGCCGGCCGCGATGCAGCTCTTTACCCCGAATTCGCAGAACTCCTCGCTCCCGGTCTGCATTTCCTCCACTGGCATGGCGACACCTTCGATTTGCCATCCGGAGCCAATCATCTGGCAGCGACCGACGCATATCCAAACCAGGCATTCGCCATCGAGCAACACGCTTTGGCGCTGCAGTTCCATCCGGAAGTGACCGCGCGAGGGTTGGAACGCTGGTATGTAGGCCACGCCTGCGAACTGGGGAAAGCGAAGATTTCCGTGCGGGAGTTGAGACGGGAGAGCGAAATGTATGCACCCGCGCTCGCAATCGCCGCACCGCGCTTCCTGAGACAGTGGCTCGCCCGATCATGATCGGGGTACTTTTCCCTTCCCTTCCCCCAGGGAGATTTATTCAGCCACTGCTCACCGCCGCACGCAGGGCCAGTCCCTGGGCGACCGAGGTGAACTCGTTGCCGCCCCGGATCCGGTCCTGACCGAAGCGGCTGGTGAAGATGCGCCGCACGGCGGGCACGAAGGAGCTGCCGCCGGTGAGGAAGACCCGATCCACCTCGCGCAGGCCGACGCCGGCGCTTTTCAGCAGGGCGTCCACGCTGTGCTCGATCGCGGCCAGGTCTTCGGCAATCCAGCTCTCGAACTGGGCGCGCGTGAGCGGAATGCAGAGGTCGATGGCCGCTGCACCGGATGCGGCATCGCGGAAACGGAAGTCCGCGCACTCCCTGTGCGACAGTTCGAACTTGACCTTCTGCACAGCCTGGTGGAGCTGGTATCCGAGGTCGCCTTCGATCACAGCGATCAGCGCCTCGATCTTGTCGGGCTCGAGGGCGCGGATGCGCGCGCTCCTGAGAATCTCGCGGACGTTGTTGGTGCGCAGAAACGAGAGATAGTGCCAACGCTCGAGGTGCGCGTAGATCCAGGCCGGCACCGCGGGGAGAATCTTGTTCAGGGAGCGCGCCTCGGAATTCGACCCGAGGGCCGGCGACACCAGTTTGCGGACGATGCGTGCATCGAAGGCGTCGCCGGCGAGGCCCACGCCGCTGTTGCCCAGCAGGTCCTGTGGGCGCCGGCCGCGGCGACGCACCTGCGGCCCCGCGCGCAGCAGCGAAAAATCGCTGGTGCCGCCGCCGAAGTCGCCGATCAGGATCAGTTCCTCGCGGTCCAGCGCGGCCTCGCAGGCACAGGCCGCGGCGACGGGCTCGAGCTCGAACTCCACCTCTTCGAATCCAGCCGCCATGAACGCCTCGCGCAGCCGCGAGACAGCGAAGTCGTCTTCCTCATCCGATTCGGCTCCGACAAAGCGCACCGGCCGGCCCACGGTGGCCCGGCGGACGGGCTGCATGAATTGCTCCTCGGCCCGCTTGCGCAGGTCGCTGACGATGCGGGTGACCAGTTCTTCCAGCCGGTGCCGGCGACCGAAGACTTCGGTTCCGGTAAGAGAGTGGCTGGACAGGTGCGACTTGAGCGACTGGATCAGACGTCCCTTCTCTTCGGCGTCGAGGTAGCGCTCGATGGCTCCAGGGCCAGAGCAGCCATGCACGCGGCGCTGGCCGTTGGCGGTCTTCGACTGCTCGAAGTACAGCACCGATCGACAGGAAGGCGACTCTTCGCCACGAAAGGAAAAGCGCGCGAGCTGGACTTCTTTGCCGGGCTCGAACATCGCCACCGCGCTATTCGTGGTACCGAAGTCGATACCGAAAAAAACCTGCCGCTGTCCGGTTGAACCCATTCCTGCATTATTCCGCAACGAGATTCATACCCAGGAAAGACGGGGTGGAAGGCGGACCCGCGCACCTTTTGCGGTCGCCCGATGCCTGCTCGAGCACGGAGAATTCTCGAAAAAGGGCGTCTGGCCAGGTTTTTCGCGGCGGGTGGCGGCGGCGGGGGGCAAATCTTTGGTTCACTCCGACTTTCGTCGGATTCGCAGTGTGCGTGTACCCGCATACATTTTTAGCCGTGCCGAAGGCAGCGTGTGTTTACGGCAATTCCTGAGTTCCTGCGGCCTTTCTGATGCAGTGCAAAGGCCGCCGCTTCCTGAGGGTCGCGTCGACTTGAGCGCAGCGGCTTCGGGATAGATCGACTCAGGAATTGCGATACGCGCTGCAGCGGCGATACGAGATCCGGCCAGGAGCGCCGGCGACCAGGCCCGTCCGCGGCTCGCGCAATGCGGCGGCATGAGAACGGTTGTGGAACGAATTCAGGAGGCATGAGCCATGCAGGCAAAGAGATGGAATCGATGGGCCACGGGAATCGCGGCGATGACGCTGCTGGCGTTGGCGGCGCCGCTGGGGGCGCAGAACACGAATACCGGCGAGATTAAGGGAATCGTGACGGATCCTACGGGCGCGGTGGTTCCGGGCGTGGCCGTGACGCTCACCAATGTGCAGACTGGTGTGCAGACGAAGGCCGCGACGAACGGCAGCGGGCTGTACGACGTGCCGTCGCTGCTGCCGGGCACCTACAACATCAGCTTTAAGGCAGCGGGATTCAAGGACACCGTGCAGCAGGGCATCGTGGTGGAAGTGGAGACGATCGGGGTCAATGCCACGCTGCAGGTGGGGTCGACGTCGCAGGAGGTGACGGTCACGGCGCAGAATCCGCTGATCGAGACGGAAAGCTCGGACCAGCACGAGATCTTCAGCGCGAAGACGGTGCAGGATGTGCCGACGGTGGGGGGCATCTGGTACAACGAGCTGACCAACGTGCTGCCAGGTGTGAATCCGGGCGGCCCGGGGGGCGGGCAGGATGCGTCGGGGCAGGGCGTGGGCATCAATGGGACGCAGGGCTACCTGGGCAACTGGCTGATCGAAGGGTCGGACGCGACGCAGCCGCGCGATGTGAACGCCAGCGACAACTATCCGCCGCTGGATGCAATCGGCGAAGTGCAGGCGGTGACGGGGACGTTCGGAGCGCAGTATGGGACGGGCGTGGCGGCGTTCAACGTGATCCTGAAGAGCGGAGCGAATGCATGGCACGGGTCGGGGTTCGAGTTCATTGAGAACGACGCCTTCGATGCGCTGAACTACTTCACGCCGAAGGGGGAGAAGACGCCGCTGCGCTGGAACGAGTACGGCGGCAGCGTGGGCGGGCCGATTCGGCACGACAAGCTGTTTTTCTATTTCACCTATCAGCGGAATCCGGCGCGGTCTTCGTCGGTGTCGACGATGACGGTGCCGACGGATGCGATGAAGGCGGGAAATTTCTCCTCGCTGCCGAACCCGATTTACGATCCCGCTTCGACAACCTGCACGGACAACGGGGCCGGGGTGTGCACGCGGACACAGTTCAGCAACAACACGATCAGCACGGCGATGGATCCGGTGGCGCTGGCGATCCAGAAGTATTTTCCGGAGCCGACCAATCCGAATGCGCTCTACAACAACTATGTGACCGTGGTGACGGAGCCGAGCGTGTCGCAGTGGTACGCGGGCAAGGTGGACTACAACATCTCAGCGAACAACAAGCTTTCGGGAAGCATTCTGGAATTTCCGATTTCGCTGATTTACAACGCGGACGGCTTTTGCGCACTGGGGTTCGACTGCACCAAAGGGCCGCGCAACCTGAACCAGGACGGGCAGGTTACGGACACGTGGACGATAAGCTCGCGGACACTGAACGAGGCGCGCATCGGCGCGGTGCGCGAGTTGGATAAGTATGTTCCGCCAACCTATAACCAGAACTTCCCGGCCAAGCTGGGCATGGAACCGGCATACGGAGGCAATGCTCCGGGGAATATCTTCCCCAACATCACGATCAATGGGGGAGACGGAGCGGGGCAGGTGGGCATCGGGGGCGGCGTGCATGCGGTGCTGGCCGACGGCGCCTATGTGGCGGGCGACATCGTGACCCTGATCCGCGGACGGCACACCGTGAAAATGGGCGGCGAGTTCGACAAGAGCTATCAGAACTACACAAACTGGGGCGACGTGAGCTCGGGGAATTTCGAGTTCAACGGCATTGGCACGGCGCAGTTCTGGCCGGGCGGCAACTATCCGAATACGACGGGCGGTTACGGCACGGTGGCGTCGGGCTCGCCGTACGCGGACTTCCTGCTGGGCCAGGTGTATGGCTGGTATGTGTACGACTATGAGGAAACCGGGGCGCGGATGTGGAACCTGGCGGGCTTCCTGCAGGACGATTACAAGATATTGCCGAACCTGACGCTGAACCTGGGGATGCGCTATCAGTACCAGTCGGGGTGGGGCGAGGAGCACAACCGCTTCGGGAGCTTCGATCCGACGCTGGTGAACACGGGGCAATACGTGCCGGCGGGGACGCTGGGCGCGATGATCTACGGCGGGCAGGACGGGCGCAACACGATCGAGGACGGAGTGAACGAGTGGGATCCGCGGCTGGGACTGGCGTGGGCGCCGATGCCGACGTGGTCGATACGGGCGAGCTACGGGGTGTTCGACGCGCCGCGGTCGGCGGAGTCGTATACCGACGGCGCGCTGGGGCTGGGACTGAATCCGCAGGGGTCGAACGGATACTCGTCGAACTTCACGACGGGCATCCAGTACTATCCGACACCGTGGACGCTGGCCAGCGGGCCGCCGGCGGGTTCTGTGATCTATCCGCAGCAGTCGAGCTTCAGCAATTCGAAATACAACTACCAGAGCGTCTACTACTACCCGACAAACATGCCCATCGAGTACTACCAGGAGGCGCTGCTTTCCGTCCAGCATGAGTTGCCGGGGAACATGCTGGTGGACGCCAGCTACGTATTCACCAAGGGCACGCACCTGAATTTCAACCGCGACATCGACCAGGTGCCGGCCAGCAAGCTGAGCCAGGGAGCGTCGGCCGAGCCATATCCGCAATTCACGTCGATCCAGGGCGCGATCTTCGACGGATGGTCGAACTACAACGCGCTGCAGCTGCGCTGGGAAAAGCGGATGTCGCACGGGGTCTCGTTGCTGGTGAACTACGCGTGGTCGAAAACGATGGACGCGGGAACGAGCAACGGGCACTACGAGACGATCGACGCCTGGCAGAACGCGTACGACACGGCGGCGAACTACGGCCTGTCGCAGCTGGATGTACCGCAGAACCTGAACGGCTATGCGACGTGGGAACTGCCCTTCGGCAAGGGCCGCGATATACCGCTGCACGGCGTGGCGGACGAGGCCGCCGGCGGCTGGCGGATAACGGGGGTGTTCCAGGCGCACTCGGGGGTTCCGTTTACGCCGGTGGTGGGCAGCGCGGACCAGAGCAACTCGCAGGCGGAGCGCTGCTACTGCGGGTTCTCCTGGTTCCCGAACGTGGTGGGCAATCCGAACGTCTCGCACCCGACGATCAGCGAATGGTACAACACGGCAGCGTTCGCGGTGCCGGCGGCGAACACGCTGGGCGACGCGCGGCGCAACATGCTGCGCGGTCCGCAGTGGCGCGACGTGGACTTCAGCCTGGGCAAGACATTCTGGCTGGGGGAGTGGGACGGCAAGAATTACAACATGGAGATCCGCGCCGATGCCGACGACGCGTTTAACTACTCTAACTTCGGGCAGCCGAGCTCGGGCGTGGGCGTGGCTGGAGCTGGGGTGATTACGTACGCCAACAGCAGCCGGCTGGTGCAGCTGGGAGCGCGGATAACGTTCTGAGGCGGACACGCTGACCCGGAGGCGGGAGCGTACGCAGAGCCTGGATGGAGTGGAGCTCCACTCCGTCCGGGCTTTCTTTATTGCAGGCACATTAGAATGACCCTGCCGTCGGCGGCGGAGATTTCGATGATGAGTGTTTTATTTGTGCGTGGACCGCGTGCGCGCGTTCGTGTCTGGCTTTTTCTGGGCTTATGCTGCGCCGTGGCGTGTGGGGCGTACGGGCAAACGGCGGAACAGCACCTGGCGCTGGGAACGCAGAAGCTGGTGCATGGCGACTGCGCCACGGCGGAAAAGGAGCTGGGCGCGGCGCTGGCGGCCGAGCCTTCGCTGACGCGGGCACAAGGGCTGCTGGGCATCTGCGAAAAGCGTATGGGCCAGCCGGGGGCGCAGGCGCATCTGGAAGCGGGCTTTGCGAAGGTGAGCGAGGCCAGGCTGAAAACCGAAATCGGCGTGGAGCTGGCCGACTACTACTACCAGCGCGGCGATCTGGACCACACGCTGCCGGTGGTGCGCACGCTGGTGGCGCTCAATCCGGAGAACATCGACATCCTGTTTTTCGCGCAGAACGTGTACCAGGACATGGCCGACGACACGCTGAACAAGCTGGCGCTGCTGGCTCCGGATTCGCCGCGGATGCAGCAGGTGGTGGCGGAACACCTGATCAACGAAGGCGATGTGAAGGACGCGACGGACCACTATCGGCAGGCGATTGCGATGGACCAGTATTTGCCGGGGGCGCATTTCGAGCTGGCGGAGGCGATCCTGGAGGCGAATCCGAACGATGCCGCGGCGCAGTCCGAAGCGCAGAAGGAACTGGAGACGGCGCTGCGCGTGGACGGCGAGAGCGCGCGCATCGAGTGCGCGATGGGACGGGATGCGTTTTTGCAGGGAAACATCGAAGCGGCGCTGGCGCATTACGAGCGGGCGCGTCAACTGATGCCCGGCAACGGGGACGCGCTGATGGGGGTGGCACGGATTCTGATGCGGCAGAACAAGGATGCGGATGCGCTGCCGCTGCTGGAGCGGGCGGTGGACGAGGATCCGCTAAACGGTGAGGCGCATTATCGCTACGCGATGGCGCTGAAGGCGACGGGACGCACGCAGGAGGCGGAGGAGCAGGTGAGGATGTACCAGACGATCCGCACCTCACGCGACAAGGTGGCGCATGTGTACGGGGAGATGAATCGGCGGATGAAGGCTGCGGGGGAGGATGAGCCGGAGGCAAGGCAGCCTTAGGGGAATCTCCAATTCACCCGACAGAGCATCCCGCAGCGGCTAAAGCTTACGGTATTTCTTGTGCTTCACGGCACGGCTCGAAGCCGTGCCCCTTGAAAACAGCGACTTCAGCAGAGTCTTGCCAGTACTTCAGGCGGTTGTGACGGCCACGGACGCGGGGCGCAGGCCGGGCGAGGTTGCGGCGATTTCGATGGAGCCGGGTGTGGCCGTGGATTGCACGATGGCCAGGCAGAGTCCGTGAAAGGCGCGGCGGGTCGATGCTTTGTAGCTTTCGTGGCTGAAAGGGTCGCCGTTGTCGACCCCGATGAGGCGGCCTTCGCCCTGAACGGAAAAAGCGACGTCGTTGGCGGCATCGGGCACGATGCGTCCCTGCGCGTCCTGAATGGCGACGGCGATGTGGGCGACGTCGCGGCGATCGGCGGCGAGGGTGAGGCGATCGGCTGAGAGGCTGACAGCGAAGGGATCGCCCGTGGTCGAGACTTCCTCGATGACGGCGACTTTGCCGTCTTTGGTCCCCACGGCGCGCAGGGTTCCGGACTGGTACGGAACATCCCAGGAGAGATGCAAGTCGGCGGTGGTGCGCAGGACGCGCGCGCGGGGCGGGTAGTTGCCGTAGCGGCCTTCCATGCCCAGGCGGGGGAATTCGTAGCCTTTGACGCCGAAGGATTTGCCGTTGAGAAAAAGCTCGACGGTATCGCAATTCGTGTAGCAGGTGACGGGAAGAAGCGTGCCCTCGCTTCCCTTCCAGTTCCAGTGCGGGAAGAGGTGCAGCATGGGCACAGAGGTCCACTGGCTCTGGTAGAAGTAGTAGCCGTCCTTGCGGAAGGCGCAGGTATCGAGGACGCCGGCGGGGGCGCCCTTCATGGGCCAGCGCGATTCGCCGAGGTAGTCGATGCCGGTCCACATGAAATCGCCGGCGACGTAGTCGTGCAGGTCGACGAACTGCCAGAGCTGTTCGGCGTCGATGCGAAGGTTGGAGGGATGGCGGAGCCAGGGCGCGTCGGCTGCGGCTTTTTGCGGTTCGAGGCCGCGGTATTCGCCGCGGACGCCGCCCATGGCAATGCTCTCTGTGCCGATGAAGCGGCGGTGCGGGAAGGCTTCGCGGTCGATGCTGTAGTAAAGATCGGCGCGGTTGCGCCAGCGGTCGACGTAGTTGTAGCCGACGATGTCGAGTTCGGCGAGGAACTCGGGACGGGCGCGATTTTCGAGGGGTTCCGACGCGATCTGATCGCAGGCGACGGTGACGGGGCGCGTGGGGTCTTCAGTGTGGAAGATGGCGAGCAGGGCGCGCAGCGTGGCCGCGCCTTCGGGAGCGGACTGGTCGGGGACTTCGTTGCCGGCGCTCCACAGCACCACGCTGGGATGGTTGCGGTCGCGATGGATGAAGTTGGTGAGGTCGCGCTCGTGCCACTCGTCGAAATAAAGGTGATAGCCGTTTTGGATCTGGCCCTTGGGGACGCGCCATTCGTCGAAGGCCTCGTTCATGACGAGAAAGCCCATGCGGTCGCAGAGGTCGAGGAACTCGGCGGCGAAGGGGTTGTGGCTGGTGCGGATGGCATTGCAGCCCATCTGGCGCAGCGTGGCGAGACGGCGCTCCCAGACACGCTCGGGCACGGCCGAGCCCACGCAGCCGGCTTCCTGATGGATGCAGACGCCGTTCAGCTTGAGGTGTTCGCCGTTGAGGAGGAATCCACGATTGACGTCGAAAGCGGCGGAGCGAATGCCGGCGGGTGTGTCATAGACGTCGACGATGCGATCACCGTCGTGCAGCGTGCTCCGCACGGTGTAGAGATTGGGATGGTCGACGGACCAGAGGGCGGGGTTGGCGACGGCGAGGTCCTGGACGAAGCGGAAATCCGCGCCGGGGGCAAGGGTGTGGGGTGTTTCCTGCGTGGTGACGGCGCTGCCCTTGTCGTCAAGCAGCGTGGCCGCGAGGGTTACGGATGCGGCGCGCGCGCGGCCATTCGTGACGGTGGTCTCAACGCGCACGGTGGCCCGATCGGCGGCGACATGGGGGGCGGTGACGAAGGTTCCCCAGTATGCGACGCGCAGGGGATCGGTTTTCAGGAGCCAGGTGTGGCGATCGATGCCGGAGCCGGAGTACCAGCGGCAGTTGGTTTGGCGCGAGTTGTCGACACGGACGGCGAGGAGGTTCTCTGCGCCGTAGAGCAGATGGGGCGTGAGGTCGTAGGCGAAGGGCACAAAGCCGTAAGGGCGCACGCCGAGCGAGTGGCCGTTGATCCAGACTTCGCTGTTTTGGTAGACGCCGTCGAACTCGATGGTGACGATGCGCCCGCGGTCGGCGGCGGGAACCGTGAAGTGCCTGCGGTACCAGCCGATGCCGGTGGGGAGATAGCCGCCGGGTCCGGAGGACAACTCGCTTTCGGAATACGGGCCCTCGATGCTCCAGTCGTGGGGAAGATCGAGGGCTCGCCAGGACGCGTCGGCGAAGCCAGGAAGCTGTGCGCCGGCGGGGTCGCCGCGCGTGAAGAGCCAGTCGAAGTCGAAGGAGTCGCGGGTTCTGGGCGTGGGGTATTCGGGAGGGAGCATGAACTCCGCGCGGCCCAGCCACGGGGATACGGAGAGGGCGGCGGCGCCGCGCGCGGTGTGGCGGAGCAGATCGCGCCGCGTGAGGAGAAGCCCCGGGTCCCGGTTCGTTTCTTCCATGCCGTCGTATCTCCGTCGCACGGTGATTGCGGACCGGCGAAACCAGCCGGGCCGGCACTCAGGTACTGTACGCGCAGAGGGGCGGGGAATAATCCGACCAAAGTCGGAGACGGAAATCAGAGGTGCACGAGGCCGCGTTGCAGGGCAGCGACGACAGCCTGGGTGCGGTCGGAGACCTGGAGGCGCATGAGAATGACGCTGACGTGGCACTTGACCGTGGCCTCGGTGATGCCGAGATGGCCGGCGATCTCCTTATTCGTCTCGCCGCGGGCCAGCAGGGAGAGCACTTCGCGTTCGCGGGCGCTCAGGTCGGAGTCGGGCGTGCGTGAGGCGAGGGCGCGCGAGACGGTGGGAGGCAGGAAACGTCCGCCGGCATGGACACGGCGCAGCGCGTCGATGAGGGCCTCGTGGGGCATGCCTTTGATGACGTAAGCGCGGGCGCCGGCTTCGATGGCCTGGTAAATGTCTTCGTCGCCCTCATAGGTGGTGAGCACGACGAAGCAGGCCTTCGGGTGGCGCATGCGGATGGCGCGGATGGCGTCGACCCCGCTCATCTTCGGAAGGCGCAGATCCATCAGCGTGATGTCGGGCTGGTGCTGCTCGAAGAGATCGATGGCTTCTTCGCCGGAGCCGCACTGGGCGACGACAGTCATATCGGGGCGGGCGTTGATGATGGCGACGATGCCGATGCGCACGATGGGGTGATCGTCGACGACGAGGAGTTTGATTTTCGCGGCGGTTTCCATGCTTCAGACGCCCATCATGGCGCTGTGCGCGCCGGAGACTTTGCGGGGGATTCGGACGGTTAAGTCTGTGCCTTTGCCGGGGGCGCTGTCCAGATGGAAATCGCCGCCGACGGCGTGCACGCGCTCGCGCATGCCGACCAGGCCGTAGTGGCGGTCCTCGCGCGCGAATACGGCTTCCGGCTCGAAGCCTGCGCCGTTGTCGCTGACCTGCAGGGTGAGCTCGCTGCGGGCGAAGCCGACGCGGACATCGATGCGCCTGGGATGCGCGTGCAGCACGGCGTTATAGACCGCCTCGCGCGCCATCATCATAAGCTCGTGCGTGGCCATTTGGGTCAGCGAGAAAGGCTTGCCGGTAACTTCGCAGACGACGGGTATGCCGGATTCCGCGCTGATCTGGCGCGCCATGCCGGCGAGCGTGGTCTCCAGCATTTTGCCGGAGGGCTGGCCCTGGCGGAGATTCCAGACGGCCTGGCGGGCCTCGTCGATGGTGGTGCGGACCTGATGGCGGGCGTGCTCGAGGAGCTCCTGAGGAAGCGAGGTTTGCTCTTCGCGCAGGCTGGCCAGGGCTTCGAGCAACGCGGAGATGCCGGCGCATCCCTGAATGACAGTGTCGTGCATCTCGCGCGCGAGGCGGGCACGCTCGTCGAGGACGGCCTCGAAACGCATCTGCATTTGCCAGATGCGGAAGCGATAGGCGGCGAGCACGGCGGCGGCGAGCAGCAGCAGACACAAGCCGACAAACCACCAGGTGCGCCAGAAATGGGGCTTCTGGACGATGGGGAGGGTGAGCTGGGAAACGGCCTGGGGGCGGTTGATCTCAAAGGCGGCGACGCGGAATGTGTATTTGCCGGCGGGGAGGTTGGTCCACGAAGCGACACGGCGCGGGGATGCGTCGCTCCAGTTTGCGTCGAAGCCGTCGAGGCGGTAGCGGAAACGCATGCCTTCCTGGGAACGCAGCAGGATGGGGGACCAGGAGATTTCGAGGCGGGTGGCGCCGGGCGCGAGCAGGATGGGCTGCGCGGGATCGACGCTGCGTCCGTCGATGGCGACGTCGTCGATGACCACGGGGGGCAGAGGCAGGGGCGGCGTGGTTTCGTGGGCGATGTGGATGGGGCCCTTGTTGCTGGGGAACCAGACGCCGTCAGCGCCGTCGATGGAGCCGGAGGGCTGACGGCCGCCGTAGATCTGGGTCGTCTCGACTTCGTCCGAGACGGCGTAGAGGGTGAGGGAGAGATGGCGCGAGGGATCGCCGGCGGCCTCGTCGAGCTCCTGGCGGCGCAGCAGCGAGATGCCGTTGGGGCCGCTGAGCCACAGGCCGCCTTTGCGGTCTTCGACGATCTGATAGATGCTGTTGCTGGCCAGGCCCTGGGCGGTGGTGTAGTGGATGAGGCGGCCGTCCTTCCAGCGATAGAGTCCGTTGCTGCGCGTGCCGAACCAGAGGCCGCCGTCGGAGTCTTCGTGGATGGACCAGACTTTTTCTTCGGCGAGCGCGGCGGTGGCGGGACCGTGGACGAATGCGCCGGCGCGCAGGTGGCTGAGGCCGCGGTCGGTGCCGATCCAGATGCCGCCGTTGCGGTCTTCGATGAGGGCGCGGGTGCTGAAGTAGGCGAGGCCGTTGCGCATCCGGTAGTTGACGAAGGCTCGGCCGTTCCAGTGGCTCACGCCTTCGTCGGTGCCGAACCACATGCTGCCGTCGCGGCTTTGCAGAATGACGCGGATGAAGTTGTTGACGAGGCCGTCGCGCACGGTGAGGCGCAGGATTTTTCCATGGTCGATGCGGATGAGGCCGTCGCCGTCGGTGCCAATCCAGAGCGCGCCGGAGCGGTCGCGAAATACATTGCGGGCGTGCAGATTGGGAAGCTGCGGATGCGGCCAGAGGCGGGCGACGCCATTGCGCACCTGAAAGACGTCAGTCGAGACGACCCAGAGGGTGCCGTCGCGATCCGCGTAGAGGGTGCCGAAGTCGGAGTCCGCGGCCTGGGGCAGCGGGACGATGCGGACCGGAGTGCGCGTGAGGCGCAGCATGCCGGCCTGGGTGCCGATCCAGAGGTTCTTCTCATCGTCTTCGAAGACATTGAGGACGGTATTGCTGGGCAGGGAGTCGGGCGCGGTAATGGCGGTGACGTCCTGGCCGGCAAAGCGGCGGATGCCCTCGCCGATGGTGCCCACCCAGAGCGAGCCGTCGGAGAGCTGGCGCAGGACGCGGACGGTCTGCGTGATCCCCTGCACGCGCTCGAAGCGCTGTGCGCCGGGGCGCAGGCGATGCAGGCCGGAGACGGTGCCCACCCAGATGGAGCCGTCGCGGGTTTCGAGGATGGACTTGACGCGGTTCTGGCTGCCGCCGCCCTGGAGGGTGTATTCGCGCACCTGGCCGCGATCGAGGCGCAGCAGACGCGATCCGCCGACCCAGAGGCCGCCGAGGTGATCTTCGGCGATGGCGTGGACGGCGATCGAGGGGACGTTGCCGACGCCGTCGACGCGCACCAGACGACCAGAGCTGAAGCGGAGCAGGCCGTTGTCGGTGCCGATCCAGAGCGTGCCGCCGCGATCTTCGAAGAGGGCGCGGACGAAGCCGTCGCTGAGGCCGTCGGCGGCGCCGTAGGCGCGGAATTTTCCGTTTTGGAAGCGCACGAGGCCGCCGCCTTCGGTGCCGATCCAGAGGCTGCCGTCGCGGGAGACGAGGAGGGCGAAGACGCTGTTCTCCTCGAGCTGGGGCGTGTTTCCGTGATCGAAGAGGGTAAAGCGCGCGCCGTCAAAGCGAAGCAGGCCGCCGGTGGTGCCGATCCAGAGATAGTGGTCAGGCGTTTGCGCGAAGGCCTGGACGGTTTGCTCGGGAAGGCCATCCTGGGTCTGCCACATCTTGCGCGTATAGCCGCTGGGCGCTGCTGCCTGAGCGGCCGCGCAGGCGGCGAGGCCCAGCGCGGCGAGGCACACGCAGAGACGCGCGGCGATGCGGTGCGGGTTCGCGGGGCGGACCATGGCGGTGGCGTTCACTGGAGATTGTAGGCGCTAACGCTGTACCGTCACTGCGTACCAGGTGGTTGCGGGTGTGCCGATGGGGATCTGCCACGCGTCGGCGTTGTGGGTTGCGGGGATGGGTTGGCCGAGGGGCCGGCCTGCTCCGTCGAGCGGCTGGGCGAGGACGGCGGCAGCGGGCGCGAGGCCACGCAGCACGATGCGTCCGGTGACCGGCTCGATGAGGGTGGGCGAGCTGCCCCACTGTGCGAGGCCGGTGTGCCGCGGATTCCATTCCATGCCGGTATTCACGGCACGCGCTGCGGCGGTGAGGAGCAGCTTCGAGCTGGTGGCGATGGGCTGCGCGTCGAGCGTAGTGAGGACGATTGCGCTGAAGGGATTGCTGACCGCGGCGGAGAGATTCGTGAGCGGCTTGCTGTGCGCGGCGGAGAAGCCGACGAGCGCCTGGGTGCGGGGCGTGTCGATGGTTACCTGACCTGAATCCGGCTTCAACCAGTACCAGGCGAGCTGGGCCGTGTCCGAGACGATGGGCGCAGGCTCGGTGGCGGCGGGGAATTTTCGCGTGGGCCCGTCGTCGAGCGAGTCGATGCGCGAACCGTGCTCGAGGGGGATCCAGAGGGGAAAGCCGGGCGTGAAATATGGGCGGTCTTTCTCCGACAGGCGGTAGCTGTCGAAGACCTGGTCTTCGGAGTAGCGGCGCAGCACGGTTTCGCGTGCGGGGCTCACGTCGCCGCGCAGGAACAGGAGCGCGCCGGCGGCGAGTTCGGGCATCTTGATGGGGTCGAGAGAAATGTCGAAGGGGTCGCCGATGTACGGTTTCCAGTTCGCGTCTTTCTTTGGCTCGAAGGTGTACCAGAGGATCGCGTCCCAGTCCTCGAGATCGCCGTAAGCGGCGAGGATGGGGATCTGTTCGGCGCCGTAGTCGTTGGGGAAGGCCTCATTCACTTCGCTGACGGTGTATGGTTTGCCGGCCTCGGCGGAGCGCGACATCTCGACGACGGTGGAGTTGAGGGGGTCGTCCACCATGGGCGACTTCACCTTGCGCTCCCAGGGATGCTGCCAGTAGTCGTGGCCGTCGACGGCGTCGAAGGAGGAGGTGGCCAGCAGCAGCGGATAGCCGGTGTTGTGGTGGCTGTGGTCGGCTGTGGCGAGAATGAGGCAGCGGATGTTCAGATCGTTGCGGAGAAAGTCGCGCATGTAGCTGAAGTAGCCGCTTTCGAGCCAGAGATAGAAGCGCGACTCGACGTCGAAGCGATCTTTCGGCGCGGCGCCGACTTCAGGCCCGGCGAGCAGTGGGATGGGATCGCCGGTCTGGACGCCGGTTTCGCTGCGCAATGCACTCATTTCCGCGGCGGTTGAGTTCTTTTGGAGCCAGCCGTTGTAGAGGCCGTCGAGCTCTCGGGCGTAGAACGGGGAAGGCATGGAGAAGCCCAGCCAGATGGCGTTTTCGTTGTTGATTTCGACGATGGCGACGGCGGGATCGTTGGCGTAAGAGCGCCCGGTGTAGGGATTGACGTGGGTGAGGAGCTGGCGTGCGTATTCCTTCTGCAGGTCGATGAGCGTCTTGTCGAAGAGGCTGATGCCTTTGGCGCCTTCGTGAAGCTTGTCCGCGTCGGCGACGCCGTCGCCGGCTTTGAAGGGGCGGCCGACGAGCAGATTGAAGTCGATGTAGATGCCGCGCTGCTCCAGCTGGGCGAGGAAATAATCTTCGCGGTCGAGCTGCGCGGGATCGAGGGCGCGGGTGTTGTCGCCGGCGGCGATGAGGCCGCGCGGGACGGGCAGATCGAGGAACTGGAGGCGCACGCAGTTGACGCCGTAGCGGGCGAGGGTCGCAGCCCAGAGGGGAGCGTCCTGTTTGGAAGGGATCATG
Source organism: Acidobacteriaceae bacterium (assembly GCA_030041435.1). GTDB lineage: Bacteria > Acidobacteriota > Terriglobia > Terriglobales > Acidobacteriaceae > Palsa-343. The sequence continues at coordinate 111,246 of JASHNW010000004.1, forward strand.
GTGGAGCCGGGGCTCCAGTCTGTGATGTTGACGCCCCAGAGGCGGATGCGATGGCCGTCGCCGGTGACGAGATGGCCGGCGGCCGCGTGGATGAATCCATGCTTGCCGGCGGGAGCATCGAGCACGAAGGAGACGTCGGCCGGGGAATGAGCGGCGAGCGCGGCGCGATGATCGATGACGAAGGGGGCGAAAGTGGGAGCGGGCAAGTTGGAGGGGAGATTTTGCGCCGCCGCGGGCAGCGTTGCGACGAGCGGCGATGCGACCAGGGCGATGAGCGCGAAAGACAAGGATGCGTTCTTCAACAGGCGCCTCCAGGGGCCGCACCCATTGAATGCGAAATCGCCGCGGAGCGAATCCGACTTCCGTCGGATGGCACGGCCAGAAGCGGGCGATAGGATTGCGGGTACCGGAACGCAGAGCCGCCGCGCGCGCGGAGGAGAGAGGAATGGGGTTGAGCGCACATTGACGGAATTGCCACAGAAACGGCGTGGGCCGGCAGCGGCAAGCGTTGCCGTCGAGCCTATCGGCGTGATCCTCATCCTGTCGTCGAAGCTGGAGCGGCTGGGCTGGAGCATTGTGGTGGAGAGCCAGGCGGATATGAAACTGCTGGGCCAGTTTGCCACGCTGAACGGAGCGCTCGATTTCCTGGAGGGGCATGGGGCCGACGTAGCTCTGGTGGATGAGGCCATGCTGACGCCGAAGCGGTGCGAGGCGCTGCGCCGGCTGGCTGCCGGCGGCGGGCCACGGATGCTGCTGGTGGCGCGGCATCCGATCGACGACGCGATTCGGCAATCGCGGTACGGGTTCGCCAGCTCGTGGCTGCTAAAGGGGATTTCGGCGGAGGATTTGCTGGCCGCGATTCGGGAGAGGCCGGCGGAGGCCGGCGGAGCATCGGCTGGCGACGGCGCAAAGCAAGCCACGGGCCTCCCGGCTCGATCCCGGGGCCAGTTACCAATAGACGGTGGCGGAATTTATGAGGATGTATGAGTATCTAGACATCTCCACTCATAAGGATTCGTGTCCGCTGAGCGATGAGTCAGGGCCACCATGTCGAGTACTTCGGACTTTCGGATGTCGGCTGCACTCGTGAAATCAACGAGGATGCATTTGGCATGCTCAGCGAGGCGGGACTATTCGTCGTCTGCGACGGAATGGGCGGCGGGGCAGCAGGCGAAGTGGCCAGCAGTCTGGCCGTCGACTCGTTTCTGAAGCAGATCCGCCAGACGAAACTGGCGTCGACACCCACCGGGGAGGAAGTGACGGAGGCGCTGCGCGCCGCGGTGCTTGACGCCAACGGGCGGGTGCTGCAGCACTCGCGGCTGAGCACCGCGTACCAGGGCATGGGCACGACGCTGGTGGCGATCTGGGTGCGCAAGGCGCGCGTGGATGGCTCGGTGCGCCGCGCGGCGTGGCTGGTGCACGTGGGAGACAGCCGCTGCTACCGCTGGCGCGAGGGCACGCTGGACCAGATGACGGTGGATCACTCGCTGGTGGAGCAGCAGGTGCGCATGGGAGAGATGACCGCGGAGGAAGCGGAGCACTCGAACATGCGGCACGTGATTACGAAAGCGGTGGGCGTCGATTCGCGGCTCGATCCGGAGCTGGCTCTCACCGATGCATTTCGTGGCGACACGTTTCTGCTGTGCAGCGACGGGCTGACGCGGGAAGTGACGGATGCACGCATCGCGGAGCTGATGGGGCGGGAAAAGAAACTGGAGGACGCGTGCCGCGCGCTGGTGGGAGAAGCCCTGGCGAACGGCGGTAACGACAACGTGACCTGCGTGCTGGTGCGGGTGGGCTGAAGGGCAGCGACCTGTACGACGGCGCAGCTTCGGACTACTCCGGAAGCTGAACCTCCGCGCCTTTGCGTTCGGCTGACAGGTAGGCTGCATACAAGACTGCGATGGTGTCGCGCGCCAGTTCCGCGACCGCGAGCGGCTCACGATCTGCTGCGATCGACTCCATGAAATCCTGGAATTCCTGCGGATAGCCGTGCTGCCAGGCTTCGTCGGCGGCGGGCTGGGTCCAGCCCTGCTTCGTTTCGATCTTTTCCGTCACATAGACGTCGTGCAGGGCTTCTTCGCGCGGATTGAAGGTTTCGACGGCATCTACCGGGTTGAGACGGCATTTGGTCCGGTGATTGTTACAGATGACTTCGAGCCAGTTGCTGACTCCGCCCAGCATCAGCTCGGACGCGAAGAGGTCAGCGATGGTTCCGTCGGAGAATGCGACGTGCATCTGGCCGTAGTCTTCGACGTCCTGATAGCCGCGGCGCAGCAGGCCGGCATCGCGAAAGGAGGCGAGGCGGGTAATCTCGTGGGTGCGCGCGCTCACCGCCGCCGGACGGATCGGCCTGCCCTCGCGGGTTTCGCCTTCTACGCGCTTCAGGTACAGGGCTGCGCTGAGCGGATGGCATCCCTTGCCGACGAGCGATCCGCCGCCGGAGTGGCGCCAGATGCCGTAGTAGGGCGAGTGCGAGCCGCTGTGGGACTGGTTGCCCAGCATCCACAGGATTTGCGCACCGCTCTTCGCAACGATTTCGCGCTCCTTCTGCACCGCGGGGGCGTAGATCCAGTTTTCCGCGTAACAGATCTTCTTTCCGGCTGCGTTCGCTGCGTCGAGGATGCGGCGGCAACTGGCCGTGGCGTGGCGCAGCATCGTCTCTTTGGGAAAAACATTGCCGCGGAAATCGGCTGCGCCTTCTCCGAAATAGCCGGTGAAGGGCTTTTCGACGATGACGTGCCTGCCCTGCTCGAAAGCGGCGACGGCCAGGTGCTCATGCGTGGCGGGAGGGCAGCAAAGGTCGATGACATCGACGGCGTCGCACAGGGCCGCGAAGCTCTCGAAGGCCGGGACACCGGTCTCCCGGGCGAATACTTCACGGCTGGACTCGGAGCGCGACGTGACGCCGGCAATCTCGACGGGGACGCCGTAGACGCGGCGCAGGCCGCGCAGGTGAAAGCGGGCCGCGAAGCCCGCACCCACCAGGCCGACTCGCACAGCGTTCGTCATCGGGTTGTGCTCTGCCAGGTCATGGCCCTGCTCCGGTCAGTGCTGGGCGTTTTTTTCCAGCGCCAGGGTTTTGTCGGTGACGAAGCTGATGACGTGATAGGTGGCGGGGCCGGAGCCGGCGTTGCGGATGGCGTGGAGGGTATTCGATGCGTTGAAGATTACCGATCCGGGGCCGACGCGCGTCCACTTGCCTTCGCCGAAGGCCTCGACCGTTCCCTGGTCGACGATGATGAGCTCTTCGTTGGCGTGGCGGTGCGGGGGATGGGATGCGACGCCGGGCTTGAGGGTGGTTGCGTGGACTTCAAGCTGATCGAGCGTGGCGGTGGGGGCGCGGAAGAACTGGCGCGATTCGCCGGTGGGTGTTTTCACGACCGGGATCGAGTTCCAGTCGTAGACAGCCCAGCCGAGAACAGAAGGTGTTTGGCCGCTGAGCGCGAGGGCGCCGCAGGTTGCGGCGATGGAGAGCGCAGCGATGGTCAGGTCACGTCGGGTCAGCATACTTTGCGTTTGCCCTTTCTCGGGATTTGCGCGATGGTTTAGCGCGTCATGGCGTAGTGGACCTGCTCCTGGATGGCGGCAATGTTCAGCGGCTGGCGGTGAGCATGGACGAGAGCGTCATTCAGCGCATCGAGTCCGGATTGCTTGAACTGCTCCCACGCGGCGACCTTCTCGCGGATGGGGTTGTTCATCTGGTCGTAAATCGTCTGGGCCACGGCGGGGGCGGTGCGGTCGCCGCCCTCGACCACGCGCAGGTCGGCGCCCAGGCCGGCGACGGCCTCCGCGAGGCCCAGGCTGGATTGGCCCGCGCTCGCGGCCGCTCCTCGTGCCTGACCGCGAATCGCATCGATCTGCGCCTGGGCTTTTTTGATGGCGGCAGCGAGTTCAGGAGGCGTGGAGGAATCGGCGGCGCGAAGTTTTTGCATCTGGCTTTCGAGGCTGTCGATTTCAGCCATGGCTTTGCGGCCGGCGAGAAGCCGGCCATAGATCTGCTGCGCGAGGGAGTACTGCGCATCGAGGACGGCCTGGGTACAGGCGCAGCGCGGGTCCATGATGACGCGCAGAGGACGGCTGATGGGCGTGCCATCCACGACGAGCTGCAGGGTGTAGGTTCCGGGCGGAACGCGGGGGCCGGCGGGGGCGCCCGCGCCCTCATCGTCGTCGCCGAGGCCTGCGCTGGAGGAACCTGCGGCGAGATCCCAGACGAAGCGGTGTTCGCCGGCGCCGGTGGAGAGCAATTGCGGTTTGGGGAACCAGCGCTCGGCAATGGGTAGCAACGGGCGGCGAACGGCCTGCTTGTCGGCGCTTGAAAAGTGGCGGATGACGCGGCCGTGGGCATCGAGGATTTGCAGCGTGACTTTGCCTGCGGGCGCGGCGAGGTAGTAGTCGACGATGGCGCCGTTGGGCGGGTTGTCGGCCTGCGGCTCCTCGGGGGGCAGCGGCGTGCCGAGGAAGCCGTCGTTATCGACGCGCACTGCCGTGGGCGGACGATACAGGTATGCGCCGGCGGACCCAACCTCCGCGGCCTGGCGCAGCGGCGCGATGTCGTCCAGCACCCAGAAGGAGCGGCCGTGCGTCGCGACGATCAGATCAGCGCCGTTGATGGTCATGTCGCGCACCGAGGTGACGGGCAGGTTCAACTGCAGCGGCTGCCACCGTGCGCCGTCGTTGAAGGAGACATAGATGCCGAACTCGGTTCCGGCAAAGAGCAGGTTTTTCTGCTCAGGATCTTCGCGGACGGCGTTGACGAAATCGCGAGCGCCGATGCCGTTGACGCAGAGCGTCCAGGTTTTGCCGTAGTCGTGGGTGATGTAGACGTACGGCTTGCGATCGTCGAGGCGGTGGCGATCGACGGCGGCGTAGGCAGTGGCAGGATCGAAGTGCGAGGCCTCAATCAGCGCGATCTTGCTCCACGGCGAGAGGCCGGGGGGCGTGACGTCGGTCCAGGTTTTGCCGCCGTCGCGGGTCAGGTGGATGAGCCCGGTGTCGCTGCCGGCCCAGAGGAGATTCGCGTCGAGCGGCGAGGGCGCGAGGGTGTAGACGACGCCGTAGCCGCGCTGCATGGCGTTGTCGGGCGTGGTGGGGCCGTCCTGGCTGGTGCCGGGCACGGCGCCGGTGAGGTCGGGGCTGACGGTCTCCCAGTGCAGGCCGCCGTCGACGGTCTTCATGACGTATTGGGTGCCGAGGTAGAGCGAGGTTTTGTCGGCGGGCGAAAAGACGAGCACCGGCGTCCAGGGGTCGCGATATTTGCGCTGGTTGATTTCGGTGCCGAAGCCGCCCAGGGGCCAGGGAGAAACATTCTGGCTGAAGGCGGTGCGCTCGTCGACGCGCGAGGGGCCACCGTAGGTGTCAGTCACGTAGACGATGTTTTCGTCTTTGGGATCGATGGCGATGTAGCCGCTCTCGCTGCCGCCGGGGAGGAACCAGTCGCGGGTGTCGATGTGGCCGTGATCGGAGCGGCTGTGGACGGCGATGGCGCCCGAGTCCTGCTGCGCGCCGTAAATGCTGTAGGGGAATTTGTGATCGGTCGTGACATGGTAGAGCTGCGCGGTGGGCTGGTTATACCAGGTGGTCCACGTTTTGCCGCGGTCGAGCGAGACGCTGGTGCCCTGATCGACCCCGAGGACGAGATGATTCGAGTTCTTCGGGTCGACCCAAATCTGGTGATAGTCGTCGCCGCCGGGAGCGCCGCGGACAATCTCGATGGTCTTGCCGCCGTCGTTGGTGCGGTAGAGGGCGACATTGGGCATGTAGAGCACGTCGGGGTTGTTCGGGTCGATGGCCAGCGCGTTGAAGTACCAGGCGCGGCTGGTGATGCGCGGGTCGCTCGACATGAGCGCCCAGGTGTCGCCGCCATCGTCGGAGCGGTAGAGGCCGGAGTGGCAGTCGCGGCCGCCGGGCGCAGAACCCGACTCTGCGTCGCCACCACAACTGATGGTGAGGTAAACGCGCCGGCCGTCGGCGGAAACAGCGATGCCGCTCCGTGTCCAGCCGGCTGCGGGCAGCCCGTGGCCGGAGATTTGGGTCCACGTGGCGCCGCCGTCGGTGGAGCGATAGAGATCGTTGCCGGGGCCTTCGAGCGGGGCGTAGGTGCTCCACGGCGGACGATGCGCGTTCCAGGTGGTGGCGAAGACGATCTGCGGCTGCGCGGTGGCCATGGCAATGTCCGCGATGCCGACGTCAGGGCCTTTGTCGAGCACGCGGGTCCAGGTGTCGCCGCCGTCGGTGGATTTGTAGACGCCTCGCTCCGCGCTCGGGCCATACGCGTGGCCGAGCACGCCGACGTAGACGGTGCGCGCGTCGGTTGGATCGACGAGGATGCGGCTGATCTGGCGCGAGTCGTCGAGGCCGATGTGCTTCCAGGTCGCGCCGCCGTCGTCCGAGCGATACATGCCGTCGCCGGAGGCCAGATCGGAGCGGATGTCGGACTCGCCGGTGCCGACGTAGATCACATTGGGATCCGACGGCGCCACGGCCAGCGCGCCGATGGAGGCGACGGGCTCGTTGTCGAAGATAGGCTTCCACACCGTGCCGGCGTCGGTGGTCTTCCAGACGCCACCGTCGACGCCACCAAAGTAGAAGGTGCCGTCGCTGCCGGGTACGCCGCTGACGGCGACGACGCGGCCGCCGCGGAAGGGACCCACCAGGCGCCACCTGAGGCCGCTGAAGAGCTGCGGCGAGACTTGCTGCGCGGCGGCGAGCTGCGGCGCGGCGAAGGCGATGGCGAGGAGGGGAAGCAATACAGAGGGAGGGCACAGACGACGCAGGCGGAGGGTATTCATTGTCGATACAAATTGTGACGGCGAACGGCCCGATGCGCAAGGGGAGCAGCGCGCCGTTACAATGGCGGCGGTGCGCCGACGCCGCTCCGCATCGGCCTGAAAGGGAAAACGAATCGCCATGGCAAGCTCATCCGCATCGCGCCTACTCTTCGCTGCCGCAGCCTGCGCTGCGGCGCTTCTGCCTGCGCCACTGGTGTGCGCGCAAAGCACGCAGACGATGCCCGACATGCACTGGCGCACGATTGGGCCGTTCCGCGGCGGGCGCACGCGCGCCTGCGCCGGGGTTGCCGACCAGCCCAACGTTTTTTACATTGGGCAGGTGGATGGCGGGGTGTGGAAGTCGACGGACTACGGGCGGACCTGGTTCCCCATCTTCGACCACGAGGACACGCAGTCGATCGGCGCGATCGCCGTGGCTCCGTCGAACGACAACATCGTTTACGTGGCCAGCGGCGAGGGGCTGCACCGGCCCGATCTTTCGGTGGGCGACGGGATTTATCGGTCGGCGGATGCGGGAAAAACCTGGACGCATCTGGGATTGCGCGACGGCGAACAGATTCCCGCCATCGCCGTCGATCCCACGAATCCCGACATTGTTTTTGCGGCGGTGCTCGGGCATCCCTACGGGCCGAACGAGGAGCGGGGCATCTTTCGCTCGGAAGACGGCGGCAGGACGTGGAAGAAGGTTCTCTATAAGGATGACCGCACGGGCGGTTCGGACGTGGCGATCGATCCGAAGAATCCGCGCGTAGTCTACGCGTCGCTCTGGCAGGAGACGCTGGGACCGTGGGAAGACGGCAATGAGTACCCCGGCACGGGTGGAGGCCTGTTCAAGTCCACGGACGGCGGTACGACGTGGAAGCAGCTGACGAATGGCCTGCCGAAGAACCTGGTGCAGATCAACGTGGCCATCGCAGGGAGCGATCCCAGTCGTCTGTATGCCACGCTCTCCACGACTGCGGAGAGCGGCTACGCCTCGGGCAAAGGCCTCGGCGTGTACCGGTCGGACGATGCAGGGGCGACGTGGCGCAAGATCACCGACGACCCGCGCCCGGCGATGAAAATCGGCGGCGGGGATCTGTCGGTCCCGGTGGTCGATCCGCAGAATCCCGACACTGTATACGTCACCAGCATTGTTACAGTTCGCTCGACCGATGGCGGCAAGACGTGGATCAGCCTGCGCGGGGCGCCGGGCGGCGACGATTACCAGAACCTGTGGATCAACCCGCGCAATCCCAAAATCCTGCTGCTGGTGAGCGACCAGGGGGCGGTGATCAGCGTGAACGGGGGCGAAAGCTGGGGCTCCTGGTATAACCAGCCCACGGCGCAGCTGTATCACGTGGCGGCGACGAACACATTTCCGTATCAGGTGTGCGCGGGCCAGCAGGAGAGCGGCTCGGTGTGCACCTCGACGCGCGGCAACGACGGCGAGATTACTTTTCGCGAGTGGCACCCGGTGGGCATTATCGAGTACGGTTATGCGGCGCCGGATCCGCTGCACCCGACGATCGTGTACGGCGCGGGACGCACGGAAGTTTCGCGCTACGACAGCGTGACCGGCGAGGTGCAGAACATTACGCCGCTGCCGATGCGGGAGAAGGGATTCCGCGGCGACCGGACAGAGCCGATTCTGTTCTCGCCCAAAGATCCGCATGTGCTGTACTACGCCGCGAATCATCTGTTTAAGACGACGGATTACGGCCATACGTGGCAGACCATCAGCCCGGATCTGAGCCAGGAGAAGACCGGGCAGCCGGCTTCGGTGCCTGCGCTGAAACCGGAACAGCAGGACCAGCGCCGCGGGGTCATCTACGCGGTGGCCGCTTCGTACAAGACGACGCAGACCATTTGGGCCGGGACCGACGATGGACTGGTGTGGATCACGCGCGACGGCGGCGCGAACTGGAGCAACATCACGCCGCCGGGCGTTTCCGCGTGGAGCAAAATCGCGCAGATCGATGCTTCGCGCTTCGACGACAACACCGCGTACGTGGCTGTGAACCGCATGAGTATTGACGATCTGCACCCGTATGCCTTCCGCACCCACGACGGCGGCAAGACTTGGCAGTCGATCAGCGCGGGGCTGCCGGACGATGCGCCGGTGGATGCGGTGCGCGCCGATCCTGTGCAGCCGGGACTGCTGTATGCCGCGACGGAGAAGGCGGTGTGGGTTTCGTTCGACGACGGGGACCGCTGGCAGCCGCTCCAGTACAACCTGCCGCACACATCGATGCGCGATCTGCTGGTACACGACGGCGATCTGATCGTGGCCACGCACGGGCGGTCGTTCTGGGTGCTGGACGATGTGGAGCCGCTGCGGGAGATGGCCGCCGCTGCGGGCAAACAACTGCCGACGCTGTTTGCGCCGGCCGCTGCGTGGCGGGTGCGCGGCAGCAATTACACCGATACCCCGATGCCGCCGGATGAGCCGATGGGGGAAAATCCGCCGGACGGGGCGATCATCGACTACAACCTCGCGCAGGCTGCGAGCGGGCCCGTGACGCTGGAGATTCTCGACGCATCGGGCGCGGTGCTGCGGCGGTATTCGAGCAACGATCCGACTACGCCCACGGCGGAAGAGCTGCGCACGAATCTGATTCCGCCGTATTGGCCGAAGATCAACGGGCCCCTGCCCGTGACGGCAGGCATGCATCGTTGGGTGTGGGACCTGCGCGCTACCGCGCCTGCCTCGCCGCACTACGACTACCCGATCTCGGCTGTGCCGGGGCGGACGCCGCTCACGCCGCAGGGGCCGACGGTTCTGCCCGGCACCTACACGGTGCGCCTGACCGTGGATGGTCACAGCGAGACGCAGCCGCTGACGGTGAAGATGGATCCGCGCATCCCCACGTCGCCGGCGGACCTGGAGACGCTGCACGCAGCGGAAGTGGCGGTGTGCTCGGCGTTCGATGCCATATCGAAGGCTGACCTCGCGGCTCATTCCGTGCAGGAGCAGCTGGCGGCGCCCGAGAATGCTGCGCTGGCCGCGCAGCTGGCGCCGTACACGGCTGCGCTGAAGAAGCTGCTTACGGGGGCAGGTGCTGAGGGCGACCGCCAGGAAGGGCAGATGGCCGGCATCGACGCGATCACCGGCGCGGCGGGCCAGGTCTACGGCGAGCTCGATCAGTCTGACGAGGCGCCGACGGAAGCGCTGCTGGCGGCGGCCGCGACGGTGGAGAAGGAGAGCGCGGAGGCGGGGCCGGCGTGGGAGGATTTCGAGGCGAAGCAACTGCCGGCGATCAACGATTTGTTGCGCAAGGCGGGCCGTCCGGCGATTAATCCAACGAAGGCGGCGACGGATATGCCGGACAGCGGGGACGAGGACTAAGCGCGACCCCGGGGGCCGGCGAAGGGCGTGGCTGATCGCAGCGCGCCCTTCGCTGAGGGTCCTGTTCGTGGTTGACAGCATACCGACCAGTCGGTATGCTGTGGTTTCCGATGGCAAGCGCGGCACAGTCCGAGTCCCGCGACAAGTTGCTGGACGCCGCCACGCACCTCATCCGGGCGCGCGGTTACACGGCCACCCGGGTGGATGACATCTGCGCCTCCGCCGGGCTCTCCAAGGGCAGCTTCTTTCACTACTTCAGCAGCAAAGAAGATCTTGCGCTGGCCGCTGCCCAGCGCTGGAACGAGCAGACCGGCAGTCTTTTCGCGACTGCTGCTTATCACCAGCCGGCCGATCCGCTGGAGCGGGTGCTGGCTTACATCGATTTCCGCAAATCGCTGCTGCACGGCAAGGTGCCCGAATTCACCTGCCTGATGGGCACCATGGTGCAGGAAACCTACGAGACGTTTCCAGCGATTCGCGAGGCCTGCGACGGCAGCATCAGCGGACATGCGGCGACGCTGGAGGCGGATATCGGCGCAGCCATGCAGCAATACAAACTTCACCCCTCATGGACCGCGGCCAGCCTGGCGCTGCACACGCAATGCGTGCTGCAGGGCGCGTTCATTCTGGCCAAGGCAAAGCAGGGGCCCGCTGTCGCCGCAGAAAGCGTCGATCATCTCCGCCGCTACGTGGAGATGCTCTTTACCCAACCCCAACCGGAGGAGAATCGCCATGGCAACCGCAACCGTTCAGGACCGGGACGCGACCGATCGGGCCGCCATTCTCGCCCTGGCGCAAAGAATTCGCGAGGCGCATCGCGGTAAGGACGCAGCCGCGATCGTGGCCGAACACGCGCCGGACGCGTCCATCTTCAGTTTGGCGCCGCCGTTGCAGCACGGCCCCGATGTGGAGGAAACGCAGCAGTGGCTGAACACCTGGCGAGGCCCGGTGGAGTTTTCCTACCACGATCTTCACATCAGAGTGAGCGGAGACCTGGCCGTGGCGCACGGCTACGTGCGGCTGGCGGGAAGGAAAGTAGGCGCGGCGCCGCCGGTAGCCTTCTGGTTCCGCGGCACCCTGACGCTGGAACGCCAGCACGGCGGCTGGCACATCGTCCACGAGCACCACTCGGTGCCGTTCTATATGGACGGCAGCCTGCGTCCGGCCTTCGATTTAAGGCCGGAGCGGTGACGAGGAAAGGGAAATCGAACCGGCCGGTCGACGCCGCAGCGCGCTTTCGTCATACCATGTCATTTTGACGCGACGAGGTGAGACTGCGGATCGTATGACGAAAGAGATGCAACGGGACCGCTTCGATCTGAGCGGGCGGACGGCGCTGGTGATCGGAGGGACATCGGGGATTGGGCGGGCGATCGCGCTGGGGCTGGCGGAAGCCGGAGCGGATGTGGTGGCGAGCTCGCGGCGCAGCGCGGAAGTGGCGGCGGTAGCCAGGGAGATTCGAGCGAAGGGGCGGCGGACGCTGGAAGTGTGCTCGGACGTACTGGACCGCAGCTCGCTCGAAAAGCTGCACAACGAGACGGCGGCGGCGCTGGGTAAGGTGGACATCCTGGTGAACGCCGCGGGGACAACGAAGCGGGTGCCGACGCTCGAGTGCACGGAGGAAGACTGGGGCCGGATTCTGGAGACCAATCTCACCGGGGTGTTTCGCGCCTGCCAGATCGTGGCGCCGGGCATGGTGCGCAACGGCTGGGGACGCATCGTCAACATCGCGTCGCTGGCCACGTTCGTGGCGTTCTACGAGGTGGCGGCGTACGGGGCCAGCAAAGCCGGGCTGGGCGCGCTGACGAAATCGCTGGCCGTGGAGCTGGCCCGCCACGGCGTGTGTGTGAACGGGATTGCGCCGGGATTCTTCCCCACGGCGCTCAACCGGGAGCTGCTGGAGAAGACGCCGCGCGGGCGCGAAGTGCTGATGCGGACGCCGGTGCAGCGCTACGGCGAGCTGGACGAGCTGGTGGGGACGGCTGTGTTTCTGGCCTCGGAAAGCGCCTCGTTCATCACCGGACAGACGATCGCGGTGGATGGCGGCTATCTGGCTAGCGGCGTCAATCAATAATTTTCGGCCATCCATCCTGGGCCAATGGCTCCTGGCAAGCCTTCGCGGGCGCTCTGATGGGGTGCGCGGTGTAGAGTGGATTTTGCTCTGCGCAGGCAGCCCCACCCCGCTGCAAAACCAGCCAGGAGGAAGAACAGGTGGTGCGGAAATCGCACGCCGGTGCAGTCACAAAGGCGGCTACGGCGACCAACCGGCACGTGCGGGGCATTCGCCACGTCGACCTGACGGATGTGCAGCTGGCCTCGAGCGAAACGGCGCGCGACATCAACCGCGACATTGTGCTGGAGCTGATTCGCACCAGCCAGCCCATTTCGCGCGCCGAGCTGGCGCGGCGCTCGGGCCTGCAACGGAGCACGGTCTCGCAGATCGTGGAGCAGCTGATCCGGGAACGATGGGTGCGGGAAGGCCCGGTGGCTCTGGCGCCGCGGGGGCGCAGGCCTACGCTGATGGGCCTGAACGAGGATCTGGTGGCCATCGCGGTGGACATTCACCCGCGCCGCGCCACGGTGGCGGTGATCGATCTGAACGGGCGGCTGCTCAGCCGCGCCCAGGTGCCGCTGACGTCCGATCCCGCAGCCTCGACGGAGCTGCTGATCGCCTCCATGCGGCGGGTCGAGAGCAGCCACGCGCGGAAGTCCGCGGAGGGCATCGGCATCAGCCTGCCGGGGCGCGTCGATCCTGCCACGCAGCGTTTGATCTTCGCACCGAACCTGCACTGGCCGGACTACGACCTGAAGGGCACGGTGGAAGCGAAAATGGGGCTGCCGGTGAAAATGGGGAATGCGGCAACCGCCTGCCTGCTGGCGGAGCTGACGTTCTCGCGCATGGACGGTGTGCGGGACGCGGTGCTGGTGACGGTGTCAGAGGGGGTGGGCACGGGGATCTTCGCCCACGGGCAGCTGATTGCCGGCCACCACGGCATGGCCGGTGAATTCGGGCACATTCCGCTGGATCCGTCGGGCCCACGCTGCGCATGCGGTCAAAAAGGATGCTGGGAGACCTTCGCCTCGTGCCGCGCCGCGCTGCGCTACTACCGCGAGCTGAAGCCGAAAGGCCGCACGGTGACGTTCCACGAACTGCTGAACATGGCGGAGGAGGGCGATGCAGCGGCCGCCCAGGCATTGACGCAGCAGGCGTCATGGATTGGGCGCGGCCTGCGCACCATCGTGGCCGGCCTTTCGCCGGCGGTGATTCTGATCGCGGGCGATATCACCACGGCGTGGCATCGCTTCGGCCCGGTGATCGAAAAGGAGGCGGCGGCGCTGACGCTGGCGGACACGCCGCCGCTGATCCGGCCCACGCACGAGAGCGAAATTGCCCGGCTGCGGGGGGCGGCAGCGCTGGTATTCCAGCGGCGGTCTGCCGGCTGAGGGATCTGCGCCCGCTGCTGTTCGCGGGCTGCGGCCGATTCGTCCCGGAGTGCGATACGAGACGGGCGCGTGGCTTGACAGCGCTGTTTCGCGGCTCCTATAGTTCGGGACACATATTAAACCGTCGTGGCGGCTTACCTGCAGCGATGCCTGGCGTGAGATGACACCGTTCAGATTCGTATTAACAGCCGCAGTGGCTCGGTTAACCGGCGCATTAACGGTATTAATTGGTTAGCAGGACAAATAGCTTTCGAGAGAGGTGTTCCATGGCGCAGCGAAGAGACGGAGGATGGTTCCCGGCGGGATTCCGGCTGGCGGGGGCGATGGCGCTGGCGGGGTTGCTGGCGACGTTTGCGGGGACCGGGACAGCGCGCGCCCAGGTGCTGTACGGCACGCTGACCGGCAGCGTGACCGATCCCAGCGGAGCGGCGATTCCGAACGCCACAGTGGACGCGGTGGAAATGAACAAGGGCATCCAGCAGCAGGCCACCACGAACAGCAGCGGTTTGTACCGCCTGCCCGATATTCTTCCGGGACTGTGGAAGATTACGGCATCTGCACAGGGATTCCGCCCGACGGAGACGCAGAACATCCGCGTGGACGCGAACACGGTGGTGGAAGTGGACGAAAAGCTGGCGCTGGGCAGCGTGCAGCAGAGCGTGACGGTGACAACGGCTCCGCCGCTGCTGCAGACCGACCGCGCCGACATTCACACCGAGCTTTCGACGGCCGAGCTGCAGGCGCTGCCATCGGTTTCTTCGGAAGGAAAGAACTTCCAGGGACTGCTGCGGATCGTGCCGGGGTCGACGATACCGCTCGAAAACAACTCCGCCGCCGGCAATCCGGCCCGAGCCATGACCTCCAACGTCAACGGGCAATCGACGCAGGGCAACGACACGCGCATCGACGGCATTCTGGATGCGTATCCGTGGCTGCCGAACAACGTGGCCTACGTGCCTCCGGAGGATGCCATCGAGACGGTGAATATCGGCACAAACTCCTACGATGCCGAGCAGGGCATGGTGAACGGGGCCGAAATCAGCGTGCAAACCAAAACCGGCACGAACAAATTCCACGGCGACGCCTACGAGTTTCATACCGACGCCGATCTGAAGGCCATCAACTACTTCGAGCCGCCAACATTTAAGAGGCCGGAGAACGTCTTCAATCAGTTTGGGGGCAGCTTCGGCGGCCCGATTATTAAAGACAAGCTGTTCTTCTTCGGGGATTATCAGGGGACGCGACAGGCGCTGGCGCCGGCCGGGGGCAACCCGCAGACGGTGCCCTTCGGGACGCTGCTGTATAGCACCGCGGAGCAGGCGGGGTATTTCGATTTCCGGCCGTTCCAGACGGCAGCTTATGGGCTGGTGGACAAGAGCGGCAATCCGATTCATATCTACGATCCGGACACGGGAAATCCGGATGGCTCAGGCCGCACGCCGATCTCCTGCAACGGAGTGGTGGACACGCTGTGCCTGTCCCGGGTTGACCCGGCGGCTTTGGCGATGGCCAAGCTGATTCCGGCGCCCACCTCGAGCCTTGCCAGCCTGGACAGCAACAACTACCTCGATACGCAAAAAGGGTTCTTCCATACCGACGACTACGACGCCAAAGCGAACTACGTTCCGACGCAGAAGACCACGGTCTTTGGGCACTTCAGCACGTCGAGGGGCGACATTTTCGATCCTCCGTCGCTGGGCGCGGCGGAAGGCAATGCGAACAACGGAGGCCAGCTGGGCAATGCGAACACGCGGATTTATGTGATCGGTTTTGGAGGCACGCATACGTTCACGCCCAACCTGCTGCTGGACGGGAACCTGGGGTTTACGCGGCAGCACCTGGCAGCGGAGGCTCCGGACATCGCGGAGGGGCCGTTTGGACTGAACACCCTGCACATCCCCGGAACCAATAATTCGGCCGATCCGACGGACAATCTTTATTTCGGAATCCCGGCCTTCCAGTTTGTAACCTTCACCAACCTGGGCAATCCCAATACGGGGAACCCGTTCGTCTTCCGCGACAATCAATACGTCGAGAACGAGAACCTCACCTGGATCCGAGGCAATCACCAGCTGCGTTTCGGCGGGGAGTGGGACCACGTGCAGATGAATCATTTCCAGCCGCAGGGCGGAACGTTCCAAACAGCGCGTGGATCGTTCGGGATGAACGGGACGGCAACGGAGCAGGTGAACTGCGCGGGCGGCCCTCCGCTGACGAAGGAAACCTGCACGAACCCCGATCCCCCGACGAATTTCGAGTACGGCTCGTACGCCGATTTTCTGCTGGGGCTGCCGTATGAGACGGGCAAGGCTGTGCAGGATACCGACCCCATTGCGCTGCGCTGGTCGCAGTGGGCGGTTTATGGGCGCGACATGTGGCAGGCGACGCCGAAGCTGAGCCTGAACTATGGGCTGCGCTGGGAGTATTACCCCATGGCGTACAGCGACCACGGCAAGGGAGCGCGGGTTCTGGATCCCTCGACCATGCAGGTGCTGATTGGGGGGTACGGCTCGGTTCCGGAGAACGACGGCGTGCAGGTGGGTCCGGGAGAATTCCTGCCGCGTGTCGGATTTGCCTACAAGGCAACGCCAAACACCGTGATTCGCGGGGGCTTCGGAGTGGGGGCAGACAGCAACAACTGGCGGTACCTGCGCAACGACTATCCGGCGGACACGATTTCGAGCTTCAGCGGGACCAATACCGGGGGCGTGGCCAACTACAGCTCGGCCGCTCCGGCGGCGAGTTTTACGGGAACCAACGCCACCGGGCCTTATGCCAATTTGCCGGTCGGCATTGTGGCGATTCCGAAGCCCAATCTTAGTTCCGGGTCGATCCCGCTTCCCAACAACATCACAACCAGCACCATTGGCACGTATCCGAAATTCCGCCGCGGGTACATCTACTCCTACAACCTGACGGTGGAGCAGGAGTTCGCAGGATTCGTGGCGGATGTGGCCTATGTGGGGGAGATGGAAACGCGTCCGGTGCTGAACCTGAACCTGAATTCCGCCCCGGCGGGCGCAGGCGCGGCGGGAGAGCAGCTCAACGCGAAGTTCGGGGGCACGTGGGGTTCGATTAACACGCTGGTGCCGGGAGGACGCGATTATTACGATGCCCTGCAGACCAGGCTCACCCGGCGGATCGGGCAATCTTCGACGATCGGGGTGCTCTATACCTGGTCGAAAACGGAAGACTTTGAAGACGACGAAGAGCTGAATTCGATTCTGTGGCCCTATCCCGCCTATTTTCACAGGAATTTAGCCCGGGCGGGATACGACCGCGACTACAACTTTGAAACTTACTGGCTCTACAACCTTCCCTTCGGAAAGGGGCAGTCCATGGCGAACCATGGAATTGCTGCGGCGGTGGCGGGAGGCTGGACGCTGAGCGGAGTGCTGAGCAGGCTGGGCGGGGCGCCGTTTACGGTTACCGACAATGCAACCTCTTCGGTGAACAACCTGAACGCGCCAGGCAACCAGCAGACGCCGAATATAGTGGCGCCCATCGAAATTACCAGGGGCAAGCCAGCCTACAGCCCTGGCCTCTGCCCGAAGGGAACGAACAGTTGCAGCTACTTTAATATCGCGTCGTTTCAGTCGGTGACAACGCCGGCGACGTTCGGCGACGCAGGGCGGAACATCATCCGCGGGCCAGGTTATTTCGACCTGGACGCGAATTTGTTCAGGAACTTCAAAATCACTGAGCTTCTGACACTGCAGATCGAGGCCGACGCCTTCGGCGTAACCAACACGCCTCACTTTGCCAATCCGGACGCCAACATTACCGACGCGAACTTCGGCAAGGTGACCGGCGAGGCGCAGGGAGCCAACGCTTCGTTGGGCGGGAGCGGCGGCGAGCGCTTGTGGTATCTGGGAGGAAAATTCATCTTCTGAGGAATCGCGCGCGGCACGACGCAGCAGACGAGATGGGCAACGGTGCAGGGGCGGAAATCCTGCGATGATAGCGGATGGAATGCGCCTGCTCTTTCGCGCCGCGGCTGTTGCCTGTTTGCTGCTGATGGTTCTTGCGCCGGCCCGCGCCCAGGACGCCTCGCCGGTGCGCGCCGAAGACGGCTCTCAGGCGTGGCTGCGCTACGCGCCGCCGGTGCGCAAGGGGATGCCCGCCGCGTACAGCGCGATGCCCGCGGCGGTGGTGAATCTGGATGCGACGCCGGAGGCTGCCAGCGCGCAGAACGAGTTGCTGCGCGGGGTGCGCTCGATGCTGGGGCGAACGCTGCGGGTGGAGACGAAACTTCCCGACGAAGATGCGTGGGTGCTGGGCACGACGGCGGAGATGCGCGCGGCGTTCCCGGCTTATCGCGAAACAACACCAGGAGCGGAAGGGTTCAGCATCGGCAGGCTTGCGCCGCACGGCCACAAATATTGGCTGATCGCTGGAGCCGATGCGCGGGGGATTCTCTACGGCACGTTTCATCTGCTGGCGAAGATGTCGCAGGGGCAGAGCTTTGCGGCGCTCGAAGGCGGCGAGTCGCCGGCGGCGCCGATTCGCTGGGTCGACCAGTGGGACAACCTGAACGGGACGATCGAGCGGGGCTACGGCGGGCGCTCGATCTTCTTCGACAACGGCGCGGTGCGCAGCGATTTGACGCGTGCCGGCGAGTACGCGCGGCTGCTGGCGTCGGTGGGCATCAACGGATGCACGATCAATAACGTCAATGCCGATGCGCACGTTCTGCAGCCGGAGATGATTCGCGAGATTGCCCGCATCGCCGATGTATTTCGGCCGTGGGGCGTGCGGCTGGCGATCTCTGTGCCGATCAGTGCGCCGCAGGATGTGGGCGGGATGGACACGTTCGATCCCGGCGACGCGAAAGTGGCGGCGTGGTGGCGCGCGAAGGCCGATGAGATTTATGAGGCGATTCCCGACTTCGCCGGGTTCGTCGTGAAGGCCGATTCCGAGGGTCAGCCTGGCCCGTCGCGCTACGGGCGCAGTCCTGCTGACGCGGCGAATATGCTGGCCGCGGCGCTCAAGCCGCACGGCGGCATCGTGATGTACCGCGCCTTCGTCTACAACCACCATCTGGACTGGCACGACCTGAAGGCGGATCGCGCGCGCGCCGCTTACGACATCTTTCATCCGCTCGACGGGCAGTTCGCGGATAACGTTGTGGTGCAGATCAAAAACGGGCCTATCGACTTCCAGGTGCGCGAACCGGTTTCGCCGCTCTTCGCAGGACTGCGGAAAACGAACGACGCTGTCGAACTTGAAATCGCGCAGGAGTATCTGGGGCAGCAGCGGCAGCTGGTCTATCTGCCCACGCAGTGGAGTACGTATCTCAACTTCGATTTGCACGCGGAGAATCGTTCCACGCCGCTGAAGGAGATGGTCGAGGGCGAGACCTTTCACCGGCCGCTGGGCGGATTTGTCGGCGTGGCGAATGTGGGGCTCGACGCGAACTGGCTGGGCAGCGATTTGGCGCTCGCCAACCTTTACGGATTCGGGCGGCTGGCGTGGAATCCCAACACGACGCCGGAAAGCATCGCAGCGGACTGGACGCGGCTGACGTTCGGCAACGATCCGGCGGTGGTGAGCACGGTGAGCCGCATGCTGCTCGAGTCGTGGCATATTTACGAGGCTTACACCGGGCCGCTGGGCCTGCAGACACTGACGAATATCCTCGGGCCGCACTACGGGCCGGCGCCGCAGTCGCAGGATGACAACGGATGGGGGCAGTGGATTCGCGTCGACCATGACGGCGTGGGCATGGACCGGACGGTCGCAACAGGGACGGGATTTATCGGGCAGTATCCGCGCGCGGTCGCAAAGATGTACGAATCGCTCGCGACCTGCCCAGACAATCTGCTGCTGTTTATGCATCACGTGCCGTACACATACAGGCTGCACACCGGGAAGACGGTGATCCAGACCATCTACGACGATCACTACGCGGGCGCGGAGGCAGCGGCGGGGCTGGCGCAGGAGTGGAGGACGCTCAAGGGGCTGATCGATCCGCAGCCTTACCAGGCCACGCTGCGCATGCTGGAGTACCAGGCGGGCGAGGCGGTCGTCTGGCGTGACGCGGTGACGCGCTGGTTCGCGAAGATGTCCGGCGTGCCGGATGCGCTGGGGCGTGTGGATCATTATCCGAACCGCATCCCGGCAGCGCAGATGGATCTCGACGGTTATACGCCGGTCGCGGTGACGCCGTGGGAGACGGCGGCGGATGGCAAGGCGTACGTGTGCAAGGATCGGGCGGTGTGCACTGCTGCGGCGCATTTCGACCGGGCTGCGGGCTGGTACACGGTGGCGGTGCAGTATTTCGATTACCTGCGCGGGGCTTCGACCTTCCGGCTGCTGCTGAACGGGCAGCCCATCGCCGCGTGGACGGCGGACAACACGCTGCCCGGTGAGGCGCCCAACGGAGACACGTCTGCGCGATACACTTTGCAGGGCGTTCCGCTGCGGCCTGGCGACGTGCTGACCGTTGAAGGACGGCCGGACGACGGCGAGCCGGCGCCGATCGACTATGTGGAGATCACGGCGGAGACCACGAACGCCGCGGGATCGATGAAATCGGATACGACGAAAAGATGAAGATCAAGGGCGCATCCGTGAACGTCTGCTCGCCGGGACGGAATTTCGTCACGCTGAAGATCGAAACGGACGCGGGCATTTTCGGACTGGGAGACGGGACGCTGAACGGCCGCGAACTGGCGGTGGCCAGCTATTTGAACGATCACGTCATCCCGTGCATTGTGAACCGGGATCCGTTCCAGACCGAGGACATTTGGCAATATCTCTATCGCGGCGCATACTGGCGGCGCGGTCCGGTGACCATGTCGGCGATCGCCGCGGTCGATATGGCGCTGTGGGACATCAAGGGCAAGGCGCTCAACACGCCGGTCTACAACCTGCTGGGCGGGCGGAGCCGGGACGCGGTGCTGGTTTACTGCCACGCGCACGGCGCGGATATTGAGGAAGCTGTCGACGACGTTGCGCGGCATCAGGCGATGGGCTACCGCGCCATTCGCGTGCAGAGCGGCATTCCGGGGCTCGACGCAACGTATGGCGTTCCGAAGGGCGTGCAGCCCTATGAGCCTGCGGAGCGCGGGCTGCCCTCGGAGAGCCGCTGGTCGACGGAGAAATATCTGCGCCATGTGCCGAAGCTGTTTGCGCGCGTGCGCGAGCAGTTCGGCGACGAGCTGCATCTGCTGCACGACTGCCATCACCGGCTGACGCCGATTGAAGCCGGGCGGCTGGGCAAGGAGCTGGAGCCGTTCCATCTTTTCTGGATGGAAGACCCCACGCCCGCGGAATTGCAGGAAGGATTTCGCGTGATTCGCGAGCACACCACCACGCCCATCGCCACCGGGGAAGTGCTGAACTCCATCTGGGACGCGCATGAGCTGATGCGCAACCAGTGGATCGATTACGCGCGCCTGACGCTGACGCACGCGGGCGGATTTACCGCGCTCAAAAAGATCGCCGACTTCGCCGCGCTCTATCACGTCCGCACCGGATGCCACGGGCCCACGGATCTTTCGCCGGTATGCATGGCGGCGGCGCTGCACTTCGATCTGGCGATTCACAACTTCGGCATTCAGGAACACATGCCGCACTCGGCGGAGACGGACGCAGTGTTTCCGCATGCTTATCGCTTCGACGGTGGGTTTATGCACCCGGGCGACGGGCCGGGGCTGGGCGTCGATCTGGACGAGAAACTTGCGGCGAAGTATCCGTATCAGCGGGCCTATTTGCCGGTGCTGCGCAAACTCGATGGCACGGTGTGCGACTGGTGACTGCCGGGGGTGAAGCGGTCAGACCTGCGGGCTGCGGTTGACGGCGAGCCTGTTATCTCGCGGAATCGATCCCTGTTCCGCCGGCCAATCTATCGTTAAGGAGTTGTTCTGTGTCTGCTTTCTGGAAGTGTGTGCCGATGGTACTCTGCGCCGCGCTGGCGCCGGTGATGTTCGCACAGTCCGCTGCGGCGGCCCATCCCGGCACGCAGATCTGGTTCGATCCCTCGCAGCCGATCGACAAGCGGGTGGACGCGCTGGTTTCAGCGATGACGCTCGAGGAGAAAGTCGCGCAGATGGAGAACGACGCGGCAGCGATTCCGCGGCTGGGCGTGCCTGCTTACAACTATTGGAGCGAGGGCCTGCACGGCATCGCGCGCTCCGGGTATGCGACGCTGTTTCCGCAGGCCATCGGGCTGGCCGCTACGTGGGATCCAACGCTGCAGGAGAAGGTGGGGACGGTGATCTCCACCGAAGCGCGGGCCAAGTACAACCAGGCGATGCGCGACAACCTGCACAGCATCTATTACGGGCTGACGATCTGGTCGCCCAACATTAACATTTTTCGCGATCCGCGCTGGGGACGCGGGCAGGAGACGTACGGAGAGGATCCGTTCCTGACCAGCCGGATGGGTGTAGCGTTCGTGAGCGGGTTGCAGGGCGACAATCCGAAATACTTCCGCACCATCTCCACGCCGAAGCACTACGCAGTACACAGCGGGCCGGAGCCGCTGCGGCATGCATTCAACGTCGACGTATCGCCGCACGATCTGGAAGACACGTATCTGCCCGCGTTCCGCGCTACGGTGACGCAGGGCCATGCCGACTCGGTGATGTGCGCCTACAACGCTATCGACGGCGTGCCCGCCTGCGCGAACAAAATGCTGCTGCAGCATTATCTGCGCGACGACTGGCATTTCCAGGGATTCGTTACGTCAGACTGCGGGGCGATCTCCGATTTCTTTACGCCGATCGGGCATCATTATTCGCCGGACGCCGCGCACGCCAGCGCTACTGCGGTTGAAGCGGGCACGGATACCAGCTGCGGCGACGAGTATCTGGCGCTGGTCGAGGCGGTGCATGACAACCTGATTCCCGAGGCGCAGATCGACAAGGCGGTGAAGGCGCTGTTCACCGCGCGCATGAAGCTGGGGATGTTCGATCCGCCGGCGGACGTGCCGTACGCGCAGATTCCCTTCTCCGTGGTCGACGCGCCGGCGCATCGCGCGCTGGCGCTCAAGGCGGCCGAGAAGTCCATCGTGCTGCTGAAGAATGATGGCACGCTGCCGCTGGGGCCGGAGGTGAAGCGGGTCGCAGTCGTGGGGCCGAACGCGGCGTCGCTGGCCGCCATTGAGGGGAATTACAACGCGATACCGTCGCATCCCTCGCTGCCCGTCGACGGCATCGAGCAGGCTCTGCGCGGACGGGCGCAGGTGGCGTATGCCGAGGGATCCACGTACGTCGACGATCTGCCGATTCTCGTACCGCGCACGGCGCTGCGTACTGCACAGGGATCGCAGGAAGAGGGCCTGAAGGGCGAGTACTTCGCCAACCCCGACTTTTCCGGCGCGCCGGCCTTCACACGAGTCGACAAGCAGATCGATTTCGACTGGAACGCGGCCAGCCCCGGGCCAGGCATGCCGATCACGGGCTACAGCGTACGCTGGAGCGGATTCTTCGTGCCGCCGGCTCCCGGCACCTACCATCTGACGATTCGCCAACCCGGCTGCTGGCGCTGCGGCGACCAGGAAACCTACGATCTGTGGCTCGACGGAAAGAAGATTTACGACAGCAGTGCGCAGCAGGCGGGCAACTGGCGCCGGCCGGACAACGGAGCGGTGCTGAGCTTTACCGATACGGCGCCGCACGCGATCCGCATCGATTACGTATTCAAGGCGCCGCGGTTTGGGGCGGGTCTGACGCTCGAGTGGCAGCCGCCGGCCGAGGCGCTGCGCAACGAGGCTGTGCAGGCTGCGCAGAATGCCGATGTGGTGCTGGCCTTCGTCGGCCTCTCGCCGAACCTGGAAGGCGAGGAGATGCCGGTGCACGTGGAAGGCTTCAGCGGCGGCGACCGCACCGACATCGATCTGCCGAAGACGCAGCAGGATCTGCTCGACGCGGTTGCGGCGACCGGGAAGCCGGTGGTGGTGGTGCTGATGAGCGGCAGCTCGGTCGCGATGAACTGGGCGAAGGATCATGCAGCGGCGCTGGTGGAAGCCTGGTATCCGGGCGAAGCCGGGGGCGAGGCCATCGCGAACATCCTTACCGGGAAGGCCGATCCATCGGGCCGCCTGCCCATCACTTTCTACGCGTCGGATAGTCAGTTGCCGCCTTTTACGGACTACAGCATGCAGGGCCGCACCTATCGCTATTTCACGGGCGAGCCGCTGTATCCGTTTGGATACGGGCTGAGCTACACGACGTTCCGCTACGCACGGCTCAGGCTGTCGGCAGATTCGATTGCCGCGGGCCAGCCGCTCGACGCGGAGGTGACGGTGACCAACACGGGCAATCGCGCCGGCGACGAAGTGGCGGAGCTGTACCTGATTCCGCCGGCGGGCGAAGGGTATCCGCTGCGGAGCCTCGAAGGCATGCAACGCGTGTGGCTCGCGCCGCACGCCAGCAGGGTGGTTCACTTCACGCTGACGCCGCGCGAGCTGAGCGAGGTGGACGAGGCGGGACATCGCGCGGTGCGGGCCGGGGAGTATCAGATCTATGCCGGGGGCAGTTCTCCTGGGGCGAGCGCCGGAGCTGCGGGGGTTGAGGCGCGCTTCACGATCACCGGAGCGAAGGATCTGCCCGAGTAGGCCAAATCGACAGATGGCTGGTATCGGTCAGGACATCTTTCCACCGCAGAGGACGCAGAGAGCGCGGAGGGGTTTTCCGGCTGCGCTGGCGCGCTTTTTCAGACATCTGCCAGGTGCAGGCAGACAGGGGCGTCCGCGATTTCCCACATCCCAACACCAGGGGCGAAATTTTCACCCTGCAGGGTGGTGCTTGCCGCGGAGCGTGCTTTTGAGCAGGGCAAGCTTGGCGCCCTGTTCGGGGTCGGACTTGAGCTGTGCGAGGCCCGCCTGGACAAAAGCAATCACCACGCCGAGGAACAAGCCGGCAATGGTGGCGGCGATCACGATCAGGCTCCGCTGGGGGTAGGAGCGGTGATCGGGAACGATGGCCGGATCGACCACCTGGATCACAGCGCCTTCCTTGGCTTCGTCGAGTTTGGCGATCTCGAACTGGCGCGCCAGGATGTCGAAGATGGTCTCGTAATACTTCACGTCGCGCAGCTTGCGGACGTACTCGAGACCGGCTTCGGGGACCAGGCCTTTGGGCACGATGAGCGAGTCCGGGTTGGTCTCGGAGCCGCCCAGTTTCGCCAGCTGGGTGCGCAGCGAATCGAGCTCCTGCTGAGCCTCGACCAGCTGCGCGTTCTCGCCGGTTGCATAGGTGCTCATGGCCTGGATCTGCACTTCCTTGGCGGCAATCTGGGCGCGCAGGGAGGCAGCGGACTCAATGAGGGCGCGCGCCTGGCTGTCGAGCTGGATGAGCCCGGTGCTCTGCTCGGTCTGCTTCAGCGCCTCTTCGGCATTGGCCAGGTTGTCTTTGGCCTGGATGAGCTGTTTCTCGAAGAAGAGGCGGCGCTGCGACGCCTCGGTGATGGCGAGGCTCTCGGACAGTTTGCGAAACGCGTCGACATAGCCATTGGCCATGGCCGCCGCGCGCCTGGGGTCGGGATCCTCGACGGAGACGCGAATCATGCCGTCTTTGTTGTCCCCGTCGACGGTGGCATTGTGCTCAAAGTCTTTGCGGGCCTTGGACACCAGAGACACGTGGTATTCCTGCTGCAGGCCGAAATCTTTGACCATGGCATCTTCCACGGTGTCGCTCTTCAGCATGCCGACGTACATGTCGTTGGGGTTCTTGAGGCTGAGGCCGCCGCCGGTGGCCAGCCCGGCGAGCGGGCTCAGACTGCCCAGCTGTGCGGCAATGGCCGTGCCGAGCGAGGAGTTCTGCTGGGGGGGCAAAATGAGGGCGGTTGCGGTGTAGCGCTTGGTGGTGAGGAAAGAGAAGACGACAGCGCCAAGGGCGCAGACCGCGGTCACGATGAGGATGAGGCGCCTGCGTTCGGCGAGCACGATGAGCAGGTCGAGCAGGGACAGCTCGTTTTCCTGCGGCGGCTGGGGCGGCACGCGGGGAGAGCCGGTGGCTGGCTTCAGTTCCGGATAGGTCGATTCTATTGACATTTGGCTTCCACGCCGATGACCACGGTGCGCGCCATGGCGGTATCTTACAGGCGCAGGGCGGTCGCCGGCAGCTTACTGAATCACGCTCAGGGCGGCCGCGCCCAGGGCGAACTGCGAGAACAACTGGGACCAGTCAAGGAACCCGCGCAGAGCCGACGGCCTGAAGCTCTTCTCCGGCACGACAATGGTATCGCCGGGATCCATGCGCAGGCGATAGAACTCGTCACCCCAGATTCCGCTGGCAGCGGAGCGGCTGACCACGGAGCCGTCGGCGCGAATGATGAAGACGTCCTTGCGGTCGGCGTCGCGATTGGGCCCGCCGGCGAGGTGCAGATAATCGCCGGCTCGTCTGGTCGTCACGTAGAGAAAAGAATTCTGGTCGTAAACTGCGCCGACCACGTTGACGCTGGCGGGAATGGGGGGCACGACGAAGCGATCGCCGTCCTCCAGGGTGATATCGGGAAGGGCATCGATTCCGGAGCTGCCGGGCTGGAGCTCGAGGACGATGCGGCCGGTTGCGCGCATCTGGCGCAGGCGGGCCAGCATGGACTGTTCGCTGGTCTGCGCGGCGGCTCCGCTGGCCAGGTCCTGGGCCGAGGCCACGGCGGAGGAGGCCAGCGCCAGGTTGCCGCGTTCCATCTGCATTTCCAGGGTCTGGATGTATTCGTCCATGCGTCTTTGCTGCACGACGCGGGTGGACTCGCGCGTGAATTCGGAGCCGTAGAGATACGCGTTGGAGGTAAATCCGCCGGCGCGCCGGACCAGGTCGCGGAGGGTTTCGCCGGGCGTTGCGGTGTAGACTCCGGCGCGGACAAATTCGCCGTCGAGCCGTACGAACTTCGTCTGCTCCTGAATCGGCACGTGGATGTCATCCTGGGAGAAGACGGTGACTACATCGCCGGGGTTCAGTTCGAGATCCTGAGAGGCATCGTGCTGCAGCACCAGCTTGCCCAGATCGAAGGGAACCAGGACCGTCTTCAGGGTGTCCGGGTCCTGGCGTTCGATGACCGCGTAGTTCCAGTCGATCTCCGGAGCAACCTGGCCGACGGTGGTTCGCTGCGGGCGTTGCGGCTGCCGTTGCGTGAGCAGTCCGTATTGCTGGCTGTTGGCCAGGGTGCTGGAGTTGGTCTGATTCGCTGCGCCCTGACCGGGGAACTGTCCCGCAGCCTGGGCCGCGGCGAGGGCGGACATGTTGCCCTGCATTTCCTGCGGAACCTGAGCGCCGTTGGTGTAGTCCTGGCCGTTATCGGTCTGATCGGTTCCCACGTAGTTCGGATTGGACTGGTCCGGCGCGGATGTGCTGCCGGACGTCATGGGTGCTCCCTGCATCGCGCCGGGCGTGGTGGTGTTCTGCCCGAGGAACTGGCTGCGCGGCAGTTCCACCGGCCCGGAAGGCTGCACCAGGCGGGGGAAGTTCTCCAGGGGCTCAAACTCGGGCGCCGGCAAACCGAGCTGGGCGCGCTTCCACCAGTAATTGCGCGTGATGAGGGACTGCTTGTCGGGAATGAGATCGCTGAGCCGCATGCCGGGATGCCAGGCGAAGCGCCCTGGGTTGGCGATGTTGCCGCGCAGGATCACGGTCTTCTGATATTTGGGAAGAATGGAGAGGACCTGGACCAGGTCGCCGTCGGCCAGAGGCGTTGCCAGGCCGGCCGCGTCGTAGGCGATCTCCATGGCGTAGCGGTCGGCGTGGTCGGCGATGCGCTCGATGGAGACGCGCGCTCCGGCGGCCACCGCGGAGACGCCGCCGGCATCCTCAAGAGCGGCGGCCAGAGACTCGCCTGTGCGCAACTCGTAGATGGCCGGATTCTTCACGCTGCCGGTAATGGCGACTTGCGGTCCCACGGGTGGGATGTAGATTACGTCGCCGGACTGCAGCGTGGCATCTTTTGTCTTATCGCCGCGGATGAGCAGAGAGTAAAGATCGAAGTCGGTCACCACGGTTCCGCCGCGGCGGAGTTCGATGTGCCGCAACGAGCCGGTGGGCGAGGGGCCCCCGCTCGAAAACAGGGCATCCACGAGCGTGCTCAGCGAGCTGACCGTGTAGACCCCCGGCCGCCGCGCCTGGCCGGAGACATAGACCTGGATGGCGCGAATCTGTCCCACTTCCGCAGCCAGGTCGAAGTTTTTGTAGACGCGCGCGATGGCTGCGCGCAGGTGCTCATCGAGGGCCGAATACGGAATGTCTGCGACGTGAACCTGGCCGATCTGCGGGAGGTAAACGTCGCCGGAACGGTCGACGCGGACATCGGCGCGGAAGTTCACCTGGCCCCAGACGCGCAGACGCAGCTCATCGCCGGGCCCGATGGTGTAGTCAGGCGGCACCGGCGTCAGGTCCAGCGGCGCGAATGTGGAAGGAACCTCGCGAAATAGCGCGGCGCCGTAGATGGGCAGGACCTCACCCGTGGTGGAGGCCACGAATTTCTGGAATTCGGAGAGCGGCTCGGGGGGCCAGGGGCGCCGGGTGAGGTTGCGCAGCGCGTTCTGCCGCGCCAGCAATTCGGTGTCGGTGTAAGTAAAATTTTGCGGTTGCTGATTCGCGAAATTGCCGGTTTGCCCTGAGGGGTATCCAGGGTATAACGGGCTGGTTCCGTTGTTCAGCGTGCCGGCGCACTGGGCCGACAGCGCCTCGAGGGGATCGGTGCAGTCGACAGGGATGCTCTGATTCGAAGTCTGACTCTGCGGGATGCCGGTCTGATTGTCCTGCTCCTGGGCCGGCGCATGCACAGCCGCGGCAAACAGCGCTGTTAACAGAAGGGGCGCGAATTCTCTCTTCATACCATGGCGCTGCGCGACGCGGCGAGCGGGCCTAACCATGCCGCGGCAACAATCATCCCTCAAACGGCGGGCCGTTCCTGAGGCTTGAGTTTAACACGCGAGGCCTCTCTGCCCTTGCCGCATGAGTCATTTCTGGTGCGGCTCACTTTTCGCGCAATGTGCAGGAAGAGATAAAGAAGTGACAAATACGCGAATTATTATTTGGCCGGACTTTCCATCTCCAGGTATACTTCAATACAGATCCACGCAAGACTGCATATTACTGCCCAGTAATAAATTACTCCGGTATGGGATACGAATTTCCCGGAGAAGCACCGCCAAACTTTCCAGATTCTGCGTACGTTAACAATTCCAGTCGCAGTGTGATGGGTAGGATGGGTTCGCTATCATTCGAAAACATAATTTCTTCTGAGGCCGAAGAACGCGCAGAGGCGTCGCATCGTCTCGGAGCCGGCATCAATGGCAGGCGCTCGTCCGCTCCGCGCAGCGAACGGGTGCGCGGCATAGCAGCATCGGCACGCACGTACAGCGAGGCCAGCGCGTGGGCGCTGTCGGGAACACGGCGAGCACTGGATTTCATCGCTGCTCTGACGGCCCTGATTGTTCTGCTGCCGCTGATGCTTCTGGCTGCGGTGCTGGTGCGCTTTGGCTCGTCCGGCCCGGTGTTCTTCCGGCAGCGGCGCATGGGACGCAACGGCAGGCAGTTTACTCTCTACAAATTCCGATCCATGCGACCCGCCGAGGACAGCGGCTGCTGCATCACCGTGGTGGGCGACACGCGCATCACGGCGGTGGGCGCATTTCTGCGCCGCTACAAGCTCGACGAGCTTCCGCAATTCTGGAATGTGCTGCGCGGCGATATGGGTTTGGTGGGTCCGCGTCCCAAACTGCCGCATCACGAGGCGCTGCACATGACCAGCCGCCCGGGCATCACCGGAGTGGCAACGCTGGCGTTTTCAAGGGAAGAGGAATTCCTGTCGGCGATTCCGGATCATGAGCTCGAAGCCTTTTACGAGGTCTTCGTGAAGCCGGCGAAAGCCAGGCTGGATCTGGAATACATGCGGACGGCGACCTTTTCGAGCGACCTGAACGTGCTGTGGCGGACGGTCTGCTCCTGTCTGTTTTCCGCGGAGGAGACGAACGGGCTGCCGGCGGAGATGATGGCGAAGCATGCCGAGGCCTGCCGGGTCCGGGAGAGGAACGCGGCCGCGGTGCAGCATGTTCGTCCCATCCCTGAAGCTACCGTGCGCGCTGCGAGCCTGAGCTCCGAGATTTAGAGCCTGCTGACAGGCCCCAGGCTCGGGCCGCAGCGCGGCGCGTTCGATCCTCTGATCCTCCGATCCGAACGATCTGGTGCGCAACGGGAGCCGGCACGGCTCCTCGCAGGGCTGCGCCCGGGCGGCAGAATTGTGCCCGGATTCGCGGCGGAGGCCTTCCCGCTTTGGAACTCCGTTCCCTTTCTGGTACGACGGGCACGCCATCCTGACAAAAGTAACCTGCTGTCTTAGCAGCGCCCCCGGAATAATCGAGCTGTTCCGACCAACGAGATTTTGCGCCTGCCCGGCCGGCAGAGGCCGGGCAGACGCGCCCGCAAAGGAAACCGCTCGTGAGTTGCGCTCCAGCCCCGTGCTCGTCCGCCAGGCGCACATGCGCAGTTGTGCAGCGTGGAGAGGGCGGGCGCAAGGTGAGGGTGCAGGGCGTGGGCCGGCGTACCAGCGTCATCGCCATACTCGCGATGGGCGCCGTTCTCGCCGGGGCGCCGGGTTGCGGCGAGCCGGCACAGGGTCAGGACGCAACCCATGCCGCAGGCCGCCAGGTTCCGGCAGGAAGCGATCAGCAGCGGCGGGCAGTCCTTTTCGTCGAGCGGCGTGGGATCGGTCCCGCGAGCCCCTCGCGTCCAGGCCGGGCCGATCCAGCTCTGGCCCTGATGCGCGCTCGCGCGCAGCGCGCAGCCCCGCCGCGGGCGGATGCTCAGCCTCCCGGCACGACGTGGCAACCGGTGGGCCCAGGCCAGGTGAACACCGCAGCCTGGAACCTGGTGACGGGCCGCGTGACCAGCATCGCGGCCGACCCCTCCGACACCACGGGCAACACGGTCTATCTGGGAACCACCGGCGGAGGCGTGTGGAAATCCACGAACGCGGCGGGCGCGGCTTCTTCCGCAACTTTTGCGCCGCTCACCGACGATCTGAGCGCATTTTCATCGGCGCTGCTCACTTCGCTCAGCGTTGGCGCGGTGTCTGTGCAGCCCGGCGGCACGGGGGTGATTCTCGCCGGGACCGGCGATCCCAATGACGCAACCGACTCCTGGTACGGTGCGGGGCTGCTGCGCTCCACCGACGGCGGCAACACGTGGAGCCTGATCTACGAGACGGTTCCGCAGTTCGGCCTCAATTACACCTTTCTGGGTCACGCGTTCGCGGGATTTGCGTGGAGCAGCACGACTGCGAACTTTGTGGTCGCCGCTGTCACGCAGTCCGAATATGGCGCCACGCTGGGAATGACGAATCCGCAGAGCATTCTCGGGCTGTATTACTCGACCGACGCCGGCGCCACCTGGCAGCTGGCGACCATCGAGGACGGCTCGGCCGTCATCCAGTCGCCGCAGACCCCCATCTACCTGGGCAATGCAGCCACTTCGGTGGTGTGGAATCCCGTCCGCCAGCGCTTCTACGCGGCCATTCGCTACCACGGCTATTACGAGTCGCTGGACGGCATGACGTGGACCCGCCTGGTGAACCAGCCCGGCGTGAACCTGACGACGGCGATGTGCCCGGCGAACCAGTTCAGCGTGGGCTCGCCAGGCTGCCCCATGTTTCGCGGGGTCGTCGCCGCGCAGCCGGTGAGCGGCGACTTGTTCGCGCTCACCGTGGACGAGAACAACCTCGACCAGGGGCTGTGGCGCGATGCCTGCAATTTGACCTCCGGCGCCTGCGCTTCCCCCACCGTCCAGTTCGCAACGCAAATTCCCGATGGGCCGCTGGACTCCGTCGCCGGCGACGGGACGATTCCACAGGGAGGCTATAACCTCGCGCTCGCCGCCGTTCCTTCGCAGCAGGACACACTGGTGTTTGCCGGCACCACCGACCTGTGGCGATGCAGCCTCGCGAACGGCTGCGTGTGGCGCAACACGACAAACACCCAGACCTGTGACGCGGCTCAGGTCGCGCCGGCGCAGCACGCCATCGAGGCCACCTTCGGCGCAGGCGGTCTGCTGTATTTCGGGAACGATGGCGGCCTGTGGCGCTCCACCGATGCCGTCAACCAGCAACAGCCGCCGTGTTCGGCTGACGACGCCACGCACTTTCAGAATCTCAATGGCGGACTCGGCTCGCTGGCTGAAGTGGAAAGCTTCAGCGAGGACCCGAATAACGCATCCACCTGGCTGGCGGCGCTGGGCGATCTGGGCTCGGCTGCTCCGTCCGCATCTGCCGGTGCGTGGAACCAGGTGCTGAACGGCGAGGGCAATGTCGTAGCCATCGATCCGAACAATCCGGATAACTGGTATGCCACGTCGGAATTCGGCGTCGGCATCAACGATTGCCCGGACGGAACCTCCTGCGACATTGCGGGGTTCGGCAGCGCAGCGATCGGCGAGGCTCAGGTGGACGATGACCTGCAGCTGATTCCAGCTCCCTGGATCCTCGACCCGCTGGATACGTCCAACCTGATTCTTGGCACCTGTCGCGTATGGCGGGGCCCCGCGAACGGCGCGGGCTGGAGCCAGAACAACCTGCTGAGCGACATGCTCGACGGCGACTCCGGACCCTTTTGCAACGGGAACGCCGAGATTCGTTCCCTGGCTGCAGGCGTGAACACGACGGCCGGTCCCGGGGGCGAGCAAGTGTATGCGGGCATGGCAGGCTCGGTGGATGGCGGCGGCCTGATTCCCGGACATGTGCTCACGGCTGCCGTGAACAGCGCGTCGCAGGCCGCCACGACTACGTGGACCGATCTCTACGCCTCGCCGGTCACGAACGATACAGCAGCGCAGTTCAACCCCGGCGGCTTCGACATCTCCAGCATCTACGTCGATCCGCACGACGCCACCGGCCAGACGGTTTACGTCACCGTGCAGGGGTACGTGAACTTACCAGCCGCAGAGCCACTCGTCTATCGCTCCACGGACGGCGGAGCGCAGTGGGTGGATATCACGTCGAACCTGCCGCAGGCTCCGGCCAACAGCGTTGTGGTCGATCCCAACAACGCCAACATTGTCTACGTGGCCACCGATACCGGCGTTTATTACACGCAACAGGCGGAAAACTGCGGCGTCAATTTCACCATCTGCTGGAATCTCTTCGGCAACGGGTTGCCCAACGCACCGGTGATGAGCCTGATGACGTACAACGAGGGCGCGACCCAGGTGCTGCGCGCCGCCACGTACGGCCGCGGCATCTGGCAGGTGAACTTGGCGACCGCGGGCATTGCCCCCACCACCGCGAATGTCTCGCCATCCTCGGTTGGCTTCCCGGCGCAGACTGTCCAAACCGCCAGCGCCGCACAAACGGTCACCGTGACGAACGCGGGAAGGCTTAACCTGAACGTCTCGACGCTCGCCATCACCGGAGACTTCAGCGAAACCGACGACTGCGCCGGCCAGTCGATCGCGCTTGCCGCGAGTTGCCAAATCCAGGTCACCTTCGACCCGTCCACAACCGGTACGCGCCAGGGGACGATGACCATTTACGCCAATGTCGCCGGCGGGCAGCTGACGGTTGCGCTTTCTGGAACCGGCACGGCTCCGGGCGACGTGGTGCTGACGCCTGCATCGCTGAGCTTTGCGGCGACCACCGTCGGGGCGACAAGCGCCTCGCAAAGCATCACGGTGGCCAACACCGGAGGCGAACCCATTGCGCTGACCTCAGAAGCGGTGAGCGGCGACTTCGCCATAACGGCCAACACCTGCGGGAGCTCGCTGGCATCGCAGACCGCGTGCGAGATTGCCATCGACTTCAAGCCGACCGCGTCCGGATCGCGCAGCGGAACCCTGACGGTGGTGGATGCGCTGGGCACGCTGAGCGCGCAACTCTCCGGGACGGGGCAAGCCGCTGCGACCGATGCGCTGGCTCCTGCCTCGCTGACGTTTGCCGCGCAGCAAATCGGAACTACCAGCGCCGCGCAACCAGTGACGCTGACCAACAGCGGAGATGAGACGCTTACCGGGATCGCGGTTTCCGTTTCCGGGGACTTTACGGCTCTGAATAACTGCGGTGCGCTGCTGCAGGGGCACGCCAGTTGCTCGATTCTGGTGGCCTACACGCCGACGGTCATCGGAGCCGAGTCGGGCACGCTGCAGGTGAGCGACGAGTTCCAGACGCGCAGCGTGCCGGTGAGCGGGACGGGCCTGGCGCCGCCGGGAATCTCAGCCACGCCGGTCTCCATCGACTTTGGAGGCCTGGGCCCCGGCGCCACCAGCAGCACGCAGACGGTCACGGTGACGAACAGCGGAGGCTATGCACTGAGCGAAGTGACTGCGGTACTTTCTCAGGGATTCGCGATGGCTGCGAATACCTGCGGCGTTACGCTTGCTGTCGGGTCATCGTGCCAGATCGGTC
This sequence comes from Acidobacteriaceae bacterium, assembly GCA_030041435.1. Classification (GTDB taxonomy): domain Bacteria; phylum Acidobacteriota; class Terriglobia; order Terriglobales; family Acidobacteriaceae; genus Palsa-343. The sequence continues at coordinate 145,146 of JASHNW010000004.1, forward strand.
TCACCTTTACGCCGGCGGCGGCGGGCGCGGTGACAGGCACGCTGACCGTTTCCGCAGCGAACCTCACGAAATCTCTGGTGGTCACTCTCTCCGGGGCAGGCGAGGATTTCACGATTGCCGTCAGCGGATCGTCTTCGGCGGTCGTCACCAGCGGCCAAACGGCGACGTTCGCCCTGCAGCTGGCCGGGTTATCCGGGTCGTCGGGCACGGCGGAGCTGGCCTGCAGTGGCCTGCCCGCCAATGCCACCTGCACGGTCAACCCCGGCAGCGTCGCCATCAGCGGCGCGAATACTTCCAGTGCGGCGGTGGCGATTGCCACCGGCGTCTCTGCTGCGGCGGCAGCCGTGCGACCCGCGACGCCGTGGAAGCTGGCCCTTCCTGTCTTCGCCCTGCTCGCGCCTCTGCCCTGGATCGGGCTGCGCAGCAGAAAGCTCCGCGGCCTGGCGGTGCTGGTGCTCGCCGCAGTTCTGCTGGTTGCGAGCGGCTGCGGGGTCGTGGCCAGTTCGGGTTCAGGTGGCGGCGGCGGGTCAGGCGGAAATCAGAATGCTACTCCGCCGGGAACTTACGTCATCACGCTGAAGGCGACGATGGCGGGCATTGCGCACAGCACGGCGGTCAACCTGACGGTGCAGTGAACCTTCGCGCCGGCACATGGGAGAGCGACGCTGTGAGTGCCGGTGCGTTTGACTTAATGAAGACACAATGCGGCATAGACGATTGCGATGACGGCGATCAGCACGGCGACTTCAATCAGCAGCGCCCACATCCATCCGCGGATGCATCCGCCATTCGCCCGGCCCGCAAATACGTTGTCCGGGGAAGGCTCCGCCGCGGGGTCGAGGGCCGGCGCCGGAGGCACAAAACGGCGGGACAGAGTTGAAACACCAGTTTCCAAAGCAGTCAAAAGAGGATCCTCCGCTGGGGGACCGGGACCTCAAAGAATTGCAACAATGAGTGTTACTTTTGCATTCTAAGGTAATAACCGACAAGCACACTTTTGTGTTATGTGACTGAAGGAACCAGTCTTCGCTGTGCGCAGAATCAGAAAAGCCGCTCCGTTGCAGGAGCGGCTTTCGACCGTGTGGCAGGCTGTGAATTACTCGTGCGCGGTGTCGACAAAGGCCCGCAGCTTGCGCGACCGGGAGGGATGACGCAGCTTGCGCAGCGCCTTGGCTTCGATCTGCCGGATGCGCTCGCGCGTGACCTGGAAGCTCTGGCCCACTTCTTCGAGGGTGTGCTCCGATCCGTCTTCGAGGCCGAAACGCATCTTGACCACGCGTTCCTCGCGCGGAGTGAGCGTGCGCAGCACCTGGGAGGTGTACTCCTTCAGGTTCACGCTGATGACGGCGTCGGACGGCGACACTGCCTGGCGATCTTCGATGAAGTCGCCGAGGTGCGAGTCTTCCTCTTCGCCGATGGGCGTTTCCAGCGAGATGGGCTCCTGGGCGATCTTGAGCACCTTGCGCACCTTCGCCACCGGAATATCCATCCGCTTGGCGATCTCTTCCGAGGTCGGCTCGCGGCCCAGCTCCTGCACCAGCTGCCGCGAGGTGCGGATGAGCTTGTTAATGGTCTCGATCATGTGCACCGGGATGCGGATCGTCCTCGCCTGATCGGCGATGGCGCGCGTAATCGCCTGGCGGATCCACCACGTGGCGTAGGTCGAGAATTTGTAACCGCGGCGGTACTCAAATTTGTCCACCGCCTTCATCAGGCCGATGTTGCCCTCCTGAATCAGGTCGAGGAACTGCAGGCCGCGATTGGTGTACTTCTTGGCGATGGAGACGACCAGGCGCAGGTTGGCTTCGATGAGCTCGCGCTTGGCCTGCTCGGCGTCCATATCGCCCTGGATCATCTCGCGCTGCGTGCGCTTCAGCTCGGCGATGGAGACGCCCGCTTCTTCCTCGAGCTTCTCGAGGTCGGTTTTGCAGTTCTTCTGCTGGCGCCGGTATTCCTTCTTCAGCTCCTCGCTGCGGCTCTGCTCCCATTTGGTGTCGAGGGAGCGAATTTGCCGCTCCAGGGTGCGCATGGCCTCCACGGTCTTGTTGACCTTTTCGAGCAGGCGCTTGCGCTCGCCGTTCGTGTACTTGAGCTCGCGCACGATGCGCGACACCAGCACCTTTTCGCGCGCGATGGCCCAGCGCGTGCGGCGATGGTCGCGCGGCTTGGCCTTCTGGTTGATGGTGGCCAGCTTTTCTTCCAGCTGCTGCGCCTTCTTCTGGTGCTTCACCAGGGTGTCGATGCGCGCTACGGTGGCGCGGACCCTGGCCTGCACCACTTCCTCGGTCAGCTCCTCGTCGTCGAAGATGACGACTTCCTTGATGTTGCGCACCCCGCGCTTCAGGTCTTCGCCGAGCGCGACAATTTCGCGGATGACCACCGGCGAGCGGGAAATGGCTTTGAGCACGCGCAGCTGGCCGCGCTCGATGCGGCGCGCAATCTCCACTTCGCCTTCGCGCGTCAGCAGCGGCACGGTGCCCATCTCGCGCAGATACATCCGCACCGGATCGTTGGTTTTTTCGAGCGTGCCCGGGGTCAGGTCGAGCTCGACGTCTTCGCCCTCTTCCGGTTCGAACTCGTCGCGTTCCCCGCCGATTTTGGGGCCGCCTTCGAGAATGTCGATGCCCTGCGTCCCGATCGTGGTGATCAGGTCGTCAAGATCGTCGGGCGAATTCATGTCTCCCGGCAGAAGGTCGTTGACCTCGTTGTAGGTCAGGTATCCCTTCTCCTTGCCGGCGTCGATCAGCTTCTGAATGTCCTGTTCGTATTTGTCGTCAATTGGCAAGCGGATGGCTCCCCCGCAATGAATTTTCGGATCTGTCTGCCTGGATTGGACGAGGTGCGGTTGGGGCCATAATAGGCGCAATGCCGGGTCGGCTCAGGGGCCGCCGGATTTAGGCGCATGTCTGCCCAGGAAGTTCAGAATACCATGAAAACAGCCTAACTCCGGCAATTTCTGCCATTTCGGGGCTGTTTTCGCCTGAGCCTCCCGGGTCCTTTGGGACAAATCCTCAGAGCTTTAGATGTGGAAAACTCAAAATCGTTTCATTTTCGGCCCGCGCAACCTGGTCCCAGGGTGAATCGTGGCCGGCCCAGCCCCGCGGCTGTACCCTGTTACCGGAACCCATGGACACGGACTTCGCGCGGCGCGTAAAAGAGCAAGCCGACATCGTCAAGATCGTTGGGGAGTATGTGCGGCTGCGCAAGGCGGGCGCCCAGAACTACAGCGGGCTGTGCCCTTTCCACAAAGAGAAAACGCCGTCGTTCAGCGTGCACGCCGGCCGCCAGTTCTACCACTGCTTCGGCTGCGGGCAATCCGGAGACGTGTTTTCGTTCGTCCAGAAGGTGGAGAACATCGGGTTTCCCGAGGCCATCCGAGTGGTCGCGCAAAAATGCGGCATCCCGTTGCCCAGGCGGGACTTCGCCTCGCCGGAGGAGGCGGCGGAGCATCGCCAGCGGGGCAAGCTGCTGGAGCTGCAGGAGGCGGCTACGGCTTGGTTTGAGGAGCAATTGCGCTCGCCTGAGGGCGCGGCGGCCCGCGAATATCTGACCGGTCGCGGGCTGGGTGCGGAGGGGATTGCGAAGTTCCGCATCGGCTATGCGCCGGAGGACTTTCACTCTCTGCGCAGGAAGCTCGAACCGCTCGCCGACCAGGAGTCGCTGCGGCTCTCCGGTTTGTTTTCGTGGAAAGAGCAGGAGGACGGGAGCCCAGGGCCGATGTACGCACGCTTCCGCAAGCGGGTGATGTTCCCCATCGCGAACGAGGGCGGGCGCGTGATCGCATTTACGGCGCGCACGCTCGAAAGCGGCGAGAAAGCCGGGCCGAAGTACCTGAACTCGCCGGAGACGCCGCTCTACTCCAAAGGGCAGGTGCTGTTCAATCTCGACAAGGCGCGGCAGGCGATCCGCAACGACGGCGGGGCGGTGCTGGTGGAAGGGCAGATGGACTGCATCTCGGTCTATCTGGCCGGCATTCCGAACGTGATTGCGACCAGCGGCACGGCGTTCACGGAATTCCAGACGCGGCTGCTGCGGCGCCACGCCACAAAGGTTATCGTCAATTTCGATCCGGATACGGCCGGGGGCAACGCCGCGGAGAAATCGATCGCCCTGCTGACCGAAGAGGGCTTCGACGTGCAGGTGCTGACGCTGGAAGGCGGGCTCGACCCCGACCGCTACGTTCGCGAGCGTGGAGCGCGGGCCTACGCAGAAGCGCTGCGTGGCGCGCCGACGTATCAGTCGTGGCTGATCGAGCGCGCGCGGCTGCTGTTTCCGGGGCGCGATCCCAAAGCGAAGACGGAGGCGCTGAACTTTCTGCTGCCGCACATCCGGCGCATCCCCAGCCGCATCGCGCGCGACGCCTTCGCCAACGACGCGGCCCAGGCGCTGGGGGTCGACTCCGCTTTGGTTCGCGCGGAGCTGAAGGAGGCCGCGGCAAGACGCCGCGATTCGATCGCCCGGCACGACCAGCGTCTCAACCACGCCGAGCAGGTTCTGCTGCTGGCGTTCTCATCGCCACGCTCGGGCGAAGCGTACCTGGTGGCCGAGGGCGCGTGGCAGCAGCACGAGCGCGAATTCGCCACGCTGCGCTCCGATCTGCGGGAGATTGTGGAACTGCTGCGCGTCCGGCCTGACGGCGCCGACGCGCTCAGCGCCCTCGCCACCGAGGAGCAGCGCCAGGTGCTGGCCGGCATCTTCGTCTCCATCCACGACGCCGAGCCGGAACCGGAGCAGGTGGACGCCGCCATTTTGGCCATCCGCTGCACCGGGCTCGAGCAGGAGCAGCGGCGGCTGCGCGCCGCCATCGACCAGGCCGAGCGGGCTGGCAGCATGGATGAGGTGCTGCGCCTGACCCGCGAAAACCAGGACGTGACACGGCGGCTGCGAGAGATTGACTGAAATCGCGCCAGTTTCGCGGCAAGGGCAAGATCATACTTGACGCACATGTTTCGTCGAGCGTGCGCTGGTCCAAGCTCGGACGGCGATGGAAAGCTACGTTTCGATTCAGTTCTTTACCCTCGTCGCGCCGAGGGGGAGAATGACGCATGGATAGATCAAACAGGGTTCCAGCCAAATTCGTCGCGTGGATTGCATGCATTCTTGGTGGTTTTGGGAGCTTCATGCAATGGCTCGGAATCAAGCCAGCGGACTTGGCTATGAGCCATCAGGCAGCTGTGCCGCATGCTTTGTGGCTCGTGTTGGCTATTTTGCTGTTTGGCGTGGGAATCGGATCCTCCATATGGTCTGGTATTGTCCAGCGCGGTGAAATAAACAGGCTTAGGTCCGCGCCACCTCTTAACGTCGGAAACGATGAGCAAATTCAAAGGTTAAAAAACGATCTGACCGAAAGCGCCAATCGAAACTTAGAGTACAGAACTCAGCTTGCGGAGAATCAGGAGCAATCGCGGAGGCTTGAGGTCAGCAACAACGCCGATATATTCCGTTGGCGTGAGGCGGCTCGGCAATGCGAGGAAGAAAAGCGTACTGCCATCCAAAGAACGCAGGAGCTGGAGGAACTGCTGACTCCACTCTCGCCGCTGCGAATGGAAGCCCTGAAATTTCGCAGGCGCCTCCAGCGCTTCATTGAGGAAACTGGTCCTGAGCCTGTATGCGACACGCCACAATACGAAAACGATCTTGAGAAATACATGGCCGCGAAAATAGCTGCGGGTTATAGCCTGGATACCAAGACGCGGGCTTTTAGAAACCTGCTCGACTCAACCTATCAGGTGCAACTTCATGCCGACGCCGCGATGCTGTATCACAAATTCGTGGTAGCGGGAATCGTTGACCAGCATTTCGGCTCGCTGCTTGATGAACCGCAGACGGTCGAGAGATTAAAGGAACTGGATTCTCTCCTTTGGGAGAAGATCGGATTACTGCAATGAAACGCGAAGGCAAGAATATACTTGACGCGGCAAGCTATTCATTGTGAACGATTTGCAAGACATCGTGAGCGATAGAGCATGCTTCTATCAATCATAAATAGGTAGCGGCATGAGCGATAGAAAGTCGCTCTATCGCTCATGGACTGGAATTGGCATGCACGCTACGCGCTCCATCTGACGACGCCGGCGCCGTAATGCGCCGGGCAGCACGGTCAAGCTTGCCCGGATGCGCGGCGATCCGGGAACACGGTAAATTCATTTCCATGCGAAATGTGGTTGGTCTGGCGATGGCCGGCTTGCTGGTGGCCGGGGTTTCGGTGGCGCGCGCGCAAATGGGCGCGGCCATGCCGGCGATGGAGGGCATGCACACCTTTCCGCCGCCGCCGCAGCTGCCCGTGCCGGTGCGGATGACGGGCATCGGCAACTCGCACATCACCATCAAGGCCACGCCGGAAGCGCAGGCGTGGTTCGACCAGGGGCTGAGCCTGCTGCACGACTTTTGGGATTACGAATCGATGAAGGCCTTCGAGCAGGCCATCCGCGTCGATCCGAACTGCGCTATGTGCTATTGGGGTCTCGCTCAGGCCGTGACCATGCGCGGCGACGAGGAGAAGCCCTACGGCGACGCAGCGCTTGCCCAGGCGGTGAAGCTCGAAAGGAAGGCCGGCAAGACGGATCGGCTCTATATCGAGGCCGCTGCGGCAGAGTCCAGCGACGGCGCAGGCGGGCGCGCGCAGGCCATTGCGCTCTATCGCAAGCTGGTGAAGAAGGAGCCGCACGACATTGAAGCGCGCATCTATCTGGCGAACGCGCTGGGCGACGGCTACGACGAGAACGGCGATCCAAAGCCGGGCATGAAGGAAAAGATTGCCATTCTCGAGGGCGTGCTGAAGGATGCTCCCAACGATTCCGCCGCGAACCACTACTGGATTCACGCCATGGAGCCGGGTAATCACCCGGAGCGCGCGATCGCGAGCGCGGCGCTGCTGGCGAGCCTGGCGCCTGACAGCGGGCACATGGTCCACATGCCTGGCCACATCTACTACCGCGTGGGCGACTATGCCAGTGCAGACCGCTGGTTCACCGCCTCGACGGAAGCCGACGAACGCTATTTGCGCGAGCAGCACGTGAGTGTGGACGAGGACTGGAACTACGTCCACAACCTCATGTACGCGATCGCCAACCTGATGGAGCAGGGGCGGCTCGAGGAAGCCAACGCTCTCTCGGATCATCTGGCCGGCGCGCGCGGCGAGCTTTCCGCAACGCTGTACATCTGGAGCGCCCGCGATCAGATGGCGCGCGTGAGCCGCCGCCTGCCGGTGGCGCTGCGGGTGGGCGACTGGCCCGCTGTGCTGGCGATGCTGGACGACGCCAACCTGCCGGACAGCGACAAGACGACCAACCTGCGCTTCCTGCGCGATGAGCTGCGCGACTACGCCAGCGGGATGCAGGCACTGGATCGGGGCGATCTCGCCTCCGCACAAATGGCCTCAGCGCAGATGGACGCGGGTCTGTGGCGGCAGAGCCAGGATGCGCGCGAGGCCGCCGAGGCCAAAGCGAAAGCCGAAGCGGCCATGGCAGCCGCGGGCACGACCGATGCGGGGACGAAACCGGTCACGGCGCCGCTCAATCCAGATGCAAACGCCGAACCCCTGGTGAGCGCGCTCAGCATCGCGTCGATGGAGCTGCGCGCGGGCGTGCTGCTGGAGCAGCGCAAGCTCGACGCGGCGACGAAGCTCTATGAGGAGGCGATCGCAGCCGAGAAGAAGCTCGGCTATCACGAGCCTCCGTTCTACATTCGCCCGGTGGCGGAAACCGAGGGTGAGGCGCTGTTGCGCGCAAAAGATTATGCGGGCGCGAAGACGGCTTACCAGGAGGCACTGGCGGAGCGTCCCGCGTCGGGATTCGAACTGTACGGGATTGCGCGGGCCGATGAGCTGGCCGGCAACAAGGCACTCGCGCAGACGGAGTACGAGGCCTTCCTGAAGGCGTGGCCTTCGGCCGATGCGAAGCTGCCGGAGGTGCTGCACGCGCGCGCCTCGCTGGGCGAGACAGGGACGGTCGCGGCAGAGTAGGGCGGCCGCGATCTATGGGACCGGCACCGGTCCACCACTCATGTAGCTGTTGTAACGCCGCAGGTACTCCGCTTTGTATGCATCGACGGCGTGGGCGTAGCTCATGTCCGGCGTGTTCGGGCGGCGCGTCCAGCGCAGGTGCACGGTTTGCGTGCCGGGCGGCAGCGTGACGGAACTGCCGGAGACGGAAATATCGTTTCCGTCGGCGGAGACTGCCGTCGTCTGCATGAACCAGGGCAGGTGCAGCACGATATGCCGGGGTGCGTCGACCCAGTGCGTGGTGAGGTGCAGGGTCGCGCCGGAGTCGTCGGGCTGATCGAGCACGAGGCTCACGGCGCCAAAGTCGGTCGGGACGCCGGTGACGGAAACCGTCTTGCCGGCTCCCAGCCACTCCGGCGAGAGAACGGAGAGCAGATGCAGATCGCTGCCCTCTTCGCGCACAAACATATTGCGCACCAGGGTGCGGTATTCGGCGGCGAACCAGCCGTGCGGAGAGAGATTGCCTTCGAAATTGCGGTCGCCCCAGGGACGGATGGCGTACTCGAAGCCGGCCTGCGTGGAGCTGGTGTGCAGCAGCAGCGCGTAGAGCTCGCGGGTGGCCTGCTCCTGATCGCCGCGGATCACCTCGGTGAGCGTGTTCTTGATGGTGAGGTAGTGGTGGATGAAGCGGCCATCGCCGTAGGTGATGATTCCCTCCTGGTATCGGGCCTGGGTGTTTTTGAGCGTGGCGGTAATGCGCGGATCGTCCGGCGGGAGCACCGGCTCGGGATAGGTACCGAGGAGATTGCCCCAGTCCTGGCCGCCTTTTTGGCCGTCGAGCGCGGGCGGGATGTAGCCGCCGGTGCCAGCCGTCACTTTATCGAGTTGTTGCAGAAAGGCCGCGCGATAGTCGTCGTACTCGCTCTGAAAAGTGGCGGCGTCTGCTGTTTTGCCGAGCGCGTGCGCCATGAGAATGGCCTCGTGCAGACCGTCGAGGGCGAGGAAGTTGTAGCCGGTGATGTGGCCGGCGATGGCCTCGTTGTCGGTGCTGCCGGAGGCGGGGATGAGGTGCAGCGGATCGGCGGCGCGGGCCTGATGCAGCCACGCCACGGCGCGCACGATGGAGGGAAACACCTGCTCGGCAAAGGCGCGGTCGTGGGTGATGCGGAAGTGCTCGCCGTAGATCCACAGCACCTGTCCCCACGCGTCGTACTGCTCGGCCTGGGAGAGGAAATTGCCGTCGGGCTGCTGCCAGCGCGGGAAGAAGTCGAGAACCTGGCGGGCGATGACGGGATAGCCGGTGACGTCGTAGGAATGCACGATGTCGGATGAATCGCGCAGCCAGAAGGCGTGGTAGTGGAGGTCGTTGACCGTCTGGATGTAGTCGTCGCCGATCTTGTTGCGCGCGATGAGGTCGTAGATGAGGCTGGCGCGAAAGGTGTCCGTGACTTTCTTTTCCGGCAGGGTGAGCTGCATGCCGCGCGCGAGGATCGATTCCCAGAAGTCGACGACGCGGGCGTGGAAGGCGTCGAAGGAGGCGTTTTGGATCGCATCGAGGGCCGGGCCGGGCGCGACGGGAATCACCGGGAGCTTGAACTCCAGCGTGGTTTCCTGGCCGGGTGCCAGCACTTTGTCGTAGCGCGCGATGCCGGCGGCGGTGGTGGGCAGCAGATGCAGGGTGCGGGTAGTGATGTCGGGGGGGTGGTTGTAGTCCTCGTGCAGGGTGAGCGAAAGCTGCGCGCCCGCGGGAAAGATATACATCGCTTTGCCGTCGCGCACGAAGGCGTTCGAGGAGAAGCCGTATTCCCAGGAGGGGCTGAAGGCCACGCCAGGCTGGCGATAGTCGCCGAGGCGGCCGCCCTCAACGGGACGGTGGAAGCGGTTGTCGCCGGTCGGACCCTCGGTGCTGGAGGGCCCCTGGTAGCGGAATCCCGACGCGAACAGGGCGCGGCGCGGCGCGGCGTTCTCGTTCTTTATGGTGACGCGGATGAAATCGACGAGCTGGCCTTCGGGCGTGCCGTCCAGCGTCGCGGCGAATGCCGTGAAGCGGTAGGCGATGCCGTCCTGGGTCCACGTCCAGGAATCGATGGGGAGATAGCCGCGTTCGAGCGTGCGCAGCCGCTGGTGGACGGGCGTGTCTTCGGGTCCGGTGAAGAACATCAGCTCGCCAAAGCCGGTGTAGAGATAGCCCTCAGGCGTGATTTCGGTGGCTTCGGGCGCATCCATCACGCCGATCTCGTCGGTGGGCTGGCTGAAGTAGGAGAAAGGCTGGCTGGGGAGATCGATTTGCGGAGAGACCATCTGGGCGTGGGCGGGGGTCGCAGCGAGCGGAACAGCGATTGCCATGCTCAGGAGCGAGAGGGGGACTGTGCAGCGGAAGGAAAGAAGCCGGAGTCGAACCACGGGAACACCTCGCGAGAGGCAGGGTATCACCCGGTTTGCCGGTCTACGCAGATTTCTGCGGGTAGAGGCGGTCGAATTCGGGGTCGCCGTGGAGGAGCTGCAGGTCAGGATCGTGGCGCGCCCACACGGCATCGCGGAAGCCCGCCTCCCAGGCTTTACGCAGCGCATCCAGCGCCTCCGCCTTTTTATCGAGGCTGCAATACAGGCATGCGGCGTTGTAGAGAATCGATGCTTCGTTGGCGCGCAGCGTGACAGCAAGGTTCAGTTCGCGCAGGGCGTCGTCGGGGCGTCCCAGAGAGGCGTAATCGCCGCCCACCAGGATACGGGCGCGCGCGTCTTCGGGCACCTGCTTGAGATGATTTTCAAGTGCGGCGATGCGGCGCTGGATCATGTTGCGCACGGCTTCCTTCTTGCCCAGCGCGCCCATGGAATTCACGATCGGGATGTAGACGTTGTAGTCTTCGCCGCTGGCTTCGATGGCCACTTCGGCGACGTCCATCACTTCCTGATAGCGGCCTCCGGCGAAGAGCGCGCGGCACAGCAGGTAATAGGCGCCCTCGCAGTCGCGCTTGCGCTCGATGGCCTTCTTCACCATGCGCACGGCCTCGTCGTGCAGGTCGGCGGCGTAGAGCACCCACGCCTGGCTGACCTGGACTTCGGGCAGATCCCAGCGCAGGGCCACGGCCTTGCCGCTGGCATCGCGCGCCCGCTCTACCCACAGCGGATCGCGGCTGTAGTTGCAATAAAACATGGCGCAGGCGTTGGCGCAGGCGGCGTAAGCGAGGGCGAAGCTGGGGTCGATGGCCACGCCATTCTCGAACATCTGCAGAGCGAATTCCAGGTCCTGGCGCGTCTGCCGCCGCGCGTAGCGCTTGCCGCGCAGGTAGAGGTCGTAGGCCTGCAGATTGTCAGTGGGCTTCACGGCCAGCGCTTCCAGCTCTTCGGGTGAGAGGGTCACGCGCAGCGCTTCGGCGATGCGGCGCGCCATCTCGTCCTGCACCTCGAAGACGTCTTTCATCTCGCGGTCGAAGCGCTCCGACCACAATGGAAAATCGGTGCGCGCGTCCACCAGCTGCGCGGTGATGCGCAGGCGGGCGCCGGCGCGGCGCAGCGTGCCGGTGAGGACGTAGGCCGCGCCCAGCTTCTGGCCGACCTGCTGCGGGGTGACCGTCCTGTCGCGGAAGGCGAGCACGGTGGGCCGCGAGAAGATGTTGAGGCCGCGAATCTTGGAGAGCTCGGTGATCACGTCTTCGGTGATGCCGTCGCGCAGGTACTCATCCTCTTTGGCGCCGCTCAGGTTTTCGAAATAGAGGACCGCGACGGACTTGCCCTGCTTGTGCGCGGCCGCATTTTGCATGCCGGAATTCTGCGTGCCGGGATCGGAATCGGTCTTCGCTTTGGCGCGGGTGCGGCTGGATTCGAGATCGCGCCGCAGCCGATTCAGGTCGGTCTTCAGCTCGGTTGCGGTCTGGCAGCGCAGGTTGCGATCCTTCTCGATGCATTTGTCGAGGATGCGGACGAAATCGGCCGGCAGCGCGGGATTCACCTCCCCGGCGGGCGCGGGGTCGCGGTTCAGGATGGCGTCGAAGATGACGGCCGAGGTGTCTCCCTGAAAGGGGAGGACGCCGGTGGCCATCTGATAGAGGACGGTGCCGGTGGAGAAGATGTCGGTGCGCGCATCGACGAGCTGCCCGCGCGCCTGCTCCGGCGACATGTAGGAGATGGTGCCGACGGCCACGCCGGGCGAGGTGAGGCCGCTGCCGATGGCCTGGGTGGCTCCGTGCTCGGGCTGTGGCATCTCCGGGCCCTGGCTAATCCTGGCGAGCCCGAAGTCCAGAACCTTGAGCTGCCCGCGGTCGGTGAGGAACAGGTTGGCGGGCTTGATGTCGCGGTGCACGACGCCTTTGGCGTGGGCCGATTCGAGGGCGTCGGCAATCTGCGCGGCCAGGGGCAGCAGCGTCTCCATGGGCATGGGCTGCCGGTTCATTTTCTCCGCCAGGGTCTGGCCTTCCAGCAGCTCCATCACGATGAATGGGCGGCCCTGATGCTGCTCGATGGCGTGGACGGTGCAGATGTTGGGGTGATTGAGCGCGGAGGCCGCGCGCGCTTCGCGCTGGAAGCGTTCCAGCAACTGGCTGTCGTGGGCCATCTCCGCGGGCAGGAACTTGAGCGCCACTCGCCGGTCAAGCTGGGCATCCTGGGCTTCGTAGACCACGCCCATGCCTCCCGAACCCAGCCTGCGGATGATGGAGTAATGCAAAAAGGACTGGCCGATCAGTGGATCTTCGATCATGCTGGCCAGTTGATCGTAGTGAACGAGGGGGATGGCGTCAATCGGAAGATCGTGGTACGGCCGTCGCGGCGCATGCGCCTCTCGACATGCTTCCGTGCGCAGCGCCCACCGGTTCTCTCAGCGTTTCGCGGCGCCAGGGTCGCGTGGCGCAGGGTATCCCGCCAGAGCCAGGGCCTGCACGGTAAAGCTGTCGATAATGTCGCCTGACAAAATGGCCGACCACAACGCTGCCGGGGGCATGGTCTTCACGGCGCGGATGCTCTCTTCGCGCTCGGGAGCCGGTGCGACGCGTTCGCGCACATCGACGCGGTAGAAGCTGACCTGCGCATCGCCTACGCCGGAATCGATCAGAGCTTCGCCCAGAAGCTCGGCCTTCGATCCCACGTAGCCGGTTTCCTCGCGCAGCTCGCGGAGAGCATTCGCCGGACCGTCGAGGCCGGGATGACCGAATCCGCGAGGAATGGCCGTTTCCATCCTGCCCGGAGCGTGGCGCTCCTGCTCCACCAGAACGATCTCGCCGAAGTTGCCTAGGGCCGGGTCGGCGATGAGCGCCAGCACCGCGACGTTGACGCCGCCCTCGAGCTGGCCGCGGTTGATTAGCCGGCTATAGGCGTACGGCGCACCTCCGCTCGCCGGCTCCACAACGTCGTTGAGGAAGAAGAACCACGGCGTCTCGGCGGCTACGCCCACCACGACGCCGTGCTGGTCTGCGTAGCATTCGAGTGCGGCGCGATCCGTGACGATGCGGCGCAGCTCGCGCCGATGGAACAGCTGCGGATACCGCGCCTGCAGTTCTGCGTAACGGTCCAGGGCCTGGCGCTGCTGCGGCGTAAGGGATGTCATTGGCTGGACTGCTCTGCGGTTTGCAACCCCGCGGCCGATGCCAGGCGGGAGTCGTGCTGGATTTCCTGCAGCATCTCAACGAGTTCCCGGCGATGGATCACTTCGTTGTTCCGCATCAGCTCCAGCTGAAAGGTGTGGTCGCGATCCCACCACAGCTGGGCGGTATTCTGCGCACGCACCAGAAGCTTCACGGTGATTCCCCTGAAGGTTTCAGCGACGCCGCTGTCGCGCAGCCGCTCGATGATCTTGCCTTTGGTCATGTCGATCAGGGTCGATGTGGCGAGCCCGGCGATGCCCACTTCGGCTACCGCGGCGTGCGGAGCTAGGGAGATGAACATGGTGATGAGGCCCGCTTCGACGGCCAGATCGAAGGCGGTGGCGAACTGCCGGCCGCGCTCGATGGTCTCGGGAGCGTTTTCCAGCGCCCATCGGCCCAGCCGCTTCTGAAAGCCGCGCAGATGCTTCTGATACTTGTCGAAGGTGCGCAGAATCTCGTCCGGCCCGGAGCGCAGCAGCGCGTCCTGGCTTTGCCGGAATCTCTCCCATTCGTCCAGTTTCCTGATCTCCAGCACCCGGTCAAGGGCCAGGCGCCGCAGCCGCGGCAGAACCCCCGGCTGCCGGTCCATGATGTGCCCTTTGAACTCGATGAGGCGCTTCAGCACATGGCCGGTGGAGACGCCCTGGACGGGCGTTTCGAAGGGGAGCACCGAACGCCCGGGAAGATTTGCCGGCGTGAGGGTGTAGCGGCCCAGCATGTCGGGCAGGTTGGCGTTGTACTTCAGGTCGATGAGCTTTTTCACCATGCGCAGCGCTGGCTGCTGCATTTCCGGGCGAAACAGGCCTTCGGCCACATTGCCGGGAGACTTTTCTCCTTCGGTGATGAAGAATCGCTCGTAAATGTGCTGGCGGCCGAACTCTTTTTTTTCGCGTTCGAGGACGCTCGAGTGTTGCTGCGCATAGGAGCAAACGGCGCGCAGATGCTTCTCGAACTGCAGCAGCACCTCGGCGGGAACTTCCGGCAGCGCCTTTTCTCCGGGCGAGAGCTGGGAGTAAAGCTGCCGCGCCAGCGAGGGCAGGACGCCGGTGTCGTTGGCCACGCTGTCAAGATCCTTGCTGAAGCGCCGGAAATTGGCGCCCAGCCTCTGCATCTGCTGCTGGTTGGCGGAATCGTCGGGCGAGAATCGCAGGCAGAGAGAATTTTCGAACTCGCCCTTCTCCTCGAAGCGGGTGATGATCTCCAGCGCCTTCTGGTTTTGCGCGTATCCTGTGCGTTCGGAAAGCGCCTTCTCCTTCCCCAGGAAGGGGATGATGGCCCGGCTGCGGATGAGGTCGGGAATGGCGGACTTCCGGCGGCCCAGTTCGCGCACCAGGTAACCGGAATTCACCAGGTAAGCGCGATTGACCACCACTGTGGACGCGTAGAGCAGGGAGCGGATGAACTCGGAGTGCGTCTCTTCGAGCCGGAGCCGGGCGATGCCGGGGTGTTTGAAGCCCGCTTTTTGGGCCAGCATCCGGTCCAGCACCGCGTCCGACGTGTACTGATTGTCGAGGCACTGGGGGACAATGGCGTCGACATCGAGTACGGCCGGCGGGATGATCTGCATAGCGCCTTTCGTGGCGAGCCGGGGAGGATGCTCCGGATGCAACAGGATGCGCGCTCGCGCCGGCTCGCGATGGGAGAAGGGGCGATTGCAGGGAATTCTACCCCAGAGCGCGGATTGATTGGGCTCCAAGGCGGGGTAAGGTCGAGGCCGAGGGCCGGATATCCTTCGGCTCTTCGCCTCACGCGATAAGGTCTCTGTCTAAGCCGCCTGCGGCGTCTGCATGAAGTCCAGCGAGCGGATCAGATACGCCTTCATCTCCCTGCGCGGGACTACGGCGTCGAGGAAGCCGTGCTGGAGCAGGAATTCAGAGCGCTGGAAGCCGTCGGGGAGCTTTTGCCGGATGGTCTGTTCGATCACGCGGGGCCCGGCAAAGCCGATGAGCGCGCCGGGCTCGGCGATGTTCAGGTCGCCCAGCATGGCGAAGCTGGCGGTCACGCCCCCGGTGGTGGGGTCGGTGAGGATGGAAATGAAGGGGACGCGCGCTTCGTCCAGCCGCGCCAGCGCTGCCGACACCTTCGCCAGCTGCATCAGGCTCACGATGCCCTCCATCATGCGCGCTCCGCCGGAGGCCGCTACGGTAATCAGCGGCTGCCGCTGGTCGCAGGCACGGTCGATGGCGCGGGCGATGGTTTCGCCCACGACCGCGCCCATGCTGCCGCCGATAAAGCTGTACTCCATGACGCTGAGCACCACGCGATGGGGCCCCAGCAGGCCCTGGGCGTTGACGATGGCGTCGTTCAGACCGGACTCCTTGCGTGCCTTGGACAGGCGGCCTTTGTAGGGCTTCAGGTCGGTGAAGTCGAGCGGGTCGGTCGACTTGAGATCGCCGTCGACGTACTCAAAGCCAGGCTCCAGCAGACTCTCGATGCGCGCCCGGGCGCCGATGCGTTCGTGGCGGCCGCATTTGGGGCAGACCTGCAGGTTCGCGTCCAGGTCGGCCTTCCAGATGGTCTGGCCGCAGCCTTCGCACTTGGTCCAAAGCCCCTCGGTGCGTACGCGGTTCGCTCCCGACTCGATCTTGTTGTCTTCCCGCCTGAACCAGGACATGCAGTCTCCCCAGGGAATGGTACAGCCGTTCATCAGATTATCCTGTCGGGAGGCTGCGGAACCAGCGGCCGACGAGCCGCCGGGAGTGAGGCACAAAGGCGGCCAGGGGAAATCCGGCCAGCAATGACCCGGCCAGCAAGCAGGCTTTCCTGCTGACGGCCCTGGCCGTTTCACCCCTTGCCGCTGGCTGCTGCTTTTTGGGGCCTGTCCGGAACCGGACGCCGGCAGCGTGCGTATTCTCTCCTGTTGGGAGGTGCGAAAGCCATGTATTGCAGCGCATGTGGTCAGCCCATCGACCCCTATCAGCCGTACTGTCCGCGTTGCGGGCGCCAGGTGACGCCCATCCCCAACGTGCCACCCATGCCGTGGCTGTGGACCCGCGTGCATCGCCACGTCCACACCCTGGGCATCCTTTGGATCGTCTACGCCGGGTTCACCCTGTTTGAATGGATGCTGGTGGTTCCTTTTCTTTCCGGCATGTTCCACGGGTGGGGTGGACCGTTCGGGCACGGCTTCGGGGGATTCTGGTTCCCGTTCGAGCGCATGCCCTGGCTGATCCCTATTATCACGGCGTCCATCCTGGTGCGCGCGGTGCTGTACGTCATCAGCGGGGTGGGCCTGCTGCGCCGCGCCGGCTGGGCTCGTCCCCTGGCCATCGTCGCTGGCTTTTTGACGCTCATCAAGCTGCCGCTGGGGACGGCGCTGTCAATCTACACGCTGTGGGTGCTGCTGCCGGGCGCGTCGGGACAGGAATACGACCAGATCGCGGCGAGCTGAGGGCCGGGGGCCGGGGGTAAGGCGGTCAGGTAAGAAGCGGCCAGGGATGGAGCGGTTAGGTAAAAACCGGTCAGCGAAAAACCGGTCGGCGGGCTGATGGCTGGCCGTGTTACTCCTGGCCGTATCTTGCCTGACGGCTTCATCCCTGGCCGTGATTGCTGGCCGCTTTACCCCTGGCCGTATCTTGCCTGACCGCTTCTGCCTGACGCCTTCATCCCTGGCTGCTGTTGCGCTCTGTGCGCGATGTCACATAACTCACCGGCAGCCGCTTCCGTACAATTGACGGCATGGAATTTCCTGTTACCCGGATGCGGCGTTTGCGGC
>JASHNW010000042.1 GCA_030041435.1 Acidobacteriaceae bacterium
GCCCATTACCGGCTGTTGCGGGTGTGGACGGCACACCTGATTTCACAGCACTGGCCCTGGGTAGAGGCGGTCGAAAACGCTTTGCTTGAGCGCGACACGATGTCCGGCGGTCAAATCGACGAAGTAATCCGCAGCATCGACGGCGAGCGAAGAAGGCTGGAAGTCCAGCCTCTCTGGGATGCCGTGCAGGCGATACGGGATCTCCGCACGGAAAGCGGAACGTAGGGGGGCCGTGCGAACCCCCAAGGTGCTCACGAAGACGCTCCAAGGTGCTCACACAAATTAGGTGAGCCCCTTGGCAATTTTGAGCGCCTTGCAACCGGCTCAAATCTTTCCAAGCGGCTCAACACACTCTCTCTTAAGTCCTTTATATTCCCAAGGTGCTCAATAAGACAGTGTGTGAGCAAGTTGATGAGCGCCTTGAGCACCTTGGCATGTGGACAGTCTCCGCAGCCATCTAAGCGGCTCACAGGCGCTGCGCCTACGAAGACGGCAGGTAAGGCGTTAGACCACGGCGATGGGGTTCGATAGGTCCCACGCTGGCACTGCTCCCATAAAAAAGGACTGTAGCGGAAAATGTAGCGGGTGCCGGTTTAGATGGGCCTGTACAGGTTGGAGATAACTCTCCGCAACTCACTGAAAAACAAAGTCAGCTAAACATGCACAAAAGTCCCTGATAGGTCTGCAAAACCTTTATGCGTCGGTTCGATTCCGACCCGCGCCTCCAGGAATCTCGTCCTGCCTGGCCCAAAACACATACCAGATTGCCAGGCTGAGAGCCGGCAACCGCCGGGAACTGCGGATGCCTGCGACGGCCCGTCACGCGCCGCCAGGCAAACTTCCCGAGAGCAACGGCCCGCATACGCAACGCCATGGTGTCAGGCGGCGCTGTTTACTACGTAACATCGGCGGAGCTATAGTCACCCTTTGGGAATTCATAGGCGCGCTGGCCGGCCTGGAGGCTCCATGGCAAAACGCAATCAGCACGATCCGACATCGGGCGAGGAAAATCCGCAGACGCAGTCTGCTGCCGATTCCGCGCGGAATGGCATCACGCGACGCGGGTTCCTGAAGGGCGCGGGGCTGACCGCTGCAGGAACGGCGCTGCTGGATGGTGTCCACGCATTCAGCAGCGAGACAGCCGGCAACAGGAAAGGCGTGACCGAACTCGGACCTGGGCCAGTTCCCGTACGGCTGCATGTCAACGGCGCGGAGCATGTCGTCCAAATTGAGCCGCGCACCACGCTCGCCGAAGCTCTGCGCATTCACCTGGGGATGACCGGCACCAAAATCATCTGCGATCGCGGAGTCTGCTCCGGCTGCACGGTGTGGCTGGACAAGATGCCGGTGAACAGCTGCATGACTCTGGCCGTCGATGCGGTGGGGCATCAGGTAACGACGATTGAGGGCATAGCGGGCGAGGGCGAACTGCATCCGCTGCAGGCAGCCTTCGTCAGGCACGACGCGATGCAGTGCGGATTCTGCACGCCGGGGATGGTGATGAGCTGCGCCGCTCTGCTGGAGCGGAACGCCTCGCCCTCGGAGCAGGACGTGCGGCAGGCCGTCTCCGGCAACTTGTGCCGCTGCGGCACGTATCCGAAAGTGTTCGCCGCCACTCTGGATGTGGCCGGCAGCACGCGCAACGCATAGCGGAGGAGCATCATGGCAAGTCATCTCAATGTAGACACGCCAGGCGAAGAGTTGATTCCCGAGCAGGCAGCCGCTCCCCCGAAGAAGAGCGTGCAAATGCCGGTGGGCGTCCCTGACTACACGCTGACCAGCGAGACGCGCCAGGTGCCGGCCAGCGAGCCGCCTGTCTGGCCCATCAATAAGGACCTGAAATGTGTCGGACAGTCGACCGAGCGCTACGATGGCGCGGCAAAGGTCACCGGAAGGGCGAGGTACACGTCCGACGTCCAGTTGCCAGGCATGCTGTACGCGAAATTCGTCGACGCATCGATACCCCACGGAAAGGTCGTCTCCATCGACACCTCCGCCGCGGAGAAGTATCCTGGCGTGCGCAGCGTGCATGTGATCCAGCAGGTGCTGGGGCCCGCGGTTCTGCGCGATCCCAAGCTCGAACAGGTTAAATATCCCGTTGTTCGCTTTGCCGGCCAGCCTGTCGCTGCCGTGGCCGCGGTTACGCCGGATGCCGCGGAGGAAGCGGCAAAGCTGGTCAAGGTACGTTACGATGCGATGCCGTTCGTCGTCGATATCGACAAGGCGCGGGCATCGGACGCGCCTCAGGTCTTCCCCGGCCCTGCGGACGAGGCGGGGAGCGCGGGCGGCGGCGGCGGACCGAGCGATGTTCCGCAGACCGGCAACGTGCACGGTCCGTCGGTGCATCGCGTGGGCCAGGTGGAACAGGGATTCAAGGAAGCGGATGTGGTGGTGGAAGGTCATTACATCACCCAGGTCCAGACCCATTCCGCGCTGGAGACGCACGGCGTGGTTGCCGACTGGAAGCCGGAGATGCTGACGGTGTGGGCGTCAACCCAGGGAACCGCCAGCGTGCGCGAGGAACTGGCCGGCTTTTTTCACATCCCGCTGACCCAGGTGCGCGTCATTACGGAATTCATGGGCGGCGGCTTCGGCGCGAAGTTCGGGGCGGGCAATCCGGGCGTAGTGGCGGCAGCGCTTTCCAGGAAGGCGGGCGCGCCGGTGCGGCTCATGCTCGACCGCGAGGAAGAGCACCTGTCCGTGGGCAATCGGCCCAGTTCCGATCAAAGGCTGCGCATCGGAGCGAAGCAGGACGGGACGATCACGGCGATTCAGCTCATCAGCTACGGCACGGCAGGATGCGGTACCGGCGCAGGCTGCTCCGGCCCGGCGGCCAACCTCTACAAATCGGCATCGCTGCACACCGAGGAGAACGACGTCTTCATCAACGCCGGTCCGGCCACGGCCATGCGCGCGCCAGGCCACCCGCAGGGCGCCTTTGCCCTGGAGCAGACGATGGACGAGTTGGCGGTGAAGCTTAACATGGATCCGATCGATCTGCGCGACAAAACGGACCCGCACCCGGTGCGCCGGGTCGAACGCCAGATCGTGCGCGGGAGCGACCTCTGGAAATCGCGTAATCCGACGGCCGCTGCAAGCCCGGGCCCGGTGAAGCGGGGCGTGGGGCTGGCGCAATCGGTGTGGTACCGCTTCGTCAGCATGGGTTCGGCCGCTGAGGTGCGCGTTCACCGGGATGGCTCGCTGGAAGTCATCTCCGCGGTTCAGGATATCGGCTCGGGCATTAAGACGGTCATGGCGCAGATCCTGGCCGAGCAGTTTGGCGTCCCGCCAGCGCAGGTTGCGGTCAAAATCGGCGACACGAACTACCCCGAAGGACCGAATTCCGGCGGAAGCGTCACGACGCTGTCTCTCACGCCCGCGGTCCGCGACGCGGCGTGGCAGGCTTCGCAGAAATTCCTGGCCGATATTGCGCCCGCTCTCGGTGCCTCACCTGGCGACCTGGTGCTGGTCGACGGAGAGGTGCGCAGCCAGTCGGGCAAGATGCAGCCGCTCAGCTTCCGGCGCGCAGCCGCCAAAATGAGCAGCGCGCAGATTACAGCGCAGGCAAAGCGCGTCCCCGACTACGCCCCGCACAAATACCTCACCTATGGCGGAGTCGATGTAGCCGAAGTCGAAGTCGATACCGAGGTCGGCCGCATTCGCGTAACGCGGGTGCTCTCGGTCCACGATTGCGGGCGGCCCATGAATCCGACGCAGGTGATCAGCCAGATCAACGGCGGCATCACCCAGGGGATGTCCTACACACTGTTTGAAAACCGGCTGCTCGATCCGGAATACGGGCTGATGGTGAATCCGGACCTGGAGCAATACAAGATCGCCGGTGCACGGGAAATCCCGGACATCGACGTGCGGCTCGTTGAAGCCTACCTCGGACAAAGTTCCACCGACGCTTCCGGCATTGGAGAGGCCGCCGGGGTGGTTTCCATCGGAGCGGCGATCGGCAACGCCGTCTACAACGCGATCGGAGTCCGCATTCGCCAGACGCCGATGACACCCGCCGTGGTGCTGGCAGCGCTGCGCACGGCTGCGCAGAGGAGGGAGATTGCATGAACCGCTTCGTGCTCGCAGACTGCACTTCGGTCGACGCCGCGCTTTCGCAACTGCACGACGGCGCGGTGGTCAAGGCTGGCGGCGTGGATCTTCTCGACCGCATGAAAGACGGGATCGAAGAGCCCCCGAAGCTCGTCAACATCCGCAATATTGCGGAGCTTCGCGGAATTCACGAGACGGACCACGGATTAACCATCGGGCCGCTGGCTACGCTCGCCGAAATCAGCGAGCATCCTGCGATTCGGTCGCAGTATCAAATCCTGTCCGATGCCTGCGGACACGCTGCTACGCCGCATATCCGCAACATGGCGACGGTGGGGGGCAATCTGCTGCAGCGGATCCAGTGCTGGTATTACCGCTCGGCCGATTTCCAGTGCCTGCGCAAAGGCAAAGACTTTTGCTTTGCCTTCGGTGGGCTCAACCAATATCACGCCATCATGGATTACGGCAGTTGTCCGGCCGTGGCGCCCTCGTCGGCAGCCGTTGCCCTGCTGGGCCTGAACTCGAGCGTGGAGCTGACGTCGGCAAAGCGCGGCAAGCGCACGGTTGGAATCCGGGAATTGTATGTCGTGCCCGATGCCAATCCGACGAAGTTCACGGTAATCGAGCCAGACGAATTGCTGACGGCGATTGTCGTGCCCAGACCCACTCCCGGAACCCGTTCGGCCTACCAGAAGTACGGGGAAAAAGAGAGCTTTGACTGGGCGATTGCCGACGCCGGCGTGGTGCTGGAGATGGACGGCAATGTGTGCCGGCGCGCCGTGATCACGATGGGCGCTGCATCGCCGGTGGTGCGCCGCTCCGCCCAGGCGGAAGCCGCACTCGCAGGCCAACCGATTACCGAGGAGACGGCACGCGCGGCGGGACGAGCCTCCGTCGAAGGCGCGCTGCCTCTCTCCATGAATGCCTACAAGGTCGATCTCTTCCCGGTTGCCGTTTACCGGACCATTCTGCTGGCTGCCGGGCAGCGAGACCGCGATCCGAGCGCGGCCGGATAGCCGGCCAGGAGGTTCACGATGAGTGCAACAGATATTAAGGTGGCGCCCTGCCGTTGCCTCCGCACCAAGAACCCGTATGGGACCACTCCGCAAAACCCGGAACAGTGGCTGCCCGGCGTGCATGCCGCGTCGACGTACTGGTGCCTGCGCACCATGAGCCCCGCCGGCCCCGACGATCATTACGTCCATCTGGCGCGCTGCGTGCCGGGGCGGGCCTGCTACGAGGAACCGGAAACATAAGAGCCCTCGTCTCCGGTTCAATGCATCCGGACCCGCGCTCGGTTCATAGCTGCCCCGGAATTCGAGTCAGGCGCCATCATCCGTCGTTTTCCCGCGCGCCTCTCCGTCCATCGATCGCGCCATCCTGCGCACAGCAGTTGGAATCCCTGCACAGCTTCCATTCATCGAATGAGCATCGATCGCGGTGGAGGTTGAGCGGGATGGCAGCTTTTTGCGCGTGCTGTGGAGCAGAGATTACCCTGAAGGTGGAAGCGTGTCCGGTTTGCGGCACTCCCCGGCATGGGATGCGCGAGCCCGACGATCGGCTCCTGCCGGAAGCGGAAACGGACTCGCCCGCGCAACCTCGGCGGCCCAGTGGACTTGACCTCGAATGAGGATTCCATCGCAGGACAGCTTTTCGCGCTGCTGACTCGCGGAGTACCGTCCCCAATCGATCGCAGAGCGTGGCAGCCATAGGGCCGCCACCATCGACGGGAAGCCGCAGGCAATGCAGCCCAGGCAGCGCCTCAACTTGACATTTCGTGTTCATTATTGTACACATTCCTACCATCATCGTTTGTACACGACTGCCGGCCGCACAAAATCCCGGTTCCCCGCTTTCCCAGCTCTCTGGTCAGTTAACCGGCAGTCCACCGACGTCGAGCAAAAAAACAATTAACTCGGTTCAGCAGAGACGACTTCTGGAGGACAGATGGCTATCAGAGCAAGACTCTTCCTGGTATTCCTGCTGCCCGTGCTGCTCATCGCCCCAGCCGGGGCATGGGGGCAGGCGAGCACCGCAGGAGACCTGACCGGCACAGTCACTGACGCTTCCGGCGCTGTAATCCCCGGGGCGTCCATCGCCATTACCCAGCCATCCACAGGATTCAGCCGCGTCCTCGCCACCAACGGCAGCGGCGGATTCAACATCCCCGACCTTCAGGCCGGCCAGTATGTGCTCAAGATCTCCGCGAAGGGCTTCGCCGATGCCGTGTATAACGACGTGACCGTTTCCACCGGGCGCACCGTCAACCTCGAAGTGAAGATGAAGGTCGGTTCCTCCACGCAGACCGTGGAAGTATCGAGCCTGGCCGAAACGCTGGAAACGACAACAAACACACTGGCGACCACGATTAATCCCGATGCCGTCCAGGATCTGCCTCTCAACGGCCGCGATGCGCTGCCCTTTGCGCAGCTGGTGGCCGGTGCGCAGAGCGGCGGCGATGAGCGCTTTACCACCATTAATTCCATGCCGAACGCCGCCCTCAACATCACCGTCGACGGCATGAACGACAACTTCCAGCGCTACCGCACTTCCACGACCGGCTTCTTTGAAGCGGCCCCGCTCCGCATCGGCGCCGTGGATGAATTAACGGTCTCCACCGACGACCTGACCGCCGATGCCGGAGCCGAGGGCGCCGCTACCCTGCGCTTCGAGCTGAAGCGCGGCACCAACCAGTTCCACGGCAACGCCTTCTGGCAGACCCAGAACAGCGCCTTTAACGCCAACACCTACACGAACAACGCCCAGGGAATTCCCAAGTCCCCCTACCACGTCAGCGATTTCGGCGGCAGCCTCGGCGGACCTGTCTGGAAGAACAAGGTCTTCTTCTTCGGTAATTACGAGCAGGAGTATGTGCCCGGCAGCCAAACCAGCAACGACAGTGTTCTCTCCCCCGCAGCAGAAGCCGGCGCCTTCTCTTACATGGGGACAGACGGAACCACGCACAACGTCAACGTCCTCAACATCGCTGCTTCCAACGGCTTTCCATCCACGGTCAATCCCGTCATTGCCAGCGAGTTCTCCCAGATCAACCCCTCGGTAGGCAAGGCGCTGCAGAATATCCCCAATCCCACCCTTCCGTATCAGGACGAGCTGATCTGGCAGTACCGCTGGAACTACGACCAGATCTATCCCACGCTGCGCATCGACTATCAGATTCGCCCCACCATCGAATGGCATGCCTCCTATGATCTGGAATGGCGTACTTATCCTGGCTACGAGGTCTACCCGGGCGACCCGTACACCAATTCCAGCTTCAACTCGAGTTACCAGACCTACTCCACCGGACTGCAATGGACCATCACACCCCGGCTGGTCAACCAGTTCAGTGCCGGCCTGCTCAACACCCAGGAGGAATTCAACGTCGGGCACTCCTTTAATCCCTTCACCTCGGAAAATAATCTCATCATCGATGCGCCCGGCTTTGTCAACGGCTCCACAACGCTGTCTCCCTGGCTGCCCAACTATTACCTGCCCGAGCCCCGCAACAACCCGGTGCGCGATTTCAACGACATCCTTTCGTGGACGCACGGCCAGCACACCTTCAGCTTCGGCGGCGATTTCCGCAACTCTACCGACTTCGACACCGGGGACGCCGATCCGGTGGGCAACTATCTCGGCATCAACCCTCTCGATCCTGCTCTGAGCATGTTCAACACCACCAACTTCAAGGATATGAGTTTCACCGAGGCGAACAATCAGGACCCCGCCAACGCCGAGGATCTCTATGCGACGCTCACCGGAAGAATCAACAGTTTCTCCGGCTATAACTACGTCAACTCCGTAACCCATCAATACAACACACTCGGCGTCTTCAAGCAGCCGGAATCGCAGTCCGTGGGCGGCTTTTACTTTCAGGACAACTGGCGCGTCACGCCACACCTGGCCCTCAACTACGGCTTCCGCTGGCAGTTCTCCGGCGCCGTTCACAACACCAACGACACCTACACCAACCCGACCTACGCGAACCTGCTCGGGCCCTCTACGCACCTCTTTCAGCCAGGACAGCTGAACGGCGTCCTCAATCCGCAGGTTTCTCTGCGCCCCGCTCCTTACAGCGGCGATATGAAGGAGCCGGCTCCGAACGTCGGCTTTGCCTGGAATCCCGACATTACCGACGGCTTCCTGGGCAAGATCGCCGGCGGCTCCAAACTCGTCGTCCGCGGCGGCGCCGCTGTTACCTGGTACGACGAGGGCTGGGAGACCTTCGAGCAGGCCACCGAATCCAACCCCGGCGATACGCAGTCCGTCTTTCTGAATGCCGGTCCGCCAACCTCCACACCGTCCGGCGAATTCGCCGCCGGCTCGCTCAGTCTCGGCGGCACGATTCCCACGCTGAATACCTTCCCCGGCAGCTTCAGTTTCCCCGTGCCTGAATCCGATTTCACATTCGCTGATCAGCCCTTCGCCACAGTGGATCCGAATATCCGTTCGCCGTATATCGAGAATTGGAACTTCGGCCTGCAGCGGCAACTCGGGTCCAACACCGTTCTCGAGATCGACTATGTCGGCAACCACTCGATCCACATGTGGATGAATTACGACCTCAATGAGGTGAACATCTTCGAGAACGGATTCCTGAGCCAGTTCAAAACGGCCCAGTCGAACCTGGCGGCCTACCAGGCTGCCAACCCGAACTGCGCTGCCGCCGGCAACTGCAGCTTCGAAGGGAGCGGCAGTTCGCTGCTGCCGATCATGGAGCAGGCGTTTGGCGCAGGAGGGTTAGCCTTTACCAATCCCACTTATGGCAATTACGTTCAAACCGGCCAGGCCGGAGCGCTCGCTTATGCCATCGCCAGCAACTCCACTTATTTCTGCAACCTGGTGGGCGGCGCGAATTTTGTTCCCTGCGCCAGCTATGGTTATTCCGGCTCGACCGGATACCCCATCAATATCTTCCAGGCGAATCCCTACGCCTCGGGCGAACCCATTTTGCTGCTCGGCGATCCAGGCAGCGAGTCCTACAACGGTCTGCAGGTCCAGGTAAAGCATCCCACCGGGCACGGCCTCATGCTGATGGCCAACTATGCCTACAGCCACTCCTTTACGAACCGCTATATCGGCGACTACTACACCGCCGACGAGGCCATCGGCAATTTCACCACCCTGCGCGATCCAAAGCTGAGCCGTGCGCCCTCGCCCTACGATCAGCGCCACACGTTCCGCACCTTTGCCACGTACAGGCTCCCCTTCAATCCAGGAAATCGCCTGATGAAGGAGGCGGTCAGCGGCTGGACGCTTGCGCCCATCTTCACCTGGCAGACGGGCCGCAATTTCAAACTGCTCGGCGGTACGAACACTTTCAATTACTTTGCTGGTTCTACTCAGCCTGACGCCAGCGATTCCGGCGTTGTCCTGAACGGCACTTCGGCGAAGCAACTGCAAAAGGCCGTCGGCTATTATCCCGGCCCCAGCGTCTATACGCCCAAACTCCTCATGAATCCGAATGTCTTCGGCTCCTCCAGCGGTCAGGTAGCTCCAGAAGAGACACCTGGCCAGCTGGGCCAGTTCGTCTTTCTCACCGGGCCGCAGTACGTCAACACCGATTTTGCTGTAACCAAGCAGTTCCCCATTGTCGAGAAACTGCAGCTTGGCATTCAAGCTGAGATGCTGAACCTCTTCAACCACCCCAACTGGGACATCGAAGACAGCTCTTCCCTCTATGAGGGCGCCAACAACCCGGTGCAGTATGTAACCGTCACAAATGCCCCGGCGGCTCCGGGAACTACAACGAATTCCGAAGGGCTGGGTTCCGGCGGCTCGCGCGATATCCAGTTCCGCGTTCAGCTGCAGTTCTAGACGAATGGGCGACTGGACATGGGGAGGGGATACCCTAAACGCTAGACCCTATACCCTGTCTCCCTCAATCCAGCCGCACCAGCCACGCTTCCCCCTGGCTCGGCCGCAATCGGTTGGCGATCTCCATGGCCAGCTCGCGGTTATCGTTCTCCGGCCGGATGCGCACCCAGTACCCCGTCGGCCCCTGGAATTCGATCACGTTGGCCGACCGGTACTCCCGCTCCAGCTTCGACTCCAGGTGCAGAGCCTCCCCCTGGCGGGAGAATGCCCCGATCTGCACGCACCACCGCCCACCCTCGTCCATCGGCTTCGGCGTCGCGTAGACGTCGATGCGCACCTCGGCCACACCCGGTCCCCACACCCCCGTCGCCTTCGCCGCCGCCAGTGACAGGTCCAGAATCCGCCCCGGCACGAACGGCCCGCGGTCCGTCACCCGCATCACGGCCCACTGTCCCGTCCGCACGTTCGTCACCCGGATCAGCGATCCCAGCGGCAGCGTGCGATGCGCCGCAGACAGGTGATGCTCGTTGTATATGGTTCCGTCCGCGCCCATCCGGTTGTGGTACGGCGGCCCATACCAGCTTGCCATCCCCGTCTCCGTGTAGATAGGCGCATGCGTCTCGACATATTCATCATCGGCGCTCAGCGAAGCCCCTGGCCGGGGAGGAACCGGGGCAGCTTCCGGTGTCGTCGGCGCCGGCGCGCTCGTCACCGGTTGCGGAGGAGGAGGAGGAGGAGGAGTATAGGCCACCGGCTGCCGATGTGAACACCCCGCGGCCAGCAGCAGCAGCAGGCTTCCCGCCGCCACGCCGAAGCGGCAGGCGCAGCCGCAGAAACCACTGGAGGACTCCTGGCGTCGCAAGCCGCTGGAAGACAAGTTCATCGGCCTCGGCGGCTCTCCAGGTGCTCCGCCAGCTTGTTGAGTTGATCGGCGGCCACGCGCAGCGCCTTCGACCCGTTCTCCCGCACTTCCAGTACCACCCGGTCATTCAGGTACGCGATCACCCGCCGCACCTCAGCTTCGAACCGATCCGGAAAGTCGCCCAGGTGCTCGTCCACCTTGCGCCCCATGTTTTCGAAGCGCCCTTCACCTTCCTGCGCCATCGCTCCACTCCTCGCCAGATGCCGGACGGCTTCAGTATTGCCGCGCCCGCCGGACAGGTCAATTGCCATCGAGCTCACCGTTCCCGATCAGTAACCACAATGCATCCCCAGCCGGAATATCCTCTTCCAACCGATTGAACCCGTGACCCTTGTGAATCACTCGGCATCTCTCCTCCAAATTCTCCCCATGCTCCTTCTGCTGGCCGCCTCCGCAGTCGAGGCACAAAGTCTTCCCCAGTTGCCGGACGCCCCGCAGCCGTGGATCGCCGCGGCTCAAACGGACCCGCCGCCCAGCCTGGGTCAAATCGTCCCACCCGGAACGCCCGATCCGGGCAAGGCCGGTTCCGTCGACCGGGCGGGGTACCAAAAACGCAAGTGGGCGCAGTACGTCGATCCCGGCGAGCGCGTTCCCCGCCTCACCGCCAGCAATAAGATGATGTTCTGGCTACATCAGGAAGCCCGCGTCTCCTCCGCCCTGCCGGCCATTCTCTCCGCCGGGTACGGCCAGCTCACCAATACGCCGCAATACGGCTCCGGCAGCGGCGCCTTCGCCGACCGCCTGGGCGCCGCCTTTCTGCGTCAGGCCACCATGCGCTTCTTCTCGAGCAGCCTCTTCCCCACTTTCGACGGCGAAGATCCGCGCTACTTCCGCAAAGCCTCCGGCGGGTCCCTGGGCCGCGCGGGCTGGGCAGCCGAGCAGGCCATCGTCGCGCACCGCGACAGCGGCCGCCGCAGCTTCAATTTCTCTGACGTCTTCGGCCACCTCGCCGCTTCCGCTCTCACTCCCGCGTATTACCCGGCCCCGAGCAGGAACGCTCACGTCGTCGTGCAAACCTGGGCCACGTCCATCGCCGGAGCGGCCGGGAACAACTTGTTTCTGGAATTCTGGCCCGACATAATCAACAAACTGCGCCCCAGGAAACGATGAACACTCCACGCGATCTCTCACCCGCATCCTCTCCGGGCAGCAGCCGGTTCGATGCCGGTGGCCGTCTCACTATCTGACACAGCAGCGCATGCCGCATGGGCCCGGAGGAAAAACAACGAGAACTGTCCGGAGACGAATCGGGAACAAGCGTGGCAGCCGTTCGCACGGGCCCCATCCCACAGGGTATTGCCGGCGCGTCCTTGTTCCGCCCGCAGGCGCGTTTCTGCTGGTCGTTGCGGCCTGTGCTGCGGCCTGGGGGCAGTCCAGCCTTCCCGACGCCCCATCGCCCAGCCCCGACCTCGTAGCTGCTTCTCACGCCGCGAGTCCGCCCAATCCCATAACGCCAGGCGTCGGGCCCGTCGACCCCCTCCCACCGCTCACCGGCCAGCAGACGTTTCCTCCCGAGCCGAGCTTCCGCCGGGGCCCAGGCATGGGCAGGCTCCGATCGGGCTATGTACCGCTGCCCACGCCATGCGTTGCCAACTCCTGCAGCCGCACCGGTCCCAGCCGCGTTTGCTGCGAGCAGAGCACGAACGCTTTCAGCCTGTACCTGCAGCACAACGCCCTTCACATCTTTACCCCGCGCGAACTCGGCGGCATGGCCGTTCGCAGCGTCATCGACCCCTTCAACCTGCTCACCATCGGCGGCTCAGCGGCCATTTCGGTGGCCACTGACGCCCATTCGCGCTATGGACCCGGCATCTTTGGCACAGCCAAAGAGAGCGGAACCCTGCTCACCCAGGACATGACCATTGCTTTCGTCGAAACCTTCCTGATTCCGTCCATCGATCATCAGGACCCGCGCTTTCACCGCATGCCGAATGCATCGCGCAAGCGCCGCATTGCCCACTGTCTCTATCAGCCCTTCTGGACAGACAGCGACACCGGCCAGGGGATGGTGAACTACTCCACCATCGCCGGCTCAATCATCGTCGAGGCTGTGGACTCGACCTATGTCCCCTACCAGAAGGTCGGCTGGGGACCTGGCATCGAGCGCGTCGCCACAGGCTGGGCCACCGACCCCGCCGGCAACCTCATAGCCGAATTCCTGCCCGATGTCGCGCGCCACCTGAATATCAACATCGTCTTCGTGCAGCGCATCATCAATCGGGTCGCTCTCCAGGAAGGGAACGGTACACCGTAAATCCAATGCGCCGGACGATTACTCGCTCTTCGTGAAATACCGCGGCGTGCGCCCCGGCAGCCACGGATCGTAGTGTGCCGCGAACTCGGCGCGCTGCTCGGTCGAAGGATGGCTGTACGTCCAAAACACGACAAACGCGTTCGGCGCAGGATCGTCGAGCCACAACTGTGCGTCGCTGCAGAACGAATGCACCACGATCGCCTGCGGATTGGGCACGAGCCCGTGGATCACCTCCTGCCCGTAAACATCCGCCTGATGTTCGATCGTGCGGCTGAACGAGTTGGCGATGGGATCAGCGAGAAAGCCCAGCACCGTCATCAGCAGCAGAACCAGTCCCAGCGACGACCAGCTCGCAACTGCATCGATGCCCCACGCCCCACCGCGCCGCCGCACCAGCCAGTTCAGCAGGTGAAATGCGATCCAGTAGAAGACGAAGAACACCGCCGCCGAGAACGCCAGCCCTTTGGGAATGTGGTGCAGCACGTAATGTCCCTGCTCGTGCCCGTAGGTGAACAGAATCTCGTCGGGCGTCTCTTCCTTCAGCGTCGTATCCCACACCACTACGCGCTTCGACGCGCCAATGCCCGTCACATACGCGTTGGGCCCGGTGACTTTGCGGCTCGCATCCATGAGAAAAATGCGGCTCGGAGGAATTTGAAGGCCACCACGCGCCGCCACCCGCTCGATCTGCTGCACCAGGGCCGGATCAGTCTTCCTCAGCGGTTCAAAGTGGTTGAACAGAGGATCGATAACGATGGGCGCGACGAATGTTCCCGCCACCACCACCGGCACAGTGAACGCCCAGAACCAGATCCACCATCTGCGCGGAGCGTGGCGCAGCAGCGCGTAGAGCACCCCCAGCACGAAGGTCCCAACCAGTAGCGTAAGCACCAGAGACTTGCCCCAGTCGCCCCACCATGCGAGCCATCCCTCCACAGAAAGCCCGAATTCCACGCCGACATGATGGCCCAGCAGCGACTCCGGCAGTTCCAGAATCGACAGAATCACCAGCCAGCTGGGCGCTGCGACCAACCCCTGCACCCAGGCGCGCGAGGAAATTCGTTCCGCAACCCGCGCAATGCCGGAACCCACTCGCAGCCGCAGCAGCAGCCACAACGCGAAGATCATCCACGCGGTATCGCCGAAATAGAGCCCGGTGCGCCAGTGGCTCAGCGCAATGGCTTTGGCCAGCTTGTCCGGAGGCAGCGCACAGAGCGGTTGCCTGGCAACCGCCAGCAAATTCGTCGCACCGTGGGTCCAGCTAAAGATTGAACAGCTCCCGCAAACGGCGCGTCTGGGCGCGGCTCACCGGAATCTCCGTCTGCTTCTTGTCGTCCATGCGCAGCTGATAGGTGCTCTTGAACCACGGCACCACTTCGCGGATGTGGTTGATGTTCACCAGATACGACCGGTGCGCGCGCCAGAAGACAGCAGGGTCGAGCAGGTCGAACAGCTCGTCCAGCGTGCGGCATTTCGACTGCCCTTCAATCGACGGAGTCGCCACGGAAATCACGCCTTCGTCGATGGCAGCGAAGCAGATGTCCTTCTGGTCGATCAGCAGCAGCCGGCTCGCCGACTGCAGCACGATCTTGCCGCTGTGCTGCTTCGGCGACTGCTGCTGCTCGATCAGCTTCAGCAGCGTGTCGACACGCAGATCGCCGGTCCCAGGACGCAATTCGCTCGCCTGCTCCTGCAGCCGGATCCGCGCACGGTCCAGCGCCTGCAACACGCGCGCCTTGTCGAACGGCTTCAGCAGATAATCGATCGCGTTCACATCGAACGCCCGCACCGCGTACTGGTCGAAGGCCGTGGCAAAAATGATCTGCGGCAGAGGCTCTCCTTTGCCTGTTTCCAGCAGCTTCTTCAGCACCGCAAACCCGTCCAGCCCCGGCATCTGCACGTCGAGAAAAACCACGTCGGGGTGATGCGTGCGGATCAAATCCACGGCTTCGACGCCGTTCTTTCCTTCGGCCAGCACGTCCACCTCGCCGGTGGTGTCCAGCAGGTACTTCAGCTCTTCGCGGGCCAGCTCTTCATCGTCGACAATCAGTGCAGTGATAGACATACGTTCGATCGAGCGCAACTCCAGAGTATAGGAAGCAGCAGCGAGGCGGGTCAATGAAGGGGCGGCGATGGCATCGCATGGTTCGCCCGGTCTGCGCTGCTGCGATCAACAAGAGCAGAACAGGGAGTCGCGTCATTGGGGCGCAACTTCTACTCCGCAAACGCGTGCAGACGCGCCGGCGGCCTGTCCTCCGCCAAATGATGCCCACAGTAGACGCAATAGAGATCGGTGATCCGCGCTGTCCGATGGCAGTTTCCGCAGCACGGCGCCACCTGGTACGCGCACTGCGGACAGAAATGGTACTCGCTCTCGATGCGCGCATTGCACGCGGGGCACAGCGACAGAACCGGCAGGCGCAGCAGAAAGTAGAGCACCGCGCCAATCCCGCTGGGGATGACGACGCAGACAATCATCCACAGCGGGCTGCTCATGCCGCGGCGCGGAGAGTCGCGGCTGATGTAGCCAACCATCAGCACGTACAGGGCGGCCAGCGCGCCAATGCTGATGTTGAAATACAGCCGGAACGAGAATGGCAGATTGGGCGGATGATGCCGGTGCGCCGCCACCACAATCCACATCAGGTACTCCATGAGCGTGAAGGCCAGCACCGCCCCGGCCACCGACCAGAGCGGGATCAGCCGCAGCTCTCCGGAAAAGCCGCCGGACTGCGTCTCATCGCGCTCTTGTGCTTCCTTTTTCATTGGAGAATCCCGACCCGGCACTGCTTTCACTCGTCGCCAGCGCCGCGTTTGCCGTCCCACCACGTCATCAGCAGGATCGCGAACATCGCGGAAAGAAAAACCAGAGAAAGCATCAGCACCATCACCGGCATATCAAAGAAGTGTTCGCCGGTGGATAAATCGTTGGCCAGGCTCCACAGCGCGGGCGTAAACAGCACCAGCAGGGCGCCGATGGCCAGCAGAGCGATGCCTGCATGCCGCCGCCGCCGTACCCGTTTGGCCTGCATCAGATGTGCAGCTTCCATCACGGAGCGCCGCGTGCGCAGCAGAACATCGGGCTTGACGTGCTTTTGGCCGCCGGCATGGAAAACCTCTGCGCTCATACTGCTTCCGTCCTCGCGCCGTCGGCAGCGTGTCCCGCGGCGCTCTGCACGCGCGGTTTCAGCGCGGCCAGCCCGCGGTAAAGCCGCGACTTCACCGTCGACAGCGGCGCACGCGTCACGCGCGCAATCTCTTCCAGCGAAAGCTCCTCATGGAAGCGCAGCACCAGCACTTCGCGATGCAGGGGATCGAGATGCAGCAGCGCCTCGCTCACCAGTTGCCCGCTCTCCAGAGTGGCCAGATGATCGAACGGCGTCTTTTCCTGGCTGGGAACCTCGAATGGCCGGTCCTCGTCGCCGTTCTCGCACATCTCTTCCAGGCTCGCCATCGACTTCCTGCGCCGCAGATCGATCACCAGATTCCGCGCGATGGTAAACAGCCAGGTATCGAAGCGCGAATTGCCGTTGAACTGCGACCCGCGCAGCAACACGCGCATCCAGGTTTCCTGGAAAAGATCCTCCGCCATTTCGCGGTTGCCGGTCAGGAAAAGCAGATAGCGCAGCAGGCGGTGCTGATATTGCACGATCAGCTGGTCCAGAAGCTCCGCATCGTGCCGTTTCAGGCCTTCGGCGACCAGAACATTTTCCTGCCGGATTTGCTGGGCGAGCTGAACCGCTGCAGTGCTCATGTCAGTTTCACAGACGGATATCTCGTGCCGGAAGACGCTCGCGATCACCAGTTTTTCCAGTTTTCGTGCGGTACCCATAGGCTCACCCTCGGAAGCCGGCGCGGACAGAATCCGGCAACCCGCTAGACATGCCCCTAACTCCCTCATTATCTGCCACATTCCCCTGCGCGGCAAGGGAGGATCCCGGCGTTAGACTGGTACCAATGGAATCCCTGTACGGCCTGCACGCCGTCGAGGAGGCGTTGCGCTCCGGCTCTCGCCGCTTCGACTATGTGTGCCTCGCACGCGAACGTCATCAGCAGGGTCACGACCAGCGCCTCGCCCGCATCGTCGACCTCTGCCGCGCAGCCGGAGTCAAGACCCGCATCGAGCCCCGCGAAGCTCTCACCCGCATGGCGCGCACCAGCGCTCATCAGGGGGTGGTCGCCGTCGTCCGCGAGCGTGAATTCCTCGGCCTCGAAGATCTTCTCGCCGGGCCGGAGCCGCGCCTGGTCCTCGCCCTCGACGGCGTCGAGGATCCGCAAAACCTGGGCGCTCTGCTCCGCACCGCCGAAGCCGCCGGCGTCGACGGCGTCCTGCTCACCGAGCGCCGCTCCGCGCCCTTGAGCGCGGTCGCCATCAAAGCTTCCGCCGGCGCAGCCGAGCACCTCCGCCTGGTCCGCATCGTCAACATGGTCCGCTCGCTCGAGATCCTCAAGGAACGCAACCTGTGGTGCGTCGGCCTCGACGAGCGGGGCACGCAGGATTACGATGACTTCGACTTCTCGTCCAACACAGTAATCGTCCTCGGACGCGAAGGCGCGGGCCTGCACGACCTGGTCCGCCGCACCTGCGATCACCTGCTGCGCATCCCTATGGCCGGCAAGGTGGCATCGCTCAATGTTTCCGCAGCCGGCGCGGTGGTTTTGTTTGAGGCTGCCCGGCAGCGCCGACTCGGCACGCGCGATGTATCCGCCGTGGCCAGCCGGCCTCCGTCGCGCACGAAAAAGGGTCTCGGTTCATGAACGGTCGTCTTCTTCTGGCAGTCTCAGCCTGTTGCGCGCTGCCCGCCTTCGCGCAGCAGCAGCAAAAACCTCAGGTTCTCTTCTCCGGACCGCCTGTCGCAGCGCCCGCGCCGCAGGCCGCGCCAACCTCCAAAGTCACCGATGCCGAGCGTCGCGCCGTCGTCATCGCCGCCTGGGATCTCGACGTCCATCTCGTCTCGCGCGACCAGTCCTTCGAAGCCCACGCCCGCGTCACGCTGCGCAACGACGGAGAAGAGCCGCTCACGGAAGTCCCGCTTCAGCTTTCCTCGTCGCTGCACTTTGAAACCATCGGCTACCAGGGCAAGCGTCTTCCCTTCTCCGCGGCGCCCATCAACAGCGATGCCGACCACACCGGACAACTGGTCGAAGCCGCCATTCCCCTCCCCGATCCGCTGACGCCGAAGGCCACCCTTACGCTCGACGTCGATTACGGCGGCGCCATCCCGCTCACGGCGAAGCGCCTGCTCGCTATCGGCGCGCCACAGGCCCAGGCCGAGGCCACTGACTGGGATCGC
This sequence comes from Acidobacteriaceae bacterium, assembly GCA_030041435.1. Lineage (GTDB taxonomy): Bacteria > Acidobacteriota > Terriglobia > Terriglobales > Acidobacteriaceae > Palsa-343. The sequence goes on from JASHNW010000042.1 coordinate 18,341, forward strand.
ATCTCCGCCGACTTCACCGGCCTGCGCGGATTCGGCAACGTCGTCTGGTATCCGGTCAGCTCCGTGCCCGTCCTGCTCGGCGACGGCGCAAAGCTCTTCACCGAAATCGGCCGCCAAAAGCTCCTCGACCAGGATGCGACCGTCGCCCTCCGCGTCACCGACGAATTCACCGGCGAGCCGCCCAACGCAGCCGCCCTCGACGGCCGCTACATCCCCCCCGACAAGCCATCCTCTATGCCCAGCGCGACCTTTCCAGGCGTCATTACGGTTTCGCTGCCGCCCACGCGCCTCGGCTTTGAGACGCCTTCCCTCTTCCTGGCGCGCCGCACCGAGATCGCCGACAACGGGCTGCGCGTGCTCGCCGGCGATGCCGACTCGGCCAACGCACACAACTACATCGCCGCCGCCGGACTGGCCGCGCCTTTGATCAAAACCTGGTTCGGAACCAAGTCGCACGCGCTCGCGACCGTCTTTGCCCTGCCCGAGCCCGCCGACGCGCCGGCAGAAACCGGCGACGTGCTCCTGACGCCGCTCGCCAATACGACGCCGCAGGACCTGGCGCCGGCCGTTGTCCACGCCCTCGCCCACGCGGCCTTCTTCTCGCCGCGCGCCTGGCTCAACGAAGGAGTTGCCAGTTTCATGGGCACGCTGTGGATCGACTCCACCAGCGGCCACACCGCCGCCATGGAGAACCTCAACGCCGGCCGTCCCGCGCTCGCCCTCGCTGAGCCAGCCAGTCCTGGACAGGGTCCGGGCGAGGACCTCCTCCACGCTGTGAGCCCTGTCTACTACCGCACCAAGGCAACCTACGTTCTCTGGATGCTCCGCGAGATTGTCGGCGACAAGGATCTCCAGGCCGCGCTCCAGGCGTACAAGCCGGTACAGGACACCGATCCGGATTACTTTGAGCACCTGCTGAACGAGACCAGCGGCACCGATCTGAGCTGGTTCTTCGCGAACTGGGTGAATCAGGATCGCGGCCTGCCCGATCTCTCCATCGGCGGCGTCTATCCCAGCCCCGAAGCGCATGAGCAGATTCTCGTGGCGATCGACATCGTCAACGACGGCTACGCGGAAGCCACCGTCCCGGTCACCGTTCGCGGGGCCGGCACCGCCACCACCACCGCCTGGGTGCGCATTCCGGCGCACGGAACCGTTACCCATCGCATGCTCTGCCCGGAAATCCCCGCAGAAGTCGATTTGAACGACGGCAGCATCCCCGAGGTGCAGGCCAGCATTCATCGCAAAATGCTGAACACAACTCCCGCCCAGTAAACCGAGAGAAGAAGAACCGCGTGCTGCCTACCGCTCCACCGCCGGGTGCGCCAGCGTTCCCCCCACCTTCACTCGCCCCTTCGCCGTCTGCAGCGTCAGGTTCAAGTGGCGGCTGAATCCCGCTGCCCCGCACACCTGCGTCGTCTGACGCCCGCGCACTATAGCCGCCCTGGCCACCGTCAGCATGCTGTTCGCGATCGTTCCCGCCGCCGTCCATCGATCGAAGCGCGCCAGCGGCGTTTGACTCAAAGCTCCGCCCAACCCGAATCCGCCGTTCTGCCACGTCAGCTGAAACTTCCCCGCCGCCGACGAAGCCAGATCGGCGGTGTTGTAACCGCGCATCGTCCACTGCGCTTCCCCGTTCGCTGTGCCCGAGCCCCAGTGCTCTTTGAACACGTCCGCCGCCTCGCTGACCTTGACGTTCTTCATGCGCAAATCGAGATTCCACTGCGGAACTTTGTTCACCACCGCCATTTCGCCCTTCGCATCCAGCGTGCCCCCCAGCGCGGCGGCGTTCAGCGCATCGATGGTCAGCTTTTGCGCCTGCACGCTCACGGTCGCCACCGCATTCTTCACTGCCAGCCGTCCAAGGTTCAGGTTGGCGCACTGCAATGTTCCCTGCATGGGCGGCCACACCGGGCTTTGCCCCGCGCCTAAATCCGACAGCATCTGCCCGAAAAATCCCGGACGGCTTCCCGCCAGCGCCGACTCGACCGCCGCCGCATTCAACGCATCCACCTGCACGGCAAACGTTGCAGGACACGTGCCTGGCTGGCTGCATTCCGCCGGAAACTGGAACGACGCGCGCATCGCCAGACCGCTATACCGCAGCACTACGTTCTGCCATGCGATTTCCTGCGGGGTCAGCTCGACGTCCGCGGAAACGATCTCCACCGGGCTATGCAGGAATCGGGGGCGCAGTTCCAAGCCGTCCACCCTGACCGCCCCTGTCGTCGCAATTCCGTTCGTCGCACCCGCCAACGGCGGCATCCAGTTCCCCGTCGTGGTCGTATCCACTGCGACGTGGCCTTTTGGCGCCGCCACGGCCAGCGCATTCTCCAGCAGTCCGAAATGCGCGCCCGCCGCCATCAGCCGGCTCAACGCCGCCTGGCCGGCCAGGTGAAGGGAGAATCCCGTTCGCGTGATGAGCGCATCGGCCATCAGCGGCGTCGATCCTCCCAGCCCAATCGCCACTGGCTCGATCACGATGGCGTTGGCCTGCAATGGCGCCGGGTTTACGCGCCGTTTGCGCCCTTTTGCCGGCCCTGGCGGCGGGTTTGCCGCCAACCGCAGATCGGGCAGCACCAGCGGCGCGCCCGGCCAGCTCAGCGTCATGCCGGACACCGTGGCGTTTCCGCTCAGCGACCGCCGGCTGTCCTGCACAAGATGGAACGATCCGTTGATTGTGCCCGTCGCCGTTACACTTTCCGCGTGCGGCCGCATCAGCCCCAGCAACTGCAGGGGAAACTCCGCCGGAACCCGATTGATCTCCAGCTGCAAATCAGTCTTTGGAATTCCGCCCTTCTGCACGCTCCCGGTGAGCAGCAGATGCCCCGGCCCTTCCGGCAGAAAGCAGGTGATCTGTCCCAGTAGCTGCAGCGCATGCTCATAGCGGCTCTGGCAGGTCGCGTCGATATCCATGGAGGCCTGGGGCTGAAACTCCTGCCGCCGCAAATTACCAATATGGATGCGCGTCTTCAGCGTCAGATCGCCCGCCATCCCCGCGATAGTCGCGGTCGCATCCAGGGCCCCGCGCCACCCGCTGTCCATGCCGGTCAGCAACTGGCTCACCTGTCCGAGTTGCGCCCCACTCCACTCCGCCTGAAGATTCACCGGGATCGTGCGCAAACGATCCGCACGCTCGAACGAGCCCTCCACATGCAGCTCTCCTGCATCCGACAGGTGCAGTTCCAGGTCTGTGCGAACCGGCTGCGCCTTCAGCCGCATGCGCCACTCGTTGCCGCTCGCCTGCCACATGGCAAACTCGGCATTCATCAGCGAGAAGGGCCGCTTCTCCGCTCCCTCCTTGAAGTTGATGCGCGCATCGGAAGCCTCGATATAGGGAAAGCGCGGATAGGCTCCGGCGCGCCGTTGCCCCGTCGCCTCATCGGGACGTTGCGACGTGCGCAGCAGAATGGATCCGATGCTCCACGCCCCGTCGGCGCTCTTCACCAGATTCAGACTCGCCTCTTCCAGGCTGATGCGGCTCACCTCCAGCCGCCCGCGCCACAGCGAGCTCAGGCGCAGCGACACCACCACCGAGTTGGCATGCAGCGCCGGCTCGTAGCCGAATGCGGGATCTTCCGCCACCGTCAGATCTGTGAGCGTGATGCCCGGCGTCGGCAGCAGCCGCAGCTGCAAATCGCCCACCGCCACCGGCCGTCCCAGTGCAGCCGAGATGCTGCTGGTGATCGAGCGCCGGTAATGTCCGAGGTTCACCAGGGGCGGGACGAAGAAGGCTACTGCCAGCAGCACCGCCAGCGCCCCCGCCATGGTCAGCTTCCGTGGACCCCGCCGGACCTTCCGCGGCTCCTCAGCGGCCAGCGACTCTTCGGTGCCGGGCATGGCTATTTCACCAGGTGAAACGTGCGGCTCCAGCGTGTTCCGTCGAAGAAATGGATCGTCTCGTGCATCGCCCAGTTCAGGCGATCGCCCAGCGACGTCTTATATTGCTCGCTGTCCGGGGTGTCGAACGACCAGTAAACGAACATCGGCCGTCCCACCACATTCGCCCGCGGCACGAACCCCCAGAAGCGGCTGTCGAGGCTCACTGTGCGGTTGTCGCCCATCATGAAATACATGCCCGGCGGCACTACCAGATCGCCGTCCTGAACGTGCGATGGCAGCGCCTCGGCCCACTCCGCCGTCACATCGCTGTTGTCCGCGGGAGGCACGGCGGGGAAATCGTCGCGGTAGGGGTTGTAGTCCGGATATGGCGGCGGAGCAGCGTACGGCTCCTTGAGCGCGACGCCGTTGCGGTATACAACTCCGTCCTGCAGATGAATGTGATCGCCCGGCAGTCCGATCACCCGCTTCACCAGAAACAGATGGCTCCCGTCCGCTTCCAGCGTGGGCTTATAGAAGACCACGATGTCACCGTGCTGCACCTTCCGGTAATAGATAAACGGTGCCCAGCGCGCCGGCGGCGCCAGCGTGATGCGAGCCACCAGCACGTGATCGCCCACCAGCAGTGCCTTCTCCATCGACGAAGACGGAATCCCGAAGTTCTGAAAGATAAACGTGAGAACGAACAGCCCCACGACCAGCACCCCGCAAATCGAGGCAAATGCCTCCAGCGGAGTTTCCTCTACCTTTTGCTCTTCCTGCTTTTCCAGGGTTTGCTCCATCGGCTCTCAGGATCTCTCAGCGCACCAGGCGCATAAACCGGTCCCAGCGCGCAAAATCCTCAATCTTGTCCACCGGACTGCTTTTCTGTCCGAGTCTATCATCCTGAACCGCCCCTTCATCGGTGGTTGAAGGCTGGCGCAGAGAGAAGTAAATCACAAACGGCCGCCCCACAATGTTGTCCTGCGGAACAAATCCCCAGTAGCGGCTATCCAGGCTGACGTTGCGATTGTCTCCCAGCACAAAGTACTCGCCCGCCGGCACCACCAGGTCGCCGTTGCGCACGTCGCGCCGCATCTCCATCCACCATTGCGGGCTTACGCCTGGGTCCGTGTACAACTCAGTCGGAAAATTGTCGCGAAAATCGTCGGCATACGACGGCTCGTAAATCGCGTACGGCTCGTCGATCTCCACTCCGTTCACCCACACCTGCCCGTTCTCCAGATGAAGCCGGTCGCCAGGCAGCCCGATCACCCGCTTCACCACGTGCTCCGGCGGATTGACCGGGTAGTGAAACACCACAATGTCCCCGCGCTCGATCTCGTGATACGGCAGCAGCCATGCCCAGACCCCCGGCGGAGCATACGCCATCTTGTTGACCAGCAGGAAATCCCCCACCAGCAGCGTGCGCTCCATGGATGAGGAGGGGATGCGGAACGGCTGCGCGATGAACGTCAGAATGAACAGCGCCACCACGATCACCGACAGCAGCGACCGCACGATCTCCAGAACCCCGGGGAAAGCCGTAATCCTGGTCCTGGGCCGCACCGGCTCGCGCAGCAGGCGCTGCCATTCGACAGCCATCTCCTCCTCGCGTCGCTCCAGCTCGTTATCCGGCGGTTGTGAAGTTGCGCTCACGCCTGCTCCCCTGCACTGCGCAGCCGCTCCATTGCCCGGCGAGCTGCGTCCTGCTCCGCGGTCTTTCTGGTCGGCCCCGACCCCTCGGCCAGCGCCTCGCCGCCCGCGCGCGCCTCCACAAAAAATCGCTTGCGATGATCCGGTCCCGTCTCCGCCGTTGTCCGATACTCCGGCTGCCCCTGTCTGCGCGCCTGCAGCAGCTCCTGCAAAGCCGACTTGTAATCTCCCATGCCCTTACTGGTCAGCATCTGCTGCCGCAGCGTCGCCACGCTCGGCTCGATCACCCGCACTTCAATCAATCTTTCCGCCGGTCCCAGTCCCGCATCCGTATACAGCGCCCCGATGACCGCCTCCATCGCATTCGCCAGCAAAGCCGTCTTCGCGCGCCCACCGCTTCGCTCCTCGCCGCGCCCCAAACGCAGATACTTCCCCAGTTCCAGCTTCTCCGCCACTTCCGCCAGATGCAGCCGGCTCACCAGCGCCCCGCGCAGCCGTGTCAGTGCGCCCTCGGTCAGTTCCGGATACCGCCGGAACAGCGACTCCGCCGCCACCAGCCCCACCACCGCGTCGCCCAGAAATTCCAGCCGCTCGTTGTCTTCCCGCGGCAACTCGCCCACCGCGCGCTCGTGGCCGCCGTGCTCGCAAACGTAAGACCGATGCGTGAGCGCCTGCTGCAGCAGTGGCCTGCGCACAAACCGATGCTCCAGCACTGTCTCCAGTTCGCTGAGTTCCGGGCACTCCGTCTCAGCGGGCTCGCCGGAGCTCAGCGGTTCGCCCAACAAGCCGGAATGAGGCGCGGAGGATTCCATGCAGGGGGCTGCTGCCTTCTCTGTCAATTATTGCAGAGCGCCGCAGCGCCCGCTGCCTATTGCGGATTCGGCGACGTCGGAACCGTCCCGCCTGCCGCCGGCGGCTTTCCGCCCTGCGCCTCCGGCTGGCCCCCATCCGGCGACTGCCCTTGCTGCGGCAGCGTGAAGGGCTGCTTCAGCCCCGTCTCCGCGGCCTCCTTCGTGTCCGGCTGGCCATCCCGCACCGTCAGTGCCGCCTTATATTCGGCCAGGGCCTGGTCGCGCTGCTCCTCCACATCGAAAATCCGCCCGAGGTAGATGTGCGACCACGCCAGCACCCGCGGATTCTTCGACGCCGCCAGCGTGCTCTGAAACGCCGCCGTCGCGTCATCGATCTTCCCGTTCATCAGGTCCACACGCGCCAGGATAAAGTCCGCCTGCCCTGCATCGCCCGAGTGCATCGCCAGCGCTTGCTGCGCCATGGCGCCCGCGCCCGCCACATCGCCCTTCGCCAGCTTCAGCTCCGCCAGGTCCAGCCCCTTCGGCGCCGGCGGACTGTGGCTCATCAGGTCGTCTTCGCCCTGCGCATCGAATGTGATCTCCTTCGCGCGATGCGTCTCCGTCGCCACGTCCATGCCGTAGACCATCGGACCGATCGCCTCGTCCAGGCTCTCCGGCGTCTTCTCAAACGCGATCAGCTGGTTGTAGAAGTACTGCGTCAGCACGTAGCCCTGCGCCATCGAGCGGTCCACGCGCTGCTGTTTGATGACCGCAATCTTCTCGAGAGAAACCGCCCGCTCCCGCTCGTAGGGCGCCGATTCGCTGTGCGACAGCCCCGCCGGCACCTTCACTTCCGCAACCCCCGTGTCCATGGTGCGCGCTTCGATGGCCCGGATCATCGACTCGATCACCAGCGCAACAATGTCGCTCTTGAACGTGAACTGCAGCGGCGCGTCGTCCACAATGCTCAGCAGCGGGATCAGCCGGTCCATCGAATCTTCCCGCTGGTACAGCAGCGGCTCGATCACGTAGTGCAGATACGCATGCCGCACCAGGCGCATCGAAATTTGCCCGTCCTTCGGCGACGCCACCACCACGTAGTTCGATCCGTAAACGCGCGCGTTCGTCTCTTCCGGCGACAGAAGCGGCTCCAGCACCACCAGAAAACGCCGCGCGCTCCCCGTCGATGCCGGGATCTTTAGGTAATAGTTCGTGCTCACGATCATCTGCGAGAGCGGCTCGTGTAGCCGGCCCACCATCTCGTCGTACGCCTGCCGGTTCTCCAGCCAGATCACGTGCAAACCGGCATCGTCGGCAAACTTGCGCAGCAGCGGCAGCATCGCCTCCACGCCACCCGCATCCGGAGGTAAATCCTCGTCCTCCACACTCGGCGTCAGCTCCGGCGGCGGCGTCAGATACAGCGCCAGCGACACGTACTGCGCCAGCGTGCGCGATGGATTCTCCAGCTTGTGCTGGTCGATATACAGACACAGCTTGTCGCGATCGTCGCGCGCCCGCGCCGAACCCACCATCGCCTGGTTCACCTCGTCGCGCACCGCTTTCCGCACCGGATTCGACTCGTCCAGCCCGTCGTCGTAGCCGCACGCATTCAGGGCCACGGCCACATCGAACATCGCCTCGCTGGTTTCAAGACTCACGGTAGGACCCGCCGGATCCATCAGCGCCGTTGGCGCATTTGCCTGCTGCATTGGCGGCGCTTCCAGCTGCGAGCTCTGCGGCGCCCCCGTCACGGGATTCACGCCGGTTTGCGACGAGCTATACGTCTGATGATCAGGTCCCTGCACGGGAACAGGCGCAGTCTGCGTCTGTTGCGCCGCGGCCTGCGCGGCTGCGAACGCTCCGGTCAGGATGAGAAGAAGAAGGTAGCGAAACGGGCGAAAAGACAACGGCATACGTTATTTGGACGGACTAGGGATGAATCGGTCCACTCCCCGTGGGTCGGTTGCCCTTCAGTCTATGCGTCCCAACCAGGAGGGTCAATGCAAGGGATTCGCACGCCAAAGGGACCGTCCGGCGTGTGCCCCATTCAAGCCAGGTTTTGGCTTGAGTGGGCAGAGGGCCCGTGCCCCATTCAAGCCAGGTTTTGGCTTGAGTGGGTCCGTCTTCGCTCTCTCCCCTACCCCCTCACGCCGCGCGCCGCCGCCGTCCGCTCAGCAGATAAACCGCCGCCCGCAGTTCCAGCAGCGGGTCGGTGCTCGCCTCAATGCCATCCACTCGCGGAATCGGATCGAAGATGATGTGTTTCTGCTGCGCCACCGAATCCGGCAACACCTGAGTAAGCTCCACTGTGCCCAACTCCACCTGCTCCCGGCTCTCCGGCCACTGCACCGTCGCGTCGTCCACCGTGTCGCCGGGAGCAGCGATCTGGACGATGATGCGGAAGCGGACCGGCTCGTGCGCGACGCGTGTGGCAATCTCGTCGAAATGGTAGTCGGGCTTGAGCCCGGCGACCTGCCGGTCGCTGAGGTAGTCGTTGCCGAGCGCGGGGACGATGCGATAACGGCCGAACTTCTTCTCGCCCGCGGCGTTCGTGAAGGCATACGCCGTCACCGCGTAGTAGCTCTGACGCGCCAGGCTCGAGGGAAACGGTTTGGGCGCCTGCACAAACGCCAGCGCTGCCGGATGCGACCCGAGAAACTTCTCCACCGGCTTCGGCGACGGCACGTCCGGGCCGCTGGCCGCGGCGGCGCGGAGAAACTCGAGAAACTCGTAGCCGTCGCGCGTCGGAAAGCCGTTCGTCGAGTGGCTCACGATGTCGGTATGCGAGTGCTCGCCGAGGTTAAAGCGAATGGCGAACCCGCGCGGATTGGCATCGGCCGCATTGTCGGGCAGCTGCGGCAGCCCGGTCGAGTTCGAAAAGCGCGCCGTCACCGGCATCGACGCCGCCACCACATGCGGAGCCCGCGTCAGCGCCTGCGCTCCGGCTGCCGGCCGGAACGTCCCGGTCAGCATCAGGCCCTTGGCGTGCGCCGGCCGAAAGCCGGGGTGCAAGCCGAACATCTGGTCGAACTGCTGCAGCAGATCGTTAGCGAGGGCAACGACGCGTTCATCCTGGGGCAACGGCATAGCAGCGTCCTCCTTATGGACAAAACTTGTAACCCCGGCCCAAGATCCCTGATTAGCTGGTAGATGACGCTGACACCGGAAACGTCGCGATTCTCCCGTCGGGCGACCCTGCAGACCAGCTGGCTGTGGCCCATTCAAGCCAGATTTTTGGCTTGAGTGAGAGCGTGGCCCATCCAAGCCAGATTTTTGGCTTGAGTGAGAGCGTGGCCCATCCAAGCCAGGTTTTGGCTTGAGTGGGCGTGGGTCCCAGGACCCACGCATCCCTTGCGTTCTTTGAGACGACCATCGCCGTGCGCATCCCAGCCCAATCAGGCGTGATGGGAGCTAAGCAGACTTGTTATTGGCTTAAGCGGGCAGGAGCCAACCACTAATTTTCTTAAGATTTTTCTGTCACTGTACGCTGCACCTTGCACCCGGTCGTTCCGCAAAGCAGGGCCCAGTCATTGTTATCAACCTCGACAACATTTCTGGCCTCTTTCTTTTCACCAGCTTGCCACAGTCCACCGCCAGGGGGGTACACCCTGTACCCTGTTACCCATGACCCGACGCCGCGCCGCCCGAGCCATCTCCCTCTGCCTCCTCCCCCCGCTCTGCCTGGCCTTTGCTGCCCGCTCAGCCGCCGGCCAGCAGGCGGCCACCGACGCCTCGAACCAGACAGCCCTGCTGCTGAAGAACGACCAGCCGGTCCGCGAGCCCCACGCGATGGTGGTCAGCGTCCACCACCTCGCCACCGACGCCGGCGTCGAGATCCTGAAGGAAGGCGGCAATGCCGTCGATGCCGCGGTCGCCGTCGGCTTCGCCCTCGCGGTTGTGCATCCGTTTGCGGGCAATATTGGCGGCGGCGGCTTCATGCTCATCCACGAGCATGATGGTCGCAACATCTTCATCGACTACCGCGAGAAGGCGCCTCTCGCCGCGACGCCCAACATGTACCTCGACGCGCACGGCAACGTCATCCCGGACATGAGCATCGTTGGCTACCGTGCCATCGGCGTTCCCGGCTCCGCCGCCGGCCTCGTCCACGCCGAGCAAAAGTACGGCCGCCTCACGCTGAAGCAGGCCATGGCGCCCGCCATCCGCTACGCCGCCGACGGCTTCGTCCTCACCAGCGAGGAAGCCGACGAGCTGCACGACAGCATCCTCACGAAGTTCCCCACGTCGAAACACATCTTCCAGCGCGACGGCGATTTCTACAGAACTGGCGAAACCTTCCACCAACCCGAGCTGGCCGAGACGCTGCGCCGCATCGCCGCCGATCCCGCGGACTTCTACCACGGCGCCATGGCCCGCGAAACCGCCGCGGCCGTGCAGCAGGGCGGCGGACTCATCACCGCCGAAGACATGGCCCACTACACGGTCAAAGAACGCGAACCGATCATTGGCAGTTATCACGGCTACACCATCGTCAGCGCGCCTCCGCCGTCCTCGGGCGGCATCGTGCTGGTCGAGTTGCTCAATATCCTCGACGCCTTCCACCTCAGGCCGCTCGGCGACCGCACGCCGGCCGAGATGCACCTGATTCTCGAAGCCTTCCGCCGCGCCTACATGGACCGCTCCAACTACCTCGGCGACCCCGACTACGTGCACATCCCCGTCGAGCAACTCCTGAGCAAGAAGTACGCCGCCGCCTGGCGCGCCTCAATCCTTCCCGACAAAGCCAGCGCCTCCGCGACACTCGAGCGCCCCGTCGGCTTCCTGCCGCCGCCGCCGACCATGGCTGAAGTCCGCCAGGAACCGGTCGACACCACGCATTACTCCGTCGTCGATGCCGAGGGCAACGCGGTCGCCGTCACCACCACCCTCAACGGCGGCTTCGGCTCGGGCGTCACCGTGCCTGGCCTCGGCTTCCTGCTGAACGACGAGATGGACGACTTCGCGTCGAAGCAGGGCGTGCCGAACATGTTCGGCCTCATCCAGGGTCCGGCCAACGCTATCGCGCCGGGCAAGCGTCCTCTCTCCAGCATGACGCCGACGATCGTGCTCAAAGACGGTAAAGTCGCAATGGTCCTCGGCTCGCCCGGCGGCGCGACCATCATCACTACCGTCGCGAATATCTTCCTCAGCGTCGCCGACCAGGGCCTGAACATCCAGCAAGCCGTCGACGCCCCGCGCTTTCACAACCAATATCTGCCCGATGTCGTCTCCCTGGAGCCCGGATTCTCTCCGGCAACCCTCGATGGCCTGCGCGCGATGGGGTATACGCTCAAGTTCCGCGGACACTGGGGCGATGGCGAATGCATTGCCGTCGATCCCGTCACGGGCATGCTGGAGGGCGGCCAGGACCACCGCCACCATTATGGAGAAGCCGCCGGCTACTGACGGGCGACATGCATCCGGCATTCACGCCCCTGGTTTATCTTTCGCGAATAGAGCACAATTTTCTTTTGGATTTTTCCGCCTGGAGACTCTATGCCTGACGCAAGCTGCGACATCGGCCTTATCGGCCTCGCTGTCATGGGCCAGAACCTGGTCCTTAATATGAATGACCACGGCTTCAAAGTGGCCGTCTTCAACCGCACCGTTTCCAAGGTCGACGACTTCCTGGCCAATGAGGCTACAGGCACCCACGTCGTCGGCGCCCACACCATCGAGGAATTCATTTCGCTGCTGAAGCGCCCCCGCCGCGTCATGTTGATGGTGAAGGCCGGGGACACCGTCGATCAGATGATCGAGCATGTGCTCCCGTATCTCGAACCCGGAGATATCGTCATCGATGGCGGCAATTCCCTGTTCACCGACTCCAACCGCCGCACCAAAGACCTGGCCGCAAAGGGCATCCTCTTCATCGGCACCGGTGTCAGCGGCGGAGAAGAAGGCGCGCGTTTCGGCCCGTCGATTATGCCCGGCGGCAATCCCGAAGCGTGGCCGCACGTGAAGCAGATCTTCCAGTCCATCGCCGCTAAAGTCGATGACGGCACGCCTTGTTGCGACTGGGTCGGGGACGCCGGCGCGGGCCATTTCGTCAAGATGGTCCACAACGGCATCGAGTACGGCGATATGCAGCTGATCTGCGAAGCCTACGACATCCTGAAACACGCCCTCAACGTCACCCCCGACGAACTCTCCGCCATTTTTGCCGAGTGGAACAAGGGCGAGCTGGACAGTTTCCTGATTGAGATCTCTAGTCAGATCTTTGCCAAAAAGGATGAAGACGGTACGCCGCTGGTGGACAACATCCTCGACACCGCCGGCCAAAAGGGCACCGGCAAGTGGACCGTGGTGAGCGCTCTCGACCTTGGCATGCCGGTCACGCTCATCGGCGAGTCAGTCTTCGCCCGCTGCCTCTCAGCAATTAAGGAAGAGCGCGTCGCCGCGTCGAAGATTCTTCAGGGTCCTTCGGGCGCAGCCGCCACCGCCGACCGCGCCGATTTCATCGAGAATGTCCGGCGCGCGCTGTACTGCTCCAAGATCATCAGCTACGCCCAGGGTTATATGCTGCTGCGCGAGGCCGCGAAAGAATACGGCTGGCGCGTGAACATGGGCGGCATTGCTTTGATGTGGCGCGGAGGCTGCATCATCCGCAGCCGCTTCCTCGGCAAGATCAAAGAGGCCTACGACAAGCAGCCCGACCTGCACAACCTGCTCTTCGACAGCTTCTTTGCCGGTGCGCTGAATGAGTACCAGGCCTCGTGGCGCAAAGCGGTCGTCAAGGCCATCGCGCTTGGGGTGCCCACGCCTGCATTCTCCACGGCGCTCGCCTTCTACGACGGATACCGCACCGCCCGCCTGCCCGCCAATCTGCTGCAGGCGCAGCGCGACTTCTTCGGCGCGCACACATACGAGCGTGTGGACAAGCCGCGCGGCCAGTTCTTCCACACCAACTGGACCGGACGCGGCGGACGCGTGTCTTCGACGACCTACAACGTGTAGGGCTGCGGGCCCTCGTGCTCCTGCCGGGATCGGAAGGGCCTTCCCCCTGTCTCACGGAGGCGTGTATGACCTGGTATGGATTCATTGCCTGTTTCTTTGCGGGGATGATTCTCGCGAATGCCGTGCCCCACTTTGTGCATGGGGTTTCAGGCGACCCATTTCCGACGCCCTTCGCTCACCCTCCAGGAAGAGGACTGTCCTCGCCCACGGTGAACGTTTTGTGGGCGCTCGTCAATCTGGCGATCGGAGCGTTCTTGTTTCGCCTCGGCAAAGTCTCGGGCGGAAATGCCCCAGCGCTCCTGGTTTTCTTCGCGGGAATCGCGGTCATCAGCCTTCTGCTGAGCGCAAGTTTTGCCAGGAAACAGGCCAGGTAGCCGAGCGATCAGCGCATTCAGCCAGCCCGCCAGTGTTGAATCGTTTTACTTCGGTTAACCGAACCCGGAATGTTTTTTTCTTTCCCTGCTTGCATATTCTCCTGCATTTGTAGTAGCATCGCACACACTTGTAGTAGATAGTCGACCAGCATGAGAACTCTTCGCCTGACAAGCCTCGAAATGCGCATCATGGACGTCCTTTGGACCCAGGGAACCTCCTCCATCCGCGAGGTTCAGCAGTCGTTTCCTGAGAAGAGCCGCCCCGCGTATACGACAATCCAGACCACCGTCTACCGGCTCGAAGAGAAACAGGCTGTGCGCCGGGTCGGGAAGGTGGGCAACTTCCACGTCTTTGAAGCGATCGTCACTCGATCTGCCGCACAGCGCAGGCTGGTGGACGATCTGCTCGCGCTGTTCGGCGGCCGCACACAGCCGGTGATGGCGCATCTGATTGAGTCCGGCAAACTCACGCTCGACGATGTGAAGGAAGCGGAACGAACCCTGCGCCAACTGGCGCGCAAGGAGAAGGCATGATGGCCGAACACTGGTCTTCTGTCCTGCGGACGATCGAGGTTGCCGCAGCCAATCATCTTTGGCAATCGACGCTGCTGGCCGCCGTCGCCGCACTGGCTGTGCTTTCTCTGCGGGGCAATCAGGCGAAGGTACGCTACGGCGTGTGGCTGGCAGCTTCTCTGCAGTTCCTGTTGCCGTTCTCGCCTGTCTCCGCGCTGGGTAGCCACCTGCCCGGTGCAGTGCGGCCAGCGGTTCATCGGCAGTTTTATCTGGACGTGAGAGAAATCGGGCAGCCCGTTTCGCAGGCGCCATCTGCGACGCTGCTGCCCCTTCCCTCTTCGGGAGCGGCATCGGTGCGCCATCTAACCTTGCCTTACTGGCTGCCGGCTGCCCTTGCCGTGCTGTGGTTATGCGGATCGCTCACCGCGCTCGCCGCGTGGTACCTGCGCTGGCGCAGGCTTTCCGCGATTCTGCGGCGTGCTGCGCTGCTGGAGTCGGGGCGGGAGTTGAATGCGCTGCGCCGCCTGGAACAGCGCTGCGGCATGAGCCAGCCGATGCAGATCTTCCTGTCCTCAGCGTCGGTGGAGCCGGGGGTGTTCGGGATCCTCCGTCCGCGGCTGGTGTGGCCGGCAGGGATTTCCGCGCATCTTGACGATCGACAACTCGACGCGATTCTGGCCCACGAACTGATTCATGTGCGGCGCCGCGACAATCCTGCCGCCGCGGTGCATATGGTGGTGGAAGCGATCTTCTGGTTCCACCCGCTGGTGTGGTGGATGGGCACGCGGCTGGTGGAAGAACGCGAGCTGGCCTGCGATGAGGAAGTGCTGCAGATGGGCAATCCACCGGAAGCGTATGCCGAGAGCCTGCTGCATGCGTGCCGCTTCTGCGTCGAGTCGCCGTTGGCCTGTGCTGCCGGTGTGACGGGCGCCGATCTTAAGACGCGGGTGGTGCGCATTATGACGCAGCCGGCGGCACGCAGGCTGCGCCTTCGCGGAAAGCTGCTGCTGGCGGCAGCGGGGCTGGCAGGGCTCAGCGTACCGCTGGCTTTCGGTCTGATGCATCCGGCGCAGACCGCGCCCCCGGCCCCGCCCACCGCACAGGCGTCGCAACCCGCGGAGACAACGCCCGCGGTCAAAATACCGGAGTTTGCGGTTGCCTCCATCAAACCGAATAAGTCCGGGTCCATGGGCGTTCGCATTATGTTTGAGGAAGACGGCTTCAGGACGACGAATGTCCCGCTCAATTTGCTGATCCGCGAAGCGTTTGGCGTGAACGACGATCAGATTAGCGGCGCGCCGGAGTGGACCAGTTCAGCCCACTTCGACATCGACGCCAAAGTGGACCCGGCCGACGTGCCGGCGATGAAGAACCTCACCTTCAAGCAGCGCAGGCAGATGATTCGGCAGCTGCTGAAGGATCGCTTCGGATTGCAGACACACGAGGAGACGAAGGACGAGCCCGTCTATGCCTTGGTCGTTGCGAAGGGCGGATCCAAACTGCATCCGGCCAAACCGGGCGACACTTACCCGAACGGACTCAAGGGTCCCGACGGCCAGCACGGCGGGGCGAACATGATGATGTTCAACCAGAACGGGCAACTAACGGCGCAGGGGGTACCGATCAGCAGCCTCACGCGCGTCCTTTCGCAGCAGCTGGGTCGCACGGTTATCGATAAGACGGGCCTGACCGGCAACTACGATTTCACGCTACAAATGCCCCCGATGCACGGATTGGGGCCGATGCCGCACGCGGCGGGAGATACACCGCCGGGGGCTGACGACGGCGCAGACGATTCTTCCGGTCCCTCTCTCTTTACACTCGTCGAGGACCAGCTCGGACTGAAGCTGGAGTCGGAGAAGGCGCCGCTGCCACTGATCGTGATCGATCATGTCGAGCAGCCCTCGCAGAACTGAACCCGGAGAGACGAGATCGAGCTACGCATCGATTCGGTTTCCGTTTATTGTGAGCAAATACTGATTCCGTGCGTCTTATAAGTAATTTTCCCGGAGTTATCCGATGGTTACGCTGTTCGGATCACGCATGGCTCGCCCCGACGGACCTTCGGAGAGCCGCGCACGTTCTGTGGCCACTGCCCGACACGGCTGCGGACCAGAAGAGGTATCAGCTG
The DNA here is from genome assembly GCA_030041435.1 of Acidobacteriaceae bacterium. Lineage (GTDB taxonomy): Bacteria > Acidobacteriota > Terriglobia > Terriglobales > Acidobacteriaceae > Palsa-343. The sequence goes on from JASHNW010000042.1 coordinate 34,582, forward strand.
CGGTAAGCTTGGCTGCGCTCGCCGCCATCTTCGGCGTCTTGTCGCCGGTGCGAGCGCAACAGATCGTGCAGCTAAAGCCTGGGGAGACGATGCCGAGCTTCGAAGTCGCCTCCATCCGAGAAGACCTGTCCGGCTCCTATCACTCCTCGATCAGCGATAACGGTGACAGTTACCGGATCGAGAACGTCTCGCTGCGCGAAGTGATCATGAGCGCCTGGGGCGCGCGTACCAAATCGCAGGTGCTGGGCGGACCGGACCAGTTGATGGGAGAGAGAATCGACATCAACGCCCGCATCAGCGAGGACGACATGGCGCGCGTGAAGAAGCTGCCCCCCACCGATTCCAGGCGCCAGCAGTATTTGATGCTGCAGGCTCTGCTCGCCGACCGATTCCACCTCAAGGTCCACATCGAGAGCAGAGAGATGCCTGTGTTTGCATTGGTTCTGGCAAAGGCAGGGCCTAAGCTTCATGCATCCGCACCGGCGCCTGCCGCAACCGATCCTCAGGCGGACAAGCCAAAGCCACATGGCGATGGCATCTGGATGCGCAACAATTCAAAACATGCCGAACTCAACGGGTATCGGTCGACAATCGACGCGCTCGCCAGCGTGCTGTCCGATCGACCGGACACCGAGGGCCGATTCGTCATCAACAAAACCGGCCTGAGCGGGAACTACGACTACAGCTTGCAGTGGGCGCCGGAATATTTGTCCGCGCGAGTGGTGAACAGCAGCACTTCGCTGGCCGATACAGGACCTTCCGGGCCATCTCTTTTTACCGCACTCGAAGATCAGCTCGGATTGAAGCTCGAATCGGAGAAGGCTCCCGTCGAGGTTCTCGTCATCGATCACGTTGAGCCGCCGTCGGCCAACTAGAGAGGGGAAGGAACGGCAGGCATGGCAACGCGGCGCATCGCAGACAACCTTCGTTTTGTCGCTGCGCTGCTTTGCCTCGTCGTTTCCATACCGGCGCTGGCTTCCGCGTATCACGGGCGCGTAACCTTCAACGGCATCCCCGTTCCTGGCGCCACCGTCACGGTAACGCAGGGAAAATCAGGCCTCGCCACGATCACGGATGCACAGGGCAACTACTCGTTTCCCGACCTGCACGACGGCGTCTGGACGCTGCAGATTGAGATGACCGGCTTTGCGACGATCCGGCAACCCATCACCGTTGCGCCGAATGCTCCGTCCGCGCAAATCGATCTGAAACTCTTGCCTCCAGGCGCGCTCAAGGCCGACCTGGAAACATCCACCGCTCCGCCGCCCTCTGCCCCGGCATCCGTGGCGAAGACTCCCACTGAGCCCGAAAAACCGCCGCCGCCCGCCCCGTCGGCGTCTGACGACGATCTCCGCCAGCGATCTGCTGACGGGCTCCTCATCAACGGCAGCGTGAATAACGCGGCATCATCGCCGTTCGCCATGTCGCCCGTCTTCGGCAACAACCGCTATGCGCATGGCCTGTACAACGGCGGCATCGGCGCGATCCTTAGTAACTCAGCTCTCGACGCGCGGCCGTTTTCCATCACCGGCCTCGACACGCCGAAGCCGGAGTTCAGCGACCTGACTGCTGTGGCTACCTTTGGCGGCCCGCTCAAAATTCGGCACATGCTCGACAAGGATCCGCGCTTTTTCGTCGGCTACCAGTGGACGCGCAATCACAACGACTCGACGCAGTCGACTGTGGTCCCGACGGAGTTGGAGCGCCAAGGCAATTTCTCACAGACGCTCGACGCGAACGGCCAGCCGATCGAGATTTTCAACCCAGCTAACGGCCAGCAGTTTATGGACAACACCATTACGCCGGGTATGATCAGCGACCAGGCAAAGGCGCTTCTGAATTTCTATCCGCTGCCGAACCTCGCCGCCGGAACGCTCTACAACTACCAGATTCCCCTGCTGAGCGACTCGCATCAGGACGCGTTGCAGGCGCGCGTCGATCAGAGTTTCAATTTCAAAAATCAGGTCAATGGCAGGTTCGCGCTGCAAAGCACACGGAGCAGCGGCCCAAACATTTTCAATTTTGTCGACACGACCGATCTTCTGGGCCTCAGCACCAGCGTGCAGTGGTCGCATCGCTTCGGACAGCGGGTCTTCATGTATCCCAGCTTTGCATTCAGCCGCACTCGCACGAGCGTGATTCCCTGGTTTGAAAATCGCGAGGATGTCTCCGGCCTGGCCGGCATCAGCGGGAACGACCAGGACCCGGCCGACTGGGGCCCTCCAGGGCTCACGTTTTCGAGCGGCATCGCGGGCTTGTCTGACGGGAACAGCGCGGACACCCGCATCCAGACAAGCGCGCCATCGATCTCTGCGTTGTGGATTCACGGCCACCACAACGTCACCTTTGGCAGCGACTTCCGCCGCGAGGAGTTCAATTACCGTTCCCAGCAGAATCCGCGCGGCAGTTTCGTCTTCACTGGTGCGGCCACCGCGGGCCCAGGTGCGAGCCCTTCGACGAGCGGCTCCGACTTCGCCGATTTCCTCCTCGGCATTCCCGACACCAGCTCCATCGCCTACGGCAATGCAGACAAGTATTTTCGCGAATCTGTCTACGACGAATATGTCACGGACGACTGGCGCATCCGGCCGGAGTTTACGCTCAACGCCGGCCTGCGCTGGGAATACGGCGCGCCCATCACGGAGCTTTTCGGCCGCCTTGTCAACCTCGATATTGCGCCCGGTTTTACGGCCGTCGCGCCGGTCGTAGGCAGCCACCCTGTCGGATCGCTCACCGGCCAGCATTACCCGAGTTCGCTCATTCGTCCCGACCGCAGCGGCATCGAGCCGCGCATCGGCATAGCATGGCGTCCCATCGGCGGCTCGTCGCTGGTGGTGCGCGTGGGCTATGGCATCTACCAGGACACCGCCGTCTACCCGGGCATCGTGACGCAGATGGCGCAGCAGGCCCCGCTCTCCTACAGTCTCAGCGTGGAAAACAGCGCCGCCTGCCCGCTCACGCTCGCGAGCGGATTCAACACCTGCCCGGCAACGACGCCCGACACGTTCGCCATCGATCCCAACTTCCGCATTGGATACGCACAGAACTGGCAGGTCACCTTACAGCGCGATCTTCCCGGCTCGCTGCAGATGGACGTCACCTACCTGGGCACGAGGGGCACACACGGGATGCAGGAGTTCCTGCCCAATACGAATCCGCCGGGAGCCGCAAATCTGTGCCCCGCGTGCCCGGTCGGATTTGTCTATCTCGACTCCGGCGGCAACCTCTCGCGCGAAGCCGGCCGTGTCCACTTGCGCCGCAGACTGCACAGCGGCCTCGCTGCATCGATCGAATATACGTGGGCCAAATCCATCGATGATGACTCTTCGGTTGGTGGCCAGGGGCCGACCGCGTCGCAGAGCGCGGCTCCATCGGAGTTCGCCTCCGCGTCCAGCGGCAGCAACTCAGCCAGCGCCACGATCGCGCAGAACTGGCGCAATCTGCGCGGGGAACGCGGCCTCTCTACCTTTGACCAGCGCAATCTGCTCAGTGCGCAGGCGCAGTACACCTCGGGCATGGGGTTGAAGGGTGGAACTCTGCTCAGCGGCTGGAAAGGCGAACTCTACAAAGAATGGACCCTTCTGACGGAGATTACTGCCGGGAGCGGCCTGCCCGAGACACCCGACTATATTGAAGCGGTTCCCGGCACCGGCGTCACCGGCACACTCCGCCCCAACCGCACCGGCGCGCCGCTCTATGGCCGCCACGCGGGCTACTTCCTCAACCAGGCTGCCTTCACAGCGCCAGCCACTGGACAATGGGGCAACGCCGGGCGCGACTCCATCACTGGACCCGATGAGTTCACGATGAACGCCTCGCTGGCACGGACCTTTCGCCTGAGCGATAAGCTCAATCTCGACGCTCGCATCGATGCCACAAATGCTATTAATCACGTCACCTATTCAGGATGGAACACAGCGGTCACCAGCCCGCAGTTTGGCTTGCCCACGGCTGCGAACAGCATGCGCAGCGTACAAACAACGTTTCGGGTGAGGTTCTGAGATGATGCGCCGCTCCCTCTGCGTCTGCCTTGCTGTCGTCGCCGCGGCGGTGGTTTCCACCTCGGCGCAGCAGATCGGCGAAAACGCGCCCTCGCAGGCGAGCGTGCCGACCATCTCCGTTAATTCGCAGCTGGTGATCGAAACCGTCTCGGTGAAAGACAAAAACGGGAACCCGATCAACGGCCTCACCGCTAAAGACTTCGCGCTCACGGAAGACGGCGTTCCGCAGACCATCCGTTTTTGCGAGCACCAGGAGCTTCCGGCGGAGGGCACGGTCATTCCGGCGCCCCTGCCCAGGATCGCCACTCTGAAGGTCTACTACCATCTCTCCTCGACGCAGATTGCTCCCGAGCCGCGCGGCAGCACGCTGTATAAGGATCGCCGCCTCCTTGCTCTCTACTTCGATATGACCGCGCTGCCCCCGGCCGACCAGGTGCGCGCGCTCACTGCCGCGCAAAATTTCATCCGCGTCCAGATGAAGCCCGACGACCTTGTTGCGATCGTGCGCTATGCGGGCGGCGGCGTCGATGTGCTGCAGGATTTCACAGCCGATCGTACTCGCCTGCTCAGCATTCTGGAAACAATGATCCTGGGCGAGGGACAGGCGTTTGCCGAGGATGCCGACGACGCCAGCTCGTCCGACACCGGCTCCGCCTTTGGACAGGACGACAGCGAATTCAACATCTTCAACACCGACCGCCAGCTCGCCGCGCTGCAGACTGCGGCGAAGATGCTCGGTCAGCTCAGCGAGAAGAAGTCGCTCGTCTATTTCGCCAGCGGGCTGCGGCTCAACGGGCTCGACAATCAGGCGCAGCTGCACGCCACCATCAACGATGCGATACGCTCCGGCGTCTCGTTCTGGCCCATCGACGCGCGCGGCCTCGTCGCAGGAGCCCCGCTGGGCGACGCGACGCGCGGCTCGCAGGGCAACACCGGCATGTATTCCGGCACGGCGGCGCTTGCCATGATGTCCGATTTCCAGCAGTCGCAGGACACGCTCTATGCTCTCGCATCGGACACAGGCGGCAAAGCTCAGTTCGACAACAACGACCTGACGAAGGGCATCCAGCAGGCAGAGCAGTCGGTCTCCAGCTACTACATCCTTGGCTACTACACCACCAACTCTGTGCAGGACGGCAAGTTCCGCCGCATCCACATCACGGTCGCCTCCGACCCCACGGCAGCACTCGACTATCGTCAGGGCTACTTCGCCGGCAAAGTCTTTGCCAAATTCAACGCCGCGGACAAGGAGCGCCAGCTGGAAGACGCGCTCATGCTCAGCGATCCCATCACGGAACTCACCATCGCGATGGAGATCGATTATTTCCAGCTCAATCGCGCCGAATACTTTGTGCCGATCATCGTGAAGATACCCGGCCACGAGCTCGCTCTGGCCCGCAAGCGCGGCGCAGAACACACGCTGATCGATTTCATCGGTGAGATCAAAGACGACTACGGCGGTATGACCGTTACGAACCTGCGCGATAAGGTCGACATTAAGCTGAGCGACACCACTGCGGAGGAATTGTCCAAACGCCCAGTCGAGTACGACACAGGCTTTACGCTGCTTCCCGGCAAGTACACGATCAAGTTTCTTGCCCGGGACGACGAAACGGGAAGGATTGGAACCTACCAGACCAGCTTTGTCATTCCGAACCTCAACCGGGAGGCGCAGCGGCTGCCCATCAGCTCGGTTGTTCTCAGCAGCCAGCGCGTCGATCTCAGGAACGCCATCTACAACGCGCAGAAGAGCAAGGAGCAGCAGACCGAGGAGGCGGTCAATCCGCTGGTCAACAACGGCGCGAAATTGATCCCCAGCGTCACGCGCGTCTTCAGCCGCGATCAGCACCTCTACGTCTATCTGCAGGCTTACGAGCAGGGCGAGCCGCAGACGCAGCCGCTGCTTGCTTACGTCACCTTCTATCGCGGCCCACAGAAGAGCTTCGAGACGCGGCCCGTGCAGATCACGCAGGGCTGGGACAATCGCGTCAAAACGATGCCGCTGGCCTTCAACATTCCGCTCAGTGCGCTTGCCCCCGGTGCATACGATTGCCAGGTGACGGTGCTGAACCCCGCCGGCGAAAAGGCCGCCTTCTGGCAGGCTCCGGTGGTGCTTTTGCCTTAGAGGGGCCTGAGGACGCGGTCTGCGGGAACCTCGCCGCACCCGAAAGCGATGACATTTCGCAGAACAAATGTCATGCTGAGAAAATCAGCACCAAACTGTCTTACGCCCTGCCGGCGGCGGATGCCGGACACTCTAAGCCCAGGGTCCAATCGCATGCAGCGAACTGCCTGGCTCCTCGCACTCTCGTCGTGTCTTTGCCTGTCGCCCCGCGTGTTCGCGCAGACGCCTGTACCCGTTCCGGTGAAGGTGGTGATCGTCACCACGTTTGAGGAGGGAAACGATACAGGCGACCGGCCAGGCGAATTTCAATTCTGGGTGGAGGGCGAGCATCTCGATCGGAAACTTCCCTTCCCAGGCGGCATGCGCGATCTGCGCACCAACGCGGATGGCTCTATTCTCGGCATCGTTACGGGCATGACCATCGGCCCGTCGGCCAGTTCCATCATGGCGCTCGGCATGGATCCACGTTTTGACCTGACCCACGCATACTGGCTGCTGGCAGGCATCGCGGGCGTCGATCCCAACGTGGCCTCCGTCGGCTCGGCAGCCTGGGCGAAATGGATCGTGACCGACATCCGCCAGGAGATCGATCCACGGGAAGCTCCGCCCGGCTGGCCGTACGGCATCTTTGCCATTGGGGCCACGCGTCCGGACGAAGTTCCCGATCCGAAGCGATTGTGGGGCAGCGAGCCGATGGCCTACGCGCTGAATCCGGGCCTGGCCGACTGGGCCTTCCACCAGACGCAAAACGTGGCACTGATGGACACCCCCCAGCTCGCGGCGGTGCGCGCTGCATGGGCCGGCTATCCCCAGGCGCAGCGGCTGCCCTTTGTGCTGGAGGGCGACACCCTGGCCTCCGACTCCTACTGGCATGGCAAGATCCTCACGCGCTACGCCGAAGACTGGGTCCGGATCCACACCCGCGGCCACGGCCGACTTGTTATGACCGACATGGAGGACTCCGGCATCGCTGAAGCACTCACCCGGCTCGACCACATGCATCGTGCCGATTTCCGGCGGTTTATGGTGCTCCGCACGGCCTCCAATTACTCCATGCAGGCGCCAGGACATACCGCGGCTGAATCGATAACGGCTCCCTACGTCGGAGGGATTCCCGCTCTGGAGGCCGCCTGGCGGGTGGGAAGCCCGGTAGTTCACGCCCTGATCGCCGGCTGGCCCACATACCGGGATCACATCCCGGGAAATTGAACCTCCGAAACTTCCTTGCTCGGAATCCCCGGCAGCGCAGCGCGGCATTTATACTGGTAAGGCTCCCAGTTCTATCGGGAATCGTCATCCCGCACCCTTTCGCCGCCAGCCAGCCGGGCCGCGAGAGCGCTTGCTAAAGAAAAGGCTTTTACCCATCCATGATCCGCTTCCTGCAAAAGGACACACCCTTAGTCAAAGCCATCTTCATCGTCATCATCGGCGTTACCTGCGTCTTGATGGTGATTTTCCTCGTGCCTGGCATGTTCAACGACCAGACGTCCGCCTCCGACACGTATGCGAGCATCCGGCACGGTGGTTTGCTCGGACGCTTCCTGCCTGCCGAGGACAAGATCTCTACGGCTGAAGTGCAGCTCGCGGTGCAAAACATGTCGCGCGGTCAGCAGATTCCCGACATGCTGATGCCTTATTTCATGCAGCAGGCTGCGCAGCAGGTCATCGAGCGGGACATTCTGCAGGAGGAAGCCCATCGCATCGGCGTGACCGCGTCGGCTGACGACGTTCGCCATTTTCTGCACACCGGCATGTGGGGCCAGTATCTCTTCCCCGACGGCCAGTACATTGGCGACGAGCGCTATGCTGAACTCATCTCCGACAACCTCCATATGTCGGTCGACAAGTTCGAGAGCGAGGTCAGGCAGCAGATCGTTGTCGATCGGCTGCGCGATCTCATCACCGCGGGCGTGACCGTGTCCGACGCCGAAGTGCGGGACTTCTACACGAACCAGTCGACAAAGATCAAGTTCGATTATGCGGTCATCAGCGCGGACGATCTGCGCAAGACGATCAACCCAACTGACACCGAACTCGAGGCATTCTTCAAACAGAATGCGTCGCGGTACACGAACGCAGATCCTGAGACCCGCAAAATCAACTACGTTGCTGTGACTGACAAGGATCTCCCCGGCGGCAAGCCGGAAGTGACGGATGCGGAAATTCAGCAGTACTACAACGACAATCAGGCGAACTATCGGGTCGATGCGCAGGTGAAAGTGCGCCACATCCTCATCTCGGTCGATCCCAATGCAGGAGCGGCTGCCGACGCTGCCGCCAAGGCGAAGGCTCAGGGCATTCTGGATCAGTTGCACAAGGACAACGGCGAGGACTTTGCGGATCTGGCAAAGAAGAACTCTGACGACCCCGGCAGTAAAGACCAGGGAGGCGAACTGGGCTGGATCAAGCACGGCGTTACCGTTCCTGCGTTCGATGCCGTGGCATTCGCGCAGAAGCCGGGGCAGATTTCAGGGCTGGTCCGCACCCAGTTCGGTTATCACATCATCCAGACCGAGGATAAGCAGGACGCCCACGTCAAGCCGTTGTCCGAAGTGAAGAGCTCGATCGCCGACATTCTCACCAAACAGAAGGAAGGCCAGGCGGTGCAGGCGCTCGCGCAGCAGTTGGCCACGGAGGCGCAAAAGGACGGCCTGGCCCAGGCCGCCGCTGCCTACCACATGACGGCGGTCACATCCGATTTTGTCTCCGCAGGAGCAACCCTGACCGGGTTGAGCGACAGCTCGAAGCTTCTTACCGCCGCGTTTGCCGCGCAGAAGGGCGGCGCGGCCCAGGTAGCGGACATCGGGGATGGCGGTTATGCCGTTTTCCAGGTGGCGGACATCGATCCCGCACATACGCCGACGTTTGCAGAATACAAATCGCACGTGCTCGACGACTTCCGCGATCAGCAGGTGACCTCGCTGCTGGCGCGCAAAACCAACGAGCTGGCAGATCGGGCTCACGCCGAAGGCGATCTTGCCAAGGCGGCGAAGGAAGTGGGCGCCACGGTGAAGACCAGCGACCTGGTCGGACGCGACCAGCAGGTGCCGGACATCGGCGCTCTGTCCAGTGCTGCGCCGTCGCTGTTTGACCTCAACGTGGGGCAGATCAGCAACGCGATCAACAACGGGACTGCGGGCGTGGTGGCAAAGATCGTCGACAAGCAGGCGCCTTCGGCGGAAGACGCGGCGAAGAACTTCGATTCCACACGCGACACGCTGCTGAACCAGCGGCGCGATCAGATGTTCCAGGTCTTTGTCTCCGACCTCGTGAACAGCTACGAGAAGGGCGGGCGGGTGCTGCTGAATCGCAAATTCCAGCAGAAGTCTCCGCTCAGCGGCACCTAGCAGCTGAAGAACAGGCAACCGAAGCCCGTGCTGTTCGAATCCCCTCGATGGCGCGGGCTTTTTCTTTCAGATTCTCTGGATTGATGCATGCCATTGGAACGCTCTTCGGGACTTCTGCTCCACGTATCGTCGCTGCCTTCCTATGGCGGCATCGGCGATCTGGGACCCGCCGCCTACGCGTTCGCCGACTTTCTCGCTGCTGCCAGGCAGCGGCTTTGGCAGGTTCTTCCCCTCAGCCCTACGGGATACGGCAACTCACCCTATGCTGCGCTCTCGGCATTTGCCGGCAATCCTCTGCTCATTTCGCTGGAATTTCTTGCCGACCGCGGCTGGATCGACGGCGACCGTCTGGAGGGCCTGCCAGGCTGGACTGGTAATGTCGACTACGAAGAGGTCTCCGCCAGAAAACTGCCCCTCCTTGAGGAGGCCGCGCGCAATTTCCTCCAGCGCCACGCGGAGACGGAGTGGTCGCAGTTCGAGGTTTTTTGCCGCGAAAATGCAGGTTGGCTGAATGCCTGGGCGCAGTATCTGGTGCTGCGCCGCAAGTTCGACTACACATCGTGGAACCACTGGCCGGACGAGTTCAAGCATCGCGATGCCCAGGCTCTCGATCACCTCCAGGCGGAACACGGTGAGGAACTGGCGGTCGCTCAGGCCATCCAGTTCGCTTTCGACGAGCAATGGCGTGCCCTGCGCGAGTACTGCGCCGCGCGCGACATCCGCTTCATCGGCGACGTCGCCATTTTCGTCAATTACGACAGCGCCGATGTCTGGACGCATCCCAACCTGTTTGAACTGAACGCGGATCTCTCTCCCATCCGCGTGGCCGGTGTCCCGCCCGACTATTTTTCGGCGACCGGCCAGCGCTGGGGCAATCCGCTCTACAAATGGGACGTGCTCGAACAGAGCGGCTTTGCGTGGTGGGTTGAGCGCATTCGGCGCTCGCATAATCTCTACGATGTGATTCGCCTCGATCATTTCCGGGGATTCGAGGCCTATTGGTCCATCCCTGCGGAGGACGAAACGGCGGTCAATGGAACCTGGGTCAAAGCCCCTGGCGCGGCCCTCTTTGAACGGCTGCATCAGGAGCTGGGCGATCTGCCTTTTATCGCCGAAGATCTGGGCCTGATCACGAAGGAAGTGGATGAGCTCCGCGATCGCTTCGCGCTGCCCGGTATGCGGGTGATCCAGTTCGGGTTCTCCTCCCGCGGCGCGCATTTGCATCTGCCCCATCGGTATGGAACCAACACGGTTGCTTATACCGGTACGCACGACAACGATACGACGCGGGGATGGTGGGAATCCGGGGCGACGCAGGCGGAGCGAGCGGCGGTCGGCGCTTACGTTGCGAGCGGCGGAAGCAGCGTCGTCTGGCCATTGATTCGTGCGACTGCTTCATCCGTCGCCGATACCTGCCTCTTCCCGGTGCAGGATATCCTCGAGCTGGGCAGCGAGGCGCGCATGAATGTGCCTTCGCGGCCTGAGGGCAACTGGAGCTGGCGCTGCCCGGAGAACGCGCTTTCGCCCACGCTCGCAGCGGAGCTGGCTGCACTGACAGAAGTGACCGATCGCGACAAGGCAGGACGCGATCCGCAGGAATGACCCAGGCGATCTTTATGCGCAGGCCAGCAGCGCAACCGGGAATCCTTCGAAGACCGACCGCAACGGCAGCCGTCCGTCAGGACCCGTGCGCAGCCATGACCCCGTGAACACATTCTCGAGCGCCGCGCCCGCCAGCTGTGGAAGGTGTAATTCCCCATCGCCCCACGCCATGCCCATCGGCAGGTGTGGTTTGCCGCCCATCAGAGTGTATGCAAAGCGCGGGACAACCGCGACGACGCGGTTTCCTCGATGGAACGCGAGGATGTGCTGGGCATGCTCCCTGCTCGCCTGAACCGGGACATATTCGCCGTGCCGGAACGCGTCCGGCATACGGTTGCGCAACTGGAGCGCTCTGTGGATCGTCCAGAGCTTCACCCGGCCGTCGTGCAGAGTCTCGAGGACATCGCGGCATACCGCAGCTTCTCCCTCGCTTGCGGCCTGCTCGCGCATCGCGGCCAGAGCATGGCGACGCATATCGTAGTCCACGGGTCTGCGATTATCCGGATCCACCAAGCTCAGGTCCCACATCTCCGTTCCCTGATAGAAATCGGGCACTCCCGGCGAAGCAACCTTCAGCACCACCTGAGCGAGCGAATTCACAGCTCCAAACAGGCGGAGAACGGGCAGGAGGTCGGCGAGAGTTTCCACAAACCGCGGTTCCCTGCCCCGGCCATCCGGCATGAGAACGCTGCGGAGAAAACTGTGCACCGCATCGACGTAAACCGGATTTGGATTCGTCCAGCTCAGGTTCACCTTGGCCTCGCTCAGGGCCTTGGTCATGTACTGCTGCATGCGTTCCAGGAAGTTCTGACGGTCATCGGCGGTTCTCATCTTCCAGGGCCAGGCTCCGACCAGGGTCTGGTAGATGAAGTACTCTTCATTCGCATCCGGGGCCACGCGGCCGTCTTCGAGTGTGCGTTTGTGCTTCGCATTCATCCGCATCCACCGCCGCACATACGACGGCCACAGATATGTCATTTCGGAAAGAACATTCAGCCGGTTACGCACATCTTCGCTGCGCTTGGTATCGTGCGTCGAGCTCGCCAGCATGGCATCCGGCACACTTCTCAGCCGTTCGAGATTTGCGCCGTGAAACTCTTCCTGCGCGATGCCGAAGGCTTCGATCGTACTGCCGACGTCATTCGATGAGAGAAAGCGGTTGTAGACGTAGAACGAGGTGTCCTCCACACCTTTCGCCATCACCGGACCGCTCAGCTGCTGGAACTTGAGCGCGAAATACAGCTCGCGCTGGTCGATCTCCTGGCCCGTCTTCTCGTGGAGCAGCAGCGTGTTCTCAAGGAAATCGAATACCGATGCATCCATTTCGCGATTGTGGCGCTTGGCCCGGGCGATCGCCTGCCGAATGAACGATCGATCGCGCTCGGTATATTGCCCGCGATCGTCGATGTAGGTGCGATACACCGGGAAGCAGGCGATCGTCTCCCGCACCGCGGTTTCCAGTAAATCGTCGGTGAAATCGCGCGCTCTGCGGTTCGCCGAGGCCAGCCGGCTCAGCAGATTCGTCAACACATAGACTTCGCTCGACAGAGCGTTGCGCATCACGTTCAGCTTCGACTCATACACGACCGATTCTGGGTCCGACGGCAAACCCGTGATCCTCTCGTAAAGATCGGTGAAACGCCGTTTGTTATCGCCGCGGATGAAAACCTGGCTGCCGAAGTAAACAAAATCGTACCCCGAGGTGCCGCGCACAGGCCATTCCCGCGGAAGCGATTCACGCGGCTCCAGAATTTTTTCGACCACTGCGTACAGCGGCCCCGGTTCGGCGGCCCAGTCGTGCCCGCGCAGCGCGTCGCGAACCTGCAGCTCGATCCCATTTTCTCCGGTCGGTTGCTGCGGCTCTTCGCCCATGCACTGGCTGGCCACACAGAGCAGCTGCAGGCGGATGAGGTATTGGCGCGGGTTGAACAGCCCGTCGCAGTGGTCGATGCGGAGTCCCGTCACCTCGCCGCGCGCCAGCAGCCTGCGAATCAGGCAATGGGTAGCCGCAAAGACCCTGGGATTCTCCATGCGCAGCCCAACCAGGTCGTTGACATCGAAGAAACGCCGGTAATTGATCTCTTCGATCGATACCCGCCAGTATGCGAGGCGCCACGGCTGCTGCTCCAGCAGTTCATGCAGCCGATCGAAGCTGTGCGGGTCGCCCTCCCTGCCGTTGATGCGCTCCAGCGCGCTCCTCAGCGCCGGCTGCATTTCTTCGCTCAGCAAAGCGGCGCGCAGCCGTGGCCGCAGGTCATCGAGCTGCTGGCGCCGTTGCAGGGCCAGATTCCTGTCTGTGGTTTCGTGCGGCGGAATGTGCGCCGTATCGCGCACCAGATCGCGGAAGTATTCCGGCACGCCAAGTTCGTCCAGTTCCGGGCTGGGAAATATGACCGGAAGCGATCGCGGAGCGATCGCGACGAGATGGTCGAAATAGCGGATGCGCAGTTGTCCGTCGACCACGACCACCTGAATCCGTTTCGCTTCCAGCTCTTCTCCATACTGGCGTCCGAGAATCGGCAGAAGCAGCTTGTCTTTCATGTCAGGATTCAGAGGATTCCAGTCAATGTCGAAATAGTCCGCAAATTCCGAAGCGCGGCCGTTCTCCAGCACGTCCTGCCACCACAGCGAATCGTTGCCCACCCCCATGTGATTGGGCACGATATCCAGAAGCAGTCCCATGCCCAGCTCGCGCAGCCGCGCAGTGAGGCGCGCAAAGCCGGCTTCTCCGCCGAGTTCTGGGTTGAGCCGGTCGTGCCGGGTCACATCGTAGCCGTGGGCGCTGCCCGGACGCGCCTCGAAAACCGGCGACGCATAGCAGTCGTCGATGCCCAGGTCCTTCAGATAGGGCAGCACGGCCTCCGCGTGGGCGAAGTTGAATCCGGAATGGAGCTGCAGCCGGTAGGTGGACTGCGGAACGCGAGCTTCCGCGCGCGACTGCCGTTCAATGCAGTCCTTCGTGGTCAGCTGCTCGCTGGATAGTCCTGCTGCTAACACGTGCACTTGCCCCTTGGATGCAAAAAACAGCGGGCCGGATGAGCGGCGCTTACCGACCAGAACAGAAATCCCCGCCGCAGCGGGGTTTTGCATTTTCGGAAGCCCCAAACTTCTATACGAAGTGGTCGCCGTCGGCGGCAGCGTGCGCTTCGCGATCGCGGCCGCGCAGGACGTCCAGACCTGCGCGCAGACCGTTCAGCAAAGCTCCAATCTGTCGCACCGGTGTGATCACCGCATGCTGCAGGGTCGCCGTTGCATGGGCAACCGTGTTCAGCGTGCCTGTTACCATCTCGTCGACGCGCTCAACCTGCACTTCTGTCTTTTTCAGCAAATCGTCGAGCGTCTCGCCGACCTGCGCAGACTGATCCTTCAGCTTATGGCTCACCTCCAGCACCTGCTGGCTCGCGTCGACAACATTCTGGACCGCGGTTTTGATTTTGGGAGCAATTTCTTCAATCATGCTCCGCGCCGACACCAGCGTGGGCACGACATGCTCTTCCGCCAATTTCGAAACCTGGTCGAGCCGGCCGAGCGCGCTCTTCAGGGCAAACAGCATCCCCAGCAGCACAAAAGCCTGCAACAGCACTCCAGCCGCTGTCACGGCGGTAAAAGTGACGTAAATCCAGGATACCTGATGCATAGCACGTACCTGCTCTCAGCCCGAGACTTCAGCCTGCGCATCCGCGGTCTCGCGCGCTTTCTCCTTCGTCTCGCAATTCTGAGTATCAGGCCGGCTCATTCGAGTTGGAGGACGATGAGCTTTGATACGCCTGGCGCCCCGCTTCCACCGCCGCCGTCACTTTTCCTGTCTGCTCGCTGACAAACTGTTTCCCCTGATTCACGAATTCGTCCCACTGCGCGCGGCCCCGCTCGACCACCTCTTTGCTGCGATCGACATATTCGTTGACCTGCGTCTTGCTGCGATCCACCAGGTCGCCAACCTGATCCGCTGCCTCGCGCCCGCGCTGTTTCAGATACTCCGTCCCCTCGCGAGCACTGCTCATCAGGCCCTCGCGAGTTTCGCGTCCCGCCTTGGGAGCATATAAGACGCCAATCAGGGCTCCGATGCCCAAACCTGCAAGAAACCAGCTGAATCCACCCGACTGCTTCTCTTCGGACATAAGCAATGACCTCCTTCGTATGAACCTGTTCCGCCGGACAAACCATGGTAGCTGGAACGACATGCCCGCGCAAATAACCTTACGGATGCAGTGCGTGGGCAGCCTGAGGGCGACCCGACAAGCCTGACGCGAGCCGGCGGCGCCGCCGATGTCAACCAAGTGGCACGCGCAGCTGGAAATCTCACTGACACCCTCGTTACGATGCCTTCGCCCTGCGTCTGGGTGCCAGCCTGTCTGTGACGCGCGGGCCGAGTCCCGTTGCCGGACGACCGCGTCATCAAGCGCATCGACCGCGTCATCGAGCGAGAGAGCGCTCATCCTTCCGGCTGTCCTCCGCAGTTTTCAGCCAGGCCGTCGACACCTCAGTGCTGCATTTGGTAGTTCGCGTTAGCGACTTTGGCGGCGACCTGCGATGGAGATGGCAGCTGCGATACATCCCATCCTCCGCCCAGAGCCTGAACCAGCTCGACTGCCGACAACATCTCGTCGACTTGTGCGGCATTGAGGGTTTCCTGGTTGCCAAGAACAGTTGTCTGCGCGGTGACCACATCGATGTAGGGATCGACGCCCGTGTTGTAGCGCTGCATTTCCATTTGCAGGTATTGCTGCGAAGACTTGACGGCATCCTGTTGTTGCAGAATCTGCTGCGAGTAGATGCGGGTGCCGGCCAGAGCGTCCTCAACCTGCTGGAACGCGGTGAGGGTGGTTTGCCGGTAGCTGGCAAGGTCGGCGTTGTACGTCGCTTCGTATTGATGCAGCTCGGCGCGGTAGAGCCCGCCATCGAAGATCACCTGTGAGGCGGAAGGCCCGATGGACCAGGTTCGGCTGGCCCAGTTGAAGAGATGCTTCAGTGTGGAAGCTTCAAAGCCCCCGCTTGCGGAAATAGTGACCTGCGGGAAAAACGCACCATATCCGATGCCGATGGTCGCGTTGGCTTCCGCAAGGGTGCGCTCGGCGGCGGCGATATCGGGGCGGCGCTCAACGAGTTGTGAAGGCACGCCGGTGGGAATCGGCGGCGGAGTATAGATCATCGGTTTGACGGGAATCGAAAAATCGCTGGCCACTTTGCCGAGCAGAACAGCGATGGCATGCTGATACTGCGCGCGGGCCAGGCCCACGTTGGTGGCCGCGGCCTGAGCACCCTGGAGGGTGGCGCGGGATTCGACAACGGAGATGTAGTCGCCTGTTCCGGCATCGTAAGCGCCCTGGTTGGCATCGAGCGCTTTTTGATCGGCAGCTACGGTCTGATCGAGAATCTGCTGGAGCATGTCCTGGCCGCGAATTTCAAAGTAATACTCGGCGAGCGAGGCCTGCTCCGTGAGCTTCTCCAGTTGAAGGTCGGCGGCGCTGACCTGTGCCGCGTATTGCGCTTCGCGGACCTCGTTGCGGATTTTGCCCCAGAAATCGGGCGCCCACGACACATCGAGGGGCGCGGCCCACAGAGTGCTGGTCCGTCCGACGTTGGCCTGAGAAGAATTCGTTAGGTTAGAGGAGCTTCTGGAACGGCTCCAGGAGGGATTCGCCGTGATGGTGGGCCAGTACTGCGAGCGGGCTTCGGCGATGACGGCGCGGGCCTCCATGTACTGCTGGAAGTATTGCTTGATCGTCTCGTTGTTGATGTTGAGCTGGTCTTCGAGCGCGTTCAGCTCGGGCTCATGAAAAACCTCCCACCAGTTGCCGCGCAGCATGCCATCGCTGGGGCTGGCTACCTTCCAGCCCGGCTGGTCCTGGAAGTTGACCGTAGATTCCTTGTAGTTTTGAGCTGCGATCTGAGGCGGCGCGGGAGCATGGTATTTGGGCCCCACGGTGCATCCGGCCAGAGTGGCCAGCAGCACACCGCTGGCGATCGCAAAAAAGATCCGGTTTCTCCGGATGATCGAGGTGTTGTTCACGCATTTCATGACGCGGCTCCTTCGATTTCCGGGCGGAACGTATCGCGCGTTTTGCCCGTGATACGGAGGCGCAGGCTGTCCAGGGTGAGATAGACGACCGGCGTGGTGTACAGGGTAATGAGCTGGCTGAGCAGCAGGCCGCCGACAATCGTGATGCCCAGCGGCCGGCGCAGCTCTGAGCCGGTGCCGGTGCCGAAGGCGAGCGGCAGCGCACCGCAGGTGGCGGCCATGGTGGTCATCATGATGGGTCGGAAGCGCAGCATGCAGGCTTCGAAGATGGCATCGTAAGTGCTTTTTTGCTCTTCGCGCTCGGCCATCAGGGCAAAGTCGATCATCATGATCGCGTTCTTCTTCACGATGCCGATGAGCAGAATGATGCCGATGATGGAGATAACGTTCAGATCCATGTGGAAGATCATGAGCGCGAGCATGGCTCCGATGGAGGCCGACGGAAGCGTGGAGAGGATGGTGAAGGGGTGCACCAGGCTCTCATACAGAATGCCCAGCACGATGTAAACGGCCAGAATCGCGGTGATCACCAGGTATTTCTCGGTTGCCAGCGAATCCTGATAGGCCTGCGCGGTGCCGGCGAAGAATCCGCGGACCGTGGACGGCATGCCGAGACGCGTCTCCATTTCGGTCACTTCACGGGTGGCGTCGCTCAGCGACATGCCGTTGGCAAGATTGAAGGAAACGGTGACCGATGGAAACAGCCCCGTGTGATTCACCTCGAGCGGTGTCGTTCCGGTCTGAGCTGAGAGCATCGTAAACAGCGGAGAGATGGAATTGAGACCCGCCGGCGCAGCAGACGAAGTCGACGATGTGCCGGCTGTATTTAACCAGATGTCGTTGAGTCCCTCTGGCGACTGCCAGAACTGAGGTGCGACCTCCATCACGACGTAGTATTGATTGAGCTGCGTATAGATGACAGATACTTCCGACTGCCCGAAGGCGCTATAGAGCGAGCTGTCGAGAGATTGCGGAGTCTGTCCGAGGCGCGCCGCGGCAACCCGGTCGTAGTCGAGCATCTCCTCCAAACCGCCATTCTGCTGGTCCGTGTTGACATCTTCAAGCCCGGGAAGCTTCTGCATGTGCTCGAGCAGAATCGGACCCCACTTGTCCAGGTCGGGAATATTATCCGACTGGACCGTGTACTGGTACAGCGCGGAGCTGGATCGGCCGCCGATGCGAAGGTCCTGGACAGGTTGCAGAAAGGCAGAGGCAATCGGCAGGTTGTTGATCTTCGGCCGCAGGTCGTTGATGACCTGCATGGCGC
The DNA here is from genome assembly GCA_030041435.1 of Acidobacteriaceae bacterium. Taxonomy (GTDB): domain Bacteria; phylum Acidobacteriota; class Terriglobia; order Terriglobales; family Acidobacteriaceae; genus Palsa-343. Next base: position 52,943 of record JASHNW010000042.1, read on the forward strand.
TCTCCTTCCGCTCTCCGGGCCCGTCTCCCAGGGGCTTGAGCGCCACGTAGATGAATCCGCCATTGCTGGAACCGTTGCCGCCCGTATAGGCGTTGGCATGAGCCACAGCCGGATGCGCCTTGATGATCTGCATCAGCTTGCGAACGGAATAGTTCATGAAAGGGAATGACGCATCCTGCGGGCCCTGTACCCCGCCCACGATGGCCCCCGTGTCCTGTTGCGGGAAGAAGCCTTTGGGAATTCGGTAGATCACCACGAAATTAAGCGCGATGGTCAGCGCCAGAACAATGAGCATCAACAGTGAATTTTCGAGCGCCCACGTGAGCGACCGACGGTAGGTCGAGAGCATCCCGTTGAAGAAGCCCTCGCTGGCGCGATAGAACCAATTGTGTTCCCCTTCTGTGTCGTGCTGCTTCAGCAGGTGCGCGCACATGGTCGGCGTGGTGGTGAGCGAGACTACCAGGGAGACCATGATTGCCACCGAAAGAGTAACGGCAAACTCGCGAAACAGACGCCCTACGATGCCGCCCATCATCAGGATGGGAATGAAGACGGCGATGAGCGACATGCTGATGGAAAAGACGGTGAATCCGATTTCGCGCGCACCGATCAGAGCTGCGTTAAACGGCGGCATACCGCTCTCGAGGTGACGCGTAATGTTCTCCATCACGACGATCGCGTCGTCCACGACGAAGCCGGTGGCGATGGTGAGAGCCATCAGCGAGAGGTTGTCGATGCTGTAGCCCAGCAGATACATCACCGCGAAGGTCCCGATCAGGGATACGGGAACGGCAACGCTGGGAATCAGCGTTGCTCGCGGGCTGCGCAGGAAAAAGAAGACGACCAGCACGACCAGCACAACGGAACCTGCCAGCGTCTTCTCCACGCTGCTAACCGAGGCGCGAATGGTGTTGGTGCGATCGAGAACGATGGTGGTATCGATGCCCTGCGGCAGCACGGCTTCCAGGAACGGAAGCTGAGAGCGGATGCTGTCGACGGTCTGAATGATGTTCGCCCCGGGCTGGCGGAAGATGATGACAAAAACCGCGCGGGTGCCATCCATGTACCCGGCAGTGCGGATATTCTGAGTCGAGTCGTAGACGCCGGCTACGTCAGAGAGCCGCACGGCCGCGCCGTTGTGATAGCCGACGATCAGCGGCGCATACTGGCTGGCCTTTGAAATCTGATCGTTGGTAATGATGTCCGCGGTGACCGCGCCGTCGGAAAGCTGGCCGCGCGGCTCATGCGAATTCTGCAGGCTGAGAACGGATTGCACACTGCCGAGGGTGAGCCCGAAACTCTCCAGCTTGGTGGGATCGACCTCGACGCGGACAGAAGGCGTTGCTCCGCCACCCACGAAGACCTGGCCGACTCCGTTAATTTGCGAGAGCTTCTGTTCCAGAATCGTGGACGCCAGATCGTAAACCTTGGTTATGTCGTATTTTTTTGAGGTCAGGCCCAGGATCATGATCGGCGCGTCCGCCGGATTCGATTTGTAATACGACGGATTGCTGGGAAGATTTGCGGGCAGGTAGGTGCGGGCAGCGTTGATGGCAGCCTGGACATCGTGGGCCGCGCCATCGATGTTACGGCTGAGCTCGAACTGCAGCGTGATCTGCGTGCTGCCGAGGGAGCTGGAGGAGGTCATCTCCGTGATGCCGGCAATGTGCCCGAGTTGCCGCTCCAGCGGGGTGGCCACCGACGCTGCCATGATCTGGGCGCTGGCGCCCGGCAGACTGGCGCGCACGTTGATCGTGGGGAAGTCGACCTGCGGCAGCGGAGCGACGGGCAGCACCGTGAATCCGATGGCTCCGGCGATAGCCACAGCGATGGTGAGCAGCGTGGTGCCGATCGGTCTCCGAATGAAGGTCCACGAGAAACTCACAGGGTAGCCTCCCCAGGACCGGGAATGGGGCTGCCGGTGTGCGCGGCCTGGTCGGACGGGCGCCGGCCGGTGAGGCGCTGGCCGATCTTATCGAAGAAGATGTAGATGACTGGCGTGGTGTAGAGGGTGAGAACCTGGCTGAGGAGCAGGCCGCCGACCATGGCGATGCCCAGCGGGCGGCGCAGCTCAGAACCAAGGCCGGTGCCGAGGGCCAGCGGCAGTCCGCCGAGCAGCGCGGCCATAGTGGTCATCATGATGGGCCGAAAGCGCAGCAGGCTGGCTTCGAAAATCGCGTCGGTGGAGCTCTTGCCGTGCTCGCGCTCCGCTTCGAGGGCGAAGTCGACGATCAGGATACCGTTCTTCTTCACAATGCCGATGAGCAGGATGATGCCGATGATGGCGACGACGCTGAGGTCCTGATGGAAGAGCATGAGCGACAGCAGCGCGCCGACTCCCGCGGAAGGCAGCGTGGAAAGAATGGTGACGGGGTGAATGAAGCTTTCGTAGAGTACGCCCAGCACAATGTAGACGGTGACGAGCGCGGCAAGGATCAGCAGCGCTTCATTGGACAACGAGTTCTTGAAGGAAGCCGCCGTACCCTGGAATCCCGCCTGCAGGCTGGCTGGAAAACTCAGCTTGGCGGCGACCTTGTCGATGTCGGAAATGGCGGTGCCGAGAGACGCGTTGGACGCGAGGTTGAAGGAAACGGTGACCGACGGAAACTGTCCCTGGTGATTGATCGACAGAGGTTCGGTTGTGACAGATTCATGCGTGAACGCGCTGAGTGGCACCGCATTGGCGCCGGTGGCCGCCGTTGTGGTGTTGGAAGTCGTGCCGGCCACGCTGCCGCCGTTGATGGAGGATGTCCCCTGCGTGCTGGTGACGCCGGACAGGACCGAGGCTGGAGCACTCACGGCACTCGAGGATGGCGTGTATTTGACCGAGGAAGTGAGGGTGTTTGAGCCCGCCGCAGCCGACGCGGACGAAGCGTAGGACGTAGCCGCCGCAGCTCCGCTGGCTCCGGAAGACGCGCTGCTCTGGATGTACAGATCGCCGAGGTTGGCAGGGTTCTGCTGCCACTGCGGCGCGGTTTCGAGCACCACGTGATACTGGTTCAATTGCGTGTACAGAGTGCTGATCTGGCGCTGGCCATACGCGTCGTAGAGCGTATTGTCGATAGTGGTCGGAGCGATGCCCAGCCGCGATGCAGTGACCCGATCGATCATCAGCGAGACGGCGCGCCCGTCGGTTTGCTGATCGGTCGCCACATCTTCCAGTTCGGGCAGCTTCTTCAGTTCCGCCACGAACTTGTCCGTCCACTCGTTCAGCTCGTCGGTGTCCGGGTCTTCGAGCGTGTACTGGTATTGGGTGCGGCTCACGCGGTCGTCGACGGTGATGTCCTGCACCGGCTGCATGTAGAGATGAACACCGGAGACCTGCTGCAGGCTGCTTTGCAGGCGGCGAATCACGTCGGAGGCGCTGATTCCGCTGGGAACGCGCTGTTTCAGCGGCTTCAGGTTGATCGAGATGCGGCCGCTGTTCAGCGTGGTGTTGATCCCGTCCGCGCCGATGAAGGACGAGAGACTCTCGACGGCCGGATCCTTCAGAATGACCCCGTCCAGTTCCTGTTGTTTGGCCGACATGGCGGCAAAGGAGATCGACTGCGGCGCCTGCGAGATGCCCTGAATCACGCCCGTATCCTGGACCGGGAAAAATCCTTTGGGAATGACGATGTAGAGATAAATCGTGAGAATCAGCGTACCGAGGGCGATGAGCAGCGTGATTCCCTGGTAGCGGAGCACGACCTTCAGCGTGCGTCCGTAGAAATCGATCATGCGGTTGAAGACATGCTCGGAAGCCCGATAGAAGCGGGTCTGCTGCGACTCCGGATTGTGTCGCAGAATGCGCGAGCACATCATGGGAGTGAGCGTGAGTGAGACGATCGCCGAAATGACAATGGTGACGGCGAGCGTCACGGCGAATTCCCGGAACAGACGCCCCACCACGTCGCCCATGAAGAGCAGCGGTATCAGCACGGCGATAAGAGACACCGTCAGAGAAATGATGGTGAAGCCGATCTGGCTGGCCCCGGTCAGTGCCGCCTGCATCGGCGACATCCCCTCTTCGAGAAAACGAGAGATGTTCTCGATCATGACGATCGCATCGTCCACCACGAAGCCGGTGGAAATGGTGAGCGCCATCAGGGAGAGGTTGTCGAGACTGTATCCAAGCAGGTACATTACCGCGAACGTCCCGATCAGCGACAGCGGGACCGCCACGCTGGGAATGATCGTCGCGTACAGGCTGCGCAGGAACAGGAAGATCACCAGCACCACCAGCCCGATCGTCAGCATCAGCTCGAATTCCACATCGTCGACCGACGACTGAATGCTGGTCGTCATGTCGGTCATGGTGGTGATGTGGATGGAAGCGGGGAGATCAGTTTCCAGCTGCGGAAGGATTTTTTGGATACTGCGGACGACGGTGATAGTGTTGGCGCCGGGCTGCCGCTGGATGTTCAGAATAACGGCCGGAGTGAGGCTGCCGGATTTCGACGAGCTGTTTCCCATCCAGGCAGCCTGTTTCGAGTTTTCGACTCCATTGACCACGTTGGCGACATCTTTGACGAGGACGGCCGCGCCGTTGCGGTAGGCAACCACAACGTTCTTGTAATCGTTGGCCTCGGTGATCTGATCGTTGGAGTCGATCTGGTAGTCCTGGCGTGGGCCGTCGAAGTTGCCTTTGGCCGAATTAACACTGGACTGGACGAGGGCGGTGCGCAGGTCCTCCATATTGAGGCCATAGGAGGAGAGCGCCACCGGATTCGCCTGGATGCGAACGGCGGGCTTCTGACCGCCGCTGATGCTGACCAGACCCACGCCGCTGAGCTGCGAGATTTTGGGCGCCAGCCGCGTGTCCACCAGGTCCTCCACGTCGGACAGCGGTATGGTCTTCGACGTAATCGCCAGCGTGAGGATGGGCGCATCCGCGGGGTTCGTCTTGTTGTAGACAGGAGGTGCGGGCAAATCGGAAGGCAAATAGGACTGGCCGCCGTTGATGGCCGACTGCACCTCTTCCTCGGCCACGTCCATGGAGAGTGCAAGGTTGAACTGGAGGACGATCACCGAGACGCCGCCGGCGCTGGTGGAGGTCATCTGGCTGAGTCCCTGCATTTCCCCGAATTGGCGCTCCAGAGGGGCCGTAATCGTGGTCGCGGTAACGTCCGGGCTGGCGCCGGGATAGAACGTCAGAACCTGGATGGTGGGGTAATCGACCTCCGGCAGTGCCGAGACCGGCAGTTGCGTGAAGGCGACAATGCCCACCAGCAGGATTGCCGCCATCAGCAGCGACGTCGCGACCGGCCGCAGAATAAATGGACGGGACGGACTCACGGGGCACTGCTCTCGCCGCTGATGGTGGTTTGCGTGGTCAGGATGTTCTGATTCGAGAGGAAGACCGGCGCGCCGTCCACCAGCTTATTGAAGCTGCTGTTAGCCACGATGTTCCCGGGCTGGATACCCTGCACCGCGGTGTTGCCCTTATCGGTTACGCCGGTCTTCACATTCCTCATCACGACGTGGTATTCCTGCTCGGTTCCCTGGCCGGTCCTGGAACCCTGAGTCGCGCTGGAAGCCTGGTTGCCGGCTCCGTGCCCGCCCGCGCCGCCCTTCGTGGCCGGCGCCGCAGCGGTTCCGACATTCTGCCGCGACTGCCCGCCAGTGCTGCCAGGACCAGGCTCGATGAGATAAACGAAGGCGACGTCGCCGTTGTGCTGCACCGCCGACGACGGGACGAGGATCTGGTTCTTCATGGTCGTGACCAGCAGACGCGTGTTGACGAACTGTTGGGGAAAGAGCGCGCCGTCCGTGTTGGGAAATGATGCGCGCAGCTTAACGGTGCCCGTCGTGGTATCGATTTGGTTGTCGATCGTCATCAGCTTGCCGGTTGCCAGTTGTTTCGCATTGAAGCTGTCCCATGCTTCCACTGGAAGCTGCTTGCCGTGGCGCATCTGGTCGAGAACCTGCGGCAAACTACCCTCGGCCAGCGTGAAGATGACGGTGATCGGCTGCAATTGCGTGACCACGACCAGAGTGGTGGTCGAGTTGGCGGTGACCAGGTTCCCCGGGTCGACGAGCCGCAGGCCAACTCGCCCGGTGATGGGCGACGTAATGTGGCAGTAACCCACCTGAACCTGGTCGTAATCAACCGTGCCTTCGTCGTTTTTCACCGTCCCTTGATCCTGCAGGACGAGTTTTTCCTGGTCTTCCAGCGTCTGGCGGGGGATCGCATTTTTTGCCCACGCCTGCTGGTAGCGGGCCAGATCCATCTGGGCTTCGGCGAGAAGGTTCTGGTCGCGCTGCAGCGCACCCTGGGCCTCTACGAGCTGCGCCTGGTAGGGGCGCGCGTCGATGTCGATCAGCGGGTCGCCCTTATGGACAACCTGACCTTCGCGATAGTGGACCTCGGTAATCACCCCGGTGACCTGCGCCGTGATCCAGTCGGTATACACCGGAGTGACAGTGCCGATGGCATCAAGGTAGACGCCGAGACTGCCAACGGTGGCCGTTGCCGGAACGACCGGGACCGGGCCGGTGATCATGTGGCGGCCGCCGCCCGCCGCCGCCGCCTGACTCTTGCGGTGCTGGCTGATCACCCAGTAGAAAAGGAGCCCAAAGAGAATGAGAATGACGGCCCATATCCAGCGATGGCGGCGCTTCCGCGGCGGGTCGGGGGTGGACAGGGGCGGCTGATGATCCCGCGTGGCTGTAGAGGCGGACGGTTGAGAATTCATCTTATTCTTTAGTCGGTCGCTCAGTCGTTCAAAAGTGGATTTTCCGGAAGGAAGACGATCTTTGGCCTACTGCAGGAGGTGGTCACAAACCGCATCAAACCTGGAGTTTATCACCGCAACCCTGCGCCTTTGCTGAACCCGGTCGTGCGTCTGACGGCGTCAGATGAATCTGTGCCGCGGCAAAAACACAGACATGCCTTCTGCCGCGGGCAATGTCTTATGGGACGAGTCAGGCGGCCTTTTGGTCGCAAAGCCGGGACGAAAGGAATCGGTTAACATTACCGAAACCTGCCGCCGAGCCGGGCGGGCCGCGATGACGCGCATTCCCTGGGTCAAACGCGCTCGATCGCAGCGGTTATGGCAGGCTTCGTTACATCAGCCGAGCGGGCACTCCGGGCTGGCACCGACAACACCGCCTGATTCCTGGAATTCCCCGCCATCGAGCGCGCTCGGCCGAACAACTTACCGGTGCAGTACGAGCATCCAAGTCGCTAAATTGGTGTGGTTTAGCCGCGACCTCCTCCGCCCGGCGACGGGCTCCAACGCAAAAGACGGATTGCATGAGCGGTAACGGAAAGACGGGTTCCCGAAACGCCTGGGGAGACCGCATACGAGCGCTGCAGAATGTCCCTCCGGTTCTGAAGATTCTCTGGGAGTCAGGCCCCGGCGTGGTGACGTGGGGGCTGGCGCTGCGGCTGGTGGCCGCTTGTGTGCCGTGGGCCATCGGCAAAGCCGCGTCACTGATTATTGGCGGCGTTAAGGCGGCGATCGATCACGAGACGATGCCGGCGCACTTCTGGTGGATTGTCGTCTCCGAGGTCGCGTTCGCACTGTTCATGGGGGCGTTGTCGCGGGCTATCGACTACACCGATTCCCTGCTTTCCGACCGCTATACGCACTATGTGAGCGTGCGGGTGATGCGCCAGGCCGCGCGGCTGGACCTGACGACCTACGAGGATCCGGAGTTCTACGACCGGCTGGAGCGTGCTCGCGTCCAGGCCACTGATCGCCTGGCCATGATCCAGCAGATGGGACGGCTGTTCCAGCAGGCGATAACGACCGTGGTGTGGTCGGTGCAGCTGGTTTGGTACTCGCCGATTCTGCTTTTGCTGCTGATCGTCGGTGTCGCGCCTTCCTTTGTGGCAGAGACGCACTTTGCGTTTTTGGGATACGCGAAGAACTTCCGCCAGACCCCCATCAAGCGAATCATGGACTACCTGCGGCTGGTGGGCGGCAGCAAAGAGGCAGCCAAGGAACTGAAGCTCTTTAATCTGAGCGACTACCTCACGAATCGGTTTACCGGCCTTTCAGAACAGATTTATGAGGAGAACGTCGAGCTTTCGCGGAGGAAGCTGTTGTGGGGCGGACTGCTGTCGCTGCTGGGGACGTGCGGCTACTACGGCGGCTACGTCTGGGCCATCTGGGAAGCAGTCCACGGGCGTTACTCGATCGCGCAGTTCTCTCTGATCACCATTGCCATTCAGCAGTCGAGTTCCAGCCTGCAGCAGGTTTTCTCCATCGCCTCCGGAATCGCCGACCAGGCGCTGTTCCTGACGGACCTGATTGCGTTCTTCGACATGAAGCCCATGGTGCAGTCAAAGCCCGATGCCCTGCCCGCGCCCAAACCGATTCGCCGGGGATTTGAATTCCGCAATGTGTCGTTCGCCTACCCGGGAACCGAGCGGATGGTGCTGAAGAATTTCAATTTCAGCATCGAGCCGGGAGAGCGGATCGCGCTGATCGGCGAAAACGGTCAGGGCAAGACGACCGTGGTGAAGCTGATCACGCGGCTCTACGACCCCACCGAGGGCCAGATCCTGCTGGACGGCCTGGACCTGCGCGAATACTCGCTCGAAGACCTGCACCACGAAATGGGCGTCATCTTCCAGGACTTCATGCGCTATGAGATGACCGTCCGCGAAAACATCGGCGTCGGCCACGTGGAGGTGGCGCACAGCGACGAGGAGATTGAGACGGCGGCGCAAAAGAGCCTGGCGGCCGAAGTTGTGCAAAAGCTGGCCGGGGGCTACGACCAGATGCTGGGCCGGCGTTTCGTGAGCGGCGTGGACCTTTCCGGCGGCGAGTGGCAGCGGATCGCCCTGGCGCGAGCCTACCTGCGCGATGCGCAATTGCTGATTCTGGACGAGCCGACGGCGGCCCTGGATGCGAAGAGCGAACTGGAGGTCTTCGAGCGCTTCGCCGAACTGACCTCCGGCAAGATGGCGCTGCTTATTTCCCACCGCTTCTCAACAGTGCGCATGGCGGACCGCATCGTAGTACTGGCAGGCGGACGGCTGGTGGAAGAGGGCACACATCAGCAGTTGATGGCGCTGGGCGGACGCTATGCGGAAATGTTCGAGATGCAGGCGGCAAGCTACCGGTAACCAACGTGGAAGTGCAGATGACAGAACGGGCGGCCATGATCGACGAGCAGCGGATGAGAGAAGCCGGACTTTCGGCTGAAAAGCTGCGCGCAGCGGCGCGGGAACACGTGCGGCTCTGGGGTACGGTACACCAGGCGGGGGAGGGTGACGGCTTCGGCAGGCGGGCAGAGGCGGCTCGCAGTGCGCTGGATCGCCTGTCTGCGCAACTCGACGCGCTGCCCACGGAGGGCTGGCCGGGCCCGGAGCCGTTGCTGGAGATTCGCGAGAATCCGCGCCTGATGCATTCGGCACTGGCCGAGCTGCGTTCGGTGAAGCGAAAGCTGCGCCGCCTGCCGAGAGCCGTCAGCAACGGTCACGAGGAAGAGCCTCGCACAGCAACGGTGGCGGCGGGGTACCTGGAAGCCAGCGGTTCGGTGTGGAACGCGGATGCCCTGCGCATCTATCTGGCCGAGTTGCAAAGAGCCGAGCCGCTGCTGCTCGACGAGCTTTGGGTTCTGCCTGTGATGCTGCGCTTTGTGCTGCTGGAACAGATTCTGGAGCAGGCCGCTGCGCGTTACGAGGCGCTGTCGCTGAGCGGCGGCACATCGCGTTTCGAAGGACCGGCAGCCACGGCAGAATTCGCACAACTGATGACGGCGCGCATCCTTGCGCTGCGCGAGATTGCCTTCGTCGACTGGTACTTCGTCATGGAACCGGTGGTGGTCTTCGATGCGATTCTGCGCAACGACCCGGCGATGGCGTATACGAAGATGGATTTCGACAGCCGCGAAGTCTACCGCAAACGGGTAGCGCGCATCGCGCGTTTCAGCGACTGCACGGAACTCGACGTTGCGCGCCATGCGCTGCAGCTTGCCGAGGAGGCGAAGCGGCTGCCGATGGGCGATCCGCGCGTTTACCTGCGGCGCGCCCACGTAGGCTATTACCTGATCGACAAGGGATTTGAGGATCTGAAGGGGCGGATCGGCTATCATCCGCGGTTTTTCGACCGCGTCCGCGAGCACCTGCGGCGCAGCGCAGACGACTATTTTATCGGCGCCATCGAAGTTCTGACGATTCTTCTGATCGCGGCCGTGCTGCTGCTGCTGATTCCGAACCACTCCATCTTTGGCGGGCTGACTGTGGCATTTCTGCTGCTGCTGATTCCGGCGACGCAGGGCGCAGTGGATGTGGTGAACAACGCGGTTACGTCGCTGTTCGTGCCCATGCCTTTGCCCAAGCTGGATTTCAGCCACGGCATTCCGGCGGAATACACAACCATGGTAGTGGTGCCGACGCTGCTCCTGAACGAGAAGCAGGTCCGAGACATCGCCGAGGACCTTGAAGTGCGCTGCCTGGCGAATCCGGACCCGAACCTGCATTTCGCCCTGCTCACCGATCTGCCCGACTCCACCACCCGTCCCCGGGAAAACGACAGCGATCCGCTGGTCGACCTGGCGGTGCGGCTGATCGACGATCTGAACGAGCGCTACAGCGTCCAGCACAAGTACGGTCGTTTTCTGCTGCTGCACCGGCATCGCATCTTTAATGCGCGCCAGGGCGTGTGGATGGGCTGGGAGCGCAAGCGCGGCAAGCTGCTGGATCTGAACAAGCTGCTCAAGGGCGAGTTCGACGCGTTTCCGGTGAAAGCCGGCGATCTGACCGCGCTGCGGCGGGTGCAGTACATCATTACGCTCGACTCCGACACGCAACTGCCCCGGGGAACGGCGCATGCGATGGTGGGCGCGATGGCGCACCCTCTGAACCGAGCGGTCATCGATCCCGAATACCGCATTGTGCGGGAAGGCTACGGGATCCTGCAGCCGCGCGTCGGCGTGAGCGTGAGCTCGGCGGCGCAGTCGCGGATGGCGTCGATCTACTCCGGGCAGACGGGATTCGACATCTACACGCGCGCAATCAGCGACGTGTATCAGGACCTGTACAGCGAAGGCAGCTTTACGGGTAAAGGGATCTACGAGGTATCGACGCTGCATGCGGTGCTGGAGAAGCGGTTTCCTCGCAATTCCCTGCTGAGCCACGACCTGATCGAAGGCGCGTATGCCCGCGCCGGGCTGCTCACGGACGTGGAAGTGATCGACGACTACCCGTCGCACTACAGCGCTTACACGCGGCGCAAGCACCGCTGGGTGCGCGGCGACTGGCAGATTGCGCAGTGGATGTTTGTTCGCGTCCCGGACGAGTCGGGTAAGTACGTCCGGAATCCGATCACGACGATTTCGCGCTGGAAGATTCTCGACAACCTGCGGCGGTCGCTGGTGGAGCCGGCGACGATGGTTCTGCTGGTGGCCGGGTGGCTGGGGCTGCCCGGCGGCGCGCTGTACTGGACGCTGGCCACGCTGTTTCTGCTGTTCCTGCCGCCGCTGGTGCAGCTGGTCTTCGGGCTGGGCCGCGCTTCGGTCAGCGAGCAGGAAGGCGCAGTACGCGAAGCGATTGTCGGCTTCCAGCAATCGCTGGCGACGACACTGCTGACGCTGGCCTTTCTGCCCCACCAGACGATGATGGCCATTGACGCGATCGTGCGGGCGCTGGTGCGGCGCATGGTCACCGGACAGCGGCTGCTGGAGTGGGAAACGGCGGCAGAGGCCGAGTCGTCGAGCCGGCGCACATCGGCCGTGGACCGTTATCTGGGCTTCACGCCGCTGGTGGCGGCGGCGCTGGCGCTGGTGATTGCCGTTTTCGGCCACCCCGTCTCGCTGGTGGTGGCTGCGCCGATCCTGGTGCTGTGGGGGTTTGAGCGCGACGTAACGGTGTGGCTGAACAAGCCGCCGCGCGAACCGCAGCGCGAACTGCGGCGCGAGGATGAGCAGTTCCTGCGGGAATATGCGCTGAAGGTTTGGCGGTTCTTCTATGAATTTGGCGGCGAGCGGCACAACTATCTGATCCCGGACAACGTGGAAGAGGACGGATTGTTCGAAGCGGCGCGGGTTTCGCCGACCAACCTGGGACTGCTGTTCAATGCGCGCCAGGCGGCCTGCGAGTTCGGCTTTCTGACCGCGCCCGAATATGCCGCGCTGATGCAGCAGAGCTACGCGACCATGGCGAAGCTGCCGCTGTATCGCGGCCATCTCTACAACTGGTACACGACGGACACGCTGGAGCCGCTGCAGCCGATCACGGTTTCGTCGGTGGACAGCGGGAATTTTGTCGCGTCGCTGTACACGGTGCGCAGCGGGACCCTGTCGCTGCTGAAGCGTCCGCTGCTGGAGCCGCGGCTGTTTGCCGGGCTGGATACGCATCTGCGGCTGTTACAGAATCTGAAGGCCCTGCCGCGCGATCGGGCTCCGTTGCCGTCGCCGGAGAACGCCGATGACACAGCAGCCTGGCTGCGGTGGATCTTTGCGCCGGAGACGGAGGCGGCGTTTGCCGACCTGGCGCCCTATACGGAACCGTCGCTCGACGAGGCGCTGTGGTGGACGAACGAGACCAGGGCGCGCATCGCGGCCATCGCCCGCCTGGTGCAGGAATATCTGCCGTGGCTGCATCCGGACTGTGCGGAGCTGACCGGCGTTCTGTTCGAAGATGCGCCGGGCGATGCGGTGCTGCATGCCGTTCCGCCAGGCGGCAGGCGGAGCGCGGAGACGCTGCCGGCGCTTGAAGACACGCGCAGCTTTGCGGCGGCGATGGAGCAGCGGCTGGGCCGGCCGCATCGCATGCCGGAGTCCGCGGAGACGGCAGCGCTGATGGAGCGGCTGCGCGGCGAACTGGCCGAGGCGCGCGTGCGCCTGGACCGGCTGGCGGAGAGCCTGCGCGGCGTGGCGCACCATGCCGAGCGGATGGCGGAGGATACGGAGTTCGGCTTCCTGGTGAACAAGGATCGGCTGCTGCTCTCCATCGGCTACGAGTTTTCGACCAGCAAGGTGCACTGGGCGTGCTACGACATGCTGGCATCGGAGGCGCGCATCGCAACCTACATTGCAGTGGCGCGCGGCGAGCTGAGCCAGCAGGGATGGTTCAAGATGTCGCGCGTACACACCCACGCCTACGGGCGATCGGTGCTGCTGTCGTGGACGGGCACCATGTTCGAATACCTGATGCCGTCGCTGTGGATGCGCAGTTATCCGGACACGCTGCTGTCCAACTCGGTCCACGGCGCCATCGCCATCCAGCGGGCGTATGGGCGCGAGCAGGGTATTCCGTGGGGCATCTCGGAATCCGGCTTCGCGGCCAGGAACGAGCAGGGGCACTACCACTATCAGGCCTTCGGCATTCCGCAGATCGCGCTGAAGTGGGACGCGACGGCGGGGCCGGTGGTGTCGCCCTATTCGACTTTTCTGGCGCTGGCCATCGATCCGCCGGCGGCCATCGAGAACCTGCGGCGCATGGCCAACAACGGCTGGACCGGGCCGTGGGGATTTTACGAAGCCATCGACTTCCGGCGCGGGCGCAACAAGCCGGAGGTGGTGCGCGAGTGGATGGCGCACCACCAGGGGATGTGCATCCTGGGCCTGCTGAACCTGCTCGACGATCACGTGGTGCAGCATTGGTTCTACGACAACACGCAGCTGCGGTCGGTGGAGCTGCTGCTCCACGAGAAGCCGATGCGCGAAGCGGCGCTGCGGAGCGGACTTGGGCCGGCGAAGCCGAAGAAGGCGGGGCGGAAGAAGGCGGCGTGAGGGCGGGGGACAGCTGGGAGCCGGGAGCCTGGAGCTGGGAGCTCGCAGCGGTCGGCGGTCAGCGGTCAGCTGATGGACGCGGTGTCCGGTTGCAGGTTGCAGAGGCGGTCCGGCTGCTCTCCGAAGGGAGACTCGACGTTATCCAGTCAGATAACTTAGTATCTAATTTTTTTGCGTGTGCGTGCGGGATGGTCGCTGATTCTGCGGAGTTTCCGTAGGGGGTAGGGGCGAGACGGCAGAGGGTGGGTGAAAGCGATGTTTACCGATCGATACCGTGGGCCTGGAAGCGGGCCGAGTGGCGCTGCATGATCGCGGAGAGGCGATCGAGGGACTGGGAGAAAGCGAAGGCAAAGTCGGGCTCGGGCGCGGGGTCGCCGGGTAGGGTGAAAGGGACGGAACCGAAGCTGCGGAGCAGGGCGCGGAGAAGAATGCCGGCGTTGCGGTCGGAGATACAGCCGTCCTCGAGGAGGGCGCTGAGGACGAAGAGGATGGCGGGGGGAATCTCGGAGCGATCGAGGGTGGGGAGGGCGCGGCGCAGGTCGAGCCAGTGGCGGAACGGGGTGGCGCGGTTGCGGAGGGTGGGAACGCGGGGCTGGGGTGCGTGCTGGCGGCAGTAGACATGGCTGGTGGTGGCGCGGCAGCGGCAGCGTTTTCCGTTGGCGAAGGTGAAGCGGCACTCCATGGGGGCCCTCCGTGGGTAGCTGGGAGCTGGGAGCTGGGAGCTGATAGCTGATCGCTGGGAGCGGATAGCTGATCTCTGATCGCTGATCGCGCGCAGTGTCGGCGTTCAGGCAAAGGAAAAGCTCGCCGCAGCGAACCTTTTTTTATTTCTTACTCCCTATTATTAGAATACCAAGTTCAGCGGTGAACCCTGCCAACGTTTTTGTGGATTTGGCGGGAGTAAGTCGTTTGGAATGAGGGACGGTTACGTTGGTGCGGGGCGAGCGCTCTTGACAATTTTTCGCGGGCGACGGGTTGCGCAGCGAATCGCCTGATAGGTTCATTTTGGCGTTGGCGGCCCTATTCCCTATTTGGAAGAGTCAACGGATAAAATCGGCGGCAATCATCCTCTTCAATCCGCCTCGTCACCGATAATCACGGCGAGGGCGGTGCCAACAATTCAAACATTTTCACCGCTCTGGTGAAATGTGGTGTACGCTTTCCAGAAAGCCATGCCACGAGAGAAGTCGATAACGAAGGATGGGGGCTCAGGCGATTCTTCAGTTCGCGCGTCGATCAGCTTCCCGAGCGATTTATATCGCACGCTTGAGGAATTAGCCAGGACGAAAAAGGTCTCTTTGGCGTGGATCGTACGGGACGCTGCTGAACAATATGTTGCCGCCAAGTGGCCTCTGTTTAGAGGACGGGATTGAGATGCCAACTTTTTATGAATTCTTCGCCGGTGGCGGCATGGCGCGAGCTGGTTTGGGCCCGGCGTGGTCATGTCTATTCGCGAACGATTTTGACGCAAAGAAAGCCGCAGCCTATAAGTCAAACTGGGGCGACGATCACCTTAAACCGGGCGACGTGGCGAGCCTGAAGAGTGCCGACCTCCCGGGATCGGCTGATTTAGCGTGGGCATCCTTTCCTTGCCAAGATCTGTCGCTGGCTGGTTCTGGAGCGGGATTAGACGGCGAGCGGTCAGGAACATTCTGGCCATTTTGGGACCTGATTACGAAGCTAAAGGAGGAAGATCGGGCTCCTCGGATGATTGCGCTCGAGAATGTCAGCGGTGCTCTGTCGTCCCATAAAGGACGAGATTTCGCCGCTATCGGAGAGGCGTTAGCGGAAAGCGGATATCGATTTGGCGCACTCCTGATTGATGCGGTGCATTTTGTCCCGCAGTCAAGACCGAGACTATTCGTTGTCGGTGTAAGGAGCGAGACAGAGATCCCCTCAGCGCTTATTTCGTCTGTGCCCGATTTGCTGTGGCATCCAGATCATCTGTTGAGCGCCTACGAAAAGCTGTCTCGGAAAGCGAGGGAGTCATGGGTGTGGTGGAAACTGCCGCCCCCACCGGTTCGCGTCTGCGCATTCGCCGATCTCATTGAGGAGGAGCCGCAGGGTGTTGCCTGGCACACGCCGGAGGAAACGCGACGACTGCTTTCCCTTATGAGTCCACTCAACCGGCGGAAGGTTGAGCAGGCGAAGAAATTGCGCCGACGGATCGTCGGCGGAGTTTACAGACGTACGCGTAAGGATGAGCAGGGCAATCGAGTCCAGCGCGCAGAGGTACGATTCGACGACATCTCTGGATGCCTCAGGACGCCGGTTGGTGGTTCCAGCCGTCAGACCATCATCATCGTAGAGGGGCCTAAAGTACGCTCTCGTCTTTTGTCGCCGAGAGAGGCTGCGCGCCTGATGGGATTGCCTGAGACATATCAGCTGCCCGCAAATTACAACGAGGCATATCATTTGGCGGGCGACGGCGTGGTGGTGCCCGTGGTGCAATTCCTCAAGGACAACTTGTGCGAGGCGGTTCTCATGTCGCACGAAGCAGGCGGGCGGCAGGCAGCGTGATGGCACGGTCACATCTGGAAGACCTATCCGCATTTGCCGCTGAGAATAGCTTCCGCGGAAAAGGGCCTTTATCTGTTGCTCTCGTCGTTACCCAACACGCCAAGGCCATAGGGCTGCCGCTCGATCCCGACCGACTCATCACAGACGGCGGTGGACAGGTCTTAGGTTTAGGCAGAGGTGCTGTACAGGCTGTTCTGAAGCGACACGGCATCGATCGCGTCCTCGCTGACGAGGGTGGCCGAACTTCCCGCAATAGCTTAGGGAACATGCGCAAGTACGTTTCCTTTCTCAACAAGCTGAATGAGAAAGGCGCGGTTGATCTTGAGGCGGTTGAAGAGTTTTGGATTGATCGTGTTCATGAGTTCTTTGCTGGCAAACCATTCAAGATCAAGCTCGACGCATCACGTAGCTTACGCACTGTGGTTCGCGACGTCATCGGACAGGCTCAGGATCGACAGAAGACGGTGCCCGGCATGTACTATGCCGGTGCCGTAATGCAGCACCTCGTTGGCGCGAAGTTAGATTGCGCGCTCGGGCGTGGGCATTTCCAGCACAACAGCTTCTCTACGGCGGATGCCCCTCGCGACAGGGCTGGTGACTTTTTTCTCGGAGATGTTGCGATTCACGTCACCACTGCGCCGAGCGAAGCTGTTATCGAGCGTTGCCGAGAGAATCTGAACAACGGGCACAGGCCCGTTCTGGTCACGATCCAGCGAGGACTTACCGTGGCTGAAGGACTGGCTGCGAATGTGGGGCTTAGCGATCGCATAGATTTTTTTGAGATTGAACAGTTCGTCGCGCTCAATATCTATGAGATTGCCAAATTTGCAGCGGAAGGCCGGCGGACCGCAGTTGCGGATGTAGTCACCCGGTATAACGAGATCGTCGACGAGTTCGAGACGGATCCGAGCCTGAAAATCGAGCTCCGTCGATGAGGGACGACCGCGAAACTCGCAGTCGGATCATGCGCGCGGTTAAAGGAGAAAACACAGGGCCAGAGATATTGGTCCGGCGGATGGTGCGTGGCATGGGGTATCGCTACCGCCTCCACAGTGCAGCGCTCCCAGGCAAACCGGATCTGGTATTTTCTCGGCTCCGCAGAGTGATTTTTGTGCATGGGTGTTTTTGGCACGGCCATTCATGTTCCCGAGGCGCTCGCGTCCCCAAAAGCAATCGCGCGTACTGGACTCGGAAAATCGACGGCAACAGGATTCGCGACAAGAGGAATGTTGCCGCGCTGAAGTCAGCCGGCTGGAATTCGTTGCTTGTCTGGGAGTGCGAGTTGCGGAACGAGGATCGCGTTCGACACAAAATTGAGAAGTTCCTGACCGGCCCGCGCCGATAGCTTCCCTGCGTCTATACTGGCCGTTGCGTTTTGGTAACGGGAGTGGATGCATGGTGGTTTCGCGTCGTCGATTTCTGGGGGGGCTGGCTGCAGCTTCCCTTGCCTTCCCTTCTCTGGCCGAGTCGGCCGATTCTGACAACGGTAATGTAACGGCTGCGAATACGAATGCCGGGGCGAGTACGGCTGGGGCTGGCGTGTCGGCGGCCGGGTCAGCAGGCGCTGAGGGTCTGGAGCCGAAGGCTTCCGCCTCAATGGCAAATTGTCCTTTCCGGCTGTCGGTGATCAATGACGAGATTTCGCAGGACTTCGACCATGCCTGCTCGGTGGCGGCTAACGATTTTGGGCTGCATTGGATCGAGCTGCGCGGGATGTGGGGCAAGAACATCACCGATCTGAACGCCCAGGAGATTGCCGCGTCGCAGCGGATCCTGAAGAAATATGGGCTGCGGGTGACGGACATCGCCAGCCCGCTGTTTAAGGTGGACTGGCCGGGGGCTCCCAGGAAGGATGGGCTGAAGCGGGACGAGTTTCACGCCCATGCCGACTTTGCCCAGCAGGAGGCGCTGCTGGAGCACTGTATCGACCTGACGCGGGCGTTTGCGACGGACCGGGTGCGGTGCTTCGACTTCTGGCGGTTGCAGGATGTGTCGCCGTACCGGGCGGAGATTAACGCGAAGCTGCGGGAGGCGGCGGCGACCTGCGAGAAGCATGGCGTGATTCTGCTGCTGGAAAACGAGATGGACTGCAATACGGGGACGGCGGAGGAGGCGGCGGCGACGCTGGCGGCGGTGCCGAACAGGAACTTCATGCTGAACTGGGATCCGGGGAATGCGGGGACGTTTCCGGGGGCGGTGCCGTTTCCGAAGGGGTGGGACTTGCTGCCGCACGAGCGGATTGGGCATTGCCACGCGAAGAATGTCCAGAGGGACGACTCGGCGGGAACGCGACCGGAGCTGGGGCGGCCGATGCCGGGGAAGTTCGAGTGGGAGCCGGTGGGTGTGGGGGTGGTGGACTGGGTGGGTCAGCTGAAGGCGTTTCATGCGATGGGCTACCACTACGCGGTGAGTCTGGAGACGCACTGGCGGGGAGCGGGGACTCCGGAGGCGTCGTCGCGGGTGAGCATGGCGGATTTGAAGAAGGCGCTGCGGGAGGCGGGGGTGGCTTGCTGAGGGGCAGGGGGCAGCTGGGAGCTTGGAGCCGGGAGCTGGGAGCCGGTAACGGGTGACTGGTGAATAACAGACTTATTTACTTTGATTTGAAGGATATTCCTTGAGAACAGTTGAATATTTGGCGGATATATAGCTAGAAGTAAAGGAAAAAGTCGGAAAAGAGCAGACTTTCTCGCTAGGCAATCTAGAATTTATCGTTTTGATTCAATGGCTTACTGATATTTCATCAGGTGTTTTCTTTGAATACTCTATAACTTATTCTGTTTAAATATGTTGCACAAGACGGAGCGGAGATGATCACGCGGAGAGAGTTCAGCAAGGCGGCGGCGTTGGGTGCTGCGGGAATGGCCGTGGCGACGACAGCGAAGAGCTATGCGCAGATTGTGGGGGCGAACGATCGGGTGCGGTTCGCGACCTTCGGGCTGAACGGCCGCGCGTATGCGCACCTGTCGGCGCTGCATACGAATGCGGCGACGTCGCGGATGGTGGCGTGCGCGGATGTGGAGAGCCGGATCCTCGCAAAGTTCGCCGCCGAGGCGGAAAAGGAGCTGGGGTATGCGGTGGAGACGGCGGGGGATTTTCGGCGAGTGCTGGAGCGGAAGGATGTCGACGCGATCTCGATTGCGACGCCGGACCACTGGCATACGCCGATGGCGATCCTGGGCCTGGAGGCGGGCAAGCACGTGTATGTGGAGAAGCCGTGCAGCCACAATCCGGCG
This sequence comes from Acidobacteriaceae bacterium, assembly GCA_030041435.1. GTDB lineage: Bacteria > Acidobacteriota > Terriglobia > Terriglobales > Acidobacteriaceae > Palsa-343. The sequence goes on from JASHNW010000042.1 coordinate 72,367, forward strand.
GAGGGGGCGCTGCTGATTGCCGCGCAGCGCAAGTACGGGAAGCTGGTGCAGATGGGGACGCAGCAGCGGTCGTCGCCGCACACCATCGAGATTGTGGGGCGGATTCACGATGGGGAGATTGGGCGGGCCTACTACGCGAAGGCGTGGTATGTGAACACGCGGAAGTCGATTGGGCATGGGCAGGTAGCGCCGGTGCCGCCGACGCTGGACTGGGATTTGTGGCAGGGGCCGGCGCCCAGGACGGCGTACCGGGACAATGTGCAGCCTTATAACTGGCACTGGTTCCGGGTATGGGGAACGGGCGAGACGCTGAACAACGGGACGCATGAGGTGGACGTGTGCCGGTGGGCGCTGGAGGTGGATTATCCGGAGCGGGTGTCGGCGCAGGGCGGGCGGTATGCGTTCAAGGACGACTGGCAGTTCTACGACACGTTGGTGACGGAGTATACCTGGCCGGACGCGCTGGGAAATAAGGCCGTGGCGTGGGAGGGGCGGTGCTGCAACGGGGCGAAGATGCAGGGTCGGGACCGGGGGTCGCAGATCCTGGGGACGACGGGGTCAGTGCTGGTGGATCGGGATGGGTATGAGGTGTACGACCTGAACGGGAAGAAGACGGACGAGTTCCGGGTGCAGGGGGAGAAGACGTCGTCGGCCGATTTGGTGGGGCGGGATTCCATGACCGATGCGCACTTTGCTAACTTCATTGCCGGCATCACGAAGGGGGAGAAACTTCATGCTCCGATTGAAGTGGGGAACGTGGCGGTGACGATGCTGCAGCTGTCGAATATTGCCTGGGAAGTGGGGCGCGAGCTGCGGCTCGATACGGCGGATGGGGGGAAGATTGTGGGGGATGCGGAGGCTGCCAGGAGCTGGGGACGGGAGTATGAGAAGGGGTGGGAGCCGCGGGTGTAGCGGGGAGCTGGGAGCTGGGAGCGGATAGCGATGAGGCGATCAGGGTAAGTCGACCGGCAAAGATATCGAATCATGAGATGGTTAGCCGGAAAATCTGAGGTAAAGGATGAAGCAGATGACGGGTGCGGGTGGGGTGAGCCGGAGGGGATTTTTGACGGGGGCGGCGGGGGCCGTGGGAACCGCAGTTCTGATGCCGCGAGGCGCGCGCGCGGAGGGGTTGGCCGCGAGAGCGGAGGAGAAGGCGACCACGGCGAGCCCGATCCGGCTGGGGATGGCGAGCTATACGTTTCGGGACTTTACGCGGGCACAGCTCATTGGATACATGAAGGAATTAGAGCTAACTGCTCTTAACGCTAAGGATGCGAAGGATCACCTGCCCATGGATCCGGCGGGAGAGGCGCAGGCTTTGGCGGATTACCAGGCGGCGGGGATTCGTCTGCATGCGGCCGGGGTGGTGTCGCTCGCCGTCGACTCGGACGAGGATATGCGGCCGAAGTTCGAGTACATCCGGCGGGCTGGGCTGAAGGTGATGGTGGCGGGCGATCCGAAGCCGGCGGCGCTGCCTCGGGTGGAGAAGTTTGTGAAGGAGTATGACATTCGCGTGGCCATCCACAACCATGGGCCAGAGGACAAGCTGTGGCCGTCGCCGCTGACGGTGCTCGAGGCGGTGAAGGGGATGGATGCGCGGCTGGGATGCTGCATCGATGCGGGACACACGGTGCGGGCTGGGACGGACGTAGTGGAGGCGGTGCATGCAGTTGGGCCGCGATTATTCAACATGCACATGAAAGATCTGACGGATTTCCATGATAAGGCGAGCCAGGTAGCGGTGGGCGACGGAAAAATGCCGGTCCGAGGGATCTTCGAGGCGCTGCGGGCGATCCGTTATCCGGGGTACGTGGATCTGGAGTACGAGGTGCATGAGGACGACCCCATGCCGGGGGTGACGAAGAGCTTTGCGTACATGCAGGGCGTGCTGGCGGGGATGGGGCTGACCGCCTGAGAGGGTACGAACGGGGGAAAATTGGCACCGGCGAAGGGCTCTGCAGCTTCCATCCACCGTTATAGTTGTCCCCGTTGTTGCCGATCAACACGGCAAGGACGGCGGGATGGGAGCAGTCGCAAGGGCGGTGGTGGCCCCCGAACGCAGCGATCACCTCTCAGATCAGCAGCTTTGCGCTGCGTGGGGGCAGGTCGCGGGTGCCTAAGGCGGCGAGGGTAGCGGGATCCTGAGCATGCACGGAGGCTGGCGTGGGGCTGGTCATCACTTCCCTGAGGGCTACCTGGAATTGGTCCATCTCGCTGCGGGTGCCGACGGTGATGCGCACATACGTCGGCCAGATGGGCCAGACGCGTCCGATGTAGACGTTGCGCTGGGCCATTGCGGTCATGACTTCCCTGCCCGGGCGGCCGGTATCGACCATGAAGCAGTTGGTCTGCGAGGGGATGAACTTGTAATTGTTGGCGGAGAGCCAGGAGAAGACGTCAGTGCGGATGTCGGTATTAATTTTGCGGCGTTGCGGAACGAGCTCGGGTGTCTGCAGGCTGCTGGTGGCGGCGGCGACGGCGAGGATGGGGTTGGAGTTCATGCCGTAGGTCTGGATTTTCGCGAGCAGATCGGGGCGGCCGATGGCGAGGCCGCAGCGCAGGCCGGCCATGCCGTAGACCTTGGAGAAAGTGCGCAGGACGATGAGGTCCTTGTCGGCTCTGACGAGGTCGAGCGACGGTGTGGCGTCAGAGAAATGGATGTAGGCTTCGTCGACGAGGAGGATGGAGCCTTTGGGCTTGTTGGCGAGAGCGTATTCGATGTCGGCGCGGGTGGTGATGGTGCCGGTGGGATTGTTGGGGTTGCAGATATAGAGGACGCCGGCATTGGGATCGGCGGCGACCATGGCGCGCACGTCGTGGGAGTAGTCGGCGGCGAGAGGAACCTTGACGATTTTGGCGCCGGAGTATTTTGCGGCGTACATCGGGGCCTCGTAGCTGGGGTCGGCGACGACGAGGCTGCGCTGGGGCGAGGTGAAGGCGAGGACGGTGTAGTGGAGAGGCTCGCTGGAGCCGGCGTAGACGAGGACGTAGTCGGAGCTGAGGCCTTCCTGTGCGCTGAAGGTGTCGACGAGCTTCTGGGTCAGCTCCATGTCGTAGCGGCCGCCTTCGGGGAGGAGGCTGGACATGACGGCGCAGGCGCCGGAGCAGGGGCCGAGCGGGTTCTCATTGGCGTCAATGCGGACGGCGCCGGGAGGGATGACGCGGGCGAAGCGGCGGCGCTGGGCGTGGGCGAGTTGCGGCTCTGTGAAAATTGGCATGGCGGCGACGGCGGATGCGGCAGCGGCCATGCGGAAGAACGAGCGGCGAGAGAGATCGGTCTTCATGTGCGCCTCCTGGAGATTCGAGCCCAGCGGATTCCTGACTCCCTGATTCCTCATTTGCCGACAGCAGCACGCATGGCGCTGTTGCCGGCGTGGGTGTTGACGGCGACAACTTCGATTTCGATCAGCGCGCCGGGGAGCGCGAGCGCATCGACCTGCATGGCGCTGCGGGCGGGCTTATTGGGTTGATCCTTTGTGCCAAAGAACTGGGTGTAACCGGCCATAAATCCGGGGAAATCCATCTTGCCGTTTTTGTTGGGATCGGCGGCCAGATACGCATGCATCAGGACGACGTCGCCCAGGCTGAGGTGCTGGGCTTCGAGAGCCTGCTCGATGGTCTGGAGCGTGTGCACGGTCTGGGTTTCGGTATCGCCGGGGGTGCCTTTGGCGACCGAGGAATCGAGCATGCCACTGAGGTAGAGCGTGTCGCCCACCCATACACCTTCGGAGATGGGGAAGGTGGAGTTGTTGGGCAGCGGAACGCGAGTAACAGTGGCCTGCGCGGCGGCGAAGGAGGGAGATGCGAGCGCTGCGGCGGCGAGCAGCGTGGGCAGGGCAACTTTGAAAGCCAGGAGCTTACGCGGCAAGGCTGCCTCCGTTCTGGATGCGGACACCCAGTTGATTGATGACGCGATACGAGGAGAGCGCCGCGCCTTCCTGCCAGCCGACGAGGTGGCTGGTGTGGTCGCCGGCGAAGTAGACGCGGCGGTCGGGCACGAGGAGGGGCAGCATGGAGTCCGCAGAGACGCGGCCGAAGCCGCTGATCCACGAGCCGAGGTTGTAGGGGATTTGGCCCCAGCTGATATAGACGGGTTTGGAGAGATCTTTGCCGTGGCCGGGGTGGAGGTACTCGATGGCCTGGCGGGAGGCGGCGAGTTTGGCTTCGAAGGTGGGGAGATTGCCGAAGGCGGCGCCGTTCTCGATGCCGTAGCCGCTGACGACGACCCCGCGCTCGGAGAAGAAGCGCGCGCTGGGATACCAGACGACGCTGACGGTCTGCTGCAGATAAGAGAGGCCGCCGTAGATGTAGTTTTCCTTCTCCCAGAAGCGGGGAGCTTCCCAGGCAACTTTATAGGCAGAGTCGTAACTGACGCCGTCGATGGCTTTCTGCACGGCGGGGCTGAAGTCGGCGTCGAGGGTTTTGACGATGGTGAGGGGCATGGCGCAGATACAGTAGTCGGCGGTGACGGTGCGATCGGCGCCGCTGGCCTCGTCGCGATAGACGACGGTAACGCCGGCAGGCGACTGGCGGATGCGGCGGACGACGGCGCCGTTGCGGATGACGGGACCGAGGGCCTTGTGGAAGGCGAAGGGGATGCGGTCCATGCCGCCGATGGGCTGAAACATGGTGGGCTGCCAGTCGATGACTTCTTCGGACATCATGGCCCGCCAGAGGTTGGCGTCGAGAAGGGCATCCATGGGGAGCGGATCGATCGCTTCGGGCATGGCTGCGCCGGCGCCGGGCGGAACTTTGAAGCCGGAGCGCTCGGTGCCGCTGAAGAGATAGTCGGGTTTGAGGTCGCCGTAGATGCGGAGAAATTCGAGCATGCGCTCGCGGTCCGCAGCGGTTAGTTCCTGATCGAGCGCGCCCTGATTGATGGATTTGGCGAGGAGCTCGGAGACGTGGCCGCGGGTGTCGTTGACGACGCGACGCTCGGTGACGGGCTGGCCGCCGTTCAGCTTGTCGGCCTGCATGAGCGCGGCGCGCGAAGAGTTGACTTCGACTTCGAGAGGGACGCCGAGCTCGGTGCAGTAGCCGAGCATGGCGCGATGAATGGAAGGCAGGCGGGCAGGACCGGCGTTGAAGTAATTGCCCTCGTCGAAACTGCAGGCTTGTTTGAAGCCGGTGGTAAATTCGACATCGGCGCCGCCGCGGAGAGTCCAGTTGCGGCCTCCGCAGCGCTCGCGGGCTTCGAGAAGGGTGACGGACCAGCCGGCTTTGCGGAGCTCGTAAGCGGCGACGAGGCCGGCGATACCGCCGCCGAGGATGACGACCCTGGTTCCCTTCCCGTCGATGAGGCGGAGTTCGCGATCTTCGGCGGCTACTTCGGGGATGGCCACGAGGCCCAGGGACTGCATCATGACAAAGGCCGCGCTGTATCCGCCAGCCTGGCCCACACGCATCAGAAACTGACGTCTGGTAAGACTCATGTCTGGGAAATACCTGCCTTCTCTGTGAGGGGGGGAGAGTTGATTTGTTATAGCGCAAAATGTGCGGCGAAGGCTCCCGAAAAAGGGGCCCGTGGCCGGAGACATAGCCACGGGCTTCAGGGAGGCTAAAACAAAAGTTTGAGGGCGAGCTGTGTATTGTATGGCTCGCCCGCGCCAATGCCGGGAGCGCCGTAGTTGGCGCCGATGGTGGTGCCGATGGCGCAGGAGCTGGAGTCGGTACAGTAGCCGTCGCCGGGCGCCGCGAGGTTGAGATGGTTGAAGAGGTTGAACATTTCCACGCGGAACTGCGCGGTGACACGCTCAGTGATGTGGGTGTTCTTGAAGACCGACAAGTCGACATCTTCAAAGCCGGGGCCGTGGAGAACGTTGCGCGGCGTGTCGCCGTAGGCTCCGTTGGCTGAAGGTGCGAAGGCGTTGGGGTTGAGCCAGTTGACCGACTCGTCCTGAACGGAATGCGACACACCCGCGTAGGGACTGGCGCCGGGGACAAAGTTGGCGCGCTCGGCGTATTCGCCGTTGCCGCTGCCGCCACTGTTGCTGGAGTAGACGGTGAAGGGCTGGCCGCCGTGAAAATTCAGGAGGCTGTTGAGCTGCCAGCCGCCCACCAGCCACTTTGGGCCGGAGCGGGAAGGCACGTCGTAGGTGATGTAGGTGTTGAAGGTGTTGCGGACGTCAAAGTCGCTGTTGCTGTATTCGCACTGCAGGCAAAAGCTGTTTTCCGGGTTATAGAGGTAGATTTCGCTGCTTTCGTCCAGAGAGTGCGACCAGGTGTAGGAGGCCTGGGAGGTGAGGCCATGCCAGCGCGCGAAGCGAACGAGGGCTTGCAGGGAGTTGTAGTTGGAGATGGCCTCGGACTGGATCTGATTGATGACCCCGTAATTCGGGAACTCAGAGCCATAAGGCCGAGAGGAGTTGGCGCCGCCGCTGCCCAGAGCGGCCTGGTTGATGTCGACGAGGTCGCGGAGATGGTGACCCTCGCTGCCGACGTAGCCCAGCTGCACGATCGCGCCGGGGCCGAGGCTGCGCTGCACGTTGAGGTTGAAGTTTTCAACGTAGCCGGGGCGCAGGTGCTGGCTGACGGAGAACAGATTGACCGACGGGCAGGAGGAAGAGTTGGGATCGACGATGCAGGGATTCGTGGGGCTGCTTTCGTTGGCGAAGATGGGTGAACCGAAGGCGGAGCCGGTGGGAATGGTGGCGACGACGGGCGAAGTCTCTTCAACCGGGCTCGATCCCGCTGGATTATCCTGGACGCCGAAGGGGCCACCGTTCGAGGAAAAACGCGAGTTGAGAAGGTTGACTACGTTGGGGCTGTCGAAACCGAGGCCGAAGCCGCCGCGGACAACGGTCTTGCCGTCTCTGGTGGGTTGCCACGAGAAGCCGCCGCGCGGGCTGTAGCCGCCGAACCACTGCGGATAAAGATACGGAATGGTAGTGCCGGCAATGGCGATGCCGTTGGGCGCCGAGGGCAGGAAGATGCTCAGGTTATCCCATGGATTGTGCATGGGGCCGGTGTACTCGTAGCGCATCCCGTAGTTGATATTGAAGCGGGGAGAAATCTGCCAGGCGTCCTGCGCGAAGAGCGCCCAGGAGTTGAGGAAGACCTGGCGTTTGGGGTTGCCCTGCACGATGTTGGTAACACCGGGATCGAAGCAGCCGGCGAGAAAGTCGGCCAATTCGCCGATGTGCGGATCGGTGAAGGTGGGTGGCGTAGCGGGTGTGGTGGTGGCCAGGGCATCGCAGGCGGTGCCGGTTGCGCCACTCCAGGGCCCCTGGGTTCCATCGAAGACGAACTGACCGCGCTCGCCGCTCTGGTAGAAGTCGTCGATCTGGGCCTGGCGGAACTCACCGCCGTAGCGCATCTCGTGTTTGCCGACGGTCCAGGAGAGAGCTTCATCGAGGTGGCCGGTGATGTCGTTGCGGCCGGAATCGACGGTAGCACCGACAAAGTCAAACCCGCTGGCGGCCGAGCCCAGGCCGCTGCTGGCTGCCGGCGCGGCAATCTGCACACGCGGAGCGCCGGCCAGCGAGGGATCGGTAGCGCCGGTATTGAAGCCGAGAGCGATGGGGTTGTAATCCTTGCTGGCATCGGAGAATGCCTGGTTGAAGTAATTGACTCCGGCAAAGAGCTGGTTCGCGATGCGCGGGGATAAGACAGAATTCCAGGTGAGGGAGTAGTTCTGGACGTGCATGGGCGCTACTTCAAAGTAGGGGGCGAGCAGCGAAACGGTGGGGGCGATCTGCGGGCCCTGGCCCACGTACCACTTGGCCGAAATTTTGTTATTTGCATTCAGCGTGTAGTCGAGTTTGATGAGGCCGTTGTGACTGTCGCCGGTTTCATCGGCGGGGCTGAAGTAATTGCTGGGCGAGGCGGAACCGGTGAGGGCAGCCGCGGGCCAAAGGCCCTGATACTTTCCGGCGCCACTGAGAAGATTGATGGACGCCTGATTTTCCGGAATGCCCCAGGCATTCAGCTCCTGCATCGCCACAGCCTGATAGGCGGCGGAGGGTTCGGTGGACGGCTGACCGACGCCGATGATGAACTTCTGCTCTTCATAGGTGACGAAGAAGAAGGCGTGATCGCGCCATATGGGACCGCCGGTGGAGAAACCGAACTGCTGGTTGCGCAGCTCAGGCTTGCTGGGGTCAAACGCCGACTGCGCGGCCAGGGCTTCGTTGCGGTTGAAGTAATAGGCGCTGCCGTGAAAGGTGTTGGAGCCGGATTTGATGACGAGATTGACTGTAGCGCCGGGATTGCGCCCTGTCTCCGGGCTGGCTTCGGTGAGCGTGGAAAATTGCTCGATGGCATCGATGGGGAGGGTGACGCCGGCGATGCCGGAGACGCCGCCCTGATTGGCTGCGGGGACGTTCCACCAGACGTCGTTGTTGTCGGCGCCTTCAATCTGCCAGTTCACCATGTCGGGGCGGGTGCCGTTGACGGAGCCATAGCCGCCGCCGGCGTATCCGGCATAACCGGGCGTCACCGCGATCATCTGGGTGAAATCGCGGCCGTTCATGGGCATGTCCTGGACGGTCTGGCTGGGGATATCGGTGGTCTGCACGGTGGAGGTGGTATCGAGGGCCAGGGCGCTGGCGGAAACCTGGACGGTCTGCGCAGCCGAGGTGATGCTGAGTTTGACGGGCAGCGTATAGACGGTGCCGGCGGAAACGGGCACGCCTTCGACTTTCTCGGTCTTGAAGCCGGAAGCAATGACGGTGATGTTGTAGTTGCCGATGGGCATGCCGGCGAAGGCGAATTCGCCGCCGCTGGAGGTGACCACTTTCCAGGAAACGCTGGTTTGGGCGCTGACCGCCTCGACCGACGCCCCGGGCACGACTGCGCCGCTGGGATCGGCGACGGTACCGTTGATGGCGCCGCGGAAATTTTGCGCGTGGAGAGATATGGCTGCGAAGAACAGAGTAAGAACGGATTGGAATACACGTCGAGCGGCTGAGCTTCTCATGCGGGTACGACCTCCGAAAAGTAGTTAGCCCGTCGCGGGTGCGACCGCGATGGAGCAATGCCAGGGCGCGCAGCACACGTGCGGCGTCGCTTGCCGGCTTTCGTTTCCTTGAGGTCTTCGACTGGGAAGGTGCCGCGGAGCAGTTGCTCTTCTGACAAGGAAGGCCGACTCGCGGCTCTTCATCTCACGACGAGATGAAGATGGTTGTTCATTGTTGTCACAGAAGCCGGGAAAATTCAAGCGGCCTGGGCGAATGCGTGCGCAGCATAAGCACCTTTTATGGGCGCGATCCCTGGCGGGAGCGAGGGAAGCGGTTGGCCGACGACACATTCACCATCGTAAGAACGGCCATCCAGCCCCAGGCGCATTGGGATTGCGTCTGAGACTGGATGGCCGAGTTGTGGTGAGGGTCCGATCCGAAGCCGCTCAAGTGGTGAGGACAAAGCCCATCAGAGCTTCTGCGTCGTATTGGCTCTGCCGGCCATTGCCATTGGTCATGGTAGCGGCCACATACAGATCGGCCGCGAACCCTGCGGTTGGACAGCTCCCCAGCAGATCGCCCACGGTCGGCGCGGGCGAGACCGGCGAATCGGCTGGAGCGGCGGTGACCGGTCCGCTCGGGAGCGCCGCGGGCAGCGGAGGCGATCCCAATCCCGTTACGCCGCGAACGAGGGCGACGGAGAAGTCAGCATAATTCGCCGGCTGGCTCGCAGTAAACGCCAGGTTGACGGTAGTGGTTTTGCTGGTGCCGTAGTGCAGCACTCCGCAGCTGTCGGCGACAGTGGCAGGTGTTGTATTGAGCGCCGGCGCCGCGAGCACGGCCACGCACTGCTGATTGTTGACCTCAATCATCAGGGGCAGGCTCACCAGGTTCGGGGTGAGTTTGTTTCCGGAGGCGTCGAGGAACTGCAGCTGAATGGTGTGCTGCCCATTGGTGAGCGCGGTGCTGTCCAGTTCGTAGCCGAGCGCCGGCGGCTGATAGTCAAACAGCGCCGACACCGGATGCACGGGGAAGCATCCGAAAGATGAGCCCATGGCGATGGACGGCACGGTGATTAAGGTGGTGGTGGTGCCGTTCCAGTAGTAGACGGTCCAGCTGCCGGTTTGCACCAGGGTGTCTACGAGTATCTGGTAGAAGCGGGCACCGGCGTTGTAGGCGGACTGATAATTCACCATGATCGGCAGTGTTCCGCCGAAGGGCGCGTCGGTGACCTGGTAGGGCGACCCCGACGGGGTCGTAGCCAGCCCCGTGATCTCGTTCACGTAGTTGGCGGGAATCTGACCGACGCCCATCAGGAGCGGACCGTCCGTCAGGAACGCGGAGAAGAGGACTTCCTCGATCTCCACGTTGCAGCACACCAGCAGTTCTCCGGAGTACGGCACCGCCACGCTGGAGGGACGGAAGGGGACGCCGGTGACCACGGTGTTGACCGCCCCGCTGGTCACGCTCACGGTAACGATGGAGTTGGAAGGGTCACGCTGCGGCACGTACAGCGAGTCCTGCGCCGCGTCGGCCCAGGTGAGGAAGAAGGGATTGGTCAGGCCACTGGCCACAGAGGTGATGGCCCCGCTACTGATCTGCACCTCTCTGATGTGCCCTGCCTGATCGCTGACGTAGGCGTACTGCAGGTCCGAAGTGAGCACCAGGCCGATGGCCTCGTTGAGCCCCGACGTGATCACGGTCATCGCGCCGCTGGTGAGATCGATCTTCAGCAGCCTTGCCGGCGTGTTGTACTCCACCACGTAGGCAGCGTTGTGTGCCTCGTCGAGAAACATCTGCTGTGGCGACTTCATCCCTTTGGCCACAACGGTGGCGGCGCTGCGGTTCGCGCTGCTGAGCGCTACTTTCACCAGGTCGCCGGTCCGTTCGGTCACGTAGGCATGAACGCCGTCGCTGCTCAGCTTCACATCTTCGGGCGTGGTGTAGCCGGTTCCCAGGACTTTATAGCCAGGTGTTGCCGGTGCGACCATCAGGGAAGACAAGTTGCCACCGTATTCCACAAAAACGAGCTCGCTGTGAAGCGCGCTGAAGTCGCAACCAATCGCTCCGCCAAGTCCGGATTGCAAGACTGTTTGCGTCGGCGCCGGGGTTGGGGTGGGTATTGGGATTGGGATACGAATGGGGGATCGTGGGGAGATTGCGGGCATAGGAAGCCCTCCTTTCTGATTTCCGGTCGCGGCTGGAATTGAGATTTGCGCGTTATCCTGGACCGCGGCGGACTACGGCGTCATCCAGTCACCGGCTTCGAGGAAGAGGGATCTGCTCGGGTCTCAGGCGGAGTAAAGCCAGTGGGAGGGCGGCGTGCAGATACAACATACCTGGAATGCACGCTTGTCAAGAGAATTCCTGGGCAGTTGGCGTCAGAATTTGAGATTTTTGCCGTCGGATTGCATCGTCAACGACTCCAGCGGCTTGCGGAGTGCGATGTTTCGATCCACGCGCCGGATGGCGGCCTGAATGCCGCGTTGGCTGCGGGCTGGCCCGCGACCCCGGGGCCAGCTTCGCATTCCTGAATGTGGCGAAACGTCCGGATGCGTGGCTTGTGTTCTGCGGCGCGGAACTCTGCTGCGATCGTTTTTCCTCGGTTCACGCACCATCGCCAGTGCGCTCATCGACGCGGCGATCCGATTTTGCCGGAGACCTTTTTGTCGATCAAGCCTGGGGCGCGGCGGGCACAGATCAGGCGCGCGAAGGAGCAACGGGTAGACGAGAGCGGTGCTCGGTGGGTGCGAAGACGCGCTTGATCCAGCGCTGCGCGGGGCGCTCGATGTAGATGGTGGCCAGCACCGCTGCCAGAACCAGCAGAGCGTAGCTGAGCCAGGGGTCGAAGCGGGCGAGGCCGGTGCGATCGAGAATGTGCGAGTCGTGGATCAGATTCCAGAGATTGAAATGGAGGATGTAGAGGCAGTAGCTGGCCTGACCGACGGCGACGAAGGGGAAGAATCCGAAGAAGCGGGCGATGAGGTTGTGGCCGGCGAGACCGAGGACGGCGAGGGCGAAGAGGGGCATCATAAGGCCGTCGTGCATGAGCGGATAGGGGAAGTGGTCGCCGTAATAGAGGATGAGATAGATGCCGGTCATGCCGAGGAGGCCGAAGAGCAGACGACGGCGCGCGGCGCGCGGGATGAGCGAGTCGAGATCGGCGAGGACGATGCCGAAGAGGAAGGCGGGAACGTGCGGCGGCGGCGAGAACTTGAGGGCGCGCATCCAGAAGCCGTCGGTGTAGCGGCCAGGATGCAGGTCACCATCGGGATGCAGGCCCATGTAGAGGCTGGGCAGCACCATGGCCAGGCACCAGAGGGCGAGGAGCAGCCAGACCAGGGAGCGGGGGTGTTTGGGGCGCCTCCAGAGCACGACCAGGGGGAAGATGAGGTAGAAGAAGGCCTCGGTGCACATGGTCCACGCAGGCGTGTTCCAGAAGGTGGAGAGCGTGGGGCTCCAAGCCTGCATGAGGAATGGGGTGAGCGCGACGCCCCAGGCGAACTGCGCGTGCGGGCGGGCATGCCACTCCTGCAGCAGCATGCCGAGGGAGATGAGCAGCGCGAACAGGTAGATGGGATAGAGGCGCGAGACGCGCGCCACCCAGAAGCTGCGGGCGCTGAGCTGGCCCTGCTGGGCGCGGTCGGAGTAGTTGTAAGCGAGCACGAAGCCGGAGAGCATGAGGAAGAAGCTCACCGAGGTGTATCCGTTATCGACAATGGGCGCGAAGGGGCCGAACCATTTCGGATTGGAGAAATGGAAGAAGACAATGTTCATGGCGGCAAAGGCGCGCAGGCCGGTAAGGGCGGGCAGACGCTCTTTCTTGGCCCTGACGATGGCGGGTTTGCCGGCGGCAGCTTTGCGTGCGGCCCCGGCGTCGTACACCTCGGCAGGGCGAGGAACAATTTGGACTTGCGCGCTCAGAAGCGGTCTCCCGGATCATTCGCCGTATCGGTGAGGAGGCCGAGGCGCGGTGGAGGAGTGAGGGTCATAGAGGCAACGGAAATGGTTTCCGATGAGGAGACAGCTTCAGGCTGTCACCAGTGAGCCGACCTTCTCCCCGGAGATGACGCGGCGGATATTGCCCGGCTGATTGAGGTTAAAGATGATCATGGGCAGATTATTGTCCTTACAGAGACTCACCGCAGTGGTATCCATCACCTTCAACCCCAGCCGCAGAATTTCCATGTAGGTAATCTGCTCGAATTTGACCGCGTCCTGTCGGATGACGGGATCGGCGTCGTAGATGCCCTCCACTTTGGTCGCCTTTAATAAGACGTCTGCTTTGATCTCCATGGCGCGGAGAGAGGCGGCAGTATCTGTGGAAAAGTACGGATTGCCGGTGCCGGCGGCGAAGATGACGACGCGGCCTTTTTCGAGATGGCGGATGGCGCGGCGGCGGATGTAGGGCTCGCAGACCTGGTTCATCTCGATTGCGGACATGACGCGGCAGTGGACGTCGCGTTTTTCGAGGGCGTCCTGAATGGCGAGGGCATTGATAACGGTGGCCAGCATGCCCATGTTGTCGGCGGAAACGCGGTCCATTTCGCGGGCCTGCTGGGCGACGCCGCGGAAGAAATTGCCGCCTCCGACGACGACGGCGACTTCAACGCCCATGGCGTGGACCTCCGCGAGCTCGGCGCCGATTTCATGGATGCGGATGGGATCGACCCCAAAGCCGCGGCCCGCGGCCAGCGCCTCGCCGGAAAGCTTGAGAACGACGCGTTTGTACATGCCATTTGAAGTATCGCATGGCAGCGCTGGAGGGGCTACAGGGAGCACCGCCCGCAGCCAATCGGCGGGCGGTGCCCACGCAAGGCGATTACACAGAAAACTCCCGCAGATTCAACGGCTACCACTCAGTCGGGTAGAACATGAAGGTCCCATACACGTTGTCCTGGAAAACGCCGAACTGTATCGGACCGGAATACGGAACGTTGGTACCGGGCTCGGTAATGTGCGCCGTAGCCTGTTGTCCCGTCATCGTTGTCGTTAACTCGCTCCACTTGTTTGTCCACATAAGCGTTTGCTGGTTTGTTAGGGATGCGCTAAGGATGTTCTGGAAACTCGTCGACCCGCCGAGGCTCAACGCCAAGGAGTATGTTGACGATCCCCCTTCGCCAGTTTGGTTCGTTGCCTGGTATGTAAGTTGCGGGGTTGTTGTCGTTCCGTAGTTCTCGAAGTCTACCGATTGAGTGGTGCTGTAAAAGCGCTGATCGGGTGCGCCAGCATTCGTTACACAGGAGATATTCGCAGCGCATTGACCGTATGGGTCCTGCGCAAGGATATTCGCAAGGTCCGTTGACGTCAGCCCATGCTGTTGCAACAGAGTGGTTAGCTGGGATTGCATTGTGAAATCCCCGTTCAGGTCTCCGGCAGCGATCTGGACTATATCCTGAATCCCATATTGGCTGTCGGGGTCGCCGGGCGCCCCAATCGGGTCGTACACCACGCACTGCACGGCAGCGGGAAAGCTGCTGGGCGAGTAGGACCACGCCGGCTCGGCGGCGCAGTCCAACGCGGCGTTCAGCCAAACGAGGATGATATCGTTGTCGTGGCATGGAACCTCCCAAGAGCCCAACCTCGGCGTGACTATGGCTGGTTCGCTTCGACCACAGGGCGCAGAGGTTAGGCACGGATAACGCGGGTCCTGAGCGAGCCAGAGACTTCCAGCGCAAATCGGTGGAAAAAGAAAAGCCAGGGGAGCGTAAGCGTCGCGCTGGAAAAGTCAATGAATTGGATGGCAGCCGATGTTACCTAAGTACCACGACCGCACATAGGGCAGTTTGGAGAAGGTGGGTCCTCGATGGAGGGTCGGGTTTATATTAATTGCGACTTGAAGCGCATGATTGGTTTTGCGTAAGTCATGTGGGAGGCTGCAATGGGCCCGACGCAATCCCGCATCACCTTCTCATCGTCATCCGCTGCAGCGGGTACACTTGCAGTTTCGTTGGGACTCATTCTGTGCGCGGGCTGCGGAGAGACAGGAACGACGGGTGGGCCGCGGACTGGAGGGGACACGACTGTTACGTTGCTCGTCTCCAGCACGGCCAACGATCAGGTGTCGCAATTCGCCTTGTTTTTGAATTCTCTAACGCTCATAAGTGATTCAGGGAGTACGGTCTCGCTGCTTCCGTCTCCGCAGCAGGTGGAGTTTATCCATTTGAACGGGCTGGCAGAGCCGCTCGTGACCGTGAGCGTGCCACAGGGTGTCTACGCGTCCGCTCTCGCGACAGTCGGCCATGCACAATTTGTGTGTGTGGCCTACAACCCGTCCATATCTGAGGGACTTGAGGAAAACAGCTTCACTTACGGATATACGCCTAATTCCCAGGTGACCGTCAGCATGCCTGCGGGGTTGACCATTGCCGGCAGCAGCATGGGGCTGCTGCTCAACCTGGAAGTTCCCCGGTCGGAGAGCATGGTCTCCGACTCGTGCTCGGCAGCCAGTGCCGGCAGCGGCGTGACGTTCTCAATTACCCCGACGTTCTATCTGACGGGCTTCGCAATCTCGGCTCGGCCCACGAGTCCGGGGACAGGGAAGTTGACAGCGCTTCATGGAGCCGTTGCTTCCCTGGGAACTGGCTCGACCACATTCACGGTCGCAGCGGCGGACGGTCCTGCCACCGAGACACTTAACCCCAGCGGCACCCAAATCACTTCAACGGGCGTCCTGTGGAATGTGCGTGTGACCGACGCCACCAATTATCAGGGCATTTCCGGCGTTGCCGATCTAACGGTGGGTACCGCTGTGGAACTCGACGGGACGCTGCAACCCGATGGCTCGGTTTTGGCTACACGGGTCGAAGTGGAGGACGCCGACGCCGCTGGTTTGAGCGCCCTGAATGGGCCACTGGTGGAATCCGTCAGTTGGACGCCCGTTCTGGTGCAGCTCTCGCAGCAGTGGAGCGGTCCGCTGGCCGAAGTTGCGGGTGTTCCTTACTATGCGGGGAATTTTTGGGGCTTTGGCTACGACAGCGCTGTCTTTCAGACGTCAGGGCAGTTCGGCAACCTTCAGAATCTGCCCTTCCCTGCAATCTTCAGTGCGGGGACCGCTGTCGCCGGACAGAGTGTCTCGCTCACGTCCCACGCGGCTTCAATGTCGGACCTTACGCCGGCCACCACGATTGCGCTGACACCACAGACGATTGATGGGACGGTCAGCGCAATTGCGCAGGAGGGAGAATTTACGGTGTATACCGTAACGCTGGCTCCGTACGACCTGTTTCCTACCCTCGCATTCAGCAATTCCTACCAAATCTCGCCGCTAACGAGCCCCGATACCGTGTTTGTTTATGCGGACAGCAGCACCCAGATGCTCAATACGGAATCTGCAGCGATCGGCGGTGTGCTGCGCTTCACGGGGCTGGTCTTCAACGACAATGGAACGCTGCGGATGGACTGCTCGCAGGTGACCGACGGCGTGCCGAAATAGTGGTACGCTTTGCGGGCCTGCTGGGCGACGCCGCGGAAGAAATTGCCGCCTCCGACGACGACGGCGATTTCGACGCCCATGGCGTGGACCTCGGCCAATTCGGCGCCGATTTCATGGATGCGGATGGGATCGACCCCAAAGCCGCGGCCCGCGGCCAGCGCCTCGCCGGAGAGCTTGAGAACGACGCGTTTGTACATGCCATTTGAAGTATCGCATGGCAGGGAGCGGGGATAAACGGCACGATGGCGCCGCGGGTTACGGAAGGGGGAGATTCGGACTCGGGGAGCCGGCCGGGAGCCGGCCGGGGGCGGGAAGCAAACGTTTTCCTGGGTACCTGCGTCGGATATGTGACACAATCTGTTCCACAGCCCAAACTTCAGGGCTCCGACTTCACCCTCCGGCTCCCTCCAGGGCCCTGGCACCAAATCGCTGTTGGTTGCGTATCCCCGGTTGTCTCCCTGGTTTCGGAGGAACGTCGATGCGGAATCTGCTGCAGAACCTGCGCTTCAGCCTGCGCATGCTGGGGCGCAAGCCCGGATTGACCATCACTGTGCTGCTGACCCTGGCGCTGGGCATCGGGGCGAACACGGCGATCTTCACGGTGGATTACGCGACGCTGCTGGCGCCGCTTCCCTACCCCCACCCGGATCAGCTGG
Organism: Acidobacteriaceae bacterium; assembly: GCA_030041435.1. Lineage (GTDB taxonomy): Bacteria > Acidobacteriota > Terriglobia > Terriglobales > Acidobacteriaceae > Palsa-343. The sequence goes on from JASHNW010000042.1 coordinate 89,355, forward strand.
TGATGGTGTGGTCGAAAATCCAGAGCTATCACAACGGGGTGGCGGCGGGCGACTTCACGGACTGGAAGAACCAGAACACCGTGTTCCAGGACCTGTGCGCGTGGAGCGGGCAGAGCTTCAACATCGCGACGAAGGATCAGCCGGAGTATCTGAATGCGATGGCCGCTTCCTACGGAATGCTGCAGATGGAGGGCGAGCCGTTATTCCTGGGGCGGTATTTTCTGCCGGAAGAAGGGGTGGCGGGGCACGATCATGTGGTGATTCTGACGCACAAGCTGTGGGCGAAGCTGGGATCGAACCTGAACATCGTCGGAACGACGCTGCGTCTGGACGGGCAGCCCTACACGGTGGTGGGAGTGCAGCAGCCGGGATTGTACGACCGGATGGGTGCGCAGATGACGGTGCCGCTGGTGTTCAAGCCGGAACAGATCAATCACGATTTTCACTGGCTGCTGGTGATGGGGCGGCTGAAGCCAGGGGTGACGATCCGGCAGGCGCAACAGAATATGGACGCGGTGACGGCGCATATCGCGCAGGTGTATCCGAGGAGCGATAAGGGCTGGGGGGCGTATGTAGAACCGCTGAAGAACGACTTTCTGCCCAAAGAGCGGATCCAGATGCTGTGGCTGCTGCTGGGGGCGGTGGGATTTGTGCTGCTGATCGCGTGCGTGAACGTGGCCAACCTGCTGCTGGCGCGGGGCATGACGCGGCAGAAGGAACTGGCGGTGCGGAGCGCAGTGGGGGCATCGCGCAAGACGATTTTCGGACAGCTCCTGACGGAGAGCGTGGTGCTGGCGCTGGCCGGGGGCGCGCTGGGCGTGGGCGTGGGGTACGGGATGCTGCAGGGGCTGATTGCGGCGATGCCGGAGAACACGCTGCCGAGCGAGGCGAAGCTGACACTGAATATTCCGATCCTGCTGTTCACGCTGCTGGCGACGACGCTGGCCGGGCTGGCAGCGGGTTCGGTACCGGCGTGGTACGCGTCGCGCGTGGATCCGGGCGAGGCACTGAAGGAGGGCGGGCGCACGGGAACGAGCGCGGGGAAGCACCGGCTGAGGCGGGGGCTGGTGGTGGGGGAGTTCACGCTGGCGCTGGTGCTGCTGGCGGGAGCCGGCCTCGCGATCCACAGCTTCTGGAATCTGACGCGGGTGGATCTGGGGGTGAAGACGGACCACGTGCTGACGTTCTTTTTGCCGGTCCCGGATCAGCGGTCGAAGGACCCGGTCGAGATCACGAATTATTTTCGGGATATTCTTTCGCGGATCGATGCGGTGCCGGGGGTGGAACATGCGGCGGCGATGACGGGCATGCCGCTGTATGGGGCGGGGTTTGGGATGCCGTTCACGATTGTGGGCGGGCCGACGTATGCGGATCCATCGCAGCGGCCAGACACAGGATTCGGGATGGTGACGCCGGATTATTTTCAGACGTTCGGGATTCACCTGATACGAGGGCGGGAACTGAACGATGGGGACACGGCGGCGAGTGTGAAGGTTGCAGTAGTGAACGAGGATTTCGTGAAGAAGTGGCTGAAGGGGAAAGATCCGCTGCGGACGCGGATTGCGGTGGAGCAGCTGATTCCGGGGGTGCAAAATCTGGGGCCCTACCAGGAATGGCAGATTGTGGGGGTGTATCACAACGTGCATGCGGCGGATCAGCGCGAAGACCGGCCGGAGATGCTGATTCCGTTCTGGCAGATTCCATGGCCGCAGGCGGGATTTGGAGTGCGGACGTCGGAGGACCCGCTTTCGATGCAGAAGAGCATTGCGGCGGCGGTGCATTCGGTGGATCCGGAGATTGCGCTGGCGCAGCCGGAGTCGCTGGACCAGATCCGGGAAGATACGATGGCGAACGAGCGGTTCACGCTGATTTTGTTTGGGTGCTTTGCCGCGGTGGCGCTGTTTTTGGCAGTGCTGGGGATTTATGGGGTGATGGCGTTCAGCGTGGCACAGCGGTCGCATGAGATTGCGCTGCGCATGGCGCTGGGGGCTACGCGCGGCCGGGTGGTGGCGCTGGTGGTGGGCGAGGGCGCGGTGCTGGCGGGCATGGGGCTGGCGCTCGGTTTGGTGGGCGCGTACTTTGTGGGGCGCGCGATGCAGAGCATGCTGTTTGGGGTGCGGGCGCTGGATGTGACGGCATTCCTGGCGGTGGGGTCGGTGCTGATCGCGTCGGCGCTGCTGGCGAGTTATCTGCCGGCGCGGCGGGCGGCGTCGATTCATCCGATGGAGGTGCTGCGGACGGAATGATGCCTGGCGCTGCGACGACGCTGCGGCATCCGGCCGCGCATCGTATGAGGACTTGAGATTAATCCGGGACGCCGGTTTGGCCGGAGCCGTAGTCGTGGTTGTGGGCGCTGCTTTCGGGGTCGTGGACCCAGTGGGCGAGGCGCTTGCCGTTGACTTCGATGCGGACGAGGTCGAGCTCGCCGTGATCGTAGTCGGCGATCATCATGCGCATGGCGGCGCCGTCGGGCTGCGCGTAGATGACGTTGAGCACGCCCGAGCGGCTGCGCTCTTTGACGAAAGGCTGCCAAGCGCTGCCGAGGGTGTCGCTGACCAGCTTTTCGAGGTCGTCGGGGTCGGGTGCAGCGGCAAGGTGATCGAACTCGGCAACCTTCATGCCCCTGACGCCTCCGCCGGACGCGGTCCAGGCGCAGAAACTGACGAAGCCCATGAGGGGAACGCGGTCGGCGTGGGTGGAGTAGCGCTGTTCGACGGCGGAGACGACCGAATCGAAGTCATGGTTCGAAGCGGCGCGGGCGGTGATGGGAAGCAGGACGGCGGCGGCGGTAAGAACGATCGCCGCGGGGACGGCAACGATGGCGATCCTCATTGCGGACCTTCTTTCTGCGACTTATCTTTCGATTTCTGCTCAGCTTTCTGGTCAGCTTTTTGCGCGGCTTTGCCGTTGACGGCGGGGATGCCGAAGTTGCCGCTGATGTCGGAGAGATCTTCGGGGCGGATGGGGCCGTCGATGTAGACGAAGTTCAGTTCTTTGGGCTCGGCATTGAGGACGAACATGCCCTGGACTTCGCCGTTGACGAGCTTCATGTAGACGTCGGAGTCGTCGGAGCCGCCCTTCGAGCGCTCTTTGACCATGGGGCTCCACTCGGAAGTCTGGAACTGGCTGCGAATGGCGGCGAGATCTTCCGGCGTGTACTGGCCGGGCTTGTCGAACTCGTAGGTGCGAACATAGACGCCGTTCAGTTTGGAGACGATGCGCTTCCCTTCCGCGTCGTCTTTGTCATTCATGAAGTGCGTGGCGAAGTCGAGCATCTTGCGGTCGAGCGTGACCTCGGTGTAATCGGAGGCGCGCGCGGCGAGCTGCTTTTCAATCGTGACCGGGAAGGGGTTTTGATCGGATTGCGCGCGGACGGGCAAGGCGGTGAAGGCAAGCAAGGATGCCAGTCCGGCTGCAATTTTGTTCCAGTGCCTGTTCATCAATGGTCCTCTTTCTCCCTGTAGATTCCGATCTTTCGAGCCGGTTGGCTACGGCGTGAGATCGATGGTGTGACTGCTCTTCCCGGCGTGGTCCGAAGCGCTGCCGTCCGGCTGATTGACTTTCTGCTGCACCTGATTGAGCGTGGAACCGGCAATGTGCAGCGCGAGGATGACCTGATCGCGGGCGCGCTCGCCGGCGATGCGCTGCTGGCGATTGTGCTCGAGGCCGCCGAGAACGGTGACGGCAACGAGGGCGGCGATGAAGGCCCAGCTCCATGCCGGGTTCCACAGGGACTGCCAGCGAGAGCGCGGTTTGCGCGCAGCCGGAAGGCGTGCCATGAGGCGGTCGGCAAAGCCCGTGGGCGCGGAGCGAGCGCGCAACTGATTGCTCAGTTCCCTTTCGAAATCGTCGGTCCCTCTGTCGATACGGTCAACCACGGCTGTACTCCTTTAATGTCCTTTGCGCCTTCTCGCGCAGCAATTTGAGGGCGCGCTGCAAATGGCTTCTGACGGTCGCCAGGGGCATGCCGAGCTCGATGGCGATGTCTTCCGGCTCCAGGTCTTCCTGGTAGCGCAACAGCATGACGGAACGCTGCGCGGGAGGCAGAGTGAGCAACAACTGCTCCACGCGGTTGAGCAGGGGGATGACCTCCCTGATGGCTGGGCGCAGGCCCATGCCGTCTTTGTATTCCTCCGCAACCGTGTCGGCGCGAGCAGCGCGGCGGCGCAATGCGTCGGTGGCGCGGTGACAGGCGACGCGGCGGAGCCACGCGGTGACGTGTTCCTCCGACTCGATGCGGCGCAGCGTGCGGTGCAGCTCGAGGAAGACGTCCTGGGCTACTTCTTCCGCCGCTCCGCTGTCGCCGAGGATGCGGAAAGCGATGGAGAAGACACGCCCCTGATGGCGTTCCACGATAGCTCGAAATTGCTGCGGCGACTCGTCCAACGGGGAGCGTCCTCGATCGCTGTACCCGCATATACGCAAAATGGGGCGCCCGAAGATGCAGAAAGTTTGAGGTGGGGCTGAAATTTTCCAGAGGAGCGGTTCAGAATGTGTGAAAACTGGGCGGCTCGGGGCGGAGGGGCGGTTCAGGATTTGTGGCGGCGGATGGCGTCGGCGAGAGAGCCCAGGAGCAGGCCGAGCAGCGCACTGGAAGCCACGACGGATCCGTGCCACACGATGATGTGAATGGCTGCGAGGTTGGGGCAGTGGAGCTCGAGCATGCCCAGTCCGGTAAGGCCGGCGAGGGTGCCGGCGGCGAGGCCGGCTTTGGCCCAGGAGAGGATCAGTCCGCGGCGGAGAACCCAAAGGAGCAGCAGGCCCGAGGGGATGGCAACGGCCAGGCCGGCCACCAGGCAGGGAATGCCCTGCTGCGCGAAGTTGCTGGTGCCGTAACCGCTGAAGAGCAAGGAAGCGAGGAGAGGAAATCCGATCACGGCGGCGCCGAGAGCGAGTGCCCCGATGCGAACTCCGGCGCCGGGACGCATTTCGCGCGCGCAGGCGACGGCCGCCAGAATAGCGATGAGGGACAGCGCGCCATAGATGAGGCCGCGCTGGAGGGGGCTGAGGACGTGGATGCCAACCAGTCCAAGAAGCGAGGCCGCGAGGATCGCAAGGGCGAAGAAGACGGCCAGGAAAAGAGCGACGATCTTTGCCTGAGAGGCGAGCGGACGCACCGGGCGCAGGCGAGTGAGGATGACGGCTTTGACCTGCGCGACCTGGGCGGACGTGTCCTCCTGCGACTGCACGGGCTGAGCAGCGCGCGAGAAGATCTCGTCCATGTCGTCGCGGTTCACCGGCTTCTGACTCCGGGGCGCAGCAGGTCGCGCAACCTGTCATAGGCCCTATGGACTTTTTGCTTTACCGATCCGACCGTCGAGGCGGTTGCGCGAGCCACCTCTTCAATTGTCATACCGGAGATTTTGAGCATCACGATTACTTCGCGCTGGCTGGGGGGAAGCTTGGCCAAAATGGCGTGGAGGTCGAGTCCCTCGCGGGAAACGCGTGGGTCATGGGTTGGCGGTTCCGGCAGCAGATCCATGGGCTGCTCGCGAAACTCGATGCGGCGGATTCTGCGGCCGGCATCGAGACGGACATGCCGCGCAATGGCGAAGACCCAGGGACGCAGGGGGGCGCCAGGCCGATACGTGTGACGGCCGCGATGAATGCGCATCCAGGTCTCCTGTGTGAGGTCCTCAGCCAGGCTGCGGCTTGCGCCCTGAGCCAGAAAATAGCGCAGCAGCAGGGGTGTGAGCCTCTCAATGAGAGCCCCTGCGGCGACCTCATCGCCGAGCTGATAGCCGCACATTAACGGCTCCAGCTCGGGATGCGGCGCGGTTTCGTCTGCTTGAATCGGTGTTCCGATATGCTCCTGCACCTGCACGAAGAGAGAATGAGTCCCAAGGTTACATGGATGTTTGGGCGCGCGGCGCACGCTGCGCGGGAAAGACTGCGCCGCAGGAACGAGGCAGCGACCAATTAATTGGCGAACCGGGCCACGAACTAATTATCCGGGCGCGATATGGCGACACCATTGGCAGCGCCGGCGATGGTGACCACGGAGAGCGGCGTGAGATTGCCGTCGGGATCGACGCTGAAGTTTGTGAGGTGAGAAATGGAACCGGCGCCATCGATCACAGCCGCAAGGCCGGCGCGATAGGTAATGTCCGTCGGGTCGCCCTGGAACGTCGCGGCCACAGCTGCATCCTGAATGATTTTCTGCCCATGGACGACATAGCGGGAGACGCTCATGCTGGGCGAATTGGACGAGAAGAGGTACGGACCGTCCAGAGCCAGCCAGCAGGGAGCGCTCTGCGTACCCGATCCGGTGGTGGTGAGGACCGCGTCGTTGCGCACGAGACTGATTTCGTTGGCATGGGCGATGGTGACGTACGCCTCGTTGTCACGGGTCACCAGGCCGAAGGGAGTATTCACGTTCGAAGGAATATTGGAGACCATCGCCGGGGTTCCGGTGACGGCGCCGTCCGCGGTCAGATTGACGGTTTCGATCGCGTTGCTCTTCTCAGTAAGGATGAGCTGAGTGGCGAGCACGCCGACCTGGGCCGCGGAGCCGTCGCCGATGAGGAGGCTGGCGACGCCATCCGCAGTGGGACTGATGCCGAAGTCCCAGATGGCATGGGATTCGATGCTGGTGGCTCCGAGGATGTAGAGATGATTGTGGCCGAAGGCGACGCTGACCGGGCCGGAGACGCTGGAAACGATCTGATCGCGCGTGAAGGCGTCGTCGCGGCGGCGGAAGATGGAAACGTCGGTCGAGCCGAAGTTGACGACGGCCAGCCGGTCGCGATCCTGCGCGATGCCGCCGGCATTGCCGCTGACTCCACCTTTACCGCCGGTAGCGACGGTCTGGAGCAGCTTGCCGGCGGTGTTGTAGACCAGCAGGTCATTCGTTGCGGCATTCGAGGCGGTTACGACGAGGGTTTGCTGCTGCCTCTGCTGGGCACCCGCACCGAATGCCATCCCGCACAGAAGCGCGGCACAGACGTAGTGGACGATCTTCATGTTCTTTTCCCCCTTTGTCGGTCGTTGCCATCCGGCCTCGGCGCGTGGTCCCCGGGGTGCCTCAGCCGCGGGTCGGGATGGTTCAATGCAGGTTCGATCCAGGCGGGAGAAAAGTCACGGTGCCGGGTGATTTTTTTGTGGAATTCTGTTGGGCGGCTGCCGGGATTTGCGTTATTTGCTCGAGCGCGAGGGATGAGAGGGGGTGGCCGCGGGAGGAGTTTTCTGGCTGGCGGCCTGGACGCCTCCGCCGGGGGTGAGGCCGAGGGCGAAGTCGGCGTCGTCGGAGCTGCGGCTCATGACGGGGTGCTGGCCGAGGTCCTCGCCGTCCTTCCGGCCGTCGGCGGCGACCTGTTGCGAGACCTGCTGCGCAACCTGGGCGTACACCTGGCTGAGCGGGGTATCGCCCTTGCCGTTTTTGAGAGCCTGGAGCAGGTACCAGGTAAAGTAGCCGTGGTGGAGCTGGTCGCTCTCGAGCGATTCCTCATTCGAACTGGCTGCGGACATGACGATGCGGCCGGTTCCCTGGCTCATGCGATCGAGCATTGAGGACGATGGGGCGACGTTGGCCATGCCGGCGCCCATGAGGCGGGAGCTGTTGGTGACCGCGCCTCCGCTGTAGCAGGTATCGAGGATGACCGCGGTGCGCAGGGCCTTCATGCGCGAGGCGACGGCGTTGGCAAGGTCGACCATGGGATAGGCAGTGGCGTAGAGGGCGTCTTCATTGGGCTTGTCGACGTTATCGATTTCAGTGTCGTAGGTGACGAGATAGTTGACGCCGCCCACGGAGTCGAGCTCGCGCGGGGAGCCGTGCGACGCGAAATAGATGACGACCATGTCGCTGGGCTGTGCGTGGCGGGCGATCCAGTTGAGCTCTTCCTTGATGTTCTTCGTGGTGGCCTGGCTGTCGGTGAGCAGGTGGACGTTGGCCGAGGGAAAGCGGCCGATGGCGGGATCGGTGAGGGCGGCGGCAAAGGCGGTGGCGTCGACGGTGGTGTAGCTGAGGGCGGGAATGGCACGGTCGCTGAAGTGGCTGATGCCGATAACGAGCGCCCATTTCTGCTGGACGGGGCCGGAGGCGGCGGGCTGGGCGGACGGGCTCGACGGATTCGGCTGGGGCGCGGAAGCGGTGAGGCCGCGACGTCCAGGAGGCGTGGCGAAGACGAACGGGTTGAGGCTTTCGCGCATGGCCTCGGAGCCGAACATCTGTGCTTTGGTGAGCGAGTACTGGGCGAGATTTTCGTGGCCGAGGCGGTGCTCGACGAGGCTGCGATAGTACCAGGCATCGCCGAGCTCGCTGCAGGTGGCGACGGCGTGCTTGAGAAGCTGGAGGGCATCGTCAAAAGCGTCGTCGCTGCTGGAGGGCGTGACGCGCTCGAGGGCCTGCACGACGAGGTCGCGGCCGGCACCGCAGCGGTCGTCCTGCGCGTGGGCGCAGGCGCAGGCGAGGGTGGCCAGCAAGGCCAGCCCCGCTGCCCGGCATCGCAGAGCAGGGATCATTTGCCGCTGGTCAGCTCCTTTGCCCAGCGTTCCTTCATGGCGTGCAGCACGGTCGTGCTGACGCCGTCGGCCTTCAGCTGGTTCTGGGCGGCCAGGCTCAGATCGAAGTCGACTGCCCTGGCGACGCGCACGGTCTGGGCGATGGTGGCGTCGTCCACACCCGCCTTGACCATGGCGACGATCTGAGCATTATTCAGGCCGTGCGCGGCAGAAGCGGGAGGATCGGCCGCAGGAACGGAGCGAGCCAGCGCAGCGGGGGTGGGCGGCGGAGGCGTGCTGACCGCAACCGTGGGCGGGGGCGCGTTCTGCTCATCTTCCAGTTTTTTGTAGTGTGCGATGGCCGTCTCGATGCGCTTTTGCGGACCGAGGAAATACTTCTCGCTGGATTTTGCGTCGATGGCCTTGCCGTAGTCGATGGCCGCCTGATCGAGGAACTTGAGAGCAGTCTTCGCATCCGAGGCCTGGTAGCCCAGGGCTTCGTACGCCACGCCGGTGTTATTGAGCCGGTAGGCATCATCCTCTTTTTTGGGCAGCTCGGGCGCGGTCTCAAAGGTCTCCATGGCGCGTTCCCATAAGCCCGCTTCCGCTTCCTTGTCGCCTTCCTCGATGGCTCCCTTGTCTTTGGCGAGATAGACCTGGATGGACTCCGTGGTGTTCACGATCTGTTCCGCCATCTGCTGGACGGCGTCGTCGAGCAGCTTCGAGCGCAGCTCGGAATCCGTAGGCGGCTTGTTCTGCTCGTCGTCGGTGCCGGAACTGCCCTTGAGACGATGGAAGGGATTCGTCATCGTCTTCATGATGCCCTGCGACATATTGTTCCCGGAGCTGTCGAACTCCTGATCGTATTTGACGGAGATGTTGTCGGAGCCGAGCATGCGGCCATCGCCGGCTTTCGCCTGGAAGGAGACGTTGAGCGAGCCGGTGATGCGGATGAGGTTTTGCGCCGGGATCGAACCCATGGCGGGCTGCCTGGTGACGATGGGCGCCGGGTGCGAATAGTCGGTGATCTGGCAGGTGACGGTGACGGCCGGAGAGGTCTCATCGTCGCGGAGCTGCGGATCGTCCTTAAGCAGCTCGGTTTCGAGCAGGGCACCGAGATCTTTCGCAAGATCGGCCTGATCCGCGTGACCGGTGACCTGCACACGGATGGTGTTGCCAGGAAGAACCATCAGAGCCGGCAGCTTGCGCTCGAGCGTGACGGTAGTCTTTGCCATGCCAAAGCCCTGAGCACAGAGCGGCTGGACTGCTGCCGCGAGGCCCAGGACCGCTGCGAAACCAATCATGCGCCGAATCATTGGAGTACTCCTCGGAAAATTCAGGGGCCCGGTACTAATGCGACTTCCCGCCGCTTTTCGATTTGGAGCTTTCGCCGTTCTCGTGACCGGGACGGGTATCGTCTGGCTGCGGTTCGCCGTACTGCACCATGGGGCTGATGCTCATGTGCATGGTGATGTAGCTGATGTCGGGCTCCGCCTTTTCGGCCGTCTCGTAGACGGAGCTGGTGGAGGGCGCATCGACGGGCACCATGTAGCCGTTGGAAAGCTTCATCTTGCTGAGATACGGCTTGAGATCGTCGGTATGCGCCTGGGGAACGAGGACGTAGTCGCCCTGGGGGACATTGATGCCGATGGTGGAGTCGGCCTTCTGGCGGGCCATCTGCGTGGCGTAAGCGGGCTGCGGACGCGCCTGGAAAAGAAACGTGGAGCGGTTGGCCAGCACGCCGTACAGCTTGCTGAAGCCGGCCAGCGCCGTGGTGCTGATGGCGGGAAGGCCGAGCACCGGAGCGACCGCGGAGGCGTCATTCACCAGAGTCTTAATGACGGTGAAGAACGCAGATTCCTTGTGCACCATGGAAACGTTGACGGCGAGATGGCCGAAACCGCCGGGGAGCAGGATTTTCTGCATGTTCTGCGCGGAGGAGGAGGGGTCGAAGCTGAGATTCTGCAGCGGGGGCAGCTTGCCGCCCTGATCAGGAAAGATGCCGGCGAGAGCCATCCACGCGAGGGGATCGATCATATTGAACATTTCCTTGCCCTGGAGCATGTCGATGCGCAGCTGGGCGGACTGAAGCTGTTCGAACCTGGCGCGGTCGTCGCTGGAGAGGCGAATGCCGCCTACAGTCATGCTGACGGCAACGTCTCCGGGATAGTCGGGCAAGTCGGTGGCGGGAATCTGATCGGCGTAGCGCAGCCCCTCGGTGCCGAAATGGAGGAAGTTCACCTGGCGATCGGCGTCGGTGCCCGGCGGATGGTGACCGAGAAGACCACGCTCGTGGGTGGGAGCGGCAAGAAAGCTGCCCCAAAAGGCCGAGGCGTTCCCGGCGCCGGGCTCCACGGTATCGTCGTCGAGGGCGGCCGCGAGGGCGGCGGCGGTATCGGGTTTTGCCAGCAGGCCGGCCAGGGCTCCCGATGCCGCCAGCTCACTGAGGAATGACCTTCGCGAGATAGTCACGGATGTGCCTCTTTCGTGGACCGAGGACCACACTTCGAGCAGTTTCGGTATACACGCAGACTTTTTGAGGCAGGGACAGGGTGGCTTTTTTCTGATCAAAAAGCCACTTGAGCATGTGCCTTCGGTCGACACCAATTCCGAAACTGCTATAGGGGCCTGAGCGAAGTGAGCTTATTGGGGGAGCAACATCATAGCAATTCCGCTGTGACCCCAGTCACTAATTTTTTTAACCGGCCGGCAATGCTGAGGATGCCCGACCAGCCAGTGCTTGCCCGCTCAGACACTGACCGAGTGCGGTTGTTGCGTGGGTGACGTTGATGTGATGAAACGAGTCAGGGAGCAACGAGGGGGCGGGTGACATCCGGCCTGCGGGCGCGGCGGAGACGGATCAGCGAAACGCAGCGACCTCGACGCGATTGCGGCCTTTGCGTTTGGCATCGTAGAGGGCGTCGTCGGCGGCATTGACGAGATCGGTGGGGGACATGACGGGACCGGGAACCACGGTGGCAACGCCGCCGCTGAGGGTGACCTTGCCGGTGGGGCTGGCGGCGTGGGAGAAGGCGAGCTCTTCGACTTTGCGGCGTAGGTTTTCGGCCACGGCGAAGGCTCCCTCGGCAGCAGTGTCGGGCAGGACGATGCCAAACTCCTCGCCGCCGAAGCGGGCCACGAGGTCGGCGGGGCGGCGGGCCGATTCCTTCATGCAGACAGCGATCTTTCGGAGGCATTCATCGCCGGCAAGGTGGCCGTAGCGGTCATTGAAGGCCTTGAAGTAGTCGGCGTCGAAGAGGATGAGACTGAGCGCGGATTCGCCGCGCAGGGCGCGCTCCCACTCGTTCTCCAGGGCCTCGTCGAAGCGGCGGCGGTTGGCGACCTGGGTGAGGGAATCGAGGGAGGCCAGCATCTCGAGGGAGGCGGCCAGGGTGCGATAGCGAGATTCACTCTCGCGCAGGCGACGGCTGGTGCGCTGCAGATCGGCGAGCACCACGCCGACGACGCTGAAGGAGAGCACCGCGGTGGCGAGGAACATCTGCAACATAAGGATGCGGTGCTCCAGGCCGGGATCGACCCGAGACAGGGGGCGGAGGTGGGGGCCGATGGTGAAGGCGGTGCCGATGGCGGCGACAACGCAGCAGCCGAGGGCTCCGCCGCTGAGGCCCAGCCGGACGACGAGAAAGAGGAGCGGCGGCAGGATGAGAAAGAAGAGCGCGAACTCCGAACGCGAGAAGATCAGCGTGGTGGCGGCGGCGATGACGACGAGGTAGAGGAGGGTATGGTACAGCCGGCCGCGGCCGAAGAGCTCCCAGGTGTCGCGGCGGGCGAGACCCAGCACGAGGGGGGGAATGACGGACATGCCGAGAGCACTGGGCGGGAACCAGCGCAGCGAGACCATCATGCTGCTGCCAACGAGCCAGTGCAGGATGAGCCCGGCGGCGAAGCTGGCGACGAGGGGGCCGAGCAGCACGGCAAAGGCGACAAACTGCAGCAGCTGCAGCTGTTCGGTCAGATCGACGCCGTCGCGGAGCGCAAAACCCACGCCGTAGGCGGCGATGGCGCTCTCGCCAATGTCGCAGGCAGAGAGGGTGAAGACCTGGGAGAGAGGATCGTGGACGGCGAGGTGGGCAATGAGGTTGCCGACATAACCGGCGGCCAGCAGGAGAGGCCAGAGGCGGCGGCGGGAGGCGGCGGGCGAAGCCGAGGATGCACGGTCAGGCGACGGCTGGCGGCCGGCCGCGTCGAGCAGCATGACCGACACCAGAGCGGCGTTGGCCCACCAGATGGCGGGCACGCGGCCATCTCCGCGGCCGGAGTAGAGGCCCAGCCACGCCAGGGCTGCGGTCAACAACACCACGCCCGCTACCTGGATACGGGTGCGCATGAGGGCCTGCCTGAACCTCCGGGAACGGTGGACAACAAAGCAGCATGCGGGGGAAAGTTATCCCATAGTATCCGTCCGCGCCGGAAGCGGGCAACGAGAACTTGTTCGCCAACAGCAGCGGGAAGAGGCCAGCTCCGACTTTTGTGCCGGCATTACGCGAGGCCGCCGGCCCGCTTCAGTTCAGCAATATCGAACTTCTTCATCTGCATCATGGCCGCCATGGCGCGCTCTCCGCCGGCGGCATCTTTGCCAGCCAGCAGCTCGCCGATGTTGGCAGGAACGACCTGCCAGGAGAGGCCGAACTTGTCTTTGAGCCACCCGCACTGAACTTCCTCGCCGCCATCGGCGGTGAGTTTCGCCCACATTTCGTCGATCTCTGCCTGACTGTCGCAGGGAATGACGAAGGAGATGGCGTGGGTGAAGGTGTAGTGGGGACCGCCGTTGAGGGCAACAAACCTGATGCCGTCGATTTCGAACTCGATGGTGAGGACGGAGCCAGGCGGCAGCGGCCCGCCTTCGGGGGAGCGGAGGATGGATTCCAGTTTGGAGTTTTTGAAGACGGAGAGATAGAACGGCACGGCTTGTTCCGCGTTGTCGTTGAACCAGAGGAAGGGCTTAATTGGCTGCATCGAGATACCTCGCGGGAAAGTTAAATTCCGACTAGCTGAAAAGCGGTCAGGGATGAGACGGCCAGGTGAAAAGCGGTCAGGTAAGAAGCGGCCAGCGATGAAACGGCCAGCAACAGCGGTCAGGCCGATCCAATCGTCGTTCGACTTTGCGAACGACTTTGATCCGGGCGGGCCCAACCGAGATTTGCCGTCCGCCCACCCTATTTGATGGCGCCTTCTCTACCGGCCATGCGACGGAGCAGGCCCGCCTGGCCGACGTGATAAGCCTGATGAAACATCATGATGCTGAGAAGCGAACCGACGGTCTCGTCAGGTTTTTTGCGCGGCGAGAACGGAGCAGGTTCGGTGAGGCGCTGCGGCGGCATGGACCTGAGACCAGCGCCGATGCGCGCTGAGGATTCATCCCAGGCAATCAGCAGCTTTTCGAGCGGCAGAGCCTCAGCGGCATCGTGCAGTTCTGCCGAGCCGCGATGGTAGCGACTGAGAGCCGCTTCTCCAAGTACGGCCGGCTGGCCAAGGAGCGAGAGCGCCTGCTCGTTGACCCAATCGAGATGGCCCACCACCCAGTTGAGGCAATTGCCGCCGCGGGTGGGCGGGGCGAGGCTCTCATCGTGCGTGATTCCTTCGACATTGCGGCGCAGGGCTCCGTGGAAGGCTTTCACCTGCTCGCACAGGACATCGACAGCTCCGGGTATTGCAGGCGTCGTGGCAGCGGTAGCCATACTTCCTCCTGAGGTGAGTGTTGCAGCGGGCCGGCGGAGCCGCGGGCGGGTGTCATCCTCCGGCGATGGCGCCGACGATTAGGAGCGGTTCCCTGCCCTCGGCAACAGCGTCGGGGAGGGGATCATCGGGTGACTGGTGGGAGATATCTTCCTGGCAGGCGAAGAAGCGCAGGAAGGCGCGGCGCTGCTGCGTGTCGTGGTCGCGGATGGTTCCGCGCAGCACGGGGTAGCGCTCCTCGAGGACGTCGACGACGCGGCGCAGGGTGACGGGAGGAGGGACGTCGAGGCGCAGTTCGCCGTTCACCTGCGCGAGGGTGCGCAGGTGAAACGGGATCTCGACGCGGACGACGGGGGAGCTCATGGCAGCGTCTGCACCTCGACGGAGAGCACGGCGGGCAGGTCGCGGACGATGGGCTGCCAGCTGTCGCCGGCGTCGGGCGAGACGTAGACCTGGCCGCCGGTGGTGCCGAAGTAAATGCCGCAGTCGTCGAGCGAGTCGACGGCCATGGCGTCGCGAAGAACGTTGACGTAGCAGTTCTGCTGGGGAAGGCCGTTGGTGAGGGCTTCCCATTCGTTGCCGCCTGTCTTGCTGCGCCACACCTTGAGTTGCCCGTCGAGGGGATAGTGCTCGGAGTCGCTCTTGATAGGGGCGACGTAGATGGTTTCGGGTTCGTGGGCGTGCACGTCGATGGCGAAGCCGAAGTCGGTGGGGAGATTGCCGCTGACTTCGTGCCAGCTGTCGCCGGCGTCGTCGGAGCGCATCACGTCCCAGTGCTTCTGCATGAAGAGGATGCCGGGGCGGCGGGGGCTCATCGCAATGTGGTGGACGCAGTGGCCGACCTCGTGGTCCTGATCGGGAAGATAGGGCGAGCGCAGACCTTTGTTGATGGGCTTCCAGGATTTGCCACCGTCATCGGTACGAAATGCGCCGGCCGCCGAGACGGCGATGTAGATGCGGTTGGGATCTTTGGGGTCGAGGACGATGGTGTGCAGACACATGCCGCCGGCGCCGGGCTGCCAGGCGGGGCCGGTGCCGTGGCCACGCAGGCCGGGGAGTTCCTGCCAGGAATGTGCGCCGTCGGTGGAGCGGAAGATGGCGGCATCTTCGACGCCGGCGTAGACGGTCTCGGCGTCGGTGAGAGAAGGCTCGAGGTGCCAGACGCGCTTGAACTCCCACGGGTGCTGGGTGCCGTCGTACCACTGGTGCGTGGTGAGGGGCGCGGCGGCACTGTCGTAGACGAAGCGGTTGCTCTCGCCCGCAGGCCAGCCCTGGGGCGACTTCTGCTGGCCGCCGCCGGGCGCGTACCAGGTCTTGCCGCCATCGTCGGAGCACTGGATGATCTGGCCGAACCAGCCGCTGGTTTGCGAAACGTAGATTCGATCAGGATTCACGGGGGAGCCCTTCATGTGGTAGATTTCCCAGCCGGCGAAGAAGGGGCCGCTGACGTCCCACTGGTCGCGCTTGCCGTCAGCGGTGAGGACGAAGGCGCCCTTTTTGGTTCCGGCTAACACTCGAACTTTGCTCATGGGTACTCCTTTTGCAAGAAGGCTGCGATTTTACATCGGCTTCGAGACGTTGATCATCCACGAGATGCCGAAGCGGTCGACGAACTGAGCATAGCGTTTGGCCCAGAAGGTTTCCTGCAGAGGCATACCGATCTGGCCGCCTTCGGAAAGGGGGGCGTAGAGGCGTTCGGCCTCGGCGATGTCGGCGCAGTCGAGGCACACGGCGTAGCCCTGGGGCGTGCGGTAATACTGCGGCGGCGCGTCGGTGCCCATCAGCGTCTGGTCGCCGACGATCATGCTGACGTGCATGATTTTGTCGGCCCAGTCGGGGCCAACCTGCGCGGCCATGGGGCTCTGACCGAATTTGAAGAAACCCGCAATGTTGCCGCCGAGCACCTTCTCGTACAGTTTGAAGGCTTCTTCACAGGTGCCGTTGAAGTGGAGGTAGGGCTGGATTTTCATGCAGTCTCCTTGTGGGTTTGGCGTGCGGGGCGCAGCGGGGATGCGCCGGTTGGATCCTGGTGGTGACAGCAGGATGGCGCCTCTGCGGACGCTGCGTAGCGGTCATGGTGTTTTACCCAGTCCATCAGGTTATAGCGCGGGCCGGTTTCGTTGCGGCCGTTGGGCGTGAGATCGAGGTACATGTAGGCTCCGACCAGCATTTCGTCGCCGCGGCCAAACGTGGAATACGTGTGGAAGATCTGTCCGGTTTCATCGCGACAGAAGACGCTGTCGCCAGACCGCTCTTCGACCTCGAAGGGCTGCGTCTTGTAGTTGTAATACACCTGGCCGGAGGCGATTTCTTCCGGAGTGAAAGAAACGTGGAAGTCGAAATTGAAGTCGGATCCGTACGAGGAAACCCACTTGAAGCGCCAGCCCATGCGCTTTTTGAATGCCTCGATTTCGTCCAGCGGGGCGCGGGAGACGGAGACGAAGGACACATCGTGGTGTTCGAGGTGGGGGAGGGCGCCGTCGATATGGTCGGACTTGAAGGAACAGCCGACGCAGCCTTCCTTCCAGCCGGGAGCGAACATGAAGTGCTGCACGATGAGCTGACTGCGGCCCTCAAAGAGATCGGCCAGGGTTTCTTTGCCGTTGGGGCCGTTGGGGCCGTCGAAGACGTATTCCTTTTCGACCCTCACCCAGGGCAATGCGCGCCGCGCGGCGTCGACAGCGTCGCGGTGGCGGGTTAATTCTTTCTCTCTGGCCAGCAGTTCTGTGCGCAGGACGAGCCACTCTTCCTGCGAGACGGCCTGACGAACTTCTGCGGTTGCGGGGGCCATGTCGGTTTCTCCTTTGCCTGGAGGCAGAGCAATGGTGGACGGAGCTCGACGAGGTTAGCTTCGGGGCTTGCGCAGGGGGATGAGTCCGGCGATGTACGGATCGCGCAGCCAGAGCGAAGCCCACACCAGAACGCCGAAGTATACGGGAAAGAGCGTGTTGCTGAAGAGCGGATTTTCGAGACGCAGGTTGGTGGCGACCGCGCCGCCGAGATAGCCGGTGAGCAGCAGCGCTCCCAGGACGGCGGTGCGGGGGATGAGGTAGAGGATGGTGCTGGCGAGCAGGATCACTCCCAGAGTGACGGAGAGATGCAGCGGCCATCCGGTGCGCACGAAGGCTGCGGCTACGGGTGCGGGCTTTGCGAACTTCATGGCGGCGTCCAACAACATGAAGAGCGCGATGAGGGCGGTGATGACGCGGCCCGTCCAGAGACGGCCGGAGGAGACTGGTGCGGAAGCAGTGCCGGAGATGGTGGATTCAGTTGCGGATGACATGGAAATTTTCTCCTGGGGGAGATGGATAACTGTCACTGCGGTCGATACGAAAGCATGACGACCCCTGAGCCGAATTGGCGGACGCCAGCGAGGTTGAGGCGCATACGCGCGTGGAAGTTCGGGAACATGGGATTGCCGCTGCCAAGGATAACCGGATTCAGGATCACTCGATATTCGTCGATGAGGCCTGCCTGGAGCAAGGAGGACGCGAGGGCAGCGCCCCCGACGACCATGTCGCCGCCCGAGAGCAGCTTGAGGCGGGCGACTTCGGCGGCGGCATTGCCGCGGACCAGGGTGGCGGGCTTCCAGTCCGCGGACACGAGGGTGTTGGAGAACACAATTTTGGGGAGGCCGTTCATCCGGTCGGCGATCTCGCCAGCAGGAGCCGTGGGCCAGTGCGCGGCCATGTGCTCGTACGTCGTACGGCCGAAGAGGATGGTGTCGACGGAACGGAGCATTTCGGCCGCATAGGCAAAGAGCTCCTCATCGACGACGTGCCAGTCGAGCTGGCGGTTGGGGCCTTCAAAGAAGCCGTCGAGCGACATCATGCAGGAGACGATGACTCTTCTCATGCGCTTCTCTCTAATTGCCGGCGTTGGCATCGGCAGTGCCATCCGACCATCGGGCGACGGGAACCATGAAAATGGTGAGGCGATCGGTAACATCGTCGCTCGAAACAATCGGCGAGCCGTCGAGGTTGGCGCCCCAGGTTTTGCTCATGGCCAGAGGCACGAAGAACATCAGATGGGGATGCCAGTTTCGTACCTGGTCGTTCAGGTAGCCTTGTTTCGACAGCATGTAGCACATCGCGCCTGGCTCGAGCGCCGGCAGTTTCTTCTGGTTGAATGCGGTCTGGAAGGCGGCGGCAATCTGTGCCTGCGACTTGCCTGCCAGTGCCAGCCGCGCCCGAAGAAGCACAATCGGAAGATACGTCCTCGCGGCGGCCGCATTGAAGCAGATAGGAGAGCGATTCTTAGGATTCCAGAACTCGGGATCGCCAATCGCGGAATCCCAGCCTCGGTCGACGATGCAGACGAAGTCGTTCGTCCCCTGAACGGCAACCTCGAAACCGCTCCGGCCAAGAACCATTACTTCAGCGCCGTCGGAGATGGATTTCGGAGCGCCGGTCCGCGCGAGGGCGATTTCGGCGTTCCGATCCGTCATCAGGTACTGATCGATCGGGGCCATTGTGGCATATTTCGTCTGACTGCTCTGGGCCTGCGTCTCAAAAGCGACAGCAACCACGGCTGCCAGAGCAAAAAGCATCCTGACTCGTTTTTGCGTTTTGGAAACGATGCCTTGCCTCATGCCTGCTTCTCCTTCCCGGGTCTCCGGAGTCTTGCGAACTTGCTGCGTTTAGCCGGCCGCGCCGCGCGCAGGGGCCGCGGCGTGGGGCCGCCAAGCCAGGGCAGCATGGGTCGCGGATCGCGCTCGACCCAGCGGCGGCGGGTTTCGGCCAGCACGGCGTCGCGGTTGCGGGCCATCTCGGCAATCACCGCCGCCGGCGCGCCCGTGTCCTCATGCTGCGCGCCCCAGATGAGCAGATCGAGCATCACGGGGGCCAGGTCGATTCCCTTCTCCGTCAGGCGGTAGTTCACACGGCGGCCATCCCGGGGGTCCGCTTCGGCCTGGATGATTCCCGCGCCGACGAGGCTGCGCAGCCGGTCGGCAAGGATGTTGGTCGCAATGCCTTCGCCGGAGTTCGCGAAGTCGTGAAAAGTCCGGAATCCGCGAACCATCAGATCGCGGACGATCAGCAGAGACCAGCGGTCACCGAACACCTCCAGCGACATGCTCACCGGGCAGCCCGACCGATTGCGGATTGGGCACTCCCCAGCCACGAAAGGCATCCTGGCACATCTCACTTGCACTTTGCAAGTGATCGTTCCAAGAACTTCCGGGGAACCGATGAGGGGGGCGCGTTCTGCGCGCCCCTGCGGTCGCTAGTTACTGCTTCGTGGCCTTGCCGTCCCAGAACGTCGCCCAGTTCGTGCCGTCGGTGGAGATCTCGTATTTGGTCGTATAGGAAGTGGGCGAAAGCACGGCCACGGTGAAGCGCACCTGCATCGGCATGCCGCCATAGTTGGCATTTCCCGTCCATGTCCAGGTGCTGCCGTCAAGCTTCCCGGTCAGAGCCACGTGATGACCTGTACTGTCGAAGCGGTCCTCGGTGTAGCTCCCGGTATCAGCGTTGTAGCCGATGACCTCCATCGAGGTGCCCGAGCCGCCCAGCTCCGCAGGCATAGTGAATTCGCCATGGCCGACGAGGAAGAAGCCGCCCTTCATCCATTCGGTGTGAGCGGTGTTGGTGAATTTCCCTCCGGAGCCCCACGGCCCCGGTGCGATCGTGGCTTCGGTGGTCCAGTTCCCGGCGAAGGAGCTGAGTTTGGCCACTTCCGGACCAGGCGCCGGAGTCTCCTGAGCGAATGCGGCCGCACCGGCAAAGATCGCCGCGAGGCAAAGGGTGACAAGTGCAGATCGTTTCATAGAACCCTCCTTTCGGGGTTACCGAACGGAAATCATCATCCCTCCGCGGAGTGTCCCGAACCAGTGAGGATCGTCATCGATGCACGATGACAATTGTCAGGCGCTCAGATGGAAGGCGAACAGCTATACTAGAGCGGTTTCGGAATACATGCAGACTTTTTTGAGGCTGGTACAGGGTGGCTTTTTCCTGATTAAAGAGCCACTTGAGTGTGTGCCTTCGGTCTAAACCAATTCCGAAACTGCTAGAGCCGCGCCCGGCAGCAAGCACCGCGCGTCGGCCCGCCCGCGAATCCCTGCATGCACGCCGAACCCTGAAACAAATTCCGATGCCCGTCGCTGCCCTGTACATCGAACTCCGCATTGAGCACGCGCAGTCGCTGAAGGATCGGCGGCAGGTGGTGCGCAGCCTGAAGGAGAAGCTGGGGCACGGCTTCAATATTTCGATTGCGGAGATGGACGAAACGCCCACGTGGCAGTCGGCGACGCTGGGAGTAGCGGCGATTTCCGGGTCGCGCGATTATCTGGCCGGGCTGATGCGGGAGGTAGAGAGCGCGGCGGTGCGCATTGCCGCGGACCTGGGCGCCGAGGCGAGCATGTGCTGGGAGTTTCTGGAGACAGGCGAGGGAGGGTAGCCGGGAATTCGGGACAAGGAGGCCGATTTCTACAGTGACAAAATTCGCAGAATCATGGTCTTTGCCCAATGCCATGCGTGTATTATGGGACCGTTTCGAATGTGGCCCGCCTCAGCGCAACATCGGGCTGCAATTGTTGTTGGAGTCATCAGGTACCGGGAGGAAGCCATGAAGCGAATCATCGGGTCTATCGTTGCTGTCGCAGTCTTTGCCCTTCCCGCTGTCGCGCAACACGCGCAATCGCATGCAGCACCGGCGCCGCGGGCACAGTCGCATGCAGCGCCGCCGCGGCAGGCAGTGGGCGGCGGGTACATCCCGTCGCATGGGCCGCGCGAGCACACACCGCTGCCTAAGGGCGGTCAGCCGGATCAACCCGGCCATCCGGCGGCTCCGCACGTGGATGCGGCCACCGGCCGCTGGATAGGACACACCTCGGCGGGCGATGCCAATTACCACCTGGACCACCCGTGGGAGCACGGGCATTTCCCTTATGCTATCGGCGCGAATCACATATGGCGGATTGAAGGCGGCGGCCCTGGCCGATTCTGGTTCAATGGGTTCTACTTCAGCGTCGCGCCGGCCGATGTTGGGTACTGCGATGGCTGGCTGTGGGATTCGGACGACATTATTCTGTATCCCGATCCGGATCATCCGGGCTGGTACCTGGCGTACAACGTGCGGCTGGGAATTTACGTGCACGTGATGTTCCTCGGACAATAGTGGCTTGCACGGGAGGGGAGGGCCGCCGGGCTGCTCCCTTCCCGATTCCATTCATCGTGTTGCTCGCGTTGGGCGCGGATGCCACACTGAGTGGCAGATGACCGCACCCGTCTCCTCGGCTCTCACTTCCCCGCCCCGTTCCGCTCCGATCCTTGCGGTTTCGCATTTGTCGAAGGTGTACGGCGCGACGGTCGCGGTGGATGGCGTGTCGTTCGAGGTGGGCACGCACGAGATTCTGGGGCTGCTGGGGCCGAACGGCGCGGGCAAAACGACCACGATCAACATGATCCTCGGCGTGCTGCAGCCGATGTCGGGGTCGATCACGATTGACGGGTGCGACCTGGCGCAGCGCCGGCGGCAGGCGCTGGAACGGACGAATTTCGCGGCGGTGTATGCGCCGCTGCCGGGAAATTTGACGGTGGCGCAGAATCTGCGCGTCTTCGGGCTGCTCTACGGCGTGCACAGGGTGCGCGAGCGCGTGGAGGAGGTGCTGGGCGAGTTCGACCTGCTGCGCTTTCGCGACACGAAGTGCGGCGTGCTGTCGTCGGGGGAACAGACGCGGGTAGCACTGGCGAAGGCCATGCTGAACCGGCCGCGCCTGCTGCTGCTGGACGAGCCGACGGCGTCGCTGGATCCGGCGACGGCGCGGGAGATTCGCGCCTCGATTCGCGAGTTTGCCGCGCGGACGGACGTGGGAGTGCTGTGGACCTCGCACAACATGATCGAGGTGGCGGAGGTGTGCCACCGCGTGCTGTTTTTGTCGCGTGGGAAGATTTTGCTGGAGGGCGATCCGCGCGCGCTGCCGGCGACGCACGGGCATGAGACGCTTGAAGACCTGTTTGTGACGGTGGCGCGGGAGCCGCTGACGATTCGCCGCTCGCCGGAGGAAGAGTAAGCATGATGTCTGTGCGGCGGACGTCGGCGCTGCTGCTGCGGCAGTTCTATTTGCTGCGCGGCAGCCCTACGCGCATTGTGCCGCTGTTTGCCTGGGTGGCGATCGACATTATTCTGTGGGGATTTATTACGCGGTATCTGAACCAGGTATCGGCGGCGCGATTCAATTTTGTGCCGGCGATGCTGGGCGCGGTGCTGCTGTGGGATTTTATGACGCGGGTGATGCAGGGGATCACGACGGCGTTTCTGGAAGACGTGTGGTCGCGAAATTTTCTGAACTTGTTTGCGTCGCCGCTGTCGGTGTCGGAATATCTGGGCGGGCTGGTGCTGTCGAGCATCGGCACCAGCATCATCGGGCTGGTGACCATGGTGGTGCTGGCGACGCTGGTCTTCGGGCTGTCGTTTTTCGTGTATGGCACGATGCTGGCGGCGTTTCTGCTGGTACTGTTTCTGTTTGGGATCGCACTGGGCATCTTCGGCAGCGCGCTGGTGATGCGGTTCGGGCCGGCGGCGGAGTGGTTCATCTGGCCGATTCCGGCGTTTATTTCGCCGCTGGCGTGCGTGTTCTATCCGCTGGCGACGCTGCCCGGGTGGATGCAGGGGCTGGCGCGGCTGATTCCGGCAAGCTATGTGTTCGAGGGAATGCGTGGGGTGCTGGCGCATGGAAGCGTGGCGGGAGCGCCGCTGGCGGTCGGAAGCGCGCTGGCACTGGCGTATCTGCTGCTGATGGGGCGGGTGTTTGTGGCGGTGCACCGGCGGGCGGTGCGGACAGGTCTGATTGCGCGGTACAGCGCTGAGAGTGTGACGTGAGACCTGCGGGCCGCCACTTCTCCCTATAATTGAGAGACGTGCCCGCCGGTTCCCTGTGTCCGGACCCCGCCGCACACCCAGGTGAGCCAACCATGAAGCCCGTCAAGAGGAACCGCGAAGGCGCGAAGAAGACCCGGCGCAAAATCCAGGCGAAGCGGAAGGCGATTTTGCGAGGACATGCAGCCCCTCCGAAGCCTATCGGTTCGCGCAAGGCCGCCAGCGCCCGCAAGGCTGACGGCATGAGATCGGCGCGTCCGGCAGGTTCTCGAGCCTCCGCTGGAAATGCCCGCGGCCCGATGCAACGCGCAGTTCCGCATATTCCGCTGGACCAGGACGTAGGCAAGGCTCGTGTTTTCCGTGAGGCCGAGCGGGCCAGCGCCGCGGATGCGCCCGCGATCGCGATTGTGGGACGACCCAACGTCGGCAAGTCGACGCTGTTCAATCGGCTGACCGGGAGCCGGCGGGCGATTGTGGGGGATGAGCCGGGGATTACGCGGGACCGCATCTACGGGGAAGTTTCCTGGGCGGGACAGACGGCGCGGGTGATCGACACGGGCGGGATTATCCCCGACGATGAGGCGACGATTCCGCTGGAGATTTTCCGCCAGGCGCGGTTCGCGCTGGACGAGGCCGAGGCCATTGTGATGGTGGTGGATGGACGGACGGAGCTGGCGGCGCCGGATGTGGACCTGGCGCGGCTGCTGATGCGCAGCGGCAAGCCGCTGTTTCTGGCGGTGAACAAGATCGACACCGAGAGCATGGGCGCGGCGGCGGAGAACTTCCGGCAGCTTGGCGTGCGGCACCTTGTGCCGATTTCGGCGGAGCACGGGCTCAACATCGGCGATTTGCTGGACGAAGTGTTTGCGGTGCTGCCAGAAAAAGAGGAGGCGGAGGAGGCGGACGAGGCAAGTTCGGCGGAAGAGGCAAGTTCGGTGGAAGGCGTCGAGGCTGAGGATGCGGCCGGCGTGCATCGCACCCACGGCGAGTTCGAACAGCATGAAACGCGGGTGGCGATTATCGGACGGCCCAACGTGGGGAAATCGACGCTGCTGAATGCGATGACGGGCACGGCGCGGGCTATTGTTTCGCCGATTGCGGGAACGACGCGCGATGCCGTCGACGAGGCGATGGAGTACGAGGGCAAAGAGCTGCGCATCGTGGACACGGCGGGAATCAGGCGCAAGGGCAAGACGCATTTGATGGCGGAGAAGCTGTCGGTGGTGATGGCACGGCGGCATCTGGAGGCAGCCGATGTGGCGCTGCTGGTGATCGACGCGACGGAAGGAGTCACGGCGTCGGACGCGACCATCGGCGGCTACGCGCACGAGAGCGGGCGCAGCGTGATTATCGTGGTGAACAAGTGGGACCTGGTGACGACGGGGCGGACGGACGGAAAGCCGTCGGCGGACCGGGCCATTTTTGAGCGGCAGCTGCGGGCGGCGCTGAAATATCTGAGCTACGCGCCGGTGCTGTTCATCTCGGCGTGGGAAGGCCGCAACATTACGCGGGTGCTGGATGAGGTGGTGCGGGTGGCGGCGGAGCGGCGCAAGCGCGTGTCCACGGGGCAAATGAACCGGTTCCTGGAGAAGATCGATTTCCAGCGCGCCAGCGTGCCGATGTCGAAACGGGTGCGGATTTATTACATGACACAGGCGGCCGTGGCGCCACCGACGTTTGTGCTGTTCACGGATCGCGATGTGAAGCTGCACTTTTCGTTCGAGCGGTTTCTGGAGAACCAAATCCGCGCGGCGTTTGGGTTTGAAGGATCGCCGATCTGGTTCAAAGTGCGCGCGCGCAACAAGGCGGCGGATGAGAAGTGAGAGCTGGCAACACTTGTCGACTGTCCGCTATCGAACTAAAGAGAAGGACGCCGGCAATTCCGACCAAGGAGGATGAATGTCCAGAGCTCGGACGCAACCAACTGCATCGGCAAAAAAGCGCGACGTTTTGAAAAATCCACAGCAGCGCGGCCCGAGGGAAACGCGAGCCGAGACGATGGCTGCGTGGAGGCCGCTGTTGGAATATGAAGCCGCAGCGCGGCACCCGAAGTGGTGTGTGCTGCACTATGGAGGCGAATTTCGAGCGGGCTAAGAAGCTTCCAGGGCTGGAGCAGGCGGCCGGCAGGCCGGCCCACAGCCGATGCTGAAGAGACTGGCTATGGACTGAGGCCAATCCGGCGGCGCAAGTGGCAGCCGTGGAAGCGGAGCAGCAGTCGATCCGCAGGAAAAAGGACGCCCGCGGAGGGGGAATTTCGTCGGTCCTGCGAAGGCATTTTTACGCGAGCAAGGGCGGTCCGGAGACGGGCTGGCCTTACCAAGCGGCGCAATTTGGTTAAGAAACAGGAGCGAGCTGTTCGGAAACGGACAGCTCGCTTTCTCTTTGTCAGCAGTTCCCTGCCTCCATCGAACTTACGCACGCGTGGCTGCGTACTATTCAGCGCATGCCTACGACGACCTTTCTTTTCCTGAAGCTGCAAGCGCGGCAGGCGAATCCAAAGCGCAAATCCCCAGGGAAATTCGGGCTTTGGGCGGTAAGCGGGCTCGTACTTGTTCCTGTATCCTGAGTGGTTTCCTCGTAACTAATTGTGGGCGCATGTTACCTGGGCTTGAGGTTCCCTTTTGTGAAGATTCCGCTATCGATTCCTCTCCTTACGCTGCCGCTGGTGCTGGCGGGTGCAGCGGGTTGCAACAAGGCGCAGCCGCAGGCTCCGGCGCAGGGGTTTCAGGCGATGCCGGTGCAAACGATGACCGTGGCAGACGCGCCGGTGCCCCGGACCGACGAATATGTGGCGACGATCAAATCGCGGCGGTCGGCGACCATCAATCCGCAGGTCGACGGAAACCTGACGAAGATTCTGGTGCGCTCGGGCGACCATGTGACCAGCGGCCAGTTGCTGATGGAGATCGACCCGGCGAAGCAGGAAGCGACCGTGGCTTCGCAGGCCGCGACCGTACAGCAGATGCTGGCCGTGTACCAGTACAACCAGCTGCAGGTGGGACGGCAGCGCAAGCTGTTTGCCGCCGGAGTGATCAGCAAGGATGCGCTGGACCAGGCCGAGCAATCGTATTCCAGCGGGAAGGCGAACTACGAGGCCGCGGTTGCCACCCTGCAGACGCAGCAACAGCAGCTGGGCTACTACCGCATTACGGCTCCCTTTGACGGCATCGTGGGCGATATCCCAGTACACGTGGGCGACTACGTTTCATCGACAACGATGCTGACCACTGTGGACGAGAACAAGGACCTCGAGGCGTACATCTATATTCCGACGGAGCGCGCGGGCGAAGTGCGCGCGGGCCTGGGCGTGGAGATTCTGGACAACAGCGAGAATCCAATCGAGAACACGGCCATCGACTTTGTGTCTCCGCAGGTGGACGACCAGCTGCAGGGGATCCTGGTGAAGGCTCCGGTACATTCGGCGCAGCTGCGCACCCAGCAGCTGGTGAAGGCGCGCGTGGTGTGGGGCGTCAGTCCAAGACCGATCGTGCCGGTGCTGGCGGTGACGCGGCTGGGCGGGCAGGCGTTTGTGTTTGTGGCGCAGAGCACCGGGAACGGGAAGTTTGTCGCGCGCCAGCAGCCGGTGCAGCTGGGCGATACCGTGGGCAACAGTTATGCGGTGCTGAGCGGGCTGACCAACGGCGAGAAGGTGATCATCTCGGGCACGCAGATGCTGATGGATAAGATGCCGGTGATTCCGCTGCCGAGCGGACCGCCGGGCGCCGGAGCGCCTGCTACGGGCAGTTGACGCCCATCCCGAGCCGCCGGAACAGAAACGAACTGCGAGGCACCCCTTGGTCGACTTTTTTATTCATCGTCCGGTTTTTGCGACGGTCTGCGCGCTGCTTATGATTCTGGCCGGCGCCGTCGTCATTCCCACACTGCCGGTCTCGCTGTATCCGCAGCTTGCCCCGCCGCAGGTCACAGTCAGCAGCGATTACATCGGGGCGAACTCCAGCCAGGTAGAGTCGGCGGTGACGATTCCGCTGGAAGAGGCGATCAACGGCGTGCCGGGGATGCGCTACATCCAGTCCACGAGCGCGAACGACGGCTCGAGCACGATTACAACGACCTTCAATACCGGGTACAGCCTGGACATTGCCGCCGTGGACGTGCAAAACCGCGTCTCTTCGGCGTCGGGATTGTTGCCGGCCGAGGTCAACCAGACCGGAATCACGGTGAGCAAGGCGAACAGCAATTTCGTCTTCGGCGCCGGCGTTTATTCGGACAATAACCGCTACAGCGATCTGTTCCTGAGCAACTATCTCGATGTTTACGTGAAGGACGCGCTGAAGCGCGTGCCGGGCGTCGGCGATGTGGTCATCTTCGGCGAGCGCAAATATGCCATGCGCATCTGGATCGACCCGGTGAAGCTGGCGGCACGCCAACTGACAGCGACCGATGTGGTGAACGCCTTGCAGGAGCAGAACGTCGAAGTGCCGTCGGGGCAGCTGGGGCAGCCGCCGTCGGACGAAAAGCAGGCGTTTCAGATCACGGTGAACGTGGTGGGGCGGTTGAGCACGCCGGAGCAGTTCGACAACATCATCGTGAAGAACACGCCGCAGGGGATCGTCCAGATCAAGGACGTGGGGCGCGCAGAGCTGGGTGCGGAGACGTATTCGAGCGCGCTGCGCTTCAATGGGCAGCCGGCGGTGGGCCTTGCCGTGCAGCAGCTGAGCAATGCCAACGCTCTGGCGGTAGACAAGGCGGCGAAGGCGGAACTGGCCAGGCTGTCGCAGTCGTTTCCGCCGGGCATGCACGTTGCGGTGGCGTTCGACACAACGACGGTGGTGGGCGCGTCCATCAGCGAAGTGATCAAGACGCTGATTGAAGCCATCGTGATCGTCATCCTGGTAATTTTCTTCTTTCTGCAGGACTGGCGCGCGACGCTGATTCCGGCGGTGACGATTCCGGTCGCGTTGGTGGGGACGTTTGCGTTCATCAAGATCTTCGGGTTCTCCATCAATTCGCTGACGCTGTTCGGCATCACGCTGGCGACGGGCCTGGTGGTGGACGACGCGATTGTGGTGATCGAAAACGTGCAGCGGCATATCTCCGAGGGCGATCGCGAACCGCACCATGCCACTTCGGCGGCCATGAAAGAGGTGACAGGCGCAGTGGTTGCGACGTCGCTGGTGCTGATTGCCGTGTTCGTGCCGGTGTCGTTCTTCCCGGGAACGACGGGGATTCTGTACAAGCAGTTTTCGCTGACCATCGCGTTTTCGATCGCCATCTCGGCGTTCAACGCGCTCACTCTTTCGCCGGCGCTGGCAGCGCTGCTGCTGAAGCGCGAGGAGGGCAAGAACTTTCTGCTGCGCGCGGCGCAGCACAGCATCAAAGCGCTCGGCACCGGATACGCGCGGACGATCCATGGAGTGCTGCGGCTGCGCTGGCTGATGCTGCTGCTGTTTTTTGCCGGACTGGGCGCAGCGGCATGGGAGTATCGCACCGTGCCGACGGCGTTCGTGCCCGCAGAAGATCAGGGCTACATCATGATTCTGGTGCAGGCGCCCCAGGGAGCATCGCTGGCTTATACGACCCACATCGGCGAAGAAGTAAGCGCGGTGCTGGGGCAGAACAAGGACATTCTGGGCGCATTTTTCGTGGGCGGGTTCAGCTTTTCGGGCAGCGCGCCGAATTACGGGATGCTATTTGCGGCGCTGGCCGATTACGACAAGCGGCGAGGTCCGCAGGATTCAGCCGCGGCCATTGTGAACGCACTGCGGCCGAAGCTATTCATGATTCCAGGCGCGCTGGTAGTGCCTCTGGAGCCGCCCGCGATTCAGGGCATCGGCAGCTTCGGCGGATTCCAGTTCGAGCTGCAGGATCGGAGCGGGGGCTCGCTCGCGGACCTGGATCGCGTGGCGCACACGATTGTGGCGAGGGGCAATCAGCGCAAAGACCTGACGGGCCTGTTCACCAGCTTCACGTCAAACGATCCGCAGGTGCTGGTAACGATCGACCGCGATAAGGCGAAGGCGATGGGGGTGCCGCTGAGCCAGATCACCGACACGCTGCAGGTCTTCATGGGATCGGAGTACGTGAACAATTTCGACTTCAACAACCGCAGCTATCGGGTGGACGTGCAGGCAGACCAGCAGTTCCGGGAGACCGCGGCGGATATCCGGCAGTTTTATGTGCGGTCGAATACGAATCAGATGATCCCGCTGGACAATCTGGTGAATATCACGGAGACGTCAGCGCCCCAGGTGATCAGCCACTACAATCTGTTTCGCTCGGCGGAGATCGACGGGTCGGCAGCGCCGGGCTACAGCACCAGCCAGGGAATTAAAGCGATGGAGGAAGTGGCGCAGCAGAATATGACGCACGGCATGGCCTACGAGTGGACGGGATTGTCGCTCGAGGAGATCGAATCGGCGGGCAAAGCGGTGGTGATCTTCGGGCTGGGCATTCTGGTCGTGTATCTGACGCTGGCCGCGCTGTACGAGAGCTTCGCGCTGCCGTTCATCATTCTGCTGGCGGTGCCGACGGCGGTGCTGGGCGCGCTGCTGGCGCAGTCGATGCGCGGATTCGCCGACGATATTTATTGCCAGATCGGGCTGGTGATGCTGATTGGACTGGCGGCCAAGAACTCGATCCTGATTGTGGAGTTTGCCGAGCAGCTGCGCCGGCAGGGGCGCTCGATTGTGGAAGCGGCCATCGAAGCAGCAGAGTTGCGGCTGAGGCCGATTCTGATGACGTCGTTCGCGTTCATCCTCGGGGTGATTCCGCTGGCGATTGCAACGGGCGCGGGTTCGGCAGGACGGCGGTCGGTGGGCACGACCATTATCGGCGGCATGCTGATGTCGACTGTGCTGAATCTGTTCTTCATCCCGGTGCTGTATGTGATGCTGCAGTCGCTGCTGAGCGGCTTGAGGAAGAAGGAACCGGCGCCGCAGGCAGCGACGGCGGATTGACGCAATCCCATCAGCGGGACCTGGCCGACCAATTCTGCCAAGACAGGCGGGGCACGCGAGAGAACTCGGAGGCATTCGCAGTCACCAGCGTGGCACTGCGCCGCAGCGCCTGAGCGGCGATCAGCAGATCATAGGGACCAATGGGCGTTCCCGCCTTTTCGAGAGCAGCGCGAATTTCTCCGGCCATGGCTCCGCCTCTGAGAACAATTCAGTCGACAAAACACAGGCCCCTACACGCTCACGCAGACTGCCGAGGAGAGCGCATGGGGGCCATAGTTCGGGGTCAGCGTCGTTTCACCAGCCGTTGCCGTCGCGATCATGATCGGTCACGCCCGTCCCGGGAGTGAAGGAGACGCCGCGCAGCACTTCGGCGAAGCCGGCGGTGCGCAGGGTATAAAACTGCTCGTTTGCCGCCTGCGCCGCCATCGTGTTCGTCAGCTTGTCCGTAATAACGACCAGCTTGTTGGGATCGGCGCCCGTGTCTCCGTCGCCGCTCACTGTCGAGGTGATGGCCCAGACGGTCGCTGTGCCATCGGGATTCACCCGGCCGGTGATGTTGCGCAGGCCGTCGGTAGCGGGGCTCCAGGGCAGGCTCGTCGCGGCGTTGGTCCCGGTTGGAAAGCCCTTGACGGTGTAGGGGGTGCCGAGATCGAGGCCATTCGTCAGCGTGTACTGCAGGACCCAGGTGTTGGTCGATGTATCCAGCACCCACTTCTCGAGGCCTGCCAGGGTCTGGGCCGCCGCGTGCGTGTAGAGATCGGTACCGCCCGTGTAACCGTCGCCCTCATCCGCAACGTACAGCGTGGTCGGGTTCGCGAACCAGATGCCGAAAGGATAGTTAACGGGGTTCGTCTTCTTGTTGGAGGTGACGGGGAAGCCGTTCAGGACGCACATGTTGCTGGGCAGCCCATCGGTCGTAATGGTGGACGCGGTATAGCTCAGCGGCTGCGTGGGCAGCGTCGCCGAGGGCGAAGGCACGCCGCTGCCGCTGGGGCAAGCGGTGCCCGTCGTGTCCACAAAGTAGACGGTGTTATCGCCATTGCCGCCGCTTCCCTTTGCGTAATAGACCACATTGTCGTACACGGTGAGGCCGCGGAAGTTATCGTCCTTGCCGATCTTGTCCGCTTTAAATCCCAGTTGCGTGATGGAGAAGCTGGCCAGGGGCGTCGGAGTGCCGGACGGCGACTGGTCGGCTTCCGGCTCGTTCGACGGATCGATCAGCTGCGCACCCGCGCCCAGGTCCACACCCAGCGGTTGCGGATTGCTGCCATTCCCTGCATTGCCCGCCGTATAGTACAGGTCCGTGTCCCTGCTGTGGTTCAGAATTGCGGCGCGTCCGTTATCGCCGCTGTAGGCATTGGTCTCGGTAAAGGTGAAGTTCCCAAAGCGATCCAGCCGGGCCACGGCGCGGTACGTCGCAACGGGATCCGGATTCGTGGGGTCGACGACGCCGGGCGTGTTGCCATTGGAAACGTCCAGCGCATTCGGGGGCGCCACATAGCCCATAAAGGTCACATACCGGCCGTCGGTCGAGAGGTTCAGCGCCAGCTCCGACTTGGAACTGAAGCTCGTCACCAGCTGATCGCTCGTGCTGCCGATGCGCCGCTCAAGGCTGTTCGGCACTTCGATCGTGCTCACCGGCCAGCCCCACGGCGTGATCTGGTCGAGGAAGATCCGCGATGTGATGCCGAAACTGCCGTCGATGGGGGCGTTGTTGAAGATGTAGGGAAAGGTGCCGTCATACCCGGCGCTTACGCAATTGCCAACCGTGCAGCCGGGCGGCAGTTGTTCGCCGACCGTGACATTGCTTGCCTGGTTGTCGTAAACGCTGCGGCTCACCAGCAGATTGCCGGGATAGAACTGAGCATGCTGCGGAAATCCGAAGGGAGAGTTTTGTGCGGAGAGGCTGAGGGGAAAGGCGACGGCCGCCATCGCGAAGGTGGCGATGGCGCGGGATGAGGGTCTTTTCATGGGTGGAAGTCTCCTGAGTTCGATTCAGGTTCACGGGCGTGGGGAGCACCGCCGATGACGCTAACAGTCTCAGGTAAACGTCCGGTCAACAGAAGGTTACAGAGGCGGGACGCGGCGCGGGCAGGCGTCGATGTTTGGCGCATCGGAGGCCTGGCGCTCGGGAAACGGAGGCGCAGGCTGGCGACTGCCGATCGGCTGTGCGAACAAACCTGCGGACGCTGCTTTTTTCGCAAAAACTGCGCAGCGGCAGCGTTCGCGCAGAGCTATTCTTCGCGCAGCAGGATCATGGGATCGACGGCGAGGGCGTGGCGAGCGGGAATCCACGAGGCGACCAGCCCCAGAATCATCATGGTGAGGACGACGCCGCCCAGCACCAGGGGATCCTTCGGCGTGGCCTGATAGACGATGTAGGAGAGGACGCGCGTCGCGAGCACGCCCAGCAGCAAGCCCGCAGCAGAGCCGATGGCGAGCAGGCGGAAGGCCCGGCCCAGTGCGGAGCGCAGCACTTCGCGCCGTCCGGCGCCGAGCGCGACGCGAATGCCGAGTTCGCGCATGCGTTTGCTCACGACGTAGGAGGCCATGCCAAAGATGCCGGTGATGGCGAGCATCGCACCGAGCAGGCCAAGCACTCCGAGTGCGACCGTCGCGACGCGCGCGGCAAAAAGAGCTGAACTCAGCTCCCCGGTCCAGGTGCGAATGTTGAACGGCAGGCCGCGATCCAGCCCGTGCATGGTCTGCAGCAGCTCCGCTGCCAGGTCCCGCGGGTCCCGCTTCGACCGCACCACAATCCACGTCCCGCTCTCCGGGTGCTGCAGAAACGAGAAGAACATCGCCGGCTGCTGCTCCTCCGTCAGCGTCCGGTACCTGCCGTTCTCCACGACCCCCACTACTTGCGCGCGGGATCCGCCCCAGAACTTGAAGTATCCGCCGATGGCCTTATCCACGGAACCAAATACCTTTATTGCAAATTCGCGATTCACCAAAGCCACCACGGGCGCCTTGCTCTCATCGTGCCAGCTGATGTCCCGGCCCGCCAGCAGCGTGGTGCCGGCAGCGGCAAGGTAGCCCGGCGACACGTTGTAACCCATGGCGTCGGCTGCCATGTTGGTGGGCCGGAAGTCGGTCGCCGTGTCCTTATAGACAAACGAGTCGCCGCCGCCCAGCGACAAGGGAAGGTGGTTGGCATACCCCACGGCGGTCACCCCCGGCAGCGCCGCGGCCGCATCCAGCATGCGCCGCTGCATGGCCGGCAAGCGGTCGCCCGTATAGCCGCCCATTTGCAGATCGGTTTCCACCAGCATCGCGTTCTGCGGCTGGAACCCGAAGTTGCTGTGCATGGACCGCACCAGCCCGCGCACTGCCACCAGCGACGACGTTACCAGCACGGCGCAGATGGCAATCTGAAGCGCCAGCAGCAAATCCCTGAGGGACAACCGACGCATCCCGCCCAGGCTCGTCCCGCCGGCGCGGATGATCTGCCACGGATCGGACTTCAGCACCTGACGCACAGGCACCATTCCGAAGAGCACTCCGCTGATCAGGGCCAGGGCCAGAGCCACGACATAGGTCCAGACATCCGGATTCACGGGCACGTTGATCGGTATATCCGGAACCGGCTGCCACGCGCTCAGCCAGCGAAGGATGCCGATGCCGCCCACTAGTCCGGCTGCCGCGCCGACGAGCGCAATCAAAATCGCTTCGGTGAACAGTTGGCGCAGGATCAGGCTGCGCCGCGATCCCAGCGCCATGCGCACAGCAATCTCCTTCGCGCGATCCGCGGCACGCGCTGCAAACAGGCTGCCCAGGTTCGCGCATGCGGCCAGCAGGATCAAGCCTGCCAGCAGCATCAGCCCGGCCATGAACGCCCGCGCCGGGCCGCCCAGCATATCGCCGACAAGCCCTGGCCGCGCCAGGGTGAACTTCACGCCGTCATCGTTATGGGGGTAGGTCTTCGCCAGCCACCCGCCAATCGTATTCAGATCCGCCGCTGCCCGTGCCGGAGTCACCCCAGGCTTCAGGCGTCCCACGACAAATCCCGAATGATCGCCGCGCTCTTCGAGAGCGCTGTAGCCCTCCATCTGTTGCTGATCCACCAGCGGAACCCACAGGGCGGGGGCGAAGAACAGCTCAGTGCCGCGAAAGTCGGGAGGAGCCACGCCCAGAATGGTGTAGGGATGCTTGTTGATCTGCACCATGCGCCCCACGACCGTTCTGTCGGCGTGGAAGAGGCTGTGCCAGGTGGCGTAGCTCAGCACCACCCAGGGAGCGCTGTTCGGCCCGTGTTCATCGGAGGCATGAAAAAACCTTCCCAGGTACGGCCGAATTCCCAGCGCATCGAAATAATTTCCGCTCGTTTCGTAGGGCCACACGGTGGTGGGCGTGCCGCCGCTGTCCAGACCAGCGGGACCCATGATGTTGTAGGTGATCAGGCTGTCGAAGGTCCGGTTGCGGTCGCGCAGATCGCGGTAGTCGGGATACGACTGCGATGGATACTGGAACCGCTGCACCATATACAGGTTCTGCGCGTTGGGAACATTGAGCGGGCGCAACACCAGCGCATTGAGAATGCTGAAGACCACTGCATTGGCGCCGATGCCCAGCGCGAGAGTGAGGACTGCCGTGACCGCGAAACCCGGTGACTTTCGCAGTTGCCGCACGGCCAGTCGGATATCAGCCAGCATGACGGTTCCCTCTTGGTGAGCAATTGAGAGAGATACGCTGGGACCGCGTGCCTTGTTCCTTCTTTATCGTTTCTCTTTTCGCATGCAACGCGCGCCGGGGACGTCGAGAACTACTCTTCGCGCAGCAGGATCATGGGATCGACGGCGAGGGCGCGCTGGGCGGGGATCCATGAAGCAATCAGCCCGAGCACCAGCATGGTGAGCACCACACCGCCCAGCACCAGCGGATCTCTCGGCGTGGCCTGGTAGACGATGGAGGAGAGCAACCGGGTACCCAGCACGCCTAAAATGACCCCCAGCACCGAACCGACGATGAGCAGACGGAACGAACGTCCGAGGGCGGCATGGAGCACACGCCGCTGGTCCGCGCCCAGCGCCACGCGAATGCCCAGCTCGCGCATGCGCTTGCTGACAACATAGGAGGCCATGCCGAAGATGCCGGTGATGGCGAGCATGGCGCCCAGCAGGCCCAGCACGCCCAGCGCGACGGTTGCCACGCGCGCGGCAAAAAGAGCGGAATCGAGCTCGCGATTCCATGTTTCGATGGCCAGCGGCAGACTCGGATCGAGCGAGTGCAGGGTTCGCTGCAGCGCCGCGGCGATCTCCTGCGGATCGCGCCTGGAACGCACGACCAGGTGGACGTCGCTGCCCGGCTGCTGCAGGAAGGAATAAAACATAGCCGCCTGCTGATCTTCCGTCAGGGTGCGGTATTTGCCGTCTTCCACCACGCCCACCACCTGCACGCGCGTGCCGTTCCAGATTTTGTAGTAGTGGCCGATGGCCTTGTCGACCGAGCCGAAGAGCTTGCGCGCGAACTCGCGATTGACCACGGCAACCAGCGGCGCCGGCTTGTCGTCGTGCAGCGTAAAGTTGCGGCCTGCCAGCAGCGTGGTAACAGCTGCCTGGAAATAGCCGGGGGAAACATCGAACTGCTGAGCATCCGCGGCCTCATTGCCGGGACGGTAATCGGTGGTGGCATCGGTGAAGACGGAGGAATCGTTGCCGCTGAGGGTCAGCGGCAGCCGGTCAGCATAGCCGACAGAGGTGACGCCGGGGATGGCGGCGACCGCATCGAGCATTTTCTTTTCCATCAGCAGCGACTGATCGCCGCTGTATCCATCCATATGCAAGTCGGTTTGCGCGAGCATGGCGTGCTCCGGGAGGAAGCCGAAGTCGGTGTGAAGCGAGCGGGCCAGGCCGCGCACAGCCACGAGCGACGCGGTCACCAGGACGGCGCAGATGGCAATCTGGAAGGCCAGCAGCAGGTCGCGGAGCGTGAAGCGGCGCAGGCCGCCCATGCCGGAGGAGCCGGCGCGAATGATCTGCCACGGATCGGAGCGCAGGATCTGGCGTACGGGCACCATGCCGAAGAGCAATCCGCTCAGCAGCGCAAGGACCAGCGCCACCAGGTAGGTCCGCAGGTCGGGATTGACGGGCACATTGATGGGAATATTGGGAACCGGCTGCCACGCGCTCAGCCAGCGCAGAATGCCGATGCCCCCTAACATACCCACAGCGCCGCCAACGAGAGACACCAGGATCGCCTCGGTGAAGAGCTGGCGCAGGATGAGGCCGCGACGCGAGCCCAGGGCCATGCGCACGGCGATCTCGCGCGAGCGGTCGGCGGCGCGCGCGGCAAACAGGCTGCCCAGGTTGGCGCAGGCCGCCAGCAGGATGAGTCCGGCCAGCAGCATCACGCCGATCATGAAGGCGCGTGCCGGGCGTCCCAGGTAATCGCCCACCAGTCCGGGACGGGCCAGGGTGAATTGGAGACCCTCGTCATCCCGCGGATACGCCTTTCCGAGCGACGCGGCAATGGTGTTGAGGTCTGCGGCCGCCTGCGTCGGCGTGACGCCAGGCTTCAGATGGCCCACAACCCAGGTGAAGTGATCGCCGCGCTCCTTCAGCGGATTCCAGCCTTCCAGCTCGGGGAGATCCACGACAGGAATAAAGAGGTCGGGCGCAAAAAAGAGTTCCGTCCCGCGGAAATTGGCCGGAGCAACGCCGATGATGGTGAAGGGGTGCTTGTTGATCTGCACCGTGCGCCCCACGGCTGCCGGATCAGCCTGGAAATGGCTGTGCCAGTACGCATAGCTCAGCACCACATCGGGAACGCTGTTGTCGCCCTTCTCATCCGCGGCGTGATAGAAGCGCCCCAGCTGAGGTTGAATCCCGAGAGCGTCGAAATAATTGCCGCTGACGAGATACGGCCAAATGGTGGAGGGATTGCCGCTGCCTGTGTCGATGCCGACGCTACCGGTGATGTCGTAGGTTACCAGCGACGAGAAGCTGCGATTGCGGTCGCGCAGATCGAGGTAGTCGGGATAGGACTGCGACGGCGAGGGGATCGACTCGAACGGCCTCTGCACCATATACAGGCTCTGCGACTGCGGCACATTGAGCGGGCGCAGGATGAGGGCATTCAGCACGCTGAAGACGATGGCGTTGGCGCCGATGCCGAGCGCCAGGGTGAGGACCGCGGTCACCGCAAATCCCGGCGACTTGCGCAACTGCCGGATGGCTAATTTCACGTCGTTCAGCATCGCTCTGCTCCTCCAATCGATTCCTGCTGCCTGCTGCCTGCTACCCGCTACCAGCCGTTTCACTGCATTACGTTCCGCCGCCGCGCGCTGTTCCCTGTTGCGTTCAGCCTTTTTCCCTCACGCATCCCGCAGCGCCTCCATCGGATCGATGCTGGCCGCATGATGCGCCGGCAGCCAGCTCGAAGCCAGCGCAACCGCCGCAATCGTCACCACGATACCGCTGAAGACGGCGGGATCGTAAGGCCGCACGCCGTACAGCAGGCTGGCAATCCCCTCGGCCAGCAGGATCGCCATCGCCAGCCCCGCCGCTGTCCCCAGCGCCGTGAGCACCGCGGCGCGCCGCAGCACCATCCGCAGAACGTCCTCGCGCTGCGCTCCCATTGCCAGGCGCACGCCGATCTCGCGCCGCCGCTCGGCGACAAGGTTCGCCATCACGCCATAGATGCCGATCGCTGCCAGCAGCAGCGCAATCGCCGCGTCCACACCCAGCATCGCCGCAACGTACATCAGCCCGGTCGTCTGCTCGCGCAGGTCCCGCTCATATGTCTCCATTGTGTACAGCGGCAGCGTGGGGTCGATCGCCGCCAGCGTCTTCCGCACCGCCGGACCCAGCGCCAGCGGATTCCCGTCCGTCAGCAGGGCGTACTGCGTTCTCGCCGGCGGCATTTGCAGCGCGTCCAGGTACATCGCCGGCTGCGGCGTCTGATCCACCCACTGGTAGGCCGCGTCTTCGGTCACACCCACAATCCGCACCCACGGCTCATGGCTGTCGGTCGCCGCGCTCATCTGGATGCGGTGCCCCAGCGGGCTCTCGCCCGGAAAATAACGCTCCGCGAATTTGCGGCTCACCACCACCACCGGATCTGTCGTCAGCCCGTCGCTCGCCGTGAATCCCCGTCCCGACAGGATAAGAATGCGGAACGCCGCGAAATATTGCGGGCTCACCGTTAGTCGCGCGGCGCTGTCGAATTTCCCGGGCGCCAGCGGACGGTTCTCGATCCGGAAATCGTCCGTCCACAATCCATCCCCGTACGGCAGCATCGTCGCGGTCGCCGCCTCCCGCACACCCGGCAGCGCCGCCAGCTTGTCGAGGCTCGCCTGGTACCACGCCGCCTGTTTCTGCGGGGTGCCGTAGCGCGCCGCCGGCAACGTGAGGCCGAACCGCAGCAGCTGCTTCGGCCGATAGATGTTGGCGAACTGCAGCGTGCTCCACATGCCCTTGCCCATCAGCGTTGCCCCGATTACCAGCGCAACCGCCAGCGCAATCTGAGCCGTCGCGAAGAAGTTCCTAAGCCTGTGGCTGCCGGCTCCGCCCGTTTCGGTCCGCGATCCCGCCTTCAGCTGGTCCGCCAGGTTGACGCGCATCGCCTCCAGCGCCGGCGCCAGCCCCGACACCACGCCTGCCACAACCGCGAGCACCATGGTAAACGCCAGTGCTCGCCCGTTCAGGTGGATTGTGTACCACCCCGCCACCCAGCGCGCCACCCGCTCCGGCATCATGACGAGACACAGATGCAGATCGACCCACGCCACCAGCAGCCCGCCTCCTGCACCGGCGAACGCCAGCAGCAGATTCTCCGCCAGCAGCTGCCGCAGCAGCACGCGGCGTGGCGCTCCCAGGGCCGTGCGCATGGCAATCTCCGGCCGCCGCGCAATCCCCCGCGCGAACTGCAGGTTCGCGATATTCGCGCACACGATCAGCAACACAAACAACGTTCCCCCCAGCATCAGCCGCATATATAGCGGCGTCTGCGACCCGCTGATGTTATCCAGCAGCGGCTCCACTTCGACTGACCACCCCAGGTTCGTCGCGGGGTATTGTTTCGCCAGGCGCGCCGCGATCCCACGCATCTCCGCATCCGCCTGCGCAGCCGTCACTCCAGGCCATACGCGTCCCACCACTTGGTACAGGTGTGCCGCGCGGTCGTTCCGCTCCGCGGGCGTCGGCGCCCAGGGCAGGTACAGATCGATTTCCGGCGGATAGACCAGACCCTTCGGCGCCACCCCGATCACGGTGTATTCTCGCTCGTCGAGCTCGATCTTCCGACCCACCACGAACGGATCAGAAGCAAACTGCTTCTGCCAGAAGCCGTAGCTCAGCAGCGCCTCGCCGTCCCGTCCCGGCTGGCATTCATCTGCCCGGAAAACCCTCCCGAGGAACGGAGCCAGCTCCATCACGTCGAAGAAGCCTGAAGAAATTCGCGCCGCCCCGACATAGGCCGCCTCTCCCGCACCCGTCAGGCTCATCGGGTTGCGCCGGTACAGCGCCAGACTCGCAAACGACCGGCTCTGGCGCTGCCAGTCCGCGAAGTTCGCCGCCGTCGCCCACTCGTACTGGTATTTCCCCCGCCCGCGATCTTCCGAGACAGTCATCACCCGATGCAGATCCGGCACCGCCAGCGGCCGCAGCACGATGGCGTCCATCACGCTGAACACCGCCGCATTGACCCCAATCCCAATCGCCAGCGTCAGCATCGCCGTGAGCGCAAATCCCGGCGATTTCCTCAGTTGCCTCCATGCGTACTTCAGGTCCCCGAGCATTTCGTCACACTTTCAGTTACATTTGCTCTTCACTCCATGCGCAGCGTTGTCATGGGATCCACGCTGGCCGCGCGCCGCGCCGGAATCCACGCCGCAGCCAGCGCCAGCCCGATCATGAGCAGCGCCACCGCGGCAAAGGTGATGGGATCGACCGCGTGCACGCCGAACAGGAAGCTGCGCAGCAGTTGTGCGACGAGCGCGGCAGCGGTGAGCCCGATCGCCGAACCGCTGACCGCCAGCGCCAGGCTCTGGCGCACCACGCCGGCCACGATCTGCCAGCGCTGCGCGCCCACGGCGAGGCGGATGCCGATCTCGCGCGTGCGCCAGCTCACGATGTACGCGATCAGACTATAGACGCCCACGCCGCCAATCACCACCGCCAGCCCGCCAAAGGCGAGCAGGAGGATGGTCAGCGAGCGCGGCGCCGACTCCGATGCGGCGATGACCTCGTTCATGGAACGGACCCGCGTCACAGGCACTTGCGGGTCGATGTCAGCGACCACCCGCCGGATCTCGGATGCAGTCGCCTGCGCGGAGGCCCGCGTGCGCATCACCACGTACATGACCGGCCGTTCCCTCCCCGGGCTCAGCGGAAAATACGCTTCGTCTTCCACTCCGGAGGCCAGGCTGCCGTCGTGCGTGTTGTTCACCACTCCAACGATCGTATCGGCGGCTGCCGGAGCCCACACCGTCGGCTGCGGTTCGTCCATGACGTCGATCAGGTGTCGACCCAGCGGATTCTGATGCGGCCACAGCCGATCCGCCATGCTCTGGCTGATCACTACCGCGCGGCTGGTCCCTGACGCATCCTGCTCGCTCAGCAGCCGTCCCCGCACGAGGGTCATCCCGACCGTCGCAAAGTAATCCGGCGTCACGACGCGTCCGGTCGACATGAACGCTCCCTGATGCGGTTCGCGCGGATGCCCCTCAGCGTCGTACACAAAGCTGCCGAATTGCCCTACCAGGGGCAGCGACCCGGTCAGCGCCACGTCTTCGGCTCCGGCTGCGCCACGCAGACGATCGACCAGGGTTCCAAAGAACGCCGCACAGCGGCCTGGAGGCGGCGCATTCGGCGTGATGTGCGGGTTTGGACACGTCGAAGTATCCAGCGAGACTTCCGCCGTCACCACGCGGTCGCTGCGGAAGCCCGGATCGACCTGGGAAAGACTCCACAGGCTGTGCAGCATGAGGCCCGCAGCCGTGATGACCACCACGGAGAGCGCGATCTGCCCCACCACCAGCACCATGGACACCCGGAACTGCCCGGCCTTGCCGGCCACCGTGCGGCTGCCGGAGTGCAGCGGCTCACGCAGATTCGGCGAGGCCATGCGCAGCGCCGGGATCAGTCCGAACAAAACGCCGGTCACGACCGACGCTGCTGCCGCAAAGACAAAGACCGGCCACTCGAGCGAGACATCGCCGATGCGC
This sequence comes from Acidobacteriaceae bacterium, assembly GCA_030041435.1. Classification (GTDB taxonomy): domain Bacteria; phylum Acidobacteriota; class Terriglobia; order Terriglobales; family Acidobacteriaceae; genus Palsa-343. Next base: position 130,395 of record JASHNW010000042.1, read on the forward strand.
GGCGTGTCTGCGGGCAGCAGCGTCACCAGCGCCTGCAGGCTCGCCGCCGCGGCAACCAGGCCCATCGCGCCGGCCACCGCGCCCAGCACCACGCTCTCGGCCAGCAACTGCCGGATCAGCCGCGCCCCCGACGCCCCCAGCGCGCTGCGCACCGCGATTTCCTTCTCGCGCCCCGCCGCGCGCGCCAGCATCAGATTCGCCACGTTGGCGCACGCAATCAGCAGGATCAGACCCACCGCGCCGAACAGCAGCATCAGGCGCTGCTGCATCGACCCCACCTCAGCCTGCAGCAGCGGAACCACCATGGTGTTCGAAGCCCAGTCGCTGGGCATAATCCACGGGAACAGCGGCAGCATCAGCTTCTGCAGGCGGCGCAGTTCGCTCTGCGCCTGCGCCTGTGTCACCCCGTCCCGCAGCCGCCCGAAGGCGCGCAGGTCGAAGTTGTTCCAGGGATCGATGGCATCGCCGCCCCGGAACGTCACCGGCGTCAGGAACTGCGTATCCGCATAGGGAAAATGCACGCCGGCCGGCATGACGCCGAGAATGCGGCGCGATACGCCGTCGATGCGCAGGGTCGCACCGATGGCCGCGGGGCTCGCTCCGAAATGCTGGCGCCAGTAGCCGTCGCTCAGCACCACCACCGGATCGCTGCCGGCGCGCGCGTCCTCCGCGGAGAAAAACCGTCCCAGCTCCGGACGAACCTCGAGCGTGTCCAGCGCGTTCACCATCACCTCCGCGCCGAAAACGCGGTCCGCCGAGCCTTCCTCACCGACGTTCGATTCGGCATCCGCTCCAAACCCGCTGACCGAGCTGAACGCGGTGGACCGCTCGCCCAGCGTGCGAATCCATCCCTTGGGAAAGGGCGAGGCCAGCGAACTCAGCGGATCGTCCCCCGGATGCTCGGTGTACCCGATGCGCATGATGCGATCCTGCTGCGGAAAGGGCAGCGGCCGCAGCATGATCGAGTCCACCAGCGTGAAGATGGCCGTGTTGGCGCCGATGCCCAGCGCCAGAGTCAGCACCGCCGTCGCCGCAAAGCCCGGCGATTTCCGCAACTGCCGCACCGCATATTTGAAGTCACCCAGCATATTGGTCGCACCCTCTGTTACAAAATCGGTCTACTCCATACGCAAAGCTTCCACAGGATCGAGACTGGCGGCGCGCTGCGCAGGATTGATGGCCGCCAGCAGCGCTGCCACAGCGAGCATGAGCGTAGCAGCCGACGAGCCAGAGCTGGCGGGGATTCACAACCGGCAGGGATTTGAGCATCACCTGCTGGATGAGGGTGAAGATGGCCGTGGTGGCGCCGATGCCGAGCGCCAGCGTGACCACGACCGTCACGGTGAAACCCGGAGATTTGCGCAGCTGACGCAGAGTCTGATTCAGATCGGACAGCATCGCACGTTCCTCGCCGGGCGGAGATACGTGCATGCCATCTGCCAGTTCGGGAGGGCTTCAGCCTTTGAAACTAAACGCTTTATCCTGACGGGACTGTCCTGCGCTGTCCGCAATCGCGAACTTGTGTTCGGAATTGAACATTCTGCGGGTTAGTGGGGAATCCCGGACGGGCTCACCGGCGTGAATCCCAGCGCCTGGACGTAGCCGGGATTCAGCTTTGCATGGGAGAACTGGACTTGCTGCAGCAGGTCGGCGAAGGCGGCGTCGATGTTCTGCTGCGGGGGACGGGCGGCGAGGCGCTGCTCGGCGTTGCCGGTGCCGGTAGGGAGCTTGGCGAAGGCGACGATCTCGTCCCAGTGCACGGGCCGGTTAAAGGTGACGACGCTGGAGGTGGCCTCCATCTTCTTGTAGGGCCAGAAAGCCCAGCCGATGTTGTTGGCCTCGAGAGTTTGGCGAAAGGCGGAATCCCAGGCGTCGGTGTTTTCGCCGGTTTCGCCACACCACAGGGGGACGTGGTACTTCGAACGGAAGTCGATGTAGGGCTGGATGGTGCTGACATCGGTGGTCTTCATCCAGTACTTGTGCAGCTCGTACATGGTGTTGGAGTCGAAGGGCGGCCCGAAGACGCTGAAGTTGGTGTCCCACTGTGCGCCGCCGAGAATGAGGACGTGGTTGGGATCGACGGAGCGGATGGCGGCGGCGATTTTCTTATAAACAGGCTCGAGATCCTGGTTGAACTGCTGGTCCCTCGGGTAGTGGGGGATGGGCTCGTTTAGCAAGTCGTAGCCGAGGACGGTGGGGTTGTTGGCGTAGTGCGCGGCGATGCGACGCCAGATGGCGGCGGTCTCGGCCTGGGCCTCAGGGCTCGAGTAGAGCCAGGGGTAGCCATAGCTGTCGTCGATGTTGGCGCCGGTCTGGCCGCCCGGCGCGCAGTGCATGTCGAGGATGACGTAGATGTGGTCCCGGGCGGCCCAGGTGAGGAGGCGGTCGATGAGCCGGAAGCCTTCGGCATCGTCGGAGGTGAAGAACTTCCAGTGGATGGGCACGCGAACGGAGTTGAACCCGGAGCGGGCAATCAGGTCGACATCGGATTGGGTGATATAGGTGGCGCGCCACTGATGCCAGAAGGCGTCGGCCTGGGCCGGGCCGAGAAGCTCTTTGGTCAGGCGCTCGATTTCGCTGGGCGATTGCGGGCCGCCGTCGAAATGGAACATGTAGCCTTCCGGCTCAAACCAATTGCCGAGGTTGATGCCTTTGAGGAGCAGGGGCCGGCCCTGGGCGTCGACCAGATTGGGGCCCTGAGCGTGGACGAAGGCAGAGAATCCGGGCGCTGGCTGGGCGAGGAGGGTGGAGGCGGCGAAGAGGAGAGCCAAAAGACTCGACAGGGAGCGGCGCGCGGCAGATTGTGTCACGGGAAACAGGGTAACGCGGCAGGCGGACGGATGCGCAGGTTTCGCCCGCGGCGGGAAAGATTACGGCAGGCTGAAGTTGATGGTTTCGCCCACGGCGAGGCTGTGTTTTTTGATGGAGCCGACGGGGAGTTCGAGGACGTATTTGGAGGGTTCGCGGCCGCCGTAGTTCGGGCAGGTCCTGGCTTTGCCGGTGCAGGGCGGCGTATCCGGGGACATCTCGACAATGCGGCGATCCGGATCCATCCAGACGATGTCGAGGCCGATCTTGCAGTGGTACATCCAGTAGGCATGGGGCGCGGTGTCGTCGTGGACGAAGAGCATGCCGCGGCCTTCGGGCAGGCTGGTGCGCCCCATCAGTCCGTATTCGCGCTGCTGTTCAGTCGTCGCCAGCTCGACGTGGACGGTCGATCCGTCAGGGAGCATGACGAGGGTGCTGGCCGGGCGCGGCGCTGCGTAGGGAATGACCGGCTCCTGTGCGCGGAGCGTGCGAACGAGCGGAACGGCAGCGACGAAAAAGACCGCCAGCAGGGCAGCGAAGAGAGTGGGAACGCGCCATGGGCGGAGGAACAACCGTTTCTTCATGAGAGCAGTTTTCGCCTTCCTGGTTTATTCTCTTCGCAAATGCGCTTCCGGGCAAAGTTCGGCCTGCTGGGTTGCTGCTATTTGGCGATGCCCCTCATTCTGCTCATCCTGCTGCTGAGCCGCGGGCACCATGCGACTATGTTCGGGCCGTGGTTCGTGGCGATCTGGACCGCGATTGCGCTCTTGCGGATGCTGTCGCACATCCGGGTTTACTGGGAGATTGTTCCGGAGGGCCTGCACGAGCGGCGGTTTTGGACGGAGCGGACGATTCCCTGGAATGAGATTCACAGCGCGGGGCCGTGGCCGGACGGGAAGCCGATGCACGGCAACCTGGCGATCGACTTCGTGCGGCCCGCGCCGTTGTCGTCGCAGGGGCGGGTGATTGCCAGTCCGGATCGGCTGGACGATTTTCTGCAGGAGTTGCGGCGGCATGCTCCGCAGGCGCACTTTGCGATGAGGCGCAGCGGTTCGGTCACCGCGTGAGGTAGCCGGAGCCAACGCCATGAACAAGGCGTCAGCAGCCATTGGCACGACGGTATTCTTCTTTTTGGCTCCTGGGCTGGTGGCCGGCCTTGGCCCCTGGTGGGTGAATGGGTGGCGCTATGCCTCGGCCAGGTGGGATTTGCGCCCGCTGCGCTGGGTGGGAGCAGGGCTGATCGTGGTGAGGTTGACGGGGCTCATCGAATGTTTCGCGCGGTTCGCTGTGCAGGGTCGCGGGACACCGGCGCCGGTGATGCCGACGGAGACGCTGGTGGTGAGCGGGCTCTATGGGTACGTGCGCAATCCGATGTATGTGGCGGTGTTCGCCATCGTCGCGGGGCAGGGCCTGCTGCTGGGCGACGGCCGGACGATGGTGTACGCCGCATGCGTGTGGACGGCGTTCACGTTGTTCGTAGTTCTCTACGAGGAGCCGACGCTGCGCCGGAGGTACGGCGCGCAATATGAAGCGTATTGTGCCCATGTACGGCGCTGGCTTCCCCGGCTGACGCCATGGAAAGCCGAGGAGGCGCGGACTCGCCGAACCGATGGCTGAACCGATCGCTGAACTATGAACAAAGCACGCAGCCGAACCGCAGAGTTCCCGGGAAGACTGCCTGACTCAGTTGACGGCCTGCTCGGCCTCGGCAATGCCAGGAACCATGGTGAGGAGGCCGTCGACCTTCGTCATTTTGAACAGCTCGAGCACGCGGCCATTGACGCCGGCGACAATCAGCCTGCGGCCGTTGCGCTGGCAGGAGACGAAGTAGTTGATGATGGCGCCCATTCCCGCCGAATCCATGTAAGGCACGGCGGTGAGATCGAGGATGAGCGTGGGCGGCGGATCGGAGCGGATGGCGGCCTGAAAATCGAAGAGGTGATTGAGGACGAGCGGGCCCGTGAGGCGCAGGATGCGGCTGCCCGGGTTTGGGCCAGGGACACTTTCCAGCGTCAGGGGTTCGGCAGACATGCCAGTGAATATAAAGGAGGCGTGGTTACAATTCCGTGAATTGGCGGCGCGACGGCAGGCAGGGACCCTTTGCGCCGCGTCGACGTCTATTCCTCAACGAACGTCTATACCTCAACGAATTGATTTTTTCCGTGGAGGCGGAGCATCACCGCAGAGTTCGTGCGCCGACCGTTCTCATTCCTGACCTGTTTGCTGGTGGGCTCGCCGACCATGGCGGCGCTCGCGATGCTGCCTGCCGCTGCGCCGCTGGCCGCGCAGGACGCGAACGGAGGATCCGCGTATGCGGTGCGCGGCACGGTGGTGAACAGCGTTTCGGGAGAGCCGGTGCCGCGCGCGCTGGTGGTTCTGAACGCGGAAAACGCTATGCTGACGGACGGCAACGGAGCATTTTCATTCGACAACGTGGCGGCGGGACAGTACACGGTCTCCGTGCAGAAACCGGGCTTCATGGGATTTGGCCATGGCGGCGGCGGAATGGGCTTTGGCGGACGCACTCACCTGGACGAAGAAGCGGGCCCCCCGCGGCGGATCGCGGTAGGCGCGGAGATGCCCAGCCTGACCTTTCGCATCACGCCGGAATCGAGCATTACCGGGCAGGTGACGCTTTCGACCGGCGACGCTTCGGGCGGCATCCGCGTCACGCTGTATCGGAGGGAGATGCAGAATGGACGGCCAACCTGGCACGCAGCCGGGAACGCGAAGACACGCAGTGACGGTTCGTTTCTGCTGGGAGGGTTGCCGCCGGGCAGCTACATGCTCAGCACTGCAGCTTCCATGGATGACCCGGGCGTGCCGACGAACAGCCGGGCGCCGGTGTGGGGATATCCACCGGTTTACTATCCGGGGGTGACCGATCCGGGGTCAGCGGGAGTGCTGACGCTGGGGCCGGGACAGCAGGCGGAGGCGGACTTCACGCTGACGCGGCAACGGTTCTTCCTGGTAACGGCGGCGGTGCGCACGTCAGAACCGGGAGGGGCGACGACCTTTGAGATTCTGGATGCGGGCGGACGGCCGACGGGCTTCGAGGCGCGGTACGATTTTCGGCAGCAGGTGGTGAACGCGCATGTGCCCAATGGGAGCTGGACGCTCGATGGGCACGCGTATGGGCGCACCATGGTCTGGGGAAGAGCGGACTTTCAGGTAGCGGGCGCGCCGGTGAGCCTGGCCATCAACATGGCACAGATTCCGCGGTTCCCGGTGACCATCGAACGCGATTTTACGTCGGGCACGGAACAGCCCAGCCGCTCGAATCCGGGAGTGGGGCTGAGCCTGGCGGCGGTCGATGAGGTGGGAGGCAATGGCAACGGTGGCGGGCTCATGCCGGTTCCGGGATCGGGCGGGACCGAGTGGCAGATGACGGTGATGGAACCGGGCCGGTATTGGGTGGAAGCATTTCCCTTCCCGCCGGCTTACGTCAGCTCCATCACGAGCGGCGGCGTGGACCTGGCGAGCAATCCGCTGGTGGTGGCGGCCGGCAGTTCGCCATCGCCGATTCAGATTACGCTGCGCGACGATGCGGCCAGCATAACAGGACAGATCACCGGTGCGGCGGGCCAGGCAGGCGGAGCGCCTGCGCCGGGAGAAGATCCGCAGGTGTGGGTCTATGCGATTCCGCTCTTCGCGACGGCCGGCACGCTGCCCGAGGGCGCCGTGCGAGCCGACGGTACGTTTGCGCTGATGAATCTCGCACCGGGATCGTACCGGGTGATTGCCTGCGATGCACGGCAGGATATCGATTTTCACACCGCGGACGGGCTGGCGGCGTGGACGGGCAAGGGGCAGACCGTCGCGGTGGATGCGGGTGGGACGGCGCATGTGACTCTGGACGTGACCCACACGGAGGCGGCACAGTGAGGCGGGGGCTGCTGATGGTGGCCGTGCTGGCCGCGGCGGCGCACCTGGCGGCGCAGAGGGCGAGCCCAGCTGCAGTGGGAGCGACCGCCGATTCCTGGAGCATCAGCGGAACCATCGTGAGCGCGGCCACGGGAGCGCCGCTCGACCGGACAGAGGTGACACTGTCGACGACGGGCGCGAACGGGACTGAACTGGGGGCGACGGTGACGGGAGAAGATGGCGCGTTCCGATTCGACGGGCTGGCGGCCGGCAAGTATGCGCTGCAGGCGTCTCGGCGCGGATACATAACGGGCGGATACCAGGACCATGAGGCGTATTTCACGGCGATCGTTACGGGGCCCGGTCTCGACTCGCAGGGAATACGCTTTGAGCTGACTCCCGATGGCGTGATCGACGGAACGGTGATGGACGACAACGGAGGTCCAATCGCGGGTGCGCGGGTGTCGCTTTTCCGGCAGGACGATTTCACGGGTGAGGGGAAGATCGTGGGCTCCGGCGAGGAGACGACCGACGACCGCGGGAGTTTTGAATTTACCGACCTGCGGCCGGGAACCTATTACGTGGATGTGGCGGCCACGCCGTGGTATGCCTTTGAGGCGCGCACTCGGCCTGACAACAGCGGCAACGAGCAGGCGGACGACGGGCAGGCGCAGTCGCCGCTGGATGTGGCGTACCCGGTGACGTTTTATCCGAATGCGTCGGATTCGGCCTCGGCTACGCCGATCACCGTGAACGCCGGAGACCATGTCCAGGCGAGTTTTTCGCTCCACGCCGTGCCCGCAGTTCACATCCGGGTACAAGTGCCGGTAACCGGAGACCTGCGGCGCGGTATCCAGACGCCCATGGTGGCGGAAGATGTTTTCGGAACCGAGCAGGTGACCGGCATGGCCAATTTCATGATGAATCTCTCGAACAACACCATGACGTTCGATTTCGGCGCGCTGGCGCCGGGGCACTATTTGATCCGCCAGGGAGACGGAAATGCGGCGCCTCTCGACGCCACGAGCAGTCGTACGCTGGATATGCCGTCGTCGCCGGGGGGCGTGGCGGTCAGCGGCAAGTTCGCGATGGCTTCGGGGACGCCGCTGCCCGATCGCCTGTGGATGTGGCTCCGCCCCATTCCCGAGCGGCCGCAGCCCGGATCCGTGCGAGTGGAACGCGATGGCACTTTCAGTCTGGACTCCGTTACACCGGGAACGTATGAGGTGATGGCCGGCGGGGGGGGCGGGGGCACGCTGGTGGTGGCGCAGATGGCGGCATCCGGCTCGGAGGTGCACGGAGACCGGATTACGGTGGGGACCGATCCGGTGCTGCTGGCGGCGACGCTGGCCGCAGGCTCGACGACGATCAACGGTTTTGCGCAGCGCGGCGGCAAAGGCGTGGGCGGGACGATGGTCGTCCTGGTTCCGAACGATCCCGATGCCAGCACCGAGCTGTTTCGCCGCGATCAGAGCGACTCAGACGGGAGCTTCACGCTACACGACGTGGTTCCGGGAAATTACACGCTGGTCTCGATCGAGAATGGCTGGACGCTGGATTGGGCGAAGCGCGAGGCGATGGCGCCGTATCTGGCGCATGGATTGAAAGTGCAGGTGGGAGGGAATGAGAAGACGATGAATCTGCCCGCGCCGGTTGCGGTGCAGGGGCAGTGAGCGTTATTTCACACGGAGCACGATCAGCGAGGCGTCATCGAGGAATTTTCCGCGGCAGAAATGCGAAGCCGCTGCGAGAATCTCTCTGCCCAGGCGCTCGGCGCCCTGGGAGCGCGCAGACTGCACGAGAGCGATCAGGCGCTGGTAGCCGAATTCCTCGCCGCGACGGCCTTCGGCTTCGATCACGCCATCGGTGAGCAACAGAAGGGTGTCGCCGGAGCGCAGCTGGATTTGCTGATCCTGGTAGAGCCAGTGGGAAAACAGGCCGAGCACGCCGCTGAAACTGGCCGGGAATTCGACGCAGCCGTCGGCGCGGATCAGCACCGGGAGGCAATGACCGGCGTTCTCGTAATGCAGGACCTGCCCGCCGCGGTCGAGCATGCCGTAGAACATGGTGACGTATTTTCCGGTGGGGATCTGGCCGCAGAGAGCGCGGTTCACGCGGCTGCAGAGGTCGGCGGGGGTTGCGGACTCCGGCGCCAGGGCGCGAACGGCGGCCCGCAGATCGCTCATCAGGTTCGCCGCGCTCAGTCCCTTGCCGGAAACGTCGGCCGTGCAAAGGGCGACGCGGCCCTCGGTGAGCGGGATGACATCGAAATAGTCGCCGCTGACGACGCTGGAAGGTTTCCAGGCGCAGGCGATGTCGAAGCCGTCGACTTGCGGAATCTCGCGCAGCAGCAGACGTTCCTGGAGGGCGCGCGCCTGCTCGGTTTCGGCCTGCCGCGCGCGGCGGCCAATAGGGGTGAGCCTCATCAGCTCGCTGAAGCCGCGCCTGACCTCGGACGGGGATGGGATCACGCAGCCAGCGTATCAAGGATTGGCCAATGAGGGAATCCTTCTGTACGAGAGTTCACGCGCCTGGAAGAAAGGCCGGTGGCCTCTAAAAAATCTTTGCCGGCGGGAGCCAAGAAAAAAGCGCATCCCGCGAAGGGATGCGCCCTGGTGCATGGCTGGCAGGAGTGGCTTAGGAGGCTTTCTCTTCGCCGCCTTCAGCGCCCTCGGCCTTTTCGCTTTCGGCCATGGCCTTCTGCATTTCCTCGCGGCGTTTGGCGCGGGCTTCGGCGCGCTTCTGGCGCTTCTCGTCGAGGACCTGCTCGGCATCGACCAGCTCGATGAAGACCTTTTCGGCGCCGTCGCCCTGGCGGAATCCGGCACGGATGATGCGCAGATAGCCGCCGTTGCGATCGCCGTAGCGCGGCGCGACGGTGTCGAAGAGGCGCGTGACGGCTTCGCTGGTCTGGAGAAATGACAGCGCCTGGCGGCGGGCGTGGAGGTCGCCCTTCTTGCCGAGAGTGATGAGCTTCTCCACGTGCGGCCGCGCGGCTTTGGCTTTGGCCACGGTGGTCACGACGCGATCTTCGAGAAGAATGGAGGTGACCAGGTTCCGCAGGAGCGCGCGGCGATGGCTGGTGTTCCTTCCCAGTTTGTAACCTGCATTGCGATGACGCATCTTTCAGTCCTTAGTTCCCAGTTGTTAGTTCTTAGTTGCTGGTTGTTAGTCTCCGGTGCTCGTCCCGATGCGCACTGAAGACTAACAACTAGTCACAAACAACTGCCTTTAGAAGTTCTCCGTTTCGGGCTGGATAGGCAGATCCGAGTCCAGTCCGTCTTCCTCGTCGTCGTCGTAGCGGCTGTAGCTGGCGGCGAGCTGGGCGGCCGGCAGGACGCTGGTCGGTCCCGGCACCGCGTTGCCCTGCTCGTCGATGCGCATGCCCAGCGACAGACCCATCTGCGCGAGGATTTCCTTAATTTCGTTCAGCGACTTGCGGCCGAAGTTCTTGGTCTTCAGCATCTCGGCTTCGGTCTTCTGCACCAGCTCGCCGATGGTCTGAATGTTGGCATTCTTGAGGCAGTTGTAGCTGCGCACGCTCAGCTCCAGCTCTTCGACGGAACGGTTGAGGTTCTCGTTCTTGAGCTGGATGCGGCCTTCTTCGGCGTGGCTGTCAGCTTCGATCTCTTCCTCGAAGTTGATGAAGATGCTCATGTGGTCCTTGAGCAGCTTGGCGGCGAGGCCGATGGCGTCGGCGGGAAGCACGGAGCCGTTGGTCCAGACTTCGAGCGTCAGCTTGTCGTAGTCGGTGATCTGGCCGAGACGCGCAGCGTCGACGGTGAAGTTGACCTTGCGCACGGGCGAGTGCACCGAGTCGACGGGAATGAAACCGATGCCGAGGTCGGAGTCGAAGTTCTTGTCGGCAGAGACATAGCCGCGGCCGCGCTTCAGGCGCATCTCCATGCTGAGCCGTCCGCCTTCGCTGACGGTGGCGATATAGACATCCTTGTCGAGAATTTCCACGTCGCCGTCGGCTTCGATCATGCCGGCGGTCACCACTCCAGGCTGTTCGGCGTTCAGGTAAAGAGCCTTGGGGCCGTCGCCGTTCAGCTTGAACGGGACCTGCTTCAGATTGAGCAGAATGTCGGTCGCGTCTTCGACCACGCCGGTGATCGACTGGAATTCGTGGAGAACTCCCTCGATGCGAACCGCGGTGACGGCTGCGCCCTCAATGGAGGACAGCAGGGTGCGCCGCAGGGCGTTGCCAATGGTGGTGCCGAATCCGCGCTCAAAGGGCTGCGCGCTGAACCTGCCGTATTTCTCGGTGAGCGTCTCCGTATCCACGGCCAGACGCTTGGGTTTTTGGAATCCTCTCCACAGCATGTTGAATCACCTTTCGCACAGCGACGCGAAGCATTTTGCGGCGCCTGTGCCGTTGGCTCCTTCTCAGGATGGTTAAGTTTTCCGCGATGATCTGCGGTGCTGCAGCCAGTAGCCTGGAGCCCGGAGCTGGGAGCGAATGGCTCCCGACTCCGAGCTCCTGCCTCCTGGCCTACTTCGAATACAGTTCGACGATCAGCTGCTCGTTGACGGGCAGGTTGATGTCTTCGCGCTTTGGCAGCGAGAGCACCTTGCCGCTCAGGCTGTTCGGATCCGTGCTCAGCCAGGCCGGCGGGGGCTGGTGGCTGGCGAACTCGCGCGAAGTTTCGACGACGCTTAGCTTCGTGCTGTTCGGCCGGATTCTGATCTCGTCACCCACGCCTACCTGGAACGAAGGGATGTTCACCTTACGGCCGTTTACTTCCACATGGCCGTGACGGACGATCTGGCGGGCCTGGCGGCGCGAGCTGGCGAAGCCGAGGCGGAAAGTCACGTTGTCCAGACGCCGCTCCAGCTGCTGGAGGAGCAGCTCGCCGGTGACGCCGGGCGTGCGCGAAGCTTTCTCGTAGTATTCGCGGAACTGCCCTTCGAGGGCGAAGTAGATGCGGCGCGCTTTTTGCTTCTCGCGCAGCTGCAGGCCGTAGCCGACGATCTTCGCCTTACGGTCGCGGCCGTGCTGGCCAGGGGCAAAATTGCGCTTCTCAATGGGGCACTTGTCGCTGGTGCATTTGGTGCCCTTCAGGAACAACTTCATGCCTTCGCGCCGGCAAAGGCGGCAAACGGCTCCGGTATAACGTGCCAATGCATTCTCCTTGGTTCAGAGGCCGACCGGTTTACGGGGCGTAGCCCTTTCCTCCCGGTCCTGGAACAGCTATTCGCCATTAGCTCCTAGCCGTTAGCTCAATTTGTTCGGGGCGAGCGTTAACTCCTGCTCGCCCAACTTATTTTACCTTATCGCCGCTCCAGCTAAAAGCTAAGAGCTAACCGCTAAGGGCTAGACTCTGCGCCGCTTGGGCGGACGGCAGCCGTTGTGCGGGATGGGGGTGACGTCGCGGATGGAGCGGACTTCGATCCCCGCGGCGGCCAGAGCGCGCACCGCCGATTCGCGACCCGAACCCGGCCCGCTGACGCGCACGTCGACGGAGCGGACGCCGTGATCGCGCGCCATGTTGGCGGCGTTCATGGCGGCCTGCTGCGCGGCGAACGGGGTGCCCTTGCGCGACCCGCGGAAGCCGAGCGAGCCCGAGCTCTTCCACGAGAGCGTATTGCCCTGCTGGTCGGTGATGGTCACGATGGTGTTGTTGAACGAGGCCTGAATGTGGACCAGTCCGAACGGCACATTGCGGCGCTCGCGCTTCTTGAACTTCTTGTTGCGGGCGGCCTTGCCGGTTTTGCCCGCAGCCGGTTTCTGTTCCTTCGCCATTAGGTCTTCGCCGTCGCTTTCTTCTTATTGGCCACCGTGCCCTTACGCGGCCCCTTGCGGGTGCGGGCATTGGTATGGGTGCGCTGACCGCGCGTGGGCAGGCTGCGGCGGTGCCGCAGGCCGCGATAGGACTGGATGTCGACCAGCCGCTTGATGTGCATGGTGACATCCTTGCGGAGATCGCCTTCCACATCGCCCTGCTCCTCGATGACCTGACGGATGCGGTTGACCTCGTCTTCGCCGAGGTCCTGGATTTTGCGGAACGGATCGACGGTGGCGGCGCTGAGGATCCTGAGCGCGCGCGGCTGGCCGATGCCGTAGATGTAGGTCAGCGCGATTCTCGCCTGCTTGTTACGGGGGAGATCGACGCCTGCAATACGTGCCATACAGTGTCCTTCAATTTGCTCGCGGCGGTGGACTGCCGGTTGCGGTTATGCCGGCGCGGTGTCGAGCCGGAGGGTCGAGAGTCTGAAGTTAGCTTCGGGGTTCCTCGCAAGCCTGACTGCGGCTAACTCGCCCCTGCCCCATGCAGGGGCACAACTCTCAAAATGCGCCGGGTTACCCCTGGCGCTGCTTATGCTTCGGGTTCTCGCAGATCACGCGCACCACCCCGCGGCGGTGGATGACCTTGCACTTGTCGCAAATCTTCTTAACCGATGCCCGAACCTTCATGAAAACCTCAGCCTTTAGCCATTAGCTTTTAGCTGCTAGCTTTTGGCGGCACACGCAAGCGCCGATTGCGCCGCAGCTCTGGCTAAAAGCTAACGGCTAAAAGCTAATCGCTATTTGTAGCGGTAGACGATGCGTCCGCGATTGAGATCGTACGGACTCAGTTCCACCGCAACCCGGTCGCCGGGAAGAATTCGGATGAAGTTCTTCCTCATGCGCCCTGAGACGTGGGCCAATACCTCATGCCCGCCGCTCTCGAGCTTGACCTTGAACATCGCATTCGGCAACGTCTCGAGAACCGTTGCCATGACCTCAATCGCGTCTTCCTTCGACAATCGTTATCCTTATCGTTTCTGCGTCTTCCCTACCGCGTCAGCACCAGAGCGCCCTCGTCGGTGACGGCCACGGTGTGCTCAAAGTGCGCGCTCAGGCTCCCGTCTTCCGTCACCGCCGTCCAGCCGTCCTTCAGTACCTGCACACCCGGACGCCCTGCGTTCACCATGGGCTCGATGGCGAGCACCATACCGGCCTTCAGCTTCTGCCCGAGCCCGCGGGTTCCGTAATTAGGAACCTGCGGATCCTCGTGCAGCCTCGTCCCGATCCCGTGACCCACAAAATCCCGCACTACGCTGAACCCTTCGGCTTCGACCGTTTCCTGCACCGCCGCGCCCACATCGCCCAGCGTGGCTCCGGCCTTCACCTCGCGGATGGCGCTGGCCAGGGACGCCTCGGTCACGGCCAGCAACTTCTTCGTCCTGGCCGCAACTTCCCGGCCAACAGCGACGGTAATCGCCGAATCGCCGTAGTACCCGTCCATCACCACGCCGGTATCGATGGAAACGATATCGCCGTCGCGCAGCTTCCGTTCTGCCGAAGGGATGCCATGCACCACCTCGTCGTTCATCGAGGTGCACAGCACACAGGGATATCCGCGGTATCCCTTAAATGCCGGAGTCGCCCCCAGCTCCCTGATTTTCACCGCGGCCGCCGTCTCCAGATCCAGAGTCGTCGCCCCCGGTTTGACTGCTTTGCGAACATGTTCGAGGACTTCCCGAACCACCTGCCCGCTGCGCCGCAGTTTTTCAATTTCCTGCGGCGTCCTGATCGTAATGGCCACCCGTTCAGCTCCTCAGGCGCGCCACTGCGGCAATTACTGCGGCCGCGACTGCGTCCACCGGCTGCTCGCCATTGACTTCCTCGAAGCGTCCGAGAGCACGGTAATGCTCCACAACCGGAGCCGTCTGCGACTCATAGGTCCGCATCCGCTCCCGGAACACTTCCTCGGTATCGTCGGATCGCCGCACCAGCGGTGTGCCGTCCAGGTCGCACTTCTCATCGACCCTGGGCGGCTGCAGGTAGATGTTGTAGATCGTCCCGCAGGCTGCGCACGTGCGCCGCCCGGTAATACGGCGCAGTAACTGATTATAACTGACCTGGATACTGACCGCAATCACCGGCAGGGCTTTAGGATCGGCGCCGATATGCTGGTCCAGCCAGGCGGCCTGAGGGAGGGTGCGGGGGTAGCCGTCGAGGATATAGCCGACCTGGGTGTCAGGCTGTTTCAGCCTCGCAGCGACCATCTGGTTCACCACGTCGTCGGAGACCAGCTTGCCCTGGTCCATGAGCTGTTTTGCCTGAATGCCGAGCGCGGTTCCGTGGTCGCGGTGGTAACGGAGCAGGTCGCCGGTAGAAATCTGGGGTATGCCCCATTTGGCGACCAGCTCTTTGGCCTGTGTTCCCTTGCCGACGCCGGGAGCGCCGAGCAGCAAAATTGGCCCCGGAGTCACATTCAACGATTGCCTTTTCTCCCCCTGCACATCCGCTGCAGCGACTGCCATTACCAGGCCCGCCTTCCTCGCACGCGCCCGCTCCTGGGCGAGAAACCTTCATAATGCCGCATGATCAGGTGCGATTCGATCTGATTCACCGTATCCATGGCCACGCCGACCACGATCAGCAGCGACGTGCCCCCGAAATAAAAGTTGAAACCCATGCCGTTGGTGACCCAGAGCGGCATGCCTTCAAAGAACTGGCCCACCAGCCAAAGATGGTTGAGGTGAATGCCGCTGATGAGGAGCTGGGGAATGATGGCCACCACGATGAGATAGATGGCGCCGACCAGGGTGATGCGGGTGAGGATCTCGTTCACGAAGTCGGAGGTGCGCCGTCCGGGACGGATGCCGGGGATGAAGCCGCCGTACTTGCGCATGTTGTCGGCGATATCGTCAGGACGAAAGACGATGGAGATGTAGAAATAGGCAAAGAAGATGATGGAGATCATGTACAGCAGTTCGTAGGTCGGCTCGCCGGGCCGCAGGGCGTCGAAGGTGTGCGAGAGCCAGGTACTGTTCTGCACGAATTTGGCCTGCGAGAAGAGCATGGGGGCCGACAGCACCGAAGCCGCGAAGATGATAGGCATGACGCCGCCGGAGTTGACCTTGAGGGGCAGATGGGTCGATTGACCGCCCATCAGGCGCCGGCCGACGATGCGCTTGGCGTACTGCACGGGGATGCGCCGCTCAGCGCGCTCGACGTAAACGATGAAGGCCACCACGGCGATCATGAAAACGACCAGCAGAATGAGCGCCGGAACCGTCATGGCGCCGAAACGCTCGGACTTCGCGGTGTTGATCAGGTCGCCGATGGCGCGGGGAAGGCCAACCACGATGCCGGCGAAGATGAGCAGGCTCATCCCGTTGCCGATACCGCGCTCGGTGATCTGCTCGCCGAGCCACATCACGAAGGTGGTTCCGGCGGTCAGCGTGAGGATGGTCATGAAGACGAAACCCGGGCCCGGATCAAGCACCAGATTGCCGGAAGAGCTTTGCAGCGCGATGGCAATGGCAGCCGACTGCACGACGCCCAGCAGCACGGTGACGTAGCGGGTCCACTGGGTGATCTTGCGGCGGCCCAGCTCGCCTTCCTTCTGCAGCTTGGCCAGCGGCTCCCAGACTACGGTGAGCAGCTGGAAGATGATCGACGCCGTGATGTAGGGCATGATGCCCAGGGCGAAGACAGTGAGGCGGCGCAGGTTGCCGCCGCTGAACAGGTCGACGAGGCCGAGAGAGGAGCCGGCCTGGTTGTTGAAGAAGGCTTCGAGGGCCTGGACGTTGACGCCCGGAGTGGTGATGTGCGCGCCGAGACGATAGACGGCGAGGATGCCGAGGGTGAACAGGACACGCCTGCGCAGGTCGGGGATGCGGAAGATATTCGCAAACTTCTCAAACATGGGTCGTTGTTCCCATCATACGCCGGGGGTGTTGACTCACCGCCAGCCGTTTTTCCCGGGCGGCAGAGCGAACCGTTTCTCCGCCAGCCGCTTCTTAGCTGACAGCTTTTTCGCTGGTCCCGCCGATCAGAATCGCCTTGCCGCCGGCCTTCTCGATCTTCTCCTGCGCGGCCTTCGAAAACTTGTGCGCGTGCACGGTAACGGCCACCTTCAGCTCACCGTTGCCGAGCACCTTGAGCAGCGGGTTGCGGCCCTTGAGCAGGCCTTTCGCCGCCAGAGTCTCGAGAGTCAGCTCTTTCTCGCCCAGCTCGGCGAGGCGATCGAGATTCACCACGGTGTACTCGGTGCGGAAGATATTGGTGAAGCCGCGCTTGGGCAGCCGGCGGTGCAGCGGCATCTGGCCGCCCTCAAAACCGCGCATGAGGCTGGAACCGGAGCGCGATCCCTGACCCTTGTGCCCGCGTCCGGAGGTCTTGCCGGTTCCGGAGCCCATGCCGCGCCCGATGCGCTTCTTGTTGCGGTTGGCCTTCTTCGGCGCCCGCAGATTGGAGAGATTCTTCATTGTGTCCTCGCTCAACGCCGCCCGGAATTCCACCGGGCGACTCGCATTGTTCTTAGCGGATAGCGGATAGCGGTTAGCGGACAGCGACTGGTTTCCGCGGTACCGATTTTCTATGCGCTATGCCCCATCCGCTAGCTGTTCACAATCCGCACCAGGTGCGGAACGGTCTTCACCATGCCGCGGATCGACGGCGTGTCTTCGCGCACGACGATCTGGTTCAGGCGCGTGAAGCCCAGGCCCCTGATGACCTTCTTGTGCTTCACCGGCGCCTGGATCATCGAGCGGAAATACTGAATCTGAATCGTCGGCTTCGCCGCGGCCTTTGTCTGCTTCTTCGTCTGCGCCATCGTCAGATCTCCTGCGCCGTCTTGCCGCGCATCGCCGCGACTTCGTTGCGGTCGCGCAGCTGCACCAGCGCGTCGAAGGTCGCCTTGATGACGTTGTGAGGGTTCGCTGTGCCCAGGCTCTTGGTGAGCACATTCTGCACGCCCGCCGAGGTCATGACCGCGCGCACCGCGCCGCCGGCAATGACGCCGGTGCCTTCCGGAGCGGGCTTGAGCAGCACCTGGCCGGAGCCGAAACGGCCCAGCACCTGGTGCGGAATGGTGGTCTGCGTGAGGTTGACGCGGACAAGGTTCTTCTTGGCCGCCTCGATCCCCTTGCGGATCGCCTGAGGAACTTCGCGCGCCTTGCCCGAGCCGTAGCCAACCACGCCCGCGCCGGGATCGCCAACCACGACCAGCGCGGCGAAGGACATGTTCTTGCCGCCCTTCACCACCTTGGTGACGCGGTTGATCGCGACCACCTGATCCTTCAGGTTGAACTGCCCGGAATCCAGTTTCTTTTTCAGTATCGCCATTCGCTTCCCTTCACCGCAGCGTGTAGTGTTTAGCGTTCAGCGTTTAGCCGGCGCGGTTCGATCCGCAACCCATAGGTCTTCTAAACCCCGATCCCTAAACCCTCATCCCTGCTCTTAAAACTCCAGTCCTGCTTCGCGCGCGGCATCGGCCAGCGCCTTAATGCGTCCGTGGTACAGGTAGCCGCCGCGATCGAAGACCACCCTGGTGATGCCCTTCTCCTTCGCGCGCTCGGCGATCAGCTTGCCGATCTCTTTCGCCGCCGCGACATTGCCGCCGGTCTTCAGTTTGGCCGCCACAGTGGACGCCGAAACCAGCGTCGTGCCCTGGCTGTCGTCGATCACCTGGACGTAGATGTGGTTCAGCGACCGGTATACATTCAGGCGCGGGCGCTCCGCTGTCCCCACCATCCTGCGACGGATGCGGGTGTGGACCCGTTGCCGAATTTCGTTTCTCTTCCTCAGCGGAATCATCTTCTTGTTCCCTTCCTAATGGCGGAACCGCCCTGCGGCCCCGTTCGGTGTTTATAGCAGCTGTCAGCAGTTAGCTTTTAGCCCTTAGCTGCGGTGTTTCAGTCCTAAAGTACGTGGCTAACGGCTAGCAGCTAATCGCTAACAGCTATTTGGCTCCCGTCTTGCCGACCTTCTTCTTCAGCCTCTCGTCGGAGTAGCGCACGCCCTTGTTCTTGTAGGGATCGGGCTTGCGCAGCGAGCGCATATCGGCGGCCACCTGCCCAACCTTTTGGCGATCGATGCCGCTGATGGTGACGCGGGTCTGCTTGGGATCGATGGTCGCGGTGATGCCGGTGGGCAGGGGAAACTCGATGGGGTGCGAATAGCCCAGCGTGAACACCACCGTGTTTTTGCCCTTCAGCTCGGCGCGATAACCGATGCCGACGATGTCCAGATCCTTCGACCAGCCCTTCGTGACGCCTTCGACGGCGTTGGCGATGAGGGCGCGGCTGAGGCCGTGGATGGCGGCCTGTGAGTCGTTCTCGCGCACCGCGTTGATGTGACCGTCCTCGGTTTTCAGCGTAATTCCCGCGGGAATCGCCTGCTCAATCTTGCCTTTGGGCCCTTCGACCATGACAACATTGCCGTGCACCGAGTACTTCACTCCGGCGGGCAGCGGAATCGGCTTCTTTCCTATACGCGACATCGTTCAATCCTCTGTGGCTTGCGAGTCCCGGCGTCGCTCGCGCTCTGCCGTTCCACTGCAGCCCTGGCCGGACCCTGGTCCGGCAGCCTTTAGCTTCCAGCCCTTAGCTGTTAGCTGTCGGCCCAGTTCACCTCGTACTTTGCTCCATCATCCAAAGGCGACGGAAGCTAAAAGCTGGCAGCTAACAGCCAGCAGCTGGTCCTACCAAATCTCACACAATACTTCGCCGCCGACGCCTTCCCTGCGCGCCTGGCGCCCGGTCATGACGCCCTTGGGGGTGGTCATGATGCTGATGCCCAGCCCGCCCTGTACGCGGCGAATCTCGTCGCGGCCGATGTAGACGCGGCAGCCAGGACGCGAGACACGCTCGAGATCGCGAATGGCCGCTTCGTTGTTGGCGCCGTACTTGAGA
This sequence comes from Acidobacteriaceae bacterium, assembly GCA_030041435.1. GTDB lineage: Bacteria > Acidobacteriota > Terriglobia > Terriglobales > Acidobacteriaceae > Palsa-343. The sequence continues at coordinate 149,700 of JASHNW010000042.1, forward strand.
TACACGCGCAGCACAGCGTGGCCGTTCTCCTCGGTAGTCTTGAAGTTGGAGATATAGCCCTCCTCCTTGAGGATGCGGGCGATCTCCGCCTTCAGCTTCGAGGCGGGAACATCCAGTTTCTGATGACGCGCGCGAATCGCATTGCGAATGCGTGTCAGGAAATCCGCTACCGGATCGGTCAAACTCATCGTTTCTCCTTCATTCCCCGTTCGCTCCGCCTTCAACTGCCTGCTCAGCCGAGAACCAGCGGGAATGTCTTCTGATCTTCAGCCCTGCGGCCGTCGATCGATCTTGTTGTTGCGCCCCAGGGGTGCGCATCCGCCGACGCGGCCAGTCCTCACCAGGAGGACTTGACAACGCCGGGAATTTCGCCCTTCAGCGCCAGCGAGCGGAAGCAGAGCCGGCAGACGCCGAACTTGCGCAGAAACGCCCGCGGGCGTCCGCACAGCTTACAGCGATTGTGCTTCCGGCTTTTGAACTTCGGTTTCCTGGCGTCTTTTACGCGTTTTGCAGTGGTTGCCATTGTGTGCTAATTCCTCTCGCGTTACGCCGTCTGGCGGAACGGCATGCCGAACTGGCGCAGCAAAGCGCGCGCCGAGTTATCGTCCCGGGCCGAAGTCACAATCGTGATGTTCATGCCCTTCAGCTTTTCGACCTTCGCGTAGTCAATCTCCGGGAAGATGAGCTGGTCGCGAATGCCGAGCGTGTAGTTGCCGCGCCCGTCAAAACTCTTCGTGGAGACGCCGCGAAAATCGCGGACGCGCGGCAGCGCCACGGAGATGAGGCGGTCAAGAAACTCGTACATGGTGTCGCCGCGCAGCGTGACCATGGCGCCGATGGGCATGTTCTCGCGCACCTTGAAGGCCGCGATGGACTTCTTCGCCCGGGTGGTGACCGGCTTCTGGCCGGCGATGGCCGCCAGATCCGCCGCCAGCGGGTCGAGCATCTTAGAGTTCTGCGTCGCCTCGCCCAGGCCCATGTTCAGCACGATCTTCTCCAGCCGCGGCACGGCCATCGGATTCTCGAGGCCGAGCTCCTTCTGGAGCACGCCCTTGATTTCCCTGTGATACTTCTCTCTCAGTCTCGCTGCCATTTCTCTTCTCTCTTCTTCTTACCCGGTCTCGGATTGGTTTGCACCGTCTACCGTTGCGGGGGACTGCAAGCCGTCCGACAGCTGGCAGAGACTGCGTTCTGCCAGCTCCTGCCAGCTCCGATCACTTCTTCTTCGCGGCGATGGTGCCGCCGCACTTCCTGCAAATGCGCACCTTCACGTCGCCCTCGAACTTGTGCGCCACCCGCGTCGGCTGATTGCAGCTGGGGCAAACCAGCATCACGTTGGAGCGGTCCACGGCCGCTTCCTGCTCCGCGATGCCGCCCTGGATGCGCCGCTGCGGGTTCTCGCGCAGGTGCCGCTTGACCACCCGCACGTGCTCCACCAGCAGCCTGCCCGTGTCGGGGAAGGTGCGCAGCACGCGACCTTTCTTGCCGCGGTCGCTACCCGAGATGACCTGCACTGTGTCGTTGCGCTGAATATCCAAACTCGCCATAAACCTGTCCTTTTTCCTGCTGCCGGCTGCCCGCTGCCTTTAGAGAACCTCGGGAGCGAGAGAAACAATCTTCAGAAACCTCTTTTCGCGCAGCTCGCGGGCCACCGGGCCGAAGACGCGCGTACCCACCGGCTCGCCGGCTTCGTTGATGAGCACAGCGGCGTTGGTGTCGAAGCGGATGTAGGTTCCGTCGCGGCGCCGCGTCTCTTTGCGGGTGCGGACGACGACCGCCTTGACCACTTTGCCCTTCTTCACCTGTCCGTCCGGCGAAGCTTCCTTCACAGCCGCCGTGATCACGTCGCCGAGGCCCGCCTTGAGGCCGCTGGCGCCGCCCAGAGGCAGAATCATCTGCAGCTTGCGCGCGCCGGAATTATCGGCGACCTCGAGCATGGTTCTCATCTGCACTGCCATGGCACTCTCTCCTTATTCCCCGCCGCAAAAAGTCGCGGCCGTACTCGCGCCGCCCTTATTCGGCGACCGCGGCTGCTTCTTCCACCTGGGCCAGGGCCGAGCGGCGGACGATCTCCTCGAGGTTCCAGCGCTTCAGCTTGCTCAGCGGGCGCGTTTCGCGAATGCGCACCATATCGCCCACGCGCGCTGTGTTCTGCTCGTCGTGCGCGTAGAACTTGCGTGTGGAGCGCACGATGCGCTTGTACTTCGCGTGCGCCTTGCGCATTTCCACTTCGACGACGATGGTCTTCTGCATCTTCGTCGAGACCACCTGTCCGACCTTCTCATTGCGGCGCGATTCGCGCGCGGCAGTTGCTGTTTCGCTCATGACTTAGCCCTTCTTGACCTTTCCGGTACGTGCAGCGGCCCGCTTCGTGGTCCTGCCGGACGAGGTTCTCTTCGCCGCAGCCTTGCCCGGGGACTTCCGAGCCGACACGGCCTTCTTTGCAGCCTTCTTCCGGGCCGGCTTCGCAGCCTTCTTCCGCGCCGGCTTCGCCGGTGTGGCGGACTCGAGCTTGTGCGTGGCGCCGTGCAGCCCGAGCTCGCGCTCGCGCGCCACGGTCTTGATGCGGGCGATGTCGCGGCGCAGATCGTGCAGCTTCCTGGCGCCCTCGGTCTGCCCAAGCTTCATCTGGAAGCGCAGGCGGAACAGCTGCTCGCCGGTCTTGCGCTCCTCGAGCCCCAGTTCGTCGTCGCTCAGGTTGCGTATCTTCTCGACTTCCATCGTTTCTCTTCTCTCCGGCCCGGCGCGTTTCCGCGGCAGGCTCACGACTTTTGCCCGCGGACTACTTCGCGGCGACCGTCACTTTGGCATCGTGCCGCTGCACGAACCTGGTTTTGAGGGGCAGCTTGTGAGCGGCCAGACGCATCGCTTCCTGCGCCATCTCCGGCGTCACGCCTTCCATCTCAAACAGGATCCGGCCAGGCCGAACCACGGCGACCCAGTGATCCGGCGCGCCCTTGCCTTTGCCCATACGGGTTTCGGCCGGCTTCTTGGTCACGGGCTTGTCCGGGAACAGGCGCAGCCATATCTTGCCGCCGCGCTTGATGAAGCGCGTCATGGCCACGCGGCTGGCTTCAATCTGCCGGTCGGTGATATACCCGCACTCCATCACCTTCAGGCCGAAGTCGCCGAACGACAGCTCGCTGCCGCGCCACGCCTTGCCGCGCATGCGCCCGCGCTGCTGCTTGCGGTACTTCACTTTCTTTGGCATCAACATAATGAAACCCTCAAAAGCAGTTACTAGCTGTTAGCTACTAGCTTTTAGCTTGACCCAACCTGCTGCCCGCCTTCGCTTCTTTCCGCATCCGCTTCAGCCTCGAAAAGGCCGGAGCTAAGAGCTAACGGCCAGAAGCTAACGGCTGCATTTAGAACACCGAGGTCCCCACTGCGGCCTGCGGCTCGCGGCGCCGCTGCTGGTAAATATCTCCGCGATAGATCCACGTCTTGACGCCGATCACGCCGTAGGTGGTGCGCGCTTCGGCGAACCCATAATCGATGTCCGCGCGCAGCGTGTGCAGCGGCAGACGTCCCTGCAGATACCACTCGGAGCGGGCGATCTCGTTGCCGTTCAGGCGCCCCGACACGCGCACCTTGATGCCTTTGCAGCCGAAGCGCAGCGCCGAATCGACGGCCTTGCGCATGGCGCGGCGGAAGCCGACGCGCTTTTCCAGCTGCAGCGCGATGTTTTCGGCCACCAGCTGGGCGTCCAGCTCCGGCTTGTTCACCTCGAGGATGTCGATGAACACGTCGCGGTTGGTGCGCTTCTGCAGCTCGCCCTTCAGCTTCTCGATCTCGGCGCCCTTGCGGCCAATGACGATGCCCGGACGCGCGGTGCGGATCATGAGGCGCAGCTTGTTGCCTGGCCGCTCGACTTCGACCGAGCTGACGCCGGCAGCCTTCAGCTTCTCCTTCAGCTCGCGCTTCAGGTGTACGTCTTCGACCAGCAGCTTGTCGTAGTCGCGCGAAACGAACCAGCGCGAGCGCCACGGCTTGTTGACTCCGACGCGGAATCCGTAAGGATGGACTTTCTGTCCCATAGTGTTCCTTTTTCCTCTCTCCAGGGTTATGACTTCGGGCCATCGGCTCTCGTCCTAACCCTCTGGCTTTGCTCGCGCGATCTCAGCGCTCGCTCCGCCATTCACCCAGTTACTTCTTCGCGGACTTCTTCGCCGCGGCCTTTTTTGCCGGCTTCTTCGCGGCAGCCTTCTTCGCTGCTGCCTTCTTTGCCGGAGCCTTCTTCTCTGCGGTCTTCTTCGCGGCCTGCCTGACCGGCTGCTCCGCCTTGTCCTCTTCCACGCGCTGCACCAAACCCGCCGCCTGGGCGCGCTCCGCCACCGCGATGGCGATGTGCGACAGCCGCCGCTGATAGCGGTAGGCCCTGCCCATGGGAGCCGGCCGGATGCGCTTCATGCGCGGGCCTTCGTTGGCCACCGCCGTCTTCACGTACAGGTTGTCGAGGTCCACGTCGAGCCCCAGCTCCTGGCTCAGGTGGTTGGCGTTCTGCAGGGCAGAGCGCAGCACCTTCTGCACCAGCGGAGCGACCGCCTTCTTCGTGAAGGCGACCGTATTCAGCGCCTCTTCGACGCCGCGGCCTTTGATCAGATCGAGCACCAGCCGCGCCTTCTGCGGCGAAACCCGCTGAAATCGCGCTTCGGCCCGAAATTCCCTCGTCTGCGTTTCCATTCCTCTTACTCCAGCCTTCCCAATTCCGCTACCCGCCAGTCGCTGCCAGCTGTCTTATTTCGGCTTAGCCGTCGCCTCGGCGGCCTTCATCGAGTGGCCCTTGAAGGTTCGCGTCGCCGCGAACTCGCCCAGCTTGTGACCCACCATGTTTTCTGTCACATACACCGGCACAAATTTCTTGCCGTTATGCACCGCGATGGTGTGCCCAATCATTTCCGGATGAATCGTCGAGCGGCGCGACCAGGTGCGGACAACTTTCTTGTCGTTCGCGCGGTTCATCGTCTCGATTTTAACCATCAGGTGCCCATCTACGAAGGCGCCCTTTTTTGTCGACCTTGCCATCTCTGCCCTCTACTTCGATCTGCGGGCCACGATGAACGCATCGGTCCGCTTGTTGTTCCTGGTCTTGTACCCACGAGTCGGCTGGCCCCACGGGGTCACGGGATGACGGCCGCCGGAGGTCTTGCCTTCGCCGCCGCCGTGCGGATGGTCCACAGGGTTCATGGCCACGCCGCGGTTGGTGGGGCGAATACCCTTCCAGCGATTGCGTCCCGCCTTGCCGATGGAGACGTTCTCGTGATCGGTGTTGCCCACCTGCCCGATGGTCGCCATGCAGTCGACCAGCACGCGGCGCGTTTCGCCGGACGGCAGCTTGAGCAGCGCGTAATCGCCTTCTTTGGCCACGAGCTGTGCCGAAGCACCGGCCGAGCGGGCCATCTGCGCGCCCTTGCCCGGGCGCAGCTCCACGTTATGCACGGTGGTGCCGGCGGGAATGTTTTTGAGCGGCAGCGCATTGCCCACCAGGATGTCGGCCTCGGGACCGCTCATGATGGTCTGGCCCACCTTCAGGCCTACCGGCTGCACGATGTAGCGCTTCTCTCCATCGGCATAGCTGATGAGGGCAATGCGCGCCGATCGGCCGGGATCGTATTCAATGGTCGCCACCTTGCCGGGCACGCCGTACTTCTCGCGCCGGAAGTCGATGAGACGCAGCTTCTGCTTGTGGCCGCCGCCGTGGTGGCGAATGGTGAGGTCGCCGGAATTGCGGCGACCGCCGGTGCGCAGCTTGTTCGTCACCAGCGGCTTGTATGGCTTGTCCGTGGTGATCTCGTCGCGCACCAGCGTAGTCTGAAATCGCCGCGTCGGTGTGACTGGTCTGTATGTCTTAATCGGCATCGTATTAGCTCTTAGCTTTTAGCCGTTAGCTTCTAGCTTCTGCTATTGGCTGGTTCTGCGTTGCTGCTTAGCCTGTTTCTCTCGCGGCGCCAGCTAATAGCTACAAGCTAATAGCTGAAAGCTGCCGTTAGAGGTTGTTGACGTAGTCCGGCAACTTCTCACCCTGTTTGAGGCGCACGTACGCCTTTTTCCAGTCGGAACGATAGCCGGCAAACTTGCCGCGGCGGCGTTCCTTGCCCGCCATGTTTGCGGTGCGGACGGCGCGCACCTTCACCTTGAAGAGCGCTTCCACGGCCTGCTTCACCTGCGTCTTCGAGGCCTTCGCGTCCACTTCAAACACCAGCGTGCCCTCGGTTTCCTTGGCAGCCAGGGCCTTTTCCGTGATCATGGGGCGGCGAATTACGGTATAAGTCGACAGCATCTCAGGCCACCTGTGCCTTTCTGCCCTTCGGAACCGACTTCTTCAGAGATTCCTGGAGCTTTTCGATCGCCGGCCGCGAGAAGATCACGCGCTCGGAACGCAGCAGATCGTAGGGGTGCACTTCGTTGTTGAGCATCAGTTCCACGCCCGGAAGATTGCGCGCGCCGAGCAGCAGGTTCTTGCCCAGGCTCTGGCCGTTCTCGACCAGCAGGGCGGTCTTCTTCGCTTCCAGCTTGTCGAGCGCCTGGCGGTACAGCTTCGTCTTCGGCTCGCTCAAGTCGAACGACTCGACCACGGTCAGCTTGCCGTCGGCGAACTTCGACGCCAGCGCCGAGCGCAGCGCGCCCAGCAGCTTCTTGCGCGGGAACGCGTAGTCATAGGAGCGGGGCTGCGGTCCGTGCACCGTGCCGCCATGCCGCCACAGCGGCGAGCGGACGGATCCGATGCGCGCACGGCCAGTGCCCTTCTGCTTCCACAGCTTCTTGCCCGACCCAGAGACCAGCTTGCGGTTCTTCGTCGCAGCCGTGCCCTGCCGCATCGCGGCGCGATAATGCTTGACCGCTTCCCACAGCAAGGCTTCGTTGATCTGCCCGAAGATTTCGTCGGCCAGCTCGAGCGAGCCGACTTTCTGTCCTCCGAGATCCACTACGTCAATGTTTGCCATCGTCTTCTCTTTCAACTGCAGCTATTAGCCGTTAGCCACTAGCTGTTAGCCGATTTTCTGAACGCTGAGCGCTGTGCGCTGAACGCTATTTTTTCTTGCCCGCTGCCTTCTTCGAAGCCTTCAGCGGATCGACCGTGCCGCCGCCCGCAAACCCGCGACGCTCGCGCGGCGGAGCCTTGGCTTTGGTGATCAGCACGTACCCGTCGCGAGGCCCGGGCACGGCGCCCTCCACCATGATCAGGTTTTCGTCAATATCGATGCCGCGAATGCGCAGATTGCGCACCGTCACCTTGTCCACGCCCAGATGCCCCGGCATGCGCTGGCCCGGAAACACGCGCGACGGAAACGACGAGGCTCCAATCGAGCCCTGCACCTGAAACATATGACCGTGCGACTTGGGTCCACCGCCGAAATTGTGCCGCCGCACAACGCCCGCAAACCCGCGGCCTTTGCTGGTGCCCGTCACGTCGACGTACTTCTCGTCGGTAAAGATGTCGACCAGGACGCGATCGCCGGCCTTCACGCCGTCCACCGCTGCCTCGCCATCGGCTGCGGCCTTCGCTGTCTCGATGGCCACTTCCTTCTGCAGCTTTACCGGCGCGACGTTCTGCTTCGCAAAGTGACCGGCCTGCGGTTTGGTCACCTTCGACGCCTTCACGAACTCGACCAGCCCGATCTGCGCCGCATCGTAGCCGTCTTTCGTGGCAGTCTTCAGCTGCGTGACCACGCACGGACCAGCCTGCAGGACGGTGATGGGGTGCACCTCACCCTTCTCATCGAACACCTGCGTCATGCCGATCTTTTTGCCCAAAATTCCGTTGACTGACATATCTTCCTTTCCTCATCATGCGGAGCCATGTGCGCCGCACTGCCGGGGTAAATCAGCTACTAGCTCCTAGCCTCCAGCTCTTAGCTGCCGTTTTCAGCGCCCGAACTTTGCCTGAGCCCTCAGCTAAAAGCTAACGACCAGAAGCTAACAGCTATTTTTCGAACGCCTTAATCTCCACGTCCACGCCGGCGGGCAGATCCAGCTTCATCAGCGCGTCCACTGTCTGCTGCGTCGGCTCCAGAATGTCGATCAGCCTCTTGTGCGTACGAATCTCGAACGCCTCGCGCGACTTCTTGTCCACGTGCGGGGAACGCAGCACGCAGTACTTGTTCTTCACCGTCGGCAACGGAATCGGCCCCGCTACCTGTGCGCCCGTCCGCTTCGCGGTGTCGACAATCTCGCCGGTCGACGTGTCGAGCACGCGGTAGTCGTAAGCCTTCAGCCGGATTCGTATTCTCTGTCCAACCATCGTTTGTTTCTTTCTCTGGTCAGCGGGATCGTTGCCGATCCCGCCGTCCGGTTGAGTTGCCTACTTCAGGATCTCGCTGATCGTGCCGGCGCCGACCGTCCGTCCGCCTTCGCGGATGGCGAACCGCAGGCCCTTTTCCATGGCCACCGGCGTGATCAGCTCCACTTCCAGCTCCACGTTGTCGCCCGGCATCACCATTTCCGTCCCGGCCGGCAGCGTTGCCACGCCCGTCACATCCGTGGTGCGGAAGTAGAACTGCGGACGGTAGCCCTTGAAGAACGGCGTGTGCCGCCCGCCCTCTTCCTTCGACAGCACGTAAACACTCGACTTGAACTTCGTGTGCGGCGTGATCGAACCGGGCTTGGCCAGCACCATGCCGCGCTCCACATCCTCTTTGGGAATGCCGCGCAGCAGCAGACCCGCGTTGTCGCCCGCCAGGCCTTCGTCCAGCTGCTTCTTGAACATCTCGACGCCGGTCACCACCGTCTTGCGCGTCTCGCGGAAGCCCACGATCTCCACTTCCTCGCCCACCTTCACCTTGCCGCGCTCGATGCGCCCGGTGACCACCGTGCCGCGCCCCGAGATCGAGAAAATATCCTCGATCGGCATCAGGAAGGGCTGATCCAC
>JASHNW010000043.1 GCA_030041435.1 Acidobacteriaceae bacterium
TATCTACATTTATGCGATAATCCTCCTGTCCTTTAGAAGGAGGGTTCGGATGCAATCGTATTCGCAGGATCTGCGTGATCGTGTGCTTCGGGCGCTGGCTCGGGGAGAGGGCCCATCGGCGATCGCGCAGCGCTTTGAGGTCAGCCGCTTCTATGTTTATCAGGTGCGGGACCGGGAGCACGAGACCGGGGTGCGGAGCAGCTTTCAGATTGGCGGTCATCGCCGATCCCGGGTGAAGGAAGCTGAGCCAACTTTGCGCCGCTGGATTGCAGCCGAGCCGGGGCTGACTCTGGAGGAACTGCGAGAACGGTTGGCCGGGCAGGGTATTGCGATCAAGGTTGGTGCTCTTTGGCATCAGTTGAACAAGTGGAATCTGACCTTCAAAAAAAACGCTGCACGCCAGCGAGCAAGAGCGCGAGGACGTGCAGGCAGCACGGCTGGCATGGAGTAAAGCGCAGCCAGCAATGGATGTCGAAAAGCTGGTTTTTATCGATGAAACCTGGGCCGCGACCAACATGACGCGAAGCTATGGTCGTTCCCCCAAGGGCTGTCGATGCATCGATTCGGCGCCCCTCGGAGATTGGCAGACAACCACCTTTGTCGCCGGCCTGCGCCACCATCAATTGACCGCTCCGATGGTGATCGACGGACCCATGGATGGGGAATTGTTCCTCGCCTGGGTAGAACAGTTTCTGTGCCCCACGCTGCAGACAGGAGACATCGTCATCCTGGACAACCTCAGCAGCCACAAAGTGGAAGGGGTCCAGCAAGCTGTCGCCGCGGTGGGCGCCATGGTGCTCTATCTGCCACCCTATTCCCCCGACCTGAACCCCATCGAAAAGCTCTTCTCAAAACTCAAGACACTGCTCCGCAAAGCAGCTCTGCGAGCTACCGACGAACTTTGGAAGGAAATCGGCACCCTGCTCGGCACCGTCACCCCCAGCGAATGCTCCAACTACTTCACTGCCTCTGGGTATGTCAGCACTTAAATTAGAAATGCTCTAAGGAACAACCACTGCCGCGCCGTCGACAGCGTCCTCCTCAATAGCGAGCAGCGCGTCGTTCACGTCTTCGAGCCGGAAGACCGTGGTTCGCGGGCGGATGCCGATCTTTGCGGCAAGAGCGACGAAATCGCGGCCGTCCTGGCGCGTCATGTTGGCGACGCTGCGCAACTGGCGCTCGCCCCACAGCAGCGAATCGTAGTCGAATTGCGGGATGCGGTCGAGGTGGATGGCGTTGATGGCGACGATGCCGCCCTTGCGCAGCGAGGCCAGTGCGGCCAGGACCACCTCGCCGCTGGGCGCGAAGGTCACGGCGCAGTCGAGTGCGACCGGCGGACGATCGGTGGCATCGCCAACCCAGGTCGCGCCGCGATCCCGTGCCAGCTGCTGATGCGATGCGCCGCGAGTAGATACGTACACTTCGCAATTCCAGAATTTCAGCACCTCGATGGCAAGATGCGCAGAGGCTCCAAAGCCGAACAGGCCGACGCGGGCCCGAGGCGCGACCTCCGCGACGCGCAGGCTGCGGAAGCCGATGATGCCGGCGCAGAGCAGCGGAGCCAGATCGGTGGCGGCAACTTCGCCTGGCAATGGGATGAGGAAGTCGGCGCGCGCCACGGCATATTCGGCGTAGCCCCCGTTGACGGAGTAACCGGTGTACGTGGGATGGTCGCACAGATTCTCGCGCCCTTTGCGGCAGAGCAGGCACGTTCCGTCGACCCCGCCCAGCCACGAAACACCGCAGCGCGCGCCGGCTGCGGGCCCGTCAATTCCCTGCCCCAGCTTCTTGACACGGCCGACAATCTGATGGCCTGGCGTCACCGTGCTGCGCAGAGGCGGCAGTTCGCCGGCGGTGATGTGGAGGTCGGTGCGGCACACGCCGCAGGCTTCGACTTTCAGCAGAACCTCGCCCGGCCCCGGCTCAGGGATGGGCAGATCCTCGATCGCCAGCGGATGGCTCGCGACAGGGGCGGGATGGTGCAGGACAGCGGCGCGCATCTTCATTCAGGTTAGCCCCGCAGCAAGGGCGAATGCGAATCGCTGCTAAGGATGCTGGCTGATGGACAGAACGTTGCCGTCGGGATCTTTGAACCAGGCGATCTTGGCTCCACCAGGCGCGTGCCATAGGCCGTGCTCGTCCTGCTCGAGACCGGGAAAGCGCTCGATCTGGATCCCGGCGGCCGTAAGCTGATGCGCAAACGCGATGGCGTCGGTAACCTGCCAGCCGAGGACAGTAAACCGCTGGGGCTGGAAATCGCCCACGAGCGTGACGCGCAACATCACGCCCTGAACGTCAAATACCAGCGCAAAGCCATCTTCATAGAGCATATGCAGGCCCAGCGTATCGCGATAGAAACCGCGCGCGGCGTCGGCATTGCGCACCGGCACAAAGGCCACAAGTTTTTGGTTTCCCAGCATAGATTCTCTCCGCGTGGCACCGAGTATAGATCCCGAATGCGGGAATTAAAATAAAGGTAAGGCCGTATGGATCTCCACGAAAAGATGCGAACGCTGCCGCCGCGGCCCGGCGTGTATCTGTACAAGAATGCCGACGGCGAGGTGATCTATGTCGGCAAGGCGAAGAGTCTCAGGGCGCGGGTGCGCTCCTACCTCCTTGAAGCCTCGCAGGCCAATGCCAAGACCGGCTCGCTGATGCGCGAAGCGGTCGACGTCGACTACATCCTGGTCGACAACGAACATGAAGCCCTGGCGCTCGAAAACAACCTGATCAAGCAGCGCAAGCCGCGCTTCAACATCCTGCTCCGCGACGACAAGACCTACCCGTATGTGAAGCTCACCCTGGGCGATCGCTATCCCAAAGTATTTGTGACGCGGCGGCTGCGGCGGGACGGCGGCGCGTACTACGGGCCTTATTTTCCAGGCAATCTCGCGTATCGGGTTGTCGACCTCATCCACCGCAGCTTTCTGCTGCCCAGCTGCAAGGTCGATCTGTCGCGCGATCATCCGCGGCCGTGCCTGCAATACTACATCCACCGCTGCCTCGGTCCATGCGTGAAGGATCTGACCACGCCGGAAGCCTACGCCGAAGCAGTCCGCGACGCGCAGATGTTTCTGGAAGGGCGCACGGCCGACCTGAACAAATCGCTGCACGAACGCATGGCTGCGGCCGCAGTGTCCGAGCAATTTGAGTTGGCGGCAAAGTATCGCGACCTGCTCATCACCGTCGATCAGCTTCAGGAGAAGCAGCGCATTGCGTCGGCCGAAGACGATGATGCCGATGTATTCGGCTTCCACTACGAGAACGGCATGATTGCCGTGAACCTCTTCCACATGCGCGGCGGCAAAATTGTCGATCGCCGCGAGTTTTTTTGGGAAGATCTGCCGGAGTTCGTCGCGGAAATTGGTGAAGGCGAGCAGGAAAACGCAGGTGCCGAATCGGCGGAGGCTCCCTTTGAACCGGGCGCGTTCTTCTCTGCCCTGCTGAAGCAGCTGTATATCGATCAACAGTATGTGCCCGCAAACATCCTCGTCCCGGTTGGCTTCAGCGATCGCGATCCTCTGTCCGACCTGCTCGCTGCGCAGACCCGCCACCGCGTGGAGATTGCAGTTCCACAGCGTGGCGAGAAGCGGTCGCTCGTCGACCTGGCCGGGCAAAACGCGAAGCAAAGCTACGACCAGCGCTTCCGCGTGCTGCAGCCCAGCCGCAAAGCGGTGCAGAGCGCCTTGCAGGATGCGCTCATGCTGGAAAATCCCCCGCAGCGGATCGAGTGCTTCGACATCTCGCATATCCAGGGCGCGGAAACCGTTGCTTCGATGGTGGTGTGGGAAGACGGCGAAATGAAGAAGTCATGCTATCGCAAATTCAAGATCAGGACAGTAGAGGGTGTCGACGATTTCGCCGCGATGCACGAGGTCCTGACCCGGCGGTATCGCCGCGTTGTTGAGGAGAAGCAGGAAATGCCCAGCCTGATTCTGATCGACGGAGGACTCGGGCAGTTGCACGCGGCCGCTTCGGCTCTGGAGGAGCTGGGGCTGACCTCGCAGCCGCTGGCTTCGATTGCCAAGCGCGAGGAGATTATCTATCTCTATGGTCAGGAGAACGATCCGGTGGTGCTCGACAGGCGCTCGCCGGTGCTGCACCTGGTCCAGCAGATCCGCGACGAGTCGCACCGGTTTGCCATCACCTACCATCGCAAGCGCCGCGAAATGCGCGATCGCGAGTCGGAGCTGCTGTCGATCCCGGGCGTGGGTGCGCGCACGCGGCAACGGCTGCTGGAGCATTTCGGCAGCCAGCGCAGTGTGGCCGCCGCCGGTCTGGAAGCGCTGGCGGCCGTGGTGCCGCCGCGCACCGCTGAGGCAATCCATGCGCACTTCCACCCCGCGGCCGCTCCGGCCCCGCTGCCGATCGTGAATAATCTCTCCTGAGGCTGGACAACAACATGAAGACAATTCTGATGGCGGATCCCGTTCGGTATCCGCGGATGACGACCGAAGAGTTGCGCGCAACGTTTCTGCTGGAGGGCCTGTGCGAGGCGGGCGCCCTGCGCCTGGCGTATGTCGATCTCGACCGGGCGGTGGTGGGGATGGCAGCACCGTCGGATAAACTGCTCTCTCTCCCCAGCTATCCCGAGCTGCGGGCAGAGTACTTCACCGAACGGCGTGAGATTGGCGTGCTGAACATCGGCGGCATTGGCGCGGTCCACGTCGGCGGACACAGCTATACGCTCGATAACCTCGACGTGCTCTACGTTGGGCGAGGCAATGCGGAGATTCACTTCGCATCGATGGCGCGGGATAGGCCGGCGATTTTCTATCTCCTCAGTTATCCGGCGCATACCGTGTTTCCGGTCACGCTGGTAAAAAAGGCGGACGCGAGCCCGGTCGAGATAGGCAGTGCGGAGACATGCAATCTCCGAACGGTTTCGAAGTACATCCATCTCGGCGGCGCGCGCAGCTGCCAGCTGGTAATGGGGGTCACGCATCTCCACACCGGCAGCGCCTGGAACACCATGCCGCCGCACACGCACATGCGCCGCTCGGAAATCTACATGTATTTCAACCTCTCCGAAGCCGCGCGCGTGTTTCACCTCATGGGCCCTCCCGAGGAGACGCGCCATCTGGTGCTGGCCAGCCGCGACATTGTCGTGTCCCCTGGTTGGTCGATCCACGCCGGGATGGGAACACAGGCTTATAGTTTCTGCTGGGGCATGGGCGGCGAGAATCAGGATTATGCAGATATGGATCCGGCGCCGGTAACCATCCTGCGCTAGAGATTTGATCCGGAGGACACTCCATGAAGACGTTGCTTGTTGCACTATGCGCGGTGGCCATGGCCGCTTCCGCCAGCGCGCAGAATCAGGCCCCGGTTCCGCCGGGCATGCCTGCAGGCATTGCCGGTCTGACGCAGTCGCCGACTCCGGGAGCGCATCTCAAACCATCCGTCTTCCTGCAGAAAGATGTCGAGGCGCAGTTGGCGGCGCTGATTCCCGATGCGAGAACAAAAGGCAGCAGCGGCGCCACTCTGGTGGACTATGGAAGCTACAAAATCCAGCTCTCCGTGCGGGCCGCCAGCGGTGGTGCCGAAGTGCACGCCCATTGGGACGACGTGATGATGGTAGAACAGGGCAGCGCGACGCTCGTAACCGGAGGAACAGTAGTTGGAGGCACGACCGATTCCGATGGTGAAACCCACGGCGCAAAAATCGAAGGCGGCAATGCGCAAACGCTTGCCCCCGGCGACATGGTGACGGTCCGCGCGGGCACACCCCATCAGATACTGCTGGCGCCGGGAACTATTTACGCCGCGCTGGTAGTCAAAATTCACGAGCCGTAATCAGAGCCCATAGTGATTCAGGAAGGGCGAAGGCGCTGCTGCCCTGCGCCGCTCACGGTGGCCCAGAGACGAGGAGATCTCGCGGCAGCAGCGCAGCAGATGCTCCGCAATGCCGGGCACGCTTTGCTGCGTGATGCGCGACGAAGGGCCCGAAACGCTGACCGCCGCAATGGGCCGGCCGCCTTCGTTCAGAACCGGTGCGCCTACGCAGCGCACACCGCATTCCACCTCTTCATCGTCAATAGCGTAGCCGCGCCGTCGAACGCGATCGAGGGAGCGCTGCAGAGCCTCCGGCGTCATCAGCGTGCGCGGTGTATAGCGGGTGAAGCGAATGCGCGCGATGATGTCCGCAGCCTCATCGGGAGGCAGAAACGCCAGCATCGCTTTGCCCATCGCAGTACAGTAGACCGGATTGGAAGCTCCAATCCGCGACGCCAGCCACACGCGGCGATTGTTCGGCTCTACCTTGTCCAGATACACGACAGAAGCCTTCTGCAGCACGCCGAGATGCACCGTCTCGCCCACCTGCGCCGACAATTTGCGGAACCAGGGATGCACGCGCGCGCGCAGATCGATTTGCTCGACGGCCCGCGTGCCCAGCTCGTAGAGCTTAAGTCCCAGGCGGAAGCGGTTTTCAAGAGTGCGCTCGATCAGCCCCGTGCGCTCCAGCACCATCAGGGCGCGATGCGCCGTGCTCTTGTGCAGGTCCATGCGCTCGCATATGTCGGCAAGCCCCAGCGGGCCCTCGCTTTCGCCCAGCAGCTCCAGCACGGCCACGGCGCGATCGAGGCTCTGCAGCTGATAGGGATCGGCCGCAGGCTCAGGTCTCTTCGCCTCCTGAGGATTCGCCCTCGTCTCGATGGTCTTGAGCTTCTCGCGCTCCATAATATCCGAACCCCTTACCGCGACAGCCAGCCTCCGTCGACCACCAGCACCGTTCCGGTAACGTAATCGCTGGCCGCGGATGCGAGAAAAACCGCAGCTCCGGTCACATCTTCCGGCTCGCCCCAGCGGCCGGCCGGAATGCGCTCGAGGATCTGGCGGTTCCGTGTCTCATCTCGCTGCAGCGCAGCCGTGTTTTCGGTGCGAAAGTACCCGGGAGCGATGGCGTTCACCTGCACATTGCGCGCGGCCCACTCGTTGGCCAGGGCTTTCGTCATTTGTGCGATGCCGCCCTTCGACGCGGTGTAAGCCGCGATGCGAATGCCTCCCTGAAACGACATCATCGAAGCAATGTTGACGATCTTTCCCTGCCGGCGCTGCAGCATCTCGCGCCCGGCAAGCTGGCAAAGCCGGAAAGCGCTGGTGAGGTTCACTTGCAGCACCTGCGCCCACGCATCCATCGCATGGTCTTCCGCTGCGGCCCTGTGGATCGTTCCCGCGTTGTTTACGAGAATGTGCGGCGCGCCCATGGCCAAAGCGGCGTCAGTGAAGAGGCGGTCCGCGCCCTCCGGCTGGCCGAGGTCGGCGGCGAAACTGCGCGCCTCTCCACCCAAATTGCGAATGTGCTGCGCGGTGGCTTCTGCGGAACGCCGGTTCCCATGGCAGGCTACCGCGACGCCGGCTTCGGCGAGGGCAACGGCAATGGCTGCACCCAGACCGCCGGCCGCACCCGTGACCAGAGCAGTTTTGCCATCGAGCCGAAAGCGATCCACAGCGCTCATTCCCCACAACTCAGCCATGCCGCGATGAGGTACGGCGTACCCCATGTCGAATCAGGCAAAGAGCATTGTTTCGGCGCGCCGCAGCGTTGTCAAGCCAAACGAACCAATTCGTCGGCAATTGTATCGAGGCCTCAAACAAAAAGAGGCCGGAAGGAAAAGCCCCTTCCGGCCATCAATCGATCGAAGCTCACGGGCAGGGATTGGCCGTGTCGTTTGTAATGGCCGTCTGCTGTGCACTAGCCGTACAGCCGGAGCTGGCGCTGCTGTTCATCAGTCGCGCCGTCGTCAGGGTATACGCAATATCTGTGAAGATGTCGTCCAGGTTGGACGTGGAGTTTGCCGTCCCAACGCAGCTGGTATCCTCGCCGGAGCCGCTCTGCGTATAGTCCGAGTAAAAATAGGCCGTGCCCGAGGCAATGTTTTTCATCGTCTCGCAGGGAGTGATGCCGGCGGTATAGCCGGTTTGCGCTGCGGTCTCTGCTGCGGTTCCGGCTGTATTTCCCGTCAGACAACCTGAGGATTCCGACCCGTAGGAGACCGCGTACACCTTCGTACCGGCTGCTGTGGCAGCTTGACCGGCAACGACGGCCTGATTGCACTGGTCAACGTAGGAAGGATAGGCTCCGCTGGTTGCGTTGTAGTTGCTGTTCGAGCTGGTGTTGAAATCATTTTTCGATTCCAATGCCGATGCATCGCCGTCGCTTACCATCACGATTACGTTGGATGTGTTCGGATTGGCTTTCTGCTCAGCAACCAGGGATGCCTGCGCAGCATAGAGAGCCGAGGCGTAATAAGTGGAATAGCCGCCCTTCGCCTTCATCGCCGTACATCCGCTGTACCCGCCAAGAGCTTTGACGATATAGTCGGCGCTGTTCAGCGTCTGCTTCTGCGGGTTGGTCTTGAAGTTGCTGTCATATCCCACCAGAATATAGCTGTTACCGGAGGTGGGGTCATACGAATCCAGATTCGTCGCCGTGAGGTTGTAGGCGGCGTTGCTCGACGTGCCTCCGGCGCAACCAAAAACCGACGACGACGAGGGGGTCGGAGCCGAGGTATTAGGAAACTGGAAGAGCGCGATGTGATCTTCCGCCGGCGTGACGTTGTAACCGAGGTCGCCGCTGCTGTTGGCCGTGGCGGTGCCACACGACGATTCCGTCGTCGGACAGGGCGCCATATTTTGCAGCATGGAGACGAGGCCGGCCGCCGCGCAGGTCTCGCGGCTACTGTCGCACTGGCTGTCGCTGTCCGTGTCGTTCATCGAATCCGTGGTGTCGAGAATGATCGCGATGTTGTACGGGATGGGCGAAGCGCCCCGCTCGGCGGCGACCGCGGTGGATTGCAGACTGATCGAATCGATCCCCAGAATGCTGATGAAATAGGTGGGAATGGTCACGCTCTGCGTCACCACCACGGCGTTGTAGCCGACCCCGGAGCCGCAGCCGATGCCCAGGTTGGTGTTAACCCAGGAAGAGCAGTAGCCGGTGACGGTTGTATTGACCGTTCCCGGGATACTCGCGTTGTAGTTAAGGTCTGGATCTGTCTTGCTCTGCGGCCCACTGGCGTAATCGTAGCCTTCCTGTGAGTAGCTGGACGCAGGCAGCGCCTGACCAGCGGCCAGAGCCGCGGCGTTCGTGCCTGCCTGCAACTGGCGGTTCACCACCATCGCGTGGCCAAGATCGAGCACGAATCCGGCCATGGCCAGCAGCACAATCAGAACGGTGCTGGCCAAAACCAGTGCCTGTCCGCTGTCTTCGCGGATCAATCGTGTTACGAGTTTCTTTCTGTTTACTTTCATGTGTCGTTCTCCTGGTCCTTACTCGATGACTTCCTGCGTTTCGGCCGTCAGCGTGAACGTATAAGATCCGGCTCCAAACAGGTTCGAAGTGATGGTGAGGGGATATTGAACTTCAACGGAACCCTGAGCCTGGCTGGTCATCGTGGAGGGACTCGAGCAGCTTGTTGTATAGTCCGTTCCGCCGATGTTGATCGTCCAGACTGGAGCGCTGGAGCCGGTTGCGCTCCAGTTGAGGTTGGGCGCCGCGTTCTTCACCGCGGTCACCACATCCGAGCATGGGTTCGAGGAGCCCCGGTCCGTGGCCAGCACCTGCGCTCCCACCTGCACTGCATTGGTCAGGACGAGATAGTTATTCACGGCCAGGCCGAACCAGCACATACCGTAAGTCACCAGCAGAAGGATGGGCATCACCAGCGCGATCTCCACCAGCTGGCTGCCCGACTCGCCGTCGCCGCTCCCGGCACGCAGCCGCGCCACGACTGCCCTGGTCCGCTTGCACACTCGGCGAACCGCTGCGGCGGCTGACGTCCTGGTGCGTTCAATCAGCGGGATCATGCTTCTCCTCCATGCACCCCGGCTCAGCGGCGCGTATCCATGCCGGCGGCGCAGCGTGACCGGCCCGGCGAGCCACGTTGCCTGGCGCGCGCCGGAGGGGGAGTGAGGCACCGACGCATGGATTACTGCGCTCCGCCGAATAACGCCAGGCTATTCCGGAAACAACCTCATTATAGGAGGCGCACTCTCGGGTACGTCGATAACACATACCCGGATTTTGCTGCATCGTTGGTGGCATGCCATAACCCGAATGGGTGATTGACCATCGTACAAGTCAGAGAGCCCACCGGACAGGTAACTTGAGTCACCGCATGCGCGTCTGGCGGTGCCGCCTCCCTACCTTCGCGAGACTCCCTGCTGGAGCGCTGCCACGCTGCCACCTGCACCCTTCCCATCGTGCCGCGCGATAAATACGGCCGCCGTCTTGTCTTCGTATGCCAGAGTGAATCGGGGGTCGCTGCGCAGCAATTGCGTCAGCGCATCGTCTGCAGGACCGATCACCACGCTGGCGGATGCCAGGTCCGGGTCGGACGCCCAGCTCGGGTTGCCGCTCCAGGTCTCGGTGGACCGCCGGATGCGGTCGTCGCCGTACAGCCCGGCGCGCCCGTCGATGCTCACCGGCTCGCCCAGCTTCCAGATCAGATAGCCGCCCCAGTTATACGTGTTGAATAACGCGCCGCTGGTATGCCGCTGCCTGATCGCCTCTACCGCCTGCACCGGATATTCTTTTGCCTGCAGCGAAAGCAGACTGGCGTTGCTCAAATGCATCGCCGCCGTCCCGGCCAGGACCAGGGCCGCGGCCGCAATACCTCCCAGAGAACCGGCCCACACCGGCAGCGGCGCCTGCCTCCGCGCGGTTGGCCCGGCAGGCAGGCCGGCCGCCAGAATCATCGCTGCGGTGACGGCCATGAACCACAGATCGCGCTGCGATCGGAACGAGAGGACCGCCGCAACCGCAAACAGAAGGGTCTCGAACGGGGCGAGGCGCAGGTAGCGGAACAGCACACCCGATGCCGCCAGAGCCATAAACAGCAGCAAAAAATCGCTGAACGAGCGGAACGGAAGCGACTGCATCTCGCTCACCATGTTCAGCACCGCGGGCTGCGAGGTCAGCGTCTCGGCAACTTTGTAGAGCCCCGGGCCATACGGGTTGACGAAGGTCGCCGCCACGCAGGCCAGCAGGATCGCCCACAGATTGCGCGCGCGCGGACCATGGGCATCGGACTTCCACCACCGGGCCAGCAGCGGCTCGCAGGCTGCGATCCCCAGCACCAGCAGCCCGTCGATGAACTGAATATGGATATTCGCCCACAGAACGAAAAGCGGCGGCAGCCACAGCAACCCACGCGACGAACCGGTCTGGCGCGCTCGCATCAGCAC
Organism: Acidobacteriaceae bacterium; assembly: GCA_030041435.1. Classification (GTDB taxonomy): domain Bacteria; phylum Acidobacteriota; class Terriglobia; order Terriglobales; family Acidobacteriaceae; genus Palsa-343. The sequence goes on from JASHNW010000043.1 coordinate 11,191, forward strand.
GTCCAGCTCCAGCACAAAAAACAGGATCGTGAACAGCCAGGGGCGAGGCGTATAGATCCTCACCATACACAGCATCACCGCAGCGGTCAGCAGCAGCGAGCGCACGAAGTCGCCCCCCAGCCGATTGACTAGTCTGTAGACCGCGGCCGCAATGGCAACCAGCACGGCCGCTGTGAACAGGACCATCCCCTTCAGTCCGAACCACTCGTAAATCTTCAGCAGAAGCAGTTCGAACAGCCAGCTGTAGGCCTGCCATGGCGCCGCGCTGAGCCTCGAAAAGGGATCGAAACGCGGGAAAGCCCGGTGCTGGACGATCCATGCCCCCGTGCTCAGGTGCCAGCCGAGGTCAGGATCGATCACTGAGGTTCCCGGCGCGCGCAGACAAACAAAGGCGGGCAGAGAACAAAGCAGACCGACCACCAGCGCCCGGGCCGCCTGCTCCGATCGCTTTGAACCCGCTTCGCGCATTGGCATTTCGCATATCCCCAATAGAATCAGTGGAAGACCGCCCGCAACCGGGCTTTCTGCCACGTACCGAAGCGGCGCCGAGACCTTCGGCTCAATGGAATGCTGTCGAGGGCTGCCCGCGGAGAACTCCTCCCTATAATCAGTGATCTGGCGGCCCTGGTCGATAACACCAAGTTGTAGAGTTGTGTACCCCCCTCATGGGCCGCTCTCACCGCAACGGGGGATTCTCAAAATGGGAATCTCGCAGGTGTCGAAAGTACCCGTTGGCGGCCACGCCCCTGCGCCGGCCCCTGTACCGGAAAGTAGCAACACCTAACACTTATTGGTCATTGTGAATTTGGGTCAACCGTCGCAAGGTGGATACACAACGCAGGGCGGACCAAGGGGTGCGCAAATAGTCGGACGCGCTGCGAATCATTGAGGAGAACAGGATAATGAAACAGCTTCTGAAGAAGTTCATGAATGAAGAGTCCGGCCAGGATCTGATCGAGTACGCTCTGATCGCGGCCCTGATCGCGCTCGTTGCCATCACCGGCCTGAACGGCCTTGCGACCACCATCAACGCCGAATTCAACAAGGTCGGCTCGGACATCTAACTGCCCGCCGATTTTCTGGCGGCCTCCTGCGGCAACGCAGACCGCCGGGGATGAGGAAGTGCTGTACGTGGGAATATTACGGGGCCCCGGCCGTCCGGTGGACGGCCGAGTCCGGTAATACTCCTGCTGCTGGCGCCCCAGGCTGCGCTCGAACTTTTCTGTTCGGCGACAGCCGCAGACTCTGAACCAAATCGAACAACGGAGCAGGGGCGAACCCGCCAATTTAAACCTTTACCGGTACCCCTCGATGTGTATACTCGATAACCGATAACCCGGTATCGACAACACATCGGTAGAGCGGACCGCAGGACTCCTGGCCACACCGGCAGAGGACGTGCCACGGCCAGGGGATTGTTTTGTGTCCGGATGCGGATTCTCTGCCCCCTGAATCGTTGCGGGGCACTTCCTTTCCGGCGCTTGCCGTACTTGTCGCACTTGACGTTGTGGGCTCGGCTTACTGGCGCCCCAGCCGACGACCGGGCGAGCAGTTGCAGAAAACGTCCTGGCTTTCTCTGCCGAAGGCTCAGGGAAAGCAAGTTTTGGGGAACTTCGGAATGTCGAGACTTCATACCGAGTTTGTGTATCTGGCCGTAGCCATCGCTTTTGCTGGTGCCGGAGCGGTCTTCGATCTCCGCAGCCGGCGGATTCCCAATCTGCTTACCATCCCGGGAATTCTCTTTGGACTCCTGCTGCATTTGTTTATCGGCGGGTGGCGCGGGTTTGGCCTGTCTGCGGCCGCCGCGCTGATTGCGGGCGTTGTCTTTTTGATTTTCTGGCTTGCCGGCGGCATGGGGGCGGGAGACGTGAAACTGATTGCTGTGGTCGGCGCCATCGGAGGTTTGTCCGAGGTCGGATGGCTGCTCGGCCTCACCGCCATTGCCGGAGGCGTCATGGCGGTTGGCCTCGCTCTGTGGAGAGGCCGCTTCAAGGACACCATCATGAATCTCGGTGCGCTGGCGGTGCACCACCGCTTTGAGGGCCTGAAACCCCATCCCCATCTGAATGTCGGCAACGCGCGTACCCTGCGCCTGCCCTATGCGCTGGCAATCGCCGCAGGCAGCGCGATGACACTCTGCATGACGGTGGTCAAGAGGTAAACGCTATGGCTCGCCGCATCCTTGTCGCTCTCGTCCTCGCGTTGCTGATTTCCGGCGCCGCTGTCTACGTTATTGGCCGAAAAATGACTTCCTCGCACCCTGTCGTGCAGACCCCCATTCAGTATGTCGCCGCCGCCCACTCCATCGATCCCGGCGAAATTCTCAAGCGCGAAGATCTCACCATCGTCAACTGGCCGCGCACCAACCCTGTCTCAGGGGCATTCGTCAAAATTGACGATGTCGTCGGCCGGGTCGTGCTCTATCCCCTGCCCGCCGGACAACCAGTCATGGATCAGGAACTCGCTGCCGCGGGTACCGGCCTCGGCGTAACGGGAAGAATTCCCGCCGGCATGCGCGCCATTGCTCTGCGCTCCGATGAAGTCATCGGCGTTGCCGGATTCCTCATGCCCGCCACCCACGTCGACGTCCTCGTAACCTACCGCCCCGACCCCAGCGCCGATCCCATTACCGCCACCGTCCTGCAGGATGCGGAAGTGCTGGCCGTGGGCCATGAGCTCCAGCCCGACCCTTCCGGCAAACCGGCCAACGTCGATGTGATTACGCTCCTGCTCAAACCCCAGGATGCCGAGAAAGCCGTGCTGGCTGCCGCCCAGGGAACGATTCATTTTGTTCTTCGCAACGGCCGGGACAATTCTCCCACCGATCCTGTGCCGGTCTCTCTCGCGCAGCTGTCGAACAGCCTTCCAGCCGCTAAGCGGGGAGGCACTGCAGCCCCCGTGCGCAGGATTTTCGCGCCCCAACCGAAGCCGTGGGTTGTGGAAACTCTGCTGGGCTCCAAGCGTTCAACCGACAGCTTTACCAACTGAGGCACGTAAATGACTAAGCGGGCATGCACAATCCGGAAAAGCACCAGCGCCCTGATCGCGGCGGCATTCTGCGCGGCAGCACTCCCCGGCGCCGGAGCACAGAACGGCGTCACCAACAAGGTGCCCGTCGCCGCGCTCGCCGCCGGCTCCATGAGCACCACCGTACAGGTCGCCAACGCCATTCACATCGTTGTTGGACGCTCCATGTTTGTCAACACCAGAGAACGGCTGCGCAAAGTGTACGTCAGCAATCCCGACGTGCTCGATTCCGTCACTGCCAGCCCGCACCAGATCGTGGTCACCGCCAAGGCCCCGGGCATGAGCAGCCTGATCCTGTGGGACGAATCCGGCGAGTCCCAGGCTTATCAGATCTCCGCGGATCTGGACCTTGCCGGCCTCAGCAGCGCTCTGAAAGAGGCGCTGCCGGGTACAAATATCCGGGTCGACGCCCGCGAAGATCAGGTCGGCCTCGCCGGTACCGTCTTCAGTCAGGCGGATGCGGATGAGGCCGCAAAACTCGCTGGTCTCTTCTCCAAGAATGTTGCCAGTTCCCTGCAGATTGTCCCGCAGCACCTCGCCCAGGTGCGCCTCAAGGTTCGCGTCGTGGAAATCGACCGCACGCGCGCTCAGCAGCTCGGATTCAACTTCTTTACTACCGGGAAAAACACAGCCAACGCCACTACCGGACAGTTTCCGGCCATCACCATAGGCTCGGCAGCCAGTTCTGCCAGTTCCGGTACCAGCACCAACTCCCTTCTCGCGCTCAGCAGTCTTCTCAGTCTCTTCTATTACAACAGCGATCTCGGCCTGGGCGCCGCGATCCAGGCCCTGCAAAACAATCAGATTATTCAGATTCTCGCCGAACCTACCCTCACCACCGTCAGCGGGCAAAAGGCGTCCTTTCTTTCCGGCGGCGAATTTCCTTTTCCCGTCGTACAGGGTGGAACCGGCGGCTTTACCTCCGTCACCATTCAGTTTCGCCCGTATGGCGTCAAGCTGGACTTCACTCCGAACGTGTTGCCCGACGGCACCATCCAGCTGAAGGTATCTCCGGAAGTGAGCGCGCTCGACTACACCAATGAGGTGCAGATCTCCGGCTACACCATTCCGGCCATCTCTACCCGCCGCGCCGATACCGAACTCGAGCTGAAGAGCGGTCAGAGTTTCTCCATCTCCGGCCTGCTCGACAACCGCACCACCGACCAGATGGAAAAGATTCCCGGCATCGGCGACATACCCATCCTGGGCAAGTTCTTCCAGTCGAAGAGTTCCACCCACTCGGTGGTGGAACTGGCCGTCATCGTCACCCCTACTCTCGTCGATCCGCTTTCCGATAATCCGCAGGCAATGCAGCCGGCCGTCGTCGTCCCATTGCTCAACCCGAAGAAATTCGACAGAAGTATCGCCCCCAAAACCCCTCCAGCCCAGCCTCAGCCGCAGCCCACCCCACAGGATGTGCCGGTGGTTGATCCGAAGGATTAAGCCATGATTCAGCAGGCCGGAAACTCGCAGACCCTGACCGTGGCCCTGGTGACGGTGGGTGTGGACCGCGACCTCACCGACAGGATTGTCCAGGCGGCATCCCAGTTGCCGTGGTCGCTCACTCACGAAAATTTCGACGAGTATCTCTCCGCCACTCGCCGCGCCGCCATTTCACAGGAAACAAAAAGCGCTGATGAGGTTTTCGTTGTGGTCGACTTCGACCGCGACCCGCGCAACGCAATTGAATCCGCAGGTTACCTGCACCAGCTCTTCTTCGGAAAGATCTTTGTCGCCGCTCTGTCCGGCCGCAACGATCCCGATCTTCTTCTCGCCGCCATGCGCGCCGGGTGCAACGAGTTCCTGCGCAAGCCTCTGGATCCCCGCCAGCTTGCCGATGCCCTGAGCCGTCAGGAAAGATACTGGTCGGCAACTACCGGGCGCACTCGCTCTACCGGTCACATTATCTCCTTCTTCGGCGCCAAAGGCGGCGTGGGCACCACCACCATCGCCGTCAATCTTGCCTATTTTCTCGTTACCCAGCACAGTAAGCGCGTTCTGCTCATCGATAACCACGCCGAATTCGGCCACGTCTGTCTCTATCTCGGCCTTGATGGCGCCCGTTATCATTTCGACGAGCTGATCCGCAATGTGAATCGGCTCGACTCCGCGCTGCTGCGCGGCTTTATCGCCAGGCACTCCAGCGGACTGGAAGTGCTGGCCTCGCCCGAATCCCACGACCCCTCCCGTACCGCCGATCCGGATGCCCTCGAGCGTACTCTCGAGTTCCTGCGCGGCGAGTACGACTACGTCATCCTCGACTGCCAGACCTCGCTCGAAGAGGCCAGCCTCGCCGTGATGGATCGTTCCGATCAAATCTATCTCGTCGCGACCCCTGATATCGGATCCATTCGCGACCTGTCCCGTTACATCGACGGCCTGAGCCGCAACGAATCGACCTCTTCCCGCCTCCATGTCATCATCAATCGCTATTCTTCCCACGGCGCCATCGCGATCGAACAGATCGAAAAGGCCATCCGCGTCCCGGTCGAAGTGCGCCTCTGCAATGCCTACTTCGAGTGCCTGCGCGCCATCAACGTTGGCGAGCCCGTCTCACCGGATAAGAAATCGGAATACGGTTCGCAGTTTTCCCGCTGGACCTCCATTCTTACCGGCGCGGATGAGGTCAACCCGGCCCAGCCCGCCCGCAAGGGTCTGTTTTCCTGGGGCCGGAAAGGTGCTGAGTAGCCATGGCTGACCTGAGCCTCAATCTCGTAGCCCGGCCTGAAACCGCCCCCCTCCGGACGGGCGGTCCCGGCCTCAGGAATGGCAGCGGCAACGCCAACCGGCCGCTGCGTGAAAAAGAACAACAGGAACTCAAATCCGCGGTCCACCAGGAGCTCATCAATCGCCTCGATCTTGAGAAGCTGGGTGAAGCTCAGGAAACCCGCGCCGGCCAGCAGCAGCTCTTTGCCGTCATTCAGCAGGTCATCGCCGAGCAGGGCGTGCCTCTCAGTTCCACCGAACGCGATCGCGTCGCCCACGAGGTTCTCGACGAGCTGTTCGGCCTCGGCCCCCTCGAACCGCTGCTGCAGGACGACACCATCAACGACATCCTCGTCAATACCTGCAACAACGTCTACGTGGAGCGCCGCGGCGTCCTGCAGCGCACCAACGTCACGTTCAAAGACAACCGGCACCTGATGCAGATCATCGACAAGATCGTTTCCGCGGTTGGCCGCCGCGTCGATGAGTCCACGCCCATGGTCGACGCCCGCCTGAAAGACGGATCCCGCGTCAACGCCATTATCCCGCCTCTGGCAATCGATGGCCCCATTCTCTCCATCCGCCGCTTCGGATCCTCGCCCCTGACCGCCGAAAAGCTGCTGCAAAACAAGGCCCTCACCCAGCCCATGCTGGAGGTCCTGCGCGCCGCCGTTCAGGCCCGTCTCAATATCGTCATCTGCGGCGGAACCGGCGCCGGCAAAACCACCCTCCTCAACATGCTTTCCAGCTTCATTTCCGAGAAGGAGCGCATCGTCACTATCGAGGATTCGGCCGAACTCCAGCTGCGCCAGGAACACGTGGTCCGCCTCGAAACCCGGCCCCCCAACGTCGAAGGCAAGGGCGCCATCCGCCAGCGCGAGCTGGTCATCAATGCCCTGCGTATGCGCCCCGACCGCATCGTCCTCGGCGAGTGCCGCGGCGAGGAAGCCCTCGACATGCTGCAGGCCATGAACACCGGCCATGAAGGCTCCCTCACCACCATCCACGCCAACACCCCGCGCGACGGCCTGGCCCGTATGGAAACCATGTGCATGATGGGCGACATCCGCCTTCCCGAGAAGGCCATTCGCCTGCAGATTGCCGCCGCCATTCACCTCATCGTGCAGGTCGCCCGCATGAGCGACGGCTCCCGCCGCGTCACGCATATTTCCGAGCTCACCGGCGCTTACAGCGACGTCATCAGCATGCAGGACCTTTTCGTTTTCGAGAAAGAGGGTCTCGGCGAAAACAACCGGGTAAAGGGCAGGTTCCGTTCCACCGGCATCACCCCCAAATTCGGCGATCGTGTCAAGGCCGCCGGCATCGCTCTGCCTGCCGGCCTGATGGACCATTCCATGGAAGTTTGACGGAGATTTTCCCCCATGATTCTTCTGGCCGCCGTCTTCACCTTTGTTTTGGTCGTCACCTTCACGATTGTCGTCGTGGCCACCACTCCCAGCCGCGACGTTAAGCTGATCGCGCAGCGCATGGCCGGCATCGGCGCGCACGCCCCCGGTTCCGTCGAGGCGGTTATCCAGGCCTCCCAGCTGCTGCGCAAGACCTCGCCCAAACGCTTCGAATGGATTGACCGTACCTTCACTGATTTCCGGCGCGCACAAAGTATCCGGCGCTACGTCACCCAGTCCGGAGCCAATACTACCGCCGCCGTCGTCCTCGTGCAGTCCGTGGTCTGTGCCGCCATCGGCTTTGGCATCATGACCCTGGTCTATCCGTTTCTTCTCTTCGAAGCTGCCGGTGCCGCCCTGCTCGCCTGCTTGCCCTGGTTTCGCATTGTCTTTCTCCGCTCCCGCCGCATGAAAGCCTTCGATACCTCGCTGGCTCACGCCATCGATATGATGGCTCGCTCCCTGCGCGCCGGCCATTCCGTTGCCGGGGCTATCGAGATCGTCGCCCAGGGCTCGCCGGAGCCGGCCGCCTCGGAATTCGGCGAAGTCTTCCGCCAGCAGAATTTTGGAATGCCCCTCCGCGACGCTCTCATGCAGATGCTCGATCGCGTGCCTTCCCAGGATTTGCGCGTCCTCATCACCGCCATCCTCGTGCAGCGCGAAACCGGCGGCAACCTTGTCGAGATCCTCGATCGCACCGTCTTCGTCATCCGCGAACGCCAGCGTATCCATGGCGAGATTCGCGTTCAGACCGCTCAGGGCCGCCTCACTGGCTGGATTCTTACTTTGCTCCCGGTGGTCATGCTGGGTCTCATCAATCTTACTGACCCGGGTTATTCCAAAGTCCTGTTCACTGACCCCACCGGCCGCAAGCTGCTCTATGCCGGTCTTGTGTTTATTGCCCTTGGCGCCTTTTTCATTCGCCAGATTATCAACAGCATTGAGGTCTAGCCGGAGACGATTATGAATGTGCTCTTCTATATCGCGCTTTCCCTGGCCGTCTTCTGCGTCGTTGTCCTGATCGGCGCACCCTGGTTCCTGCGCCCCTCCCTCGAGGCCAGGCGCATTCTCGATATCGTGCGCAGCGACAGGCCCGACAAGAGAACCATCCGCCCCAGAGAATTGGCCAAAGATCAGTTGCTCTCCGTCGCGCGCGCCTTCCGCGCTCGCCTTGGCCTGTCTGAAGACGAGAAGCTGCGCCAGCGCTTCGTCAGCGCCGGCCTCAAGGGCAGCAGCAAGCTGGATGTCTACTTCACTTCCCGGTTCATCGGCCCGCTCGCGGGCATTGTAGGTGGCAGCTTTATCAAGCAAAATACCGCCTTCTGGTGCCTGTGCCTCGGCGCCGTCGGTTATCTCCTGCCCGACATCTGGCTGACCCGCGCCGTGCGCCGCAGAAGGAAGCGGATTCAGAAAGGAATCCCCGACGCTATTGATTTGCTGGTTATCTGCGTGGAGGCCGGTCTCGGCCTCGACCAGGCACTGCTTCGCGTCGGCCAGGAACTCTCCGTCAGTTATCCCGAACTCAACGAAGAGTTCAATCAGATCCACCTCGAACAAAAGGCTGGTAAGCCCCGTCTCGAAGCATGGCAGGGCCTTGCGGACCGAACCAAGCTTCCCGAATTCATCGCGCTGGTCGCCATGCTCACCCAGACCGATCGTTTCGGCACGCCCATTGTCCGCGCTCTCAGCCGTTACGCCGAGGAAGTTCGCACGGCAAGAAGGCAGCGCGCCGAAGAAGCAGCTGCAAAAACCAAAATCAAGATCCTTTTTCCTCTGGTATTTTTCATTTTTCCCTGTATTTTTATCGTGTTACTTGGGCCTGCGGTTCTTAGCCTGTCCACTGCCTTTAAGTAGGTCAGGCTCTACATCATCCGAACGGTTTCCGATGCGCAGGGCATAAGTTCTGCGCTCGCAAGGAGAAACAATGTCAAACACTCTCATCATTCGTATCGTTGCCGGCGTACTGGCTGTTATCGTACTCGGCGTTATCGCTTTCCGCAGAAAGAAAACTGCATAACCTTTTGCCGTTCGGAAAGGATGCATTAAAAACTACGGGTCGTGCCGGGAAAGGAGAATATGGTATGGGTTCAACCGTGATGATTCGTGTGATTGCCGGCGTGCTGGCCTTGGTCGTGCTCGGCATTATCGTCTTCCGCAGGAAGAAATCTGCCTGATTGGTGCACCCATCGGCGGTTGCCAGCATGGATCCTGTCTTTCCAGGACAGGGTTCATCACGGAACTATGCTTGCGCACCTCGCAGAGTTGCGCCTGAAACCGCACTAGCGCTCCGCGCCTTGCCGGACGCCAGGACCAGCCGGACCGCCTGACCGCTCGTCCAGGCGGCTCATTATGAAGTTTGTCACCGTCACCATTCCCGGGAAGGCTGTAACCGTCGGATCGCGAATCGGTATTGCCGACACCTCCCTGTCGCGACTGTTCGGCCTTCTGGGAAAACGCAGCCTGCAACCAGGTTCCGGCATTCTCATTCGTCCCTCCTCAGGCGTCCACACCTTCGGCATGACCTTCTCCATCGACGTAGTCGCTCTCGATCGCGATCTGCGCGTGCTCCACTTGTGGCGCCGGCTCCCCCCTTTTCGCGTCACCACCATCGGCGCCAGGACGCACTCCGTGCTCGAACTGGCACCAGGACAGATCGACTTCTGTGGCATCGAGCCTGGCGACCGGCTCATGTTTCACGATTAACCGGTCCGCCCCGCGCATCTCCCGCCCCTGCTGCCGCTGCTGCGCTTGCAATTACTTGTTGTAACGACTATATTTCCTCCTTATGCCGCAGGCCTCCACCCGGCGCCGCAATCCGGCCGCCAGCCTGGAAGAAACTCTCTGCATCGAACTCGTTCGTACCGCCGATCTCCTCTCCCGCGCCCCGGCTCGCCTGCTGCGCGAGAAGAACCTGTCCCCGGAGCAATATAACGTCCTGCGCATCCTCAGAGGTTCGCCCGCGGGCCTGCTGTGCGGCGATATTGCCAGCCGCATGATTACCCACGACCCCGACATCACCCGCCTGCTCGACCGCCTGGAGAAGCGCGGCCTCATCCGCCGCTTCCGTCTCGACAGCGACCGGAGGCGCGTCAAGGCGTGCATCCTGCCGCCGGGCCTGGCTATTCTTGCGCGTCTCGATGAGCCGGTCCGCCGCACCCACCGCGATCAGCTCGGCCATCTTGCGCCGACCCGCCTGCGTCAGATGCTCGATATGCTCCGCGCCTGCCGGCCGACCTCCCCGTAAACGACATATTTGTTGTAACGACTATCGGGCTCCTGAATCCAACCATGCAGGAGGAAGTTTACGCAATGACCACCCCCGCCATTACCCCGGCCGCCGTGAGCACCTGGAACATCGATCCGGTTCACTCCATCGCCGAATTCCGTGTCAAGCACCTCATGATCTCCAACGTCCGCGGCCAGTTCACCGGCGTCAGCGGCACGCTCACCTACGACGAGAACGATCCGGCCAAATCCCACGTCGAAGCTTCCATCGATGTAGCCACCATCGACACCCGCGACCCCCAGCGCGATACCCACCTGAAGAGCCCCGACTTCTTCGATGTCGAGAAGTTCCCTGTTCTCACCTTCAGGACGTCGCACGTCACCCGCAAATCCGACGGAACCATCCTGGTCGCAGGCCCGCTCACCATCCATGGGGCCACTCACGAAGTCGAGTTCGCCGTCGAGGGTCCGACCCCGCCTGTGAAGGATCCCTGGGGCAACACCCGTATCGGCGTCTCCGCGACGACAAAGATCAACCGCTCGGACTTTGGGCTCACCTTCAATGCCGCCCTCGAGACCGGCGGAGTTATGGTCGGCGAACAGGTCTCCATCACTTTGGAACTGGAGTTTGTAAAGGCCTAATCGGCCTGCTGCCGCTTCCTCCCCGGGGGCCCGGCCGGGCCTATGCTCCCTGCTGCGCGCACCAGCGCAGCAGGAGCGCTCGTTTGCCCGCCGGCATCTCGCGTGTAATCGGCATGTAGATCGTCGAGTTCCAGTACTTCGGATCGGTGAACGTCACCATGTTAGCCGCAAACTGCTTCACGATATTGGGATTGTCCGGCGCGTCGGCAGGTCCCCATGGAATCACCTTGCTCATGACCGGGTAGAGCAGCGCGAAGTAGTTGAAGAAGTTCGCATAGATATACGGCCACTGCCCCACCTGCTCGTCGCTGACCGCACGGTAATCGTCAAACGGCAGAATGCGGATACACGCGTAATTGCAGTTATCCCAGGCAAAGTTTGGGGTAACCTGGCCGATGGAAGGGTCGGTAAATCGGATCACGCTCGTCCCTGGCCGCAGAGCGGTCAAATTGAGCGTCAGCGTGCCGTTGGCCTCCGCCGGAATGGTCACCTGGTCGGTGATGACGCTGATTGTCGGCGGTCCGCCTGAATTGGGATTAGGATAGATGGTCGGCGCGAGTTCGGTCGCCCCGGCCACCGTGAAATATCGCTCCGCCACGTTCACCATGGGCTTGCTCGGATTGATCTGGCTCTTGTCGCACATCCAGTATTCCAAGTTCACCTGCGTCTCGGCTTGTACCGGCTGCCCCTGCTGAAATGCCGTGATGGTCACCTGCGCCGTGCCTGGCGCCGGCTGCTCGCTCGGATCATCCCAGTTCTGCAGCACTTCGGCATCGAAGTAAACGGCGCGCGTATCGGTTTCGATGTCGAGGCCCGCGCTCTCCACCAGCACATCCTGATTCCCCGTAACGGAGTAAATAGCCAGCGCACTGGTGTCCGCTGCAGCTTTGATCTCTTCCAGTTGAGGATGAGAGCTGAGAGGAATCTCTACCAGCCCGCTGTAAGTCTGATAAGTGGTTTGATCGTAGGGGATATCTCCGAGCGTGATGCGCGAGCCGTCTGAGTTGACCAGATCCAGGGTCATTGGACCGAAATCGTACTTCGTGTTGGTCTTCACGTTGCATTCCGAAAAAGTGCTGACGCAGTCCAGTGTGACCAATTCGGCGTTCAGATCCAGATTCACCGGCGTGATGCCGAGCGCGGCCTTTCCCGAGCCAGTGCCGCCGCATGGAGGCTCCGTAAGCTGGTACGGGATCATGCTCTGCACCGTCAGCTTCCGTCCCGGCGGCGCGCTCAGCAGCTCGCCCGGCTGCAGTACGCCGATCGTTCCCAGATTGAGTCCGATATACGGATTGGGCGTGTACTGCCCGCTGGCGAACTGCGCATGCAAATCCTCAGGCGAGATTTTGTAGATGGCGTCGTAAAAGCAGAAGCGCATCTGTAGCCCGGCACCTTTGGCCGCCGCAGCCGCCAGATCGGCCAGAGCCGGAGAATTCACGTCCGTATTGATCTGCAAACCGTCCCCGTTCTCAACCCCCAGGCAGAACATCGCTGACACCATTTGAAAGCCGATCGCGTTGGGATCGAGATTCTTGAATACGTTGATGTAATACGAGTAAGCGCGCGAAGTCGGGCTCGCCGAGATCAGTGTCACCGCTGCGCCGCTCGCGTCCTTGCCCGTCACCTGAATCCCATAGCTGAACACCTGACTCGTGATCAGCGCATAGGGATCGAGATCCACAATCACCGGATCCTGGAATTGCATGACCGACGGCGTGCCAATCAGTGACACCGTCGCGCCATTTAAAGGATCGGTCGGCGGCACCACCACCCCAGGGCTCGCTTCAATGCTGCTGACGGCCGTGTTGTCGAGACGCGTCGCATGGTCGCCGTAGTAGTTCCAGTGGGCCTGTTGTCCGGAAGCCTGCCCCTCCACCGGTGGCATCGCCGTCATCAAACCCATCAGCCAGGTGCGGCAATCGGATGCGCTCGCTGCCCCCTGATAGGAAAAGGTCTGTTGCCCTGGCGGCTCCGACACTTCGAATCCATCCATCACGCTCATGATCGGCGCGAACTCCAGTGTATCCACGTCGAAGATATTGGCGAAATCGTTGTTGTTCGCGGTCGATGGATTGCAGTAAGCAACTCCGCCAAAGTTGAAGCGCGGCCGGCTCAGATAGCTCATGCGTCTTTCTCCGTCACCCTATAATTGCAGGGACCGCCTCAGGCGTTGCTACTTCTTCTTCCGCTTCGCCGCCGGCTGCAAGGCCGGTTTGTACTGGGCATTACGGAACGACCACGTGTAGTCCATTTCCTTGAACGTCTGGCCGGGATACTGCTGGTTCGCCACGGCATTGAAATCGATCGCGCCAACATAGGGATTGAGATTGTTTCCGAATACCTGCAGGCGCGGATTTTTGGCCGGCCCGATACTCGTCAGCAGATGGCAGCTCATGCACGAAGAGTCTTGCTGAAAGTAGGTTTCCATCTGCGTATTTCCCAGCAGAGTCGGCTGATTCGCCGCATCCGTCATGGCAGTCTGCGTCCCCATTAACGCATAGTATTGCCATTTCGTCCCGCTCAGCGCCTCTTGCCACTCCTGATTAACCGGGTTCAGCGATGAGTTATAGTTAGGGTTTGTTCCTACCGGCGCGCCCTTCTGCTGCAGAAAGTACTTATAGGTCGTCGTTGCATTATCCACCTGCTCAAACGTCATCCAGAACCACTTCGGAAGCGCCTTACTGATGATATGTAGCCCGGTCAGCCCGATAACTTTCTGGTGGAACTTCCCCTGATTGTCCTGATAGACGCCAATGGCCGTCCAGTAACGGCTCCTGTCCTGCCCCGGCTCCATAACGCGCCACGAAGCCTTGATCTCGATCGCGTCACGAGGAAAATCGAAGATGAAGTTCGGATCGGCAAGGGCTGCCTGCTGGCCCTGCATGTTATACAGCGCATAACCGGACGGATTGTTCGCCACGTAATCGAACCACGGCCGGTCGCCCCGCACATCGTACTCGACGATCTCGGACTGGTCGTCGCAGATATTCTGCCCGTCGATCATCACCTGTTCGGCCAGATAGTGAACCCACGGAGAATCCACCGGCCCGAGCGCCGACAGCTGCGCAGCCGTCGGCTTCGCTGGTTGCAACGGAGTCGTCGGAATTTCGTCGTCGACTTCCCACCGTACCGGCCGCGCTCCGTCTTTCACGAATACTTCGCTGATGTTCTTGTAGCTTTCCCACACCGTCGGGCCCGGGTCGCCAATCGCCCGATGCGGGTCCGGCACGCCGCGGTGCCCGGCCAGTTCCGGCCAGTTCACAAAGGCAAAATACTGCCACGCCGCGGTCGCCGGGTCGGCCAGCAGCTGCGCTCGAGACTCCGTACGCGGATCCACCAGTTTGACCGAAACACCGTCAGACGCCTTTCCGCGAACAGCGGTTTGAGGAGAGATCAGGCACAGTGGCGCAATCGTGATCGCGATGGTGGCAACAGACGCCCAGGTTCGTTTCATGGCAGTCTCCTTGCAGGAGTCATCCGCATACCTCATGAGATTTCCTGGAACGCAAAGTCTCAGGGGCAAGCGCGAAAGCTCCCCACTCGGCCCACGCCTGGCGGGCAGCCTCCACGGAAGCCTGTGCAGCATCGCCCCGCCCAGCGCGCTCCAGAAGATCCGCCGCACGCCGGTGAGCGAGCCCCAGCAGGTGCAGCACCCGGTCTCGTTCGGCGATTGCCACAGCGCTCTGGTAGTGCCGCAGCGCCCTGTCCGTTCTGCCCCGTAACCGCTCCTCTTCCGCACAGAGCAGTTCATAGCGCAACCCAAAATTCGCAGGACAGCGTCCGGCCCAGCGCGAGAATTTCTGCCGCGCGCCCCTCACCGCAGATGCTGCGCCTTGGCCGAACTCGTGCATGCATTGCAGCATGGCCGACCAGAACCAGTGTTCGGATGTGTTCAGCAGTCCCTTCGAGTCCCGCAGGTAGCGAGCCGATCGCTCAGCGGCCCGCAACCCGGCCGCGGTGTCCCCGCGCAATGCGTGAAACATGCACTGATTCAGGAAGTGAAAGTGGGCGAAGTGGCGCGACCCGAACCCTTCAAGTTCCGCAAGCAGCTTTGCATCCGCGCCCCACGAAGACGCCTCAGAATCGCGCAGTGCAGCCACCAAAGCACGCGTGCTGGTAAGGCAGGTCATCGGCTCGGTGAGGTGCGTCCGCTCCAGCACCGGCCAGAATGCGTCGATGCGTGATTCCAGCTCGGCCAGCGGCGCGCCCCGCATCACCATGCTCTGCACCGTCCCCGCGGCCGCGCAACCGGTGTGAAACAAATCCCCGGTCCGCTGCCCTCCCTCGTACGCGACCGCCCACAGCCGTTCTGCCTCCGCTACCGGACGCATCCACGACGTCCCGAAATAGCCGACAACAAAATGGACTTCCGCGCGCTGCTTCTCGTTTCCGAATTTCTCCACCAGGTCCAGCGAGAGGCGCCCAAACTCGTAGCCGGTTTCGGCGCGTCCGACAATTCCGCCGAGAAAAATGCAGCCGAACACCATGTAGGAAATCGCCGCGTCCGGCGTATTGCCGTGCGCCAGGCAAAGATTCACAGCCCGCGTACAGACAGAAACGCAAATTTCCGGCCGCACCTGATACGCCGCCTTGCCCACCGCCGAGATCAGCCGCACCACAGTCCTCAGCCGCTCGTCGGTCATTTCCGGCAAATCGAGAAGTTGTTGCGGGCGCCGCCGTCCCTTGCGCACCAGCGCTCGCAGCACCTCGGCAATCAGCAGCGGCGGGGCAAACTTCCTCGGCAGTTTCACGCCGTACCGCGCCACCGCCGCAGCGCCCACATCGTATGCCTGCTGGAATCGCGCCGTGTCCGTGTAGAAGTGAATCAGCCGCTCTTCCACGCGCGCGCGATCCGCCGCTCCCGCTGCCAGCTGCGCAGCCAGCTTCAGATATTCCTCCGCCCGCTCGAACGCCAGCACGTGAACGGCGTGCTCGCCTGCCAGCTCGTAAAAATGCGAGGCTCGCGGCGAATTGGCCGCCTGCAGGTGACTCGCAATCGTTTCCGGAGCCGTCTCCCCATTCGTTTCCAGTGCGCCCGCAAGCTGCTCGTGATAGTCGCGGCTCACCGCTCGCTCCAGGTGGCTGGCCACGCTCTCGCGCACGCGGTCGTGGAAGGTCTCGATCTCGTCGCTGAGGCGCGCGCCCGTGCTGCGCACCAGCCGTGCTGAACGCAGCAGGTTCACGGCATGCTGCGGCATTTGCCTGAGCGTGCGCGTCTGCACCAGGTCCCGAATCTGAATCGGCTGGCCGGCAATAGCTACCATCTCCAGCAGCTGCCGCGCCTCCGGCGGCAACTGACGCACGCGCCGCCACAGCACCTCATCCAGATCCATCGCCGTCGTCCCGCTCTGCCACTCCAGTCCGCTGCGGGCAAACTCAGCGAGTTCCTGCACGAAGAATGCGCTGCCACGCGCTTCCTCCACAATGCGCGCAACGGCCGCCGCGCCGGTCGAACCCGCCAGCAGGCGCTCCGCCAGTTCGCGGCTCTCCTCCCTGGAAAGCGGCAGAACCTCGATCTCCTCGCATGGCGCCGAGCTCGCCTCCCATGCGCGCCGAAATTCGCGCAGGCAGGCATTTCCTGCGTACTCGCTGCGATAACTCAGCAGTAGCAGCATCCGCGGCGCAGGCTGCCGCGCCAGAATGTCCGCCAGCAGCAGCGCACTGTCGGTGTCGCCCCATTGCAGATCGTCAATGTACAGCACCAGCGGACGCTCGCGGCCGATGGCGCCCAGCACCTCCGCCAGCGCCTCGACGGCCTGTTGCCGCACCACACGGGGATCCATAGCCACTTTCCCTGCGCCGCCGCCCACCTCGGCAATTGGCCCCACCTGTCGCAGCACCGGGAACACGCGTGCCAGCGCGTGAATATTGCGCGGCAGCATCGCGCTCACCTGCGCGACCGGCATCTCCATCAGCAGCCGCGTTAACACATCGATCAAATTGTCGAGTGCTTTATACGGCACGGACTCCTGCTCGTAGCAGCGCCCGTCCAACAGAATCGCGCCCTGCGCCGTCACCGTCTGCCCCAGAAAATGCTGAATGAGCGCCGTCTTGCCCACTCCGGAATGCCCATGCACGCAAACCACGCCGGCATGCCCCTCGGCCAGCCGCTCAAAATGTCCGTTGAGCGCGTCCAGGTATTGCCCCCGCCCGACAAAAAAGCTGTCATGCCGCACCAGCACTTCCGCTGCAGTGTCTTCTCCTCCAATCCGCCTCAAAATCTCCTCTCCCGCGGGTCGCTTTGCAGGATCGCGGCTCAGCAGCTGCGCGCAAAGATCATCCAGATCGTCCGGAGTTTCGGGCGCGAATTGCGCAGCGCGCGGCGCGTCGTGGTTCATCTTGGCCTGTAGAACTTCAATGCCCTTCCCGCTAAACGGCAGTCGCCCGGTCAGCGCCTCGAACAACATCACCCCATAGGCGTACCAGTCGCTGCTCTCCGCAAGCGGTGCGTCCATGGCCTGTTCCGGCGCCATGTAACGGAGCGTCCCCGAGATCGTGTGGTCGGTCTGCGCTGCGTAGCGCCTCGGTCCGTCCCCAGGACCGGCCTCTGCGGCCTTCTGGGGCCGCAACTCCAGGATCAGCCCAAAATCCAGCAGCACCGGCCGTCCATCGGCGCGAACCATCACATTCTCGGGTTTCAGATCGCGATGAATCTTCCCTGCCGCATGCAACGCCCGCACGCCCTGGGCTACCGCAAAAAAGGCCTTGCGCAGCCGATCGTAATCGACGATCACCTCTGGCGAAGCCGCACTGCTCCGGAATGCCGCCTGCAGGACCGCCGCTGCCGAAAGATCCGAGGCGAAGACGGACGTTAGCTCGGTCTCGTCCGGCAGAGCGACGGTCCCTTCCTCGTTCTTCAGCGGGAACAAAGCCGTTGCCCCGGCATCGATCGGCGCGGGCACTGGAGTCAGCCGGGTTTGCGTCGCCCCCGAAATCGTCGCGTCGGCATAGGCGCTTGCGCCGCGGGTCGGCGCGGATGGCGCAACGTGCCGGGACCGCTCGCCCCGCACCCACGTCATCAAATCCCTTGCCCCCTCCAGCAGCTCCATGGTGAAGAACCAGCGGTCGCCGTCGGAAATAAGTTCATACAGAGGAAGCAGATTCTCGTGAGAAAGCTCGGCCAGCGCGCGAAACTCAACTTTAAAGCGGTAGACGGCTCCAGGATCCACGTTGCGCAGCGTCTTCAGGGCGACGCGCGTCCGCCGCTCCTCGTCGTACGCCTCGTAGACGATGCCCATTCCGCCCGCTCCAAGACGGCGCAGGATCGAGAATCGGTCGTTTCCCTGAAATTCCTCGAGCATCCGTGGCTCGCGATTCCGTCGTCGTGGGAGATAACGTCAGTGAGTCAGCCGAATCTGGAAAATCAACCGCTCAGCGGCCAAAAGAGCTGGAGAACAACAACGGAAAATCCGCAGCAGATTGAAGCAGGCGGTCGATCTCCGGCTGATTGATTGCGCGCTCCTCCATGAAAGCCACCCCAACCACAGCCACAATCGCCCCCGTCGCATCGCGCACAGGAAAAGCAATCGCCGCCTGCGCGGCAACCGCTTTGGCGCCCGGCTTCACGCGGCCCGACTCATCTTCTTTCAAGTTGCACGTCTGCACCGGCTCGCCGTTTTTGAGAGCCAGACCCGCCATCCCCTTGCCGTTCGGAACCCAGCGCACCGCCTCCTGAACGGGCGGCGGAATATTGACGGCGGCCCCCAGCGTCAGCCCCGCGCCTTCCCGCAGATGCACGGTTCCGGCAACTCCCCCGCAGCCTCTCAGGTAGTTAGACAGCCAGTCCTGCATGGATTTCGCATCTGCGTTCATGGCTGGGGACGCTCTCGCAGGCATCGACCTCGATTGCAAATATACCAGGGACTTTCGCACAAGAAAGCTGGGTAAGTCAATGCGAATGAAGGTTGCGCCACTCTATCACCATTTCCACGCAAATCCGCCTGTCAAAATGGCACCCCGGAGATTTCTCTCTACACCTTCACTTGCCGTAACCGATAATGATCGGCAGAGTCACGTACCGCCAATTCACTCCATGGCCACAACTCGCCTCCGGTTACGCATTCGCGGCGTCGTACAGGGAGTTGGATTCCGGCCTTACGTCTGCAATCTGGCCCGGCGCCATCGGCTGGCCGGCTTCGTGCTCAACTCCGCTCGCGGCGTCTTCATCGAAATCGAAGGCCAGCCCCAGATTGTCGACGCCTTTATTGCTGCGCTCCCGGCAGAGGCGCCTCCGCTGGTGCGGATTGCCGAGATTCAGTGCGACGAAATCCCCGCAGTCGGCGATTCGGAATTCGTCATTCGCGAAAGCGAGGCCGGCGAATCGGCCTTCGCCCTCATCCCTCCGGACATCTGCGTCTGCGATGCCTGCCTCGCCGACACGCGCGATCCGTTGAATCGCCGCTTTGAATATCCCTTCACCAACTGCACGAATTGCGGGCCGCGCTACAGCATCATTCTCGACGTCCCCTACGACCGGCCGATGACGACCATGGCAGAATTTGTCATGTGCGAGGCGTGCCGGCGCGAATATGGCGATCCGGCAGACCGGCGCTTTCACGCCCAGCCGAATGCATGCCCGTTTTGCGGACCTCATCTGATCCTCAACGTGCCTGACGAAGCCTCTGCTGCGCAAATGGGTACACGCGCGATCCTCGAGCTGGTCACAGACGCTCTGCGCATCGGCAAAATTGTCGCCTGGAAGGGCCTGGGCGGCTATCAGCTTGCCTGCGACGCGCGCCAGTCCTCAGCGGTCGAGGAAATGCGCCGCCGCAAGCGGCGCAGCGAAAAGCCCTTCGCGATCATGGTCGGCGACGTTGAAACCGCCGAATCTCTTTGCGTGATTTCCTGCGAAGAGCGTGCGGTTCTGCTCAGTCCCGAACGGCCGATCGTGCTGCTCCGGCGCCGGCCCGGAGCCGATCTCGCGCAAGGCGTGTCGCCCGGCAACCCCGCCACCGGCGTCATGCTTCCCTGCACGCCGATGCACGACCTTCTCTTCCGTATTCTGCGCGAAAGATCCGGCAATGCGCCGGCTCTCGTGATGACCAGCGGCAACATCAGCGAAGAACCGATCGTCATCGATAACCAGGAAGCAGAACAACAGCTCGCATGCATCGCCGACCTTTTCGCCCACCACAACCGTCGCATTCACACGCGCGTCGACGACTCGGTCGTCCGCGTGGTCGCTGGGCAAACGATGCTGCTGCGCCGCGCGCGCGGATTCACTCCGCGGCCCGTCCTGCTGGGACGCGGCGAGGCGGAGGTGCTGGCGTGCGGCGCGCAGCAAAAGAGTACCCTCTGCCTCACACGCGCAGGCTTCGCGATTCCCAGCCAGCACCTGGGCGACCTGGAGAATTTCGAGACTTTGCGCTTCTTCGAAGAGACCCTCGAACGCATGAGCCGCCTTTTTCATGTGAAACCCACCGCCGTCGCATACGATCTGCACCCAGGTTATCTCAGCACGCAGTTCGCGCTCAAGCAGGAGGGTCTGCGGCCGATCGGCGTTCAGCATCACCACGCCCACATCGCCAGCTGTATGGCCGAACATGGCCTCGACGGCCGTGTGATCGGCGTCGCCTGGGACGGTACCGGATTCGGCACAGACCGCACCATCTGGGGCGGCGAATTCCTTGCCGCCGACTATCTCAGCTTCGATCGATTCGCGCGCCTGCGCCCCGTCCTGCTGGCCGGTGGAGACTCAGCCGTCCGTGAGCCCTGGCGCATCGCGCGCAGCTATCTCCTTGACGCCTTCGAAGGTGCAATTCCCCCGGGCGCAGCGTGGGAGCAAATGGCGTCGCCCGACCGTGTGCGCATCGTCGACACGATGCTGCGCCGCCGCGTCCACACGATTCCGACCTCGTCCGCAGGGCGGCTCTTCGATGCCGTCGCGTCGATGATCGACCTGCGCCACACTGTGTCGTTTGAAGGTCAGGCCGCCATGATGCTGGAGACCGCCGCGGAAGCCTGGACCGGCCCCTCGCAGCAATCCTGGGCATTCACACTGGCCGGAGCCGGTCCCATGGAAGCCGATCTCCGGCCCATGATCCGGCAGATTGTCGAAGACGTAAAGCGTGGCGAATCTCAGCCGAGCATCGCGGCACGCTTCCACACCACCCTGGTCGCCCTCATCGCGGAAGTCTGCCGCCGCATGCGCACCGAGCTCTCGCTCAACCGCGTGTGCCTGAGCGGCGGCTGCTTCCAGAATGCTCGCCTCCTCCAGGGGTGCATGCGAGCGCTGCGCGAGGACGGCTTCGAGGTATTCTTCCAGCGCGAAGTGCCCGCCAACGACGGAGGCATCTCGCTCGGCCAGGCCGCCGTCGCCTGCGAAATCCTCCGCCGCGAACCGTAGCGGCCCGCCTCGCTCGCTATCCGGGCCGCAATCGGCGATTACGCCGTCTTCGCGTGCTGCTCCTTCAGATCCTTCAACAGCGCATCGATCTGCTCATCGCGCTCCAGCGCCGCGAAGCGATCGTCCAGCGAATCCCCCTCCATCAACTCGCGCGAAGCGGCGTTGCGGGCCTCGGCGCCGTCGATGCGCGTCTTCATGCGCTGAATGCTGGTCGCGCGATCCGTCTTGCCCATCGCCTCCCGCGCCTGCTGCGCGCGCCCCACCACCCGCGCACGGCGATGTTCCGCAATCATCAGCTCGCAGCGGCTGCGCGTCTCCTGCAGCTTTTGCTCCAGATGCCGCAGCGCAGTCTTCAGCGTCTCCACCTCGTTCTTCTGGTCTTCGAGTTGCTGCGCGAATCCTGCCGCCATTTGTTTCGCGCTCAGCGACCGCTCCAGCGCCGCGCGTGCCAACCCGTCGTCCGATTTGCGCACGGCCAGTTCCGCCTTGCGCCGCCATTCAGCCTCGGAGCTCTCATGCTCGGTCCGCTTCTTCTCCAGCAGGTGCTCGTCCGCAATCGCAATCGCCACCTGCGTCTTCACCTGCATCAGCTGGTTCTCCATATCGAGCACCAGTTGCTTCAGGAGTTTCTCCGGATCTTCGGCCTTGTCGATCAGATCGTTCAGATTGGCTCGAAGCAGTGTGCCTACCCGTTCGAGGAGTGCCATAACATTTCTCCCTTCAAAACTGCGGGGCGGCTAGCCGCAGCTCCCCACCCCGGATGCGTTACTTTCCCTCTACGATCGGCGCGACCGCCGTCGATCCGTTGCCGCTGCCGTCACCGCGGTGCCGCATGCTCTGGATGTTCGACATCAGCTCGCGAATATCCATGCCGGAGAGCGCCTCGAACAGTGCCGGAACCTGCGCAGCAATCTTCGCCATGTCGCCGGTGAGCTTACTGGCGCCGGCCGTCTCGCCGCCGGTCGAGACAATGGTCACTCTGTCCACCTTCGCCAGCGGCTCTGCCATGGCACGCACCACGTCCGGCATGCTGCCGATCAGCCGGTCCACCACCGCAGCCTGGCTCCACTCCTGATACGCCTCGGCCTTCACGTTCATGGCCTTCGCTTCGGCCTCGCCCTTCTGGAAGATGATCGCCGCCTCGGCTTCGCCCTGCGTGCGGATCGCCGACGCCCGGCCCTCAGCCTCCATCGTCAGCCGCGCCTTTTCCGCGGCCGCCAGCGCTTCAATGCGC
Source organism: Acidobacteriaceae bacterium (assembly GCA_030041435.1). GTDB lineage: Bacteria > Acidobacteriota > Terriglobia > Terriglobales > Acidobacteriaceae > Palsa-343. Next base: position 33,776 of record JASHNW010000043.1, read on the forward strand.
TGCCGGTTGACTTCCGCCTCCTTCAGCACCGTGGCGATCAGCTCCTTCTCGTGGCGCAGGATTTCTGCTTCCTGCACCTTGATCTGCTGTTCCTTCTCCACCTGCTGCACCTTCACCTGCTCCGCAACTACCTGCTGCTGCGTGATGTTGGTCTGCAGTTCGTAGGATTTGTCGGCCTGCGCCTGCTGGCGCCGGCTCTGCTCGGAGAATTGTGCCTTCTGAATGTCGAGATCCCGCTGCGCCTCAGCCTGCTTGGCCAGCGACTGCGTCTCCGCCAGCACGCGCGTCTGATCCGCGGCCGCTTTGGCTACCGCGGCCTCGCGCGTCGCGTTCGCGCGCTGGATCGCCGTGTCGCGCTCTGCCTCAGCCGTCGCAATCTCCGCGTCTCTCCTGATGCGGACAATGTCCGGCCGCCCCATGTTCGTGATGTACTCGTTCTTGTCGCGCACCTCTTTAATGGTGAACGACACCACTTCGAGCCCCATCTTGCTCATGTCATCGGCGCAGGTTGCGCGCATCCGATCCGCCACCATCTCCGGCTCTTTCACAATCTGCTCGACCGTAAGCTGCCCGATGATCCCGCGCAGATGCCCTTCCATCACCAGGCGGATCAGCCCTTCGCGCTGCGGCGGCGTCTTGGTCAGGAACTGCTCCGCCGCCGTCAGAATGGACTCCTGATCGCTGCGTACCTTAATCTGCGCGACGGCTTCCACCGTGACCGCGACTCCCTGTTTCGTATAAAGATCCTGCTGCGGCGCCACGTCGAACGACATCAGCTCCAGTGACAGCTCGCGGCAGCTTTCCACCATGGGGAAGATGATCGTGCCGTGCCCTTTGATCACGCGCGGGCCGCGAAAGCCGAACACGATCAGAGCTTCGTTCGGCCCGGCTTTGCGAAACATCCTGGCCAACATGCCGGAGAGGATAATCATCACCAGCAGGCAAACTCCGCCAATCACAATGTAAGAGGTGCTTGTCATAACGCCTGATCCTTTCCATCAGGATCGTTACCGCTGAGGGTTGAGGTTCTCGCGTCCGTAGACGATGCCTCGCCGGCCACTTCCTCCCACGTCCGCACATACGCGATGCCCTGCTCGTAGCGCATCACAACGACTTCCGTCCCGCGCGCCAGCGGCGTGCCTGCATCGCCGCGCGCGGGTGCAAAATGGCGGCTGCCATTCTGCGAAAACTGAATCTCTCCGGTCCCCTGATCCCGAATCGATCCGGTAACAACGCCATAAACGCCCACAATGTCGGTATCCGCGGCAGTCAGCTCCTTCTCATGCGGCAACAGAACCCGCACCAGAAACCAGAACAGGATCGCCCCGCCCGCAAGCCCGGTTACCAGCGCCAGAAAGAACACCACGACCAGCGCGAAATCTCCGCTGCGCGTGAGCAAATAACCGCAGCCTCCAAACCAGCAGAGAAACGCCGCCAGCGTGAAGCCATTCAGGGGGCTCACCCCCGCCTTGTTGACGCCGCCCTTCGCCCCGCCCGCGTGCAGCGGCGCATGTCCTGCGCTGTGCCCGGGATGCACGTGCACATGCACATGCCCCAGATGCAGATGAGAGAAAGCCCCCAGAGCCGAAAGAACCGTCAGCGTCAGGCCGAGCGTAAAACAGATCAGATATAAGGTGGTCATTTTTCAACCTCCCTGCTGCTCCCTCTGGAGCGCCGCGCCCCAGCGCCGCTTTGCAGTGGCAGAGTTGTGCGCGCAGAACGCGCCGGCGCAACGGTTGAACCGTTGCTCTGCTTTTCCGGAGCGCCCAGCACCTCGAAGAGCCGGTCCACCAGCCCCGGCGTCTCGATCACCGCGTTCAGCAGCAGCAGACAGCGCCGCGTATTGCTGTGCCGCGCCACTGCCAGCAGCGCCTGGCGCAGTTCCGCATCGCGCCGGAACCGCTCCGCCCCGCTCACCAGCCACAAATCCAGCTTGTCCTCCAGCCCCCGCGCGTCGCTTTGCAGCTCCACGTGGTAGCCCTCCGGATCGTCCACCAGATATCCCGGATGAACCTTGAAAAACTTCGCCAGCACCTGCCGGGTCGTGTTCGTCAGGTGCGGCCGCGCCCCGCTTTCAATCTGCGACAAATAGCTTTGGCTGAACGCCGATCCCGTCTCCGTCCGGATCGCGCGGATCAGTTCCTGCTGCGTCATGGCCCGGCCCAGGCCGCGGAGGTTCCCCTCCACTTCCCGCAGGTAACGCATTTTTTCGCCCAGCTTCATTAGCTCTATCGCAAATCGCAATCATATTATCGCAATTGGCAATGGTGTCAAGAAAAATCGTAACCCCCTGAAAATACATCGCAAACGCCGCCCTCTGACCTGTCAGCTGAAAGAAGAACAACGGAGCCAGGCGGCGACCGAAACCCGCCCGGCACCGCAGCCGGGGTACCAGGCCCCTGTCTGGATTTGGAGAGTGCTCCGCCTAAACGCGGCTCTGCCTGAAGTCAGTCCGTAGCTGGAAAAACGCAGATGCGCCGCTCGCATCGCGGCCACCGAAACAGCCCGCACCATGCGGCCCCTTCTCACTTCTCATCCGCTCGAAAGGTCTACGCCGCGCGCACCTGGCTGGCAATCATGCGCAGCTCGGGCAGCACATCTCCTAACGCAGATGGTTCGGCCAAGCGCGTCCCCAACGCAAAATAAGCCCTTTTATAGAGCGCGAAGAGCTTCTCGCATACCGCAGCCGCCCTCGTATCGGGCGTAAACACTGTGTATTCCGGACACAGCTTCTTCTGCGCGGCTTCGATGCTCGGGAAAGCCTTCGCCGCCAGCATGGCGAAGATGCCCGAGCCCAGGCTGGTGGGGATGCCGGCCGGCACCAGCACCGGCTTGCCCAGCACGTTCGCATACACCTGGTTCAGCACGGGGTTGTTCTGCGGAATCCCGCCCGCGTTGATCACCCGCTCCACCGGAACGCCGAACTCGGCCATCCGCTCCAGGATGATCCGGGTGTGGAATGCCGTTCCCTCGATGGCGGCGAACAGTTCGTCCTGCGCCGTGTGCACCAGGTTCCACCCCAGTGTCACGCCGCCCAGCTCGGCATTCACCAGCACCGTGCGGTCGCCATTGTCCCAGGAAAGCCGCAGCAGACCCGTCTGCCCCGCCCGATAATTCTCAAGGCCCTTCGACAGCTCGGCAACCTGTGTACCTGCCCGACGCGCAATCGCCTCGAAGATGTCCCCCGTCGCCGACAGCCCGGCTTCGATCCCGGTGCACTGCGGATGCACACTGCCCGGCACCACGCCGCACACCCCAGGGATGAGCCGCGCCTCTCTGGCCATCGCAATGATGCATGTGGACGTGCCGACCACGTTCACCACGTCGCCTTCCCTGCACCCCGCACCCAGCGCATCCCAGTGCGCGTCAAAAGCTCCCACAGGCACCGGAACTCCCGCCCGCAAACCAAGTTCCCGCGCCCACCCCGGCGTAAGGTGCCCCGCCAGATGGTCGGAAGTCTGATAATCGCCGGCCAGTTTTTCGCGAATGCCATCAAACAGCGGATCCACTTTCGACAGAAACGACTGCGGCGGCAGCCCGCCCCATTTCGGATTCCACATCCACTTGTGGCCCATCGCGCAAACGCTGCGCTTCACCGCCCCCGGCTCGGTAATGCCGCACAGCGTGGCCGCCACCATGTCGCAGTGTTCGAAAGCCGAGGCGAACTGCCCGCGCTTCTCCGCATTGTGCCGCAGCCAATGCAGCAGCTTTGCAAAACCCCATTCGTGCGAGTACACGCCCCCGCACCACTCAATCGCCTCCAGCCCCTCGCTGTGCGCCAGCGCGGTAATCTCCTGGGCTTCGCTTTTCGCCCGGTGATCGCACCACAGGTAGTACTCGCTCAGCGGCTGCATGTGCGCATCCACCGGAACCACGCTCGAGCCGGTCGTATCCAGCGCAATCGCCTCTACCGCATCGCCTGCGACTCCGGCTTCCCCCACCGCCGCTCGCGTCGCCTCAGCCAGCGCGCGCATATGATCGGCATGCGACTGCGTCGCGTAGTCAGGATCCTCGCGCCGGCGATGCAGCGGATATTTGCCCAGTGCCGTCCCCAGTCGTCCGCGCTCGCTGTCCAGAATCGACACGCGCACGCTCAGTGTTCCGAAATCCACACCTGCCACAATGGCCAAGTTTTTTTCCCTTCATCCGCCACGGGCCAACCCCGCGCGTTGTGTTGGTCGCACCAATGTTCGACGATCGGCCTGAATCGCCTCACGCACCGCAGGCCCGTTCCCGGAGGCAAACGGAACAACCCCGAAGCCCTAAAAATAATCGCATTTCCTCTATGACTTTCGAAAAACCATGGCTCGACCTGCGTTCCTTTGCTGCGGCATTTGCATCTGACCTCTCATAGCTTGAGGAGTCTCGAACTCCTGCCGACATCTTATGCTCGAAATGGTTCCCGCACGCTCGCCTGTCCTCCGGTGGATTGCGCCGGTTGTCGTCATCACGTTCTTCTGTGTGTCCGGGTCACTGGCAGCGCAGACCCAGCCCGCGCCAACCGCCCAAACATCTCCCGCAAATGATGATTACACGCGGAAAGAAATCCAGCCCAACCTGTCCGTCGACCGCGACCCGGTCCTCTCCCCCGACGCCGCCGATAATGCACCCATAACCCCGGCCACCGCGATCACCGCGACAAAGGCCCAGGGCAGCAACATTTATACCCTCCACGAAAATGTGGACGAAGTCCTGCTGCCCTGCACCGTCGTCGATCAGAACGGAAATCTGGTGGCCAGTCTTGCCCAGAGCGACTTTCATGTGTGGGAAGACAACGTTCCCCAGACCATTGCTTCGTTCGAACACCGCGATGTCCCGGTATCCATCGGCATTTTGGTCGACAACTCCGGATCGATGCGCGACAAGCGCGACGCTGTGGATGCTGCCGCCCTGGATCTGGTGCGGCAATCGAATCCCGACGACACCGCCTTTGTCGTCAATTTCAACGAAAAAGCGTACCTCGACCAGGGATTCACCTCGAACATCAGCTACCTTGAGCGCGGGCTCTCGCACTACGACGCGCGCGGTACCACGGCGATCTACGACGCCGTCGCCGCTTCGGCGGATGAGCTGTCACGCTACGGAAAATGGCCCAAACAGGTGCTGCTCGTCATCACCGACGGCGAGGACAATGCCTCGCGACTGACTCTGGAACAGGCGGTTCGCCGCGTCCAGCAACTGAACGGCCCGGTCGTCTACACCATCGGCTTGCTGTACGACTCCCCGGACAAACAGGAAGCGCAGCGCGCGAAACAGGCCCTGCAGACGCTCTCCGACGACACCGGCGGCATCGCCTATTTTCCGCAGTCGCTGCGCGATGTCAACTGGATCGCCTCCGAAGTGGCTCAGGTCATCCGCAATCAATACACGCTCGGATACCACTCCACCAAATCGCCGTCGCTGGGCGGATATCGGCATGTGCGCGTAGTCGCCGAAGAGCCCCGCCGCGGTCCCCTGATCGTCCGCACGCGCAACGGCTACTATCCCCGCGAGATCAAACAAATGCATTCCGAGCAAACCGCGCAGGAAGTGCAGCAGGTGTCGCAGCCCCGGTAAGGGGCTCGACCCGCGCTGCGCAACCTCGCAACCGCGGGATCTCGTTCCCTCGCTCGCGACATTGCTGCATCGCCCGCCAAATCCCTTATCAAGTCCCCGTTTTGAGCGGACTCGGCTTCACCCCCTAAGCGAAGTCGAAGGGAGCCGGCCTTGGCCGATTTCTCGATGCTCCGTGCCCTCCGTTTTCTCTGTGGTGCCACCCGCCTGCCCGTGCTCACAGGCAGAAGCGGAGCCCCGCAGGGCTCCGCAATTTACAAATCGGGACGAGCCCGAAGCATTCAGTACAGCCGGAAGTCCACCTCCACCACCAGGCGCACCGGCACCGGGTGTCCCTGGTACATGGCCGGCCGGAACTTATACTGCCGCACTGCGTCGATGGCCTTCTGATCCAGCCCCATCCCCAGATGCCGAACAATCTGAATATTCTCCGGGTTGCCGTTGGAGTCGACGATCAGCTGGATCGAAACCACCCCCTGATATTTCGCCTGCCGCGCAGCATCGGTGAATTCGGGCTGCACGGAATGAATCAGCTGCGGAGCCGTGACCCCGCCGCCGACGCTCATAATGCCACCGCCGTAGCCGCCGCCAATCCCCGCGCCCACGCCCGCGCCTTGTCCGGAACCGATGCCGCCGCCCAGCCCCTGGCCGAATCCTGACCCGCTTCCCGAGCCCTGCGACGCCAGCGCAATCTGAGGAGACTGCGGCGCGCCCACGTTCGGCATGCTGTTGTCAGGCAGCCTGATGTTCTGCGGCATCTCGACAGACGGCGGAGCCGCCAGTTTCGGATGATCGATTTTGATGATCTGCGGCGCCGCCACCTGCAGCTTCATAATCGGCGGCAGATGCCCCTTCGTGGGTTCCACAATCTGGTGCGCGCCGCCTCCACCGCCGCCGCCCATGGCCCTGGGAGCCGGCAGCGTCGGCGGAATGTAGGGCCTGAATGTGATCGGCGTAATGACCTGCGGCTTCGTCGCGGTCACCACATGAGTGTGAACGTTCATCGCCGCCCACAGCACGGCCGCAATCACCGTCGCGTGCAAAAAGAACGAGATGGTGCTCGAGGTTGGGTCCCGCTTCACCGCCATCGGATCGGACACTGCGACCGGCTGCGATGTCAGGTGCAGTGGAGGCAGCTTCCGCGGGAACAGCGCGTCCCGAACATTGCTGAACAGCCCGGACAGCACGCCCTCTTCCGGCACGCCTCTTCCGAATATGACAGGCTTCGAGCACAGATACAGACCGCCGCTCGATGGAGCCGCGGATTGCTCCTCCTCCAGCTCGAATTCCGGAGAACTCAACACGGGATAACCCATAGCGATTTGCCGGGAGGCAGAAGCCCGGCACCTCCTTGTGTGGATGCTCGGTTCGGTGCCAACGAAGCCGGCGAGTCGTCTCTCTTCTCGCTGGCCCCTGAGAAAAGACAGCTACCAGATTCCTTTATCGCTGCCTGTAAGTTTGTGACCGACGGCTGCCGCCGTGGCCAGCCACGGCAGAAGTCCCAGACGCGCGCTGCTGTGCACTTCTCGTCGCCGCAGCAGTCCCGTCAGTTGCCTGCGATAGAGCCCGGCCGATTGCGGAAGAATCGGAACCCGCAGATAATCCCGGCTGAAGTACACCAGTTCGCCGCCAAAACGTGCGTCTTGCCTTACCAGCCGCGGAAGCTCCAGGTCCGCGCCCCGGTATGCCTGTACATAATCCGAAACGATGGTCAGATACGTCGCCACCCCTTCCCAGATCCCGGCTTCCTGGGCCGAGAACCGCAGCTCCTCGTAGTCGATCGCTCCCGACAGCGCCAGCGCCGCCGAATCGACGATGTCGCACAGGCGGAAATAGAAATGGCGATACATGCGCTGCAGCGTAGAGATCATCAGCCGGTCCGAAACAGCCGCCACGTGGAACGCCCGGCCCGCGATGATCGCCCTGCGTGACCGCCCCGGCAATCGCGAGGCCAGCACCACCTGCTCGCCGGTCTGTCCCAGCCGCCCGATGTGGACTTCCACCGGCTCCGCCAGTCCCGGCAGGTTGAAATTCCATTTGCACGCCAGCCGGTCCCCCCAGCTACGGGCAGCAATCTGCGCGCCAAACTCGCGTCGCATCACATCGCTCACCGCCTTAGCGGGAGAACTCGTATACAGATCGATGTCGCTCCCCATATCCGGCCAGTGATCGAGCGATTTGATCACCGTGACGTCCAGGCCTTTCTGCTCGATGGCTGCGCAAATAGTTCCCAGGAACTCGACCGCCGTGGCAATCCGCTTGCGCTCTGCCGCCAGCGCCGCCGCGGTCCACTCCGCGCGCACCGTATCTCCGGCTTCCACGTAGATATTGTGGACAACCGCCAGTCCGCGCACGATCACGTGGTTGGCCTGAGCCAGCGCTGCCAGACCGTCGAATTCCTCTCGATCGAGGTTCAGCAGCTCGTCCGCAGTCCGCGACCCTGGATCGCTGCTGTCCGCGGACAGCAGCACCTGCGAGAGCATCGTCATCCACTGGCTCGAGATGTTAGCTGCGGAGTTGTTCGCCATAATGAAACAATGTCCCCCCGGCCTTAATGCTGTGGCTGCTGCGTGGAAGTGTTCGGCGCAGTCGATTCAGGAACCAGTGAGCCATATCTCGGAGTCAGTTCCACCGGTCCCGTTTCGCTGCGGCGCTGCTCGCTGTAGGTCTCCAGTTCTCCGTTCACCTTCTCCGTGCTGCCGCGGGCAACCGTGGCCAGCCGCTGGCCCTCGGCAATCGACTGCGTCGCAAGACCCACGCGCGCCCCGGCATCGCTGGCATTCCGCGCTCTCGCGTAGAAGAATTGCGCTGTCTCCAGGTCTCCGTCCTTCTCCGCCACGTACCCAAGATCGTTTAGGGTAAAGGCGCTGTACGGATCGATCCTGTAGGCGTCCAGGAAGTCCCGCTTCGCGGCATCCCATTCGTTCCGGTTCACTTCGTACACTCCGCGCAGCTCCAGCATCGTGGCCCGCTCGCGGCTCATGTCCATGTTGCGCATTCTCCGGCGCAAATCCTGCGCGCTCTGCGCAGCCACCTGGCTCACCGGCTTGCCGCGTGCTGCTCGCTGCAGCGTAACCACAACCGCGGCCGTCGATCCCGTCCTCGCCGCTTCGTCGTAGTACCGCAGAGCTTCTTCATAATCTCCCACCGTTTCGTTCGCGGCTCCCAGATTGTTGAGCGTGAAGGCATTGCCCGGATCCAGTTTCAGCGCCTGCTCCAGCACCGGCTCAGCCGCGAAGCCCCGGTCTTCCGACAGCAGCTCCAGCCCCTCGATGTTCAGGCGATTCACTCGCGTCGGCAGATTCTTGAGCGTGTCGAGCGCGTACGACATGGGCTTTCCCTTCAGGTCCTTCTCGTCGCTCATATCGATGATGGCGCCGCAACCCTGCTCCGACGCAAGCTTGTAGAAGGTCTGCGCGCGCTCCAGCTGCCCCTGCAGCTCTGATACGTAACCCAGGTTATTCAGCGTAAACGGATCCGACGGATCGAAGAGATAGGCCTTGTAGAAGAGCGCTTCCGCGGTGTCGTACTGATGCTTCCTGACCGCCTCCACCCCGTCGCGGTTCAGCCGCTGCACCGGCGTCAACTCGCTGCGGCGCGGAATCGTGATGCGCAGGTCCGCGGCCCGCACAGCCGGAGCACCCATCAGGGCGGCGAACCCAAGTACTGGAATCAATCGGAGCCGAAGGTGCATAGTCGCCTGAGTCGCCCTCTCCATCCGCCCTGCGCGAGAGGGCTGTTCGGGTATACCGCGTTGGATGCGAATTTTCCGGATGTGTTGCCGCGCCTCTCCTGTTGCCTTTTCCTTATCGCCTTTCGCGAAGGCCACCGTGAGCCGCCATGCGTCATCCAAGCAGTTGCCGTCAATGTCCCAGGACAAGGTGTGTACGGAATGATTCGTCTATTCGCGGTCGTCATGGTCAGCAGCATGGCCATGGCCCAGTCGTCCCTCCCGGCCCATTTGCCCGATGAAGACGCGATCCCAGCGCCCGCTGTCGCTCCCGCCTCTGCGGCTCTTCCCGCCCCGCCTGCCGGCAAAAGCACTGTCATCGGCGGCCAGATCCGCAATGTGAATCCGGTGCTCGACCAGTTGACTCTCAAGGTCTTCGGGGGAAGCCAGACCATGAAGATCTTCTTCGACGTACGCACTCAGGTGTATCGCGACGGCAGCAGGATCTCCGTGCTCGACCTCCGCCCCGACGAGCACGCTTCCATTGAGACCACGCTCGACGGCGACCGCGTCTTCGCCCTTCGCATTCATATGCTGTCGCGGCTGCCCCAGGGCGAATGCCAGGGGCAGGTGCTCAGCTTCGATCCCGGTACCGGCCGTCTCACCCTGAATGCTGCGCTCACCCGCGAATCCATTCGCCTGCTCGTGCCTCCGGGCACGCCCATCGTGCGCGTCGGCCAAAAGTCATTCTCCAGCGGGCCGGGTGGCCTCGGCGACCTGACTCGCGGCTCCCTCGTCGATGTGAAATTCCAGCCCGGTCGCAACGGGCAAGGGGTTGCCACGCACATCGACGTTGTCGCAACCTCCGGTTCCACCTTTGTCTTTACAGGCAATATCTCCGTTCTCGATGAACACGCTGAACTGCTCGAAATCGTTGACCCCGCCGACAACCAGAGCTATCGCTTCTTCTTTAACGCGTCGCTGTTTCCCGTTACTCCTCAGCTGCACGAAGGCTCAGCGGTGAAAGTCACCGCAAACTACGATGGAACGAAGTATCTGGTCAGCGAGATTACGATGGAATGAATGGGAGCAGGCAACCGGCGGGATTTTCTTAAACTCATTGCAGCCTCCGCGCCGTCGCTGGCCCTCGCCCCGCCCAGGGCATGGGGCTCCCTGGCCCCCAGCCACTGGCGTACACCCGCGACCATCGAGCGTTACGTCGACCCGCTCCCGATTCTCCGCCCCTTGCCGCCCATCGAAACGCGCGGCAAGACCGTCCGTTATCGCGTCCGCATGGTGGAATTCGAGAAGCAACTGCACGCGCAGCTCCCGCCCACCAGGCTGTGGGGCTATGAGGGGCAGTATCCTGGTCCGGTCCTCGAGGCGCGCCGGGGCACGCCGGTCGAAGTAGAGTGGAAAAACGATCTGCCGCTGCGACATATTTTCCCCATCGATCCGAATATCCACGGCGCCATGCCCCCTGCGCCCCAGGTAAGGACCGTTCCCCATCTGCACGGTTCGCGCACCCCATCGGATAGCGACGGCCTGCCGGAAAAGTGGTTCACGCCGGGGCAATCCTCGCTCTACCGCTATCCAAACCAGCAGCAGGCTGCGACCCTCTGGTATCACGACCACGCCCTCGGCATTACCCGCCTCAATGTCTACGCCGGCCTTTCCGGCTTTTACCTGTTGCGCGATGAGCAGGAACTGGACATGAACCTGCCCTCCGGCCCATACGAGATTCCCCTGCTGCTGCAGGATCGAACGCTCGATTCCGAGGGCCGGCTTCTCTACGCGCCCACCAACGAAGACGGGACAACGGCGCCGCAGGGGGTTTGGGCCCCGGAGTTCTTCGGGGAACTCCCCGTCGTCAACGGAGCAATCTATCCCTTCCTGGAAGTGGAACCGCGCCGTTACCGGCTGCGCGTTCTCAATGGCGCAAATTCGCGCTTCTTCAGCCTCTATCTGAACCTGGCGCAGCGGCCAACCGACATTCCGTCGATCGTGACCTTCCATCAGATCGGCAGCGACGGCGGATTGCTGGCGAGCCCGGCAGAGATCGACAGGCTTCTGCTCGGTCCGGCGGAACGCGCCGACCTCCTCGTGGACTTCTCCGCGCTCGAAGGCAAAATCGTAACCCTCTCCAACAATGCATCGTCACCATATCCGGGATGGGCCATGCTCGTCCAGCAGCATCCTCCGCTCAGCGAGCTCATGCAGTTTCGGGTTACGCTGCCGCTCTCCCGCATGGGCAAGTCTTTCAGCCTGCCGTCTCCCGTTTCTGTCCCGCGCTTCGATCCCTCGCAATCCGTCGCCACGCGCGACTTCGTTCTGACTGAGCGCATGGACGCGCAGGGCAAGTCCCTGGGCGTGCGCATCAACAACAAGGACTACGACGATCCTCTGACCGAGCTGCCCAGGCTGGACTCGCTCGAAAAATGGCGGTTCATCAATATGACCGACGATGCCCACCCCATGCATGTGCACCTGGTTCAGTTTCAGATCCTGGAGCGCCGGGGATTCGACACCGGCGCCTTCGTCCAGGGCAGGCTGCAATTCGTCGGAGCCCCCCGTCCTCCTGCGCCCAGTGAATCCGGATGGAAAGACACAGCCGTCGTCAACCCCGCGGACGTCCTCACCATTCTGGTTCGTTTCGAAGGCTACACCGGCCGCTATGTCTATCACTGCCACATGCTGGAGCATGAAGACAACGACATGATGCGGCCTTATGAAGTCGTCTCCGCCGCGCAGGAACAACCGCACGCCGCGGGCGCATAGCCGCGCTCCACGCTCCCGGCCGGCCTCATGGCGCAAAGCTCGTGGGAGTACACGGATCGTAGCCCAGCGAGCTCGCCGAGACCGGCGTAGGCGGCGTTGGTGGCGTTGCCCACGGCACGTTCGTGAAATCGAAGAAGTCGAGCAGGTTGGGTTGTGCCGCGTCGCGAGCCGTCAAATGCGTGCTCGACCCGATGAAGCGGTTCTCCACGAACTTGATCACCGCCGTGTGATCCATCGGAATGTGCGAGACATAGTGCTCTCGCGTAAACGGCGAAATAACGATGTTCGGCAGCCGGAATCCCAGCTGCGCGCTGAAGCCGTCGACGGCCGGGGCGTCGCTCGAATTCGCTCCCGGATCCTCCGGCCTCAGGTCGCAGTGCAGCGTCGGCGTGCCGTTCGGCGGCAGGCAGGGGTTGTAACTGTCCGCGTTCACCGCGATCGTTGAGATGTCCGGGATGCTGGACACGGACTCGCTGCCGACCATCGCATCCGTGTTGGCATTCGAATGGTCGGGCACCGGCGGCACATGATCGTACGGGCCTCCTCCTTCGTCGTAGGAGAGGAAGAACACCGAATCTTTCCACTCCGAACTCGACATCAGCGCATTCACGATTTGCGCCACTTCTGCCTGCCCCGCCAATATTGACTGTCCTGAGCCAGGATGCTCGTCATTGTTGCCGTAACCCGCTTCAATAAAGACGAAGCTCGGCAGCGTGCCGTTCGTCAGATCTGTATAGTACTGCGACAGCGGCGCGATGTGATTCGGATCGATGCAGAAGGAGTTCGTCGTATCCCCGACCACACTCGACGGCTGAGTGGGAGCCTTGCAGGCAGCGCCGGACGGGTTCTCATAGAGATACTGCACGGAGTAAGTAAAGTAATCGAAGTCAGTCGCGGGAAATTTGGCGTTCGAGCCGCCGCTGCAATCGTCTTCGTCCAGGCAGTCTCCCTGGGTAACGGTGTAATAGATCTTCCACGACACATTCGCCGCATCGAGCTCCTGGAAGATCGTCGGGATGTCGAGCTGCGGGAGATTGTCGTCGGCGCCCGGATCGAACACCAGACCCTGCGTCGTGCCTCCCGTAAAGGTCGCGATGCGATTCGGAATGCTCTTGCTCGACACCGGCGAGAACCAGCGGTCCGAAACCGCAAACTGCGACGCCATGTAGTAGTAGTAGTTCAGGAATCCCTGATCGTAGTAACCCATGGCGCGCTGGCCGGTCATATCTGTGAAGTCGCCGGAACATGTGCCGGAGCTGGCGCAGTCTTTGGCGTAATTCTCAGCCGTGTGCACAAAGCCATCCATCAGAATCGGGCGCGTGGTGCTGAAATCGTATCGGCTCACCTGGCCGTAACTTTCCAGCCACGACGAGGTTTCATCGTCGATGCAGGTGCTGGTGAATTTGAAGAGCGGAAAACTGGTGCCTTCGTCGTCCTCGTTGCTGATCGTGTTTAGTTTGTCGTCGATGCCGTCCACCGCATAGGTCTTCCCGTCGGCGCCCACAGTCCAGCCGTTCGCCTGGCGGTACGGATTCAGCATCCCAAAGTAGTTGTCGAAGGTGTGGTTCTCCTGCAGCATGAAGACTATGTGGTCGATCGAGGTCAGCCCCGCAGCGCCCACAGTCACTGTCACCGATGCTGTGACCGACCCTCCCGGCCCCGTGGCCGTTGCCGTGTAAGTAGTCGTCGACGTCGGGCTCACGCTCTGTGTTCCGCCCGTCGCCTGCAGGCTGTAGCTGCTGCCGTCGCTGCCCGCCACCGTTACCGTGGTCGCGTTGGTCGCGGTCACCGTCAGCGTAGACGAATTCCCGGATGTGATCGACGTGGGGTTTGCCGTGATGCTGACGGTTGGTGCCGTAGCTGTGCTCCCTACCGTCACCGTCGCCGTGGCCGTGGCGCTGCCTCCCGCGCCGGTGGCCGTTGCCGTATAGGTCGTGGTCGCCGGGGGAGTCACCGTTTGTGTTCCGCCGTTCGGCTGCATCGTGTAACTGCTCCCGTCGCTTCCCGTCACCGTCACCTGGGTCGCATTGGTCGCGGTAACGGTCAGAACTGAAGACGCGCCCGCGGCGATCGACGTCGGATTTGCGGTAACAGTCACGGTCGGCGCTGCTGAACCGCTGACGGTAACCGTAGCAGTCGCAGTAGCCTTCCCACCTGCGCCGGTCGCCGTCGCCGTGTACGTGGTCGTTGCGCTGGGTGTGACTGTCTGCAAGCCTCCGTTGGCCGAGAAACTGTAGCTGCTGCCGTCGGACCCCGTCACCGTAACGCTGCTCGCATGCGCTGCATTCACCGTCAGCGTCACCGACGCGCCCGCCGCGACCGTCGCTGGGCTTGCGTTGATCGTCACCGTCGGAGCCGACACCGGAGTGTCGCCGGAGATCATCCCGCATCCGCTCACAAGCAGGAGGGACGCCCAGCCAAAAACAATTGCTGCCGCCGTTATTTCGCGGAAGAGGAGCCTGGAAGCGCGCAATGTTGCCACCGTCTTCTCCTGCCGAGTGTCACTCGCTTGCTTGCGAGCGGCTCGATGACAGTCGCACGCTTGGACGCCTAAATCGGGATAGAGAGTTGTACCGTGCGATCCTCGGCATCCTGGTTCTCTAGCCTGCGTCGGCGTAACCATCGCTTTCCGCAGAGTTGATCGCTCCACGAGCCTTACCGGTCGGCTCCGCCCTCGGCGCCTCCAACGTCTCCAGCGATCCGTCGCTTGCCTCGCTCTTCGGCAGCAGATCCACATCCACCGACCAGTCGCCGGGAGACCTGCCCAGACGTGTCGCCCAGGCGCGCATCCACTGCCGCCGCCGGCCCCTCCGCGCCTTGTCGATCGTCCGCTTGCATTGGCGCAGTTCGAACCAGCGCAGATAGCTGCGCACAACCGTTGCCATCGTCATCTGGATGCCGGCTTCGTAGTTGTGCTGCGACATCTGCCGCTGCAGTCCCGGTGACTGCAGGATCGCCACCAGCTTCTCGGCCAGGTCCGCAGCGTTGCCCGTCTTGTAAAAGCTGATGGCCATATCGTCGTCCACCGCCATGCAGCGAAAATCCGGAATGTCGGCGCACACGATGGGTACGCCGTGTTCGCACGCCTGATGAGCCGGACCGCTGGATCCGGTCGACGAATCGTAGGGCATCACCAGCAGCGCACTGGTGCGGAACAACTCCGCAACATCCTTGTTCGGCACATAACCCAGGAACCTGATGGGCAGATGCGCCGGCTGCGCATCTCGAACCGACTCCCAGTATCCCGGCGCCATCGGATGATTGCCGCCTCCCACAATCAGCTGCGCATTCGGCACCTGCTGCAGAACCGACGGAAACGCCTCCATCAGCGTCTCCAGCCGCTTATACGTCCCCCAGTGTCCGAATGCGAGAATGCGCAGATCCGGATTGCACCGCTGGCTGAAATCAGGCGGCCGCGAAATCGTCGTGAACGTTCCGTGCGTCCCCACCAAAATATTTTCCGCGGAGTATTTCCGCATCAGCGTTCTGCGGTAATTCGACAGCAGCACCGACACCGAATCCGCCTTCAGCAGCGCCCACGTCGCCACGTCTGTGCCTATCCGGTAAACCTTCTCCCGCCGCACTCCCGACTTACCCAGGTCCACGTGTTCCACAATGTGGTGCAGCGTTATGTGCGTATAGAATCCGGCCGCTCGCGTCAGCGCCGGCGCCGACAAGCCGGCGAAGGCTGCGAATGGATTTTCAGGCGTCCCGAAGCTGGAAAATACCAGGTTGAACCACACCACATCCGGTTGCAGCCGCCGAATCGTCTTCAGCAGCCGTACCGGCGTTCCCAAACTTCCGAATCTCCAGCACCGGATCACATGGAAATCCGGCAGTTCCTCGCCACCCTGCCGATGCGTCGACTCGCCGCTTTCGTCTTCTCGACCCTCGCCCTCCGGCAGTTCGTCCGCCAGCACGATCAGCTCAACGTCCTTATGCCGCTGGATTTCGCGCGCAATGTGGAACGAGTACTCATTCAGCTGTCTCTTGCTGGGAGGAAATGCCGCCACGAAGCAGATCTTCATCAGCCCTCGCCTCAAAATAAGTTGATGCTCACATAGGGGCGAAACTGCTGGTTTGCCCCATGCGTGAAGTTGGGAAACGTCTCTTCCTGAATCCCTCCCGAAAACCGAATGGGAAACTTCAGGTGGACCTCTCCCGTTTCCTCGTTGTACGTGCGCCCCAGGGGTCGCATGTAAGAAACCGAAAGCCCGTTCTCGGTCATGTCGTAAATGTGGAACCCCCTCGTGTCGTCATAAGCGCTCGTTGCCTCAATTGCCCAGTTGCGGCTCGGAGAATATTCAAGCGTCGCCGCCGGCCGCAGCGCCTGCGAAATCGCCGAATGCAGCGGTGAGAACGGCACGATCCGCCACGACCGCAGGTCTTCCGCGATCGCCTGCACATTCAGATGCGTCGAGAACCTCCTCGAAAGCCCGATGTACGACGACGTGAAGTAGTTTTCGCTGAACCCCAGCACCTGCGAAGGGAATTGCTGATCGGTCCGTCCCCATCCCGTCACCAGAGCCGTCCTTCCCCACGGCGCGCCCACGCGGAAGTCGAATGCTCCCGTTAGTGTCTGCGACGAGATGGGGGCTTCTGTGAACGGACCCGACTCCCGGATGAAGTAACCATCGGCGGATACCGCGTTGCAGAAGGAACTCGTTGTCACATAAGTGAAAACCCGGAACAGATTCTGATCCATCTGCACCGGCGACAACGAGTCGCGCCGGATCGTTTCCTGCACCCCGCTGTTCACCGTCACCACGTTCGAGCCCACTCGTATCGACGGAGCCACGCCGAAGTTGAACGACGTATCTGTGGTGTCGCGGTTCACAATGGAATGCAGCGCCGGCACCGATATCTGTCCGCGCGCATTCCGCAGCTCGAAAAATCCCCCCGCGTTCGGCAGCATTCCCAGATGCAGATGGTAAGCGGTGGTCCAGTTGGTCTCGATCGACGAGCGCGGCGGCGGCAGCTGCGCTGCGTCGCTCGGCGGCACCGGTCCGGTCGAGCTGAACAGCTTGGAGTCCAGAACGTACACCGTGCTGTCCTCGAAGATCGAGTGCACCAGCAGGTTCGACAGCACGCTCAGCTGAGGAGTGATTTCGTACCCCTCGCTGGCGCCCGCATTCAGCATCGCCTGCTCCGCCGTCTGGTCTTCGCCCGTCGCGCTGGCCGCCTGGGCAAACGCCGAGAGTGCCTGCGTGCCGCGGTGTTCCTGCTCGTAGACATTGGCTTCGGCCAGCAGATACTGGTAGTCCTGACGGCTCCCGTCGCTCTGGCTCACCGCCGCCAGCTCAGCCGCCGCGCGCGTCGTATCTCCCAGTGCCAGATAGTCGTTCGCCAGGCTCACCCGCACCTCGATATCCGAAGCGCCTGCCGCCTTCGCCCGCTCCAGATAGGTTTCCGATAGCTGATATTCGTGCATCTGCTCGAGCACGCTGGCCGCCGCGATGTACTGCTCCCCGCTGATGGGAGGCGTCATGTGCGCATCCGCTTCCATCTGCGCCAGCGCGATCTGCCGCTGCGCATCGGCATCGTGACCCTGCTGCGCCATTAGCTGCGCAACCGCCAGCCGCACACCCACCCGGTTCGCATGCGGCACCACCAGCGCCCTGCTGAATCGCTCCATGGCCCCATTCTGGTCGCCGAGTGTGCTGAGCGCCTCGCCCGTGGAAATGTAGATGTCGCTGATCGGCGAGCCCGCACCGGTGGAGGGGTCATCCTCCGTCGCCGGCATTCTGCTGGCATATTCCTCCGCAAGCTGCACATTGCGCATAGTCTGCTGCCGGTCGTCCAGACCCGCATAGGCGCGTGCCGCCAAAGCATAAATCGCCGCGTTGTCCGGCAGATACTTCTCTGCCGTATCCAGTTGCGCCACGGCGTCGTGATACCGCCGCTCCGCAAAATACACGTTGCCCAGACCCATGTAGAGCGTCCCGTCGTCCGGGGTGAACTTCAGCGCGGCCTTATATTCCGTGCCGGCTTTGGTCAGCAGCCCCTCGCGCCCGTAGGCCGTCGCCCGGATGGTGTGGTACAGCTTCGAGTCGCCCAGCTCATCCTCCGACAGCTGCGACTGCCTCACCGCTTCATCGTTGCGATTCAGCGCCAGATCAGAAAAGGCAAGCCCCAGATGGGCCTGTCCGTTTTTGGGCTCGCGCTCGATCGCCTGCTCGAAGTCGCTGGCCGCCTCAGCGGGGTCGCGCAAATCGTTGCGCACGAAGCCGCGGTTCACATACGCCGTCGCGACCGTCGGATCGCGATTCAGCGCTTCCGTAAACGCCTGCTCCGCCTGCTCCTGCTCGCCATCGTGCTTGTACACGTACCCCGCCAGCAGCGGAATGTCCGGCTCCTTCGCGAGAATATTCATGTACTTCTTCGTCAAATCGCTCAGTTCTCCGTATTTCTCCTCGTTCAGCAGGTCGTAGCCGAGATAGACCACAACATCGCGGTCTCGTGGCAGATCTTTGATCGCTTCTTCGCCCAGCTGTGCAGATCGCTGCGTATCTCCCTTGAAGTAGAAATATCGCTCCTCCTGTGCCAGCAGCAGCGGAGTCGTCTCCATGTTGTCGCTCACGCGATGCAGCCACGTATCCGCCAGCGTAAGGTCATGGCCCTCGATCGCCGCGTTCATCCCACCCGCCACGATCAGCGCATTCTTCGGGGCCACCGCGTAGCCCCTTTCGTAATAAACCTGTGCCTTTTTGTATTCGTGTCCGGCGGTATAGATGTCGCCCAGAGCAAGATACGGTACGTACAGCGATGGATAATCCCGCAACAGCGCCTCGAAATATTTCTCCGCATCCTGGTCGTCGCCCGCCGCGCGCGACGCATATCCCATCGAAGTCAGCGCGTAGCGGTTGCGCGGATCCGTCGCCAGAATCTTCCCGTAGATGGCGATCGCGTCGTTGGTCCGCCCCAGCTTCATCAGCACGTCGCCGTCCAGTTGCAGGCTGTTGGGGTCGTGCGCATTCAGGGCCAGCGACGCGTTCATGTCGTTCAGAGCGGCGTCCTCTTCCCCGGAGTTCATTTCGATCTGGGCGCGAAGGCGAAGGAATGCCGCCCGATCGCTTCCCTGCTCGTTCAGCCCGCCAATCTGCGCGCGCGCAATCTGCAGCTGTTTTTGTGCCAGGTCGGACTCGCTCAGGTTCTCGTACAGCGCCTGCAGATCCATGTGCAGCTGGATCCCGTACAGTGGCCCTTCCACCGGCGCCGCCGGCAGATTGGCCACGGCTTCGCTGTACTCCCGCACCGCGTCTTCGTCGTGATCCTGCGTCTGCGCTATCTCTGCGCGGATTGCGTGCAGACGGTAATAGTTAGGATCGAGTTTCGCGGCGCGCTCCAGAAATGGGTTCGCCTGGTCGATGGCGTTCGCGGCCACCTGAGCCTGCGCCGCCGAAAGCTGCAGCCCCACATCGCGCGGCATCGCGTCAGCCGCATGCGCATACGTATCCGCCGCCTGCTTCAGGTCGCCGTTCAGGCTGTAGGTGTAAGCGAGTTCGGCCACCACGTCGGGTGCAGGGTTGCGGATCGCCTTCAGCTCCTCGATCGCCTTCCCATCGTCTCCCGTATCCCGGTAATAACCGGCCAGCGATCGCTCCACGTCGGGATTATTCGGTGCGCGCGTTTTCGCCAGCTGCAGATAGTGATTCGCCTGGTCCATCTGCTTGAGATGCTCGTACGAGATTGCCAGCAGCAGCTCCTGTCTCGCTCCCGGTGCAACGTGTTCCGCCTTGCTCAGCGGATCGAGCGCATCCGTGTAGTCACCCGATCGCATCTGCAGATTGGCCAGCAACAGCAGGTCATCCGTCTGATTCGGATCCGATGCCAGCACCTGCTTCAGGAGCCGCTCCGCTTCGTTGCTCTGTCCCGTCATGCTGTAAGTCTGTGCCAGTCCCGATAAGCCGTTCAGCGACGCAGGCTGCAAGCGAAGCCCCTGCCGGTACGCGTCCGCCGATTGCCCGTATTTCCCGTCCAGCCGCGCCGCATACCCCAGCAAAAACCACAGCTGCGCGTCGTTCGGAGCGGACTGCGCTGCCCGCGCCGCATATTCGCGCGCAAGGGCATGGTCGCCGCGCTGCAGCGCGAGCTCCGCCGCGCGCGCCAGTCGGGCGTTCTGAATATTCGAACCCCAGCCCAGCTGCTGCCCGGCTCCCTGCGTCTGGCCGGATTGGGCCTCGGGTTTCGCTGTAGCGTCAGATCCTACCTTGTAGGTCTGCGGATGAGCAGGAAATGCAAACGCGGCGAACAGGATCGCGCACGCAATTTTCAGGCACTCAGGTCTGGCAATCAAACGGGTCACCAACGTCCATTGCGACTTAAGGCCGTTGGATTCCATCGGCGCCGGGAACGTTGGCTGCGCCGGTTCGCAGCTTCACCGCGTCGTTCCATACCCTCAACGCTGTCCGCAAACAGGCAACTGCCCTTGGCTGTCCCGAATCCAAGCTGACTTCAAGAGGCGTCACTTGCAAAGATCTGAAACCGCCGCCGCATCGCCGCGCCCCATACCCATGAGCTTCATTCTCATGGTTGCGGTCGCCATCCACCTGCCCCTGCTGCTGATGCAGTTGCCGCTCAAGTCCTACGACACCAACTTCCACATTTTCTTCGCGTCGCATTACGTCCACCACTGGTTCAATCCGTGGAACGTCAAGTGGTTCGCTGGCTTCTCCCAAACCACCTACCCGCCGCTCGCGCAGCAGTGGGTCGCGGTCGTCTCGCGGGTTCTCGGCCTGAACATGGCTTACATGGCCGTGCAGTTTGCCGCCATTTTGCTGCTCGCCGTAGGCGTTTACCGCTTCGCCCTCTTGTGGGTCAGCCCGCGCGCAGCCTCCATCGCCGCGCTGGCCGCCGTTCTCGCGGGATCGGAAAGTTTCCTCGTCTATTCCGCGGGCCAGCTCGCCACCACCTGCTCTGCTCCCATTCTCCTCAACGCCTTGCCCTACCTCTACGATTGGCTCCGCTACGGCAAAGGGCGTTCCCTGCTCAAGGCAACGGTGCTGTTTGCAGCAACCGCCGCAGTGCACCACGCCACCATCATCTTTGCATCGATGTTCTTCGCGCTCCCCGTTCTCGCTCTTGCCTGGATCGACCGTGAGGAGTCCGATGAGACCTCCGGCTCGGGCTTCGCGGCGCGCACCGTCGCCATCGTTATCCTCACCGCCGCCGCCATCGCAGTAGTCCTTCTCCCCTTCTGGATCGGCCTCTTCCGCTATCCCATCACCCAGACCCCCATCCCCCACCCCAGCCGCGCCAACTACATCCTCAGCCCGCAGTGGGGCATCAACTACTTCCTCGTTCCCTACGGAGCTCTGATCCTCGCGCTGCCGTTCATCATCGTGCGCGGATCCCGCGTCGCCCGCCTCCGTCCGCTCATGCTTGGCTTCTGGCTGTGCTTCATGATCGGCCTTGGCGGCACCACGCCCATCGGTCTTTGGCTGCTGCGCCGCGCCTTTGACGTGCTGACCTTCGAGCGCTTCAGCTACTGGGCAACGCTGCTTGCTTTGCCCATCCTCGGCGCGCTGGTTGCCGGCCTGGTCGCGCGATTCCGCCTCAAGGCTGCCGTTCCCGTCGCTGTGCTGGCCGCCTTTACCTGCGCCATGGCCGCCTCATGGTCCCACTACAAACCGGCCGACGCGGAAGACTTCAATGTCGCGCCCGTCGCCCAGTGGCTCAATCGCGACGGTCACGACAACTACCGCTACGTCACTCTCGGCTTCGGCAACAAGCTCTCGCGCCTGGCCGTCCTCACCGACGCCACCAGCGTCGATGGCGAATCGAACTCCTCGCGCATGTTGCCCGAGCTCACCAAGTACGGCGGCGGCGCGCTCACCGACGCCAAATATTTTGGAACCGGTGGCCTCGAGTCTCTGCGCGCCATGCTCCGCCACGCCGATCGCTACGGCCTCAAGTGGGCCATCGTCCGCGATCCCTATTACGAGCCGCTGCTGGTCTTCGCCGGCTGGCGCCACGTCGACAACCTCGACGACAACACCATCACCATCTGGGCCAAAGACGGCGTGCCTCCCGCCACTCCCATGAACACCTCGCAAATGCCCCCGCCATGGGAGGGTTATCTGTGGGGCACGCTGCCTTTCGGCAGCAGCATCCTCGCCATCCTCGTCGTGCTCATCCCGGACAAGCGGCGCCGCGCCTGGCGCGAGGACGAAGCAACGGTCACGCCCATAACCCAGGAAACGCCGCTTTCGGGGAGGCTCGTCTCGTGAAAGGAATACTCCTCGCTGTCGTTCTCTTCATCGCCACCATCGGACTGCTGGTCATCGGCACGCTCTCGCCCATTCCTACCGCCGTCTATTACGCCGGCGGCAAAAGCCTCACCCGGGCTTCTTCCACGCCGCAGGATGCTGTCGAAAACCTTGCCGTCCAGATTCGCCAGCGCTCCTTTGGCGACGCATACGGCAGCCTCGCTAACCGAGCCGAATTCACTGAACCCGAATTCGTCCAGGACCTGACGGGAAACACGCTCAGCCTGCGCACCTTTGCCACGCTCGAAGACTTCGAAACCCAGCCCCTGCATGAGTCCGCGGACGATGCCGAAATGCTGCTGAAGCTCCACTGGTCCACCGTCGTCGGTCCCTACGAGACGACCCGCGATCTGCACGTTGTCCGCAACGGCGATCGCTGGGCCGTGGACTGGCCTCTGGTGAAAGCACCCCATGTGCCTCCGCAGGTGATCCCCGTCAATTACCTGCGCTGGGATGTGATCTACAGCGGCGCCGGCGATGACTGGGGAGCCCAGGACGTGCAGGCCCCGCGCATCCGTATCGTCGATATGCGCCCTGTGAATAGGGCTGAGGGCGTCGTCGTGATGGGCGAGCTTCTCAATGAGGACATTGTCCCCGCTTTCGTGGGAGTCCGCGCCACGCTTCTTTCCAAAAGCGGTTCGCCGATCGCCAGCGAGGGCGCCTTCGACATGATCTCGCACACCCTTCTGCCCAAACAGGTCACGCCCTTCCTCATCCGCTTTCCCAACGTGGACCTGTCTCAGGTAGGCAGCATCCGCATGGGTCCGATCTCCGTGCTCGTTTCCGCGTCTGCCGATCCCGTGGTCGAGATCGAGAACCAGAAATACAATCTCGATCCCGAAGCGTCGCTCACCGGTCAGCTCTCCAATCAGAGCGGGCAAACCGTCAACATCGCCCATGTCCTCAGCACCTTCTACGACAAGAACGGCCAGCTGGTATGGGTCGCCGGCCAGTATGTCGACCGCGCCCTTCCCCCGCAGACGCCCGTGGACTTCAGCGTCCAGGTCCCCGAAGATCTGGCCAAGCAAATCAGCAGCGAGCGCACTATCGTAGCCACGTACAGCTCGGGGAATTCGCTGTGACAGCTTCGCGTGCATCGCTTTTGGCTGCATGTGCGCTGGCTTTGGCGTCGGTCACCTCCGCGCAGGACGCCAACATGACCCTTCCGCAAACTGTAACCGCGGGCAGCGCCTTTTCCGTTCCCACCTCCGGCAGCGGCCCGGCCGTGCTCTATATCGTGGGACCCGATCAGGCGCTGCGCCGCGATGTGCAGCTGGGAAACCCCGTCTCCATCGCCGCAGGCGATCTCTATAACGCCGGCGAGTACCTCGCCATCATCGTCGCAGGCTCGTCGAGCAGCTCCGGCGAGCTGGAGGTTACGCCCGCGCCGCATCCGGACACCCTCAGCTTCCTCGCCACACCCTCCCGCGTTCCGGTGGGCCTGCACAACGGCATCAACGGAGCGGTCTACGTTTTCGACGCCTACCACAATCTCATCGTCACCCCCATGCCGGTTTCCTTTGAGCTGTCCGGATCCTCCGGCCCCTCTCAGGCGCGCACCATCACGACCAGCCACGGCGTGGCCTGGACGGAGATCGATTCAGCCTCAAAACAGGGATCGGCAAAGTTCATCGCTCAGGCCGGAGGCATAGCGACGACGCGCGTGATCGACGAAGTTCCCGGCGATCCTTGCGGCTTGACCATCAGCGCCCAGCCCGATGGTGCGAAGCTTCGCGTGCAAACCGCTCTGGTGCGCGACTGCAGCGGCAATCCCATCCCCGACGGAACAATCGTGACCTTCACCGAAAACTACAACGGCGCCCAGACCACAGCCGACGTCCCCATCAAGAAAGACATCGCTCAGATCGACATGCCGGCCTACTCCGGCGCAACCATCTCCGTCGCCAGCGGCGTAGTGGCCGGAAATGAGATTCGCTGGGGAGGGGGACGATGAGCCTGCGCATCCTCGCAGCCGGCTGCGTGTTGCTTTTTGCCACAGGCGCGCTGGCAGACCAGCCTTCAGTCCAGGTGCAGCCTCCCGATCTCCAGGGCTCGCGGCCGCTGGAGAAGCAGACCGCCGCCGCCGTCGTGCGCGATTATCTCGAGTCCTGGCAGAAGTTCCGTGCTGCCCTCGACCAGAACCAAGCCGCGCTGCTCGATCCCGATTTTGTCGGAACCGCACGCACCAAACTGGCCTCCGCTATCGGCGAACAAGCGAAGCTCGGCATTCACACCCATTACCAGGATGAAAGCCACAAGCTGCAAATCGTCTTCTATTCTCCCGACGGTCTGTCCATCCAGATGATCGATAACGTCGAATATGACCAGCAGGTGCTCGATCGCGATCGCGTACTGGCCACGCAGCACGTCAAAACGCGCTATGTCGTCGTCATGACTCCCGCCGAAGTCCGCTGGAAAGTCCGCGTCTTTGAGGCCACACCGGAATAGTCAGTCCCCGCACAATCGCAAATCAGGGGAACCGGAACTGCGCCTGGCAGCGATCGCGTGGGTGCGGCGGCGCTGCGTTTATGCGCCGGGCAGAGCCCCAGTCCGCGCTTACTGCGCCCCTGCGCGTCCCGGCTGCTGTCCCGCTGCGCTCTCCACCAGGCTCGTCGGAGCCTGCCCGCCGCAGCTCGGCAGCCCCGGCTCGATCGCCGATCCCTCTTCGTAATCGTTCCACGTCTCAATCAGCACAAAGGGAATCGTCTGCCCCGCCGGATAAATCTTCTTCCAGAAGTTGAACGTGTCCTCGAGCGTTTGCCCGCACCGCGCGGAGATATGCCGGTTCAGCCCCCAGGACGCCTTGCTGTCGTCGAACCCGGCCCACGCCCCGCCCACGATCAGCTTGTCCGGGTATTGTGTTCCCATCGTCTGGTAAAAATTGCTCAGATACTGCTCGCCCCAGTGGCTCCCGTCGTTCGCCCAACCCTGCGGCCCGGGGTTGATCCAGGGATAAAATCCGTCGAAATCCTTTGCGTTCTGACCCGGCAAATTCTCGTCGATCAGCAAGGGAGCCGGATTCCACTGGTTCACCACCTGACGCACTTTGTCCCAGTCCGTCGCGTGGCCATGTGGAAAAACGAAAATCAGCGGCCGCCCATCGTACGTCAGGTACGCTTCGCTGCCCCGCGAATTTGCCGCCATGTACGTATCGTGGAACATCGTCAGATCGGCAATCGCCTCGTCCGTTGCTCCGTCTTCCTGTCCCGGCGCCTCGTACATCATGGCAATGTGGAAGTTTTCCTTCGCCGCCAGCTTCTGCAACCGCGCATAGCTCTGGTCGATATACGCATCGCGGTCCCCGTACCAGTCCACCACGAAGGCCGTGAGTCCCATCGCCTTCGCTCCGTCAATTTGTCGGCGCATCACATCCGGGTCGTGTGACGTATATCCCACCGAAATATGATTGTGTTCCCCGAACCAGCCTTCGTACACGGCCAGCAGTTCCGGCGAACTGCCCGTTGCCCGGTACTTCAGTTCCACAGGCCCCGAGCACGCGCGAGCCGCCAGCAGAAAAAAAAACAGGAGTGCGCTCGCGCGTCCGATCATAACGATACCTTTTAGAAGCGTCATCGAATCTTCCGGGTTGTCACCTGCAACTGCGATTCCGAGCAGCCCCTGACACATATTTCCGCATCGGAGAATGTAGCTGCGGTCGAGAACCCGTCTTCTTTCCGCGCTCTGAGCCATTTCCGGCCTGCCAGGCTGATTTCAAAGATCTGCGGAGCTGCCTGGGCTCTCCTTCGGTTTCGCTGGAGACTCAAGAACGTGTCGAAAAGTCCGTCGGAAAAATCGAGAACGTTGCAGGCGCGCATTGTTTCCGGAAGCGTCGTGTTGCTTTCCGGTTCGAGCCTGGCAACCGGACTCAACCTCGCCTACAACGTGGCCATCGCGCGCTTCCTCGGTCCCAGGGGCTTCGGGCACGCCACCGTCGTATACACGCTCCTCACCCTCATTTCGGCGGCTACCCTCTCTTTTCAGATCGTTGCCGCCAAAGTCGTCGCGCAGCAGCCTTCCGCAGAAGCAAAGAGTGCCGTATATCGCGCCCTGCACCGCGACTCCTGGATTTGCGGCCTCATCGTCGCCGCCTTGCTCGGCGTTTTTCGCGGCCAGATCACCGCCTACCTCAACCTGCCCACCCCCTTGCTCGTCGATCTTCTCGCCGCCGGCGCCGCGTTTTACGTCCCTCTCGGTACTCGGCGCGGCTACGTCCAGGGCGCATTCGGATTCCGCCGCTTTGCCGCCAATCTCGTCCTCGAAGGTGCCGTTCGCCTCCTCGGATCGCTCTTCATGATCCTCCTCGGCACCGGCGTCACCGGCGTCATCGCCGCCAACGCAGCAGCCATGGCCATCTCCTGGGTCGCCATCGCGCCCACCCTCGCCGCTCCCGTTCCCAATCCCATTCGTCTCGCCGCCGCATTCCGCGAGCTCTCTCAGGCCGTTGTCTTCTTTGCCGGTCAGGTCCTCATCAACAACGCCAGCATCGTCCTCGTCAAACACTACCTCCCCGCCGTTGAAGCCGGCCTCTATTCTGCCGTTGCCATGGTGGGCCGCGTCATCTTCACGCTCTCTTCCGCCGTCGTCTACAGCATGTTCCCGCTCGTTGCCGGCACCAGCGCCGAAGAGAGAAAAAAGGTCAACGTCCTCACCACCTCCCTGCTGCTCGTGCTCGGTATAGGCTCCGTCCTCTCTCTCGGCCTCCGCGTCATGCCCGCCGCTGTGTGGACGACATTCTTCGGTTCCAAATTCGCGCTTTCCGGACCCTACAGCCTCTCCTATCTGTTCGCGCTGTTTGCCATCACCACCGTCATTTATTCCCTCAGCGTCGTCATCATCACCTACGAAATGTCCTACAGGATCGCGAACACCAGCTGGGTGCAGCTCGCCTTTAGTGCGGTGGTCGTAGCCGGAATCTGCCGCTTCCACTCCTCCCTGCATCAGGTCATCGTGGTGCAGCTCGTGCTCATGCTCGTCCTGCTGCTGCTGGTCGGAGCTCCCTTTCTGCGCCAGGCCCTGCGTGATTCCGATTCCGCCGGCGAGGCCGGTTCCCCATCCATCCGCCTCCTTCGCCGCATCACAGAAGACAAGGTCATTGCCGAATTCCTCAGAGGGGAATTCGAGAACGACGCTTACCGCAGTTACCGCGAGTCGATGGGCCCGATGGTCATGGAGCCGAATCTGGACAACCCCGACGAGAACGCCAGGCGCCGCGCTCTCCTCTTCCTGCGCCATCTCTCGCTGTGGAAGGAGATTCCACCCGGTACCGAATGGTTCGAGGCAGAGTTGCGCGATGCCGGCCTCGCCCAGATACGCGTCTTTCCCCGCGCCCAGTGGCGAAAAGTCGCCCGCGGCAGTTTTGCCATCACAGAAATCGTCGAGCGCATGCAGGCCCGCAAGGACAATCCCGGCCCCTTTGTCGCCAAGATCGCAGCTCTTCGCCGCCGCCTGGTTCAGGAGAACTCCATGCCCGGCTCCGTGGTCCTCATCGGCCTCAACGAATCCCAGCCTCTCACCATCATCGACGGCAACCATCGCTTTGTCGCCGCCATTCTTGAGGGCCAGGTCCGCCGCCTTCGCCTTCTCTGCGGACTCTCCCCGAAGATGAATCGTTGCTGCTGGTACAGAACCAATCCGCTCACCCTGGCCCGCTACGCCCGCAATCTGCTCCGCCAGCTCACGCGCCATCCCCACGCGGAGCTGGCACAGCTCTGCGTGAACCCCCGCCTCGGCCTCGATAACTCCTGGGCGCGTCCGGCTTTGGAAGACGGATTGCACCAGGATAAGGCAATTGCTTTTGCACGTTATGACGTCATTCGCACTACGGAAGGGACCCCTGGCAATGATTATTAAAATGCGTGCCGTAACCGTTCATGAAGTGCCCGAACGGGTTACCCCAGCTGTGGAACGGCACTTCCTGCGCGAGTTGCAGAGTTACGTGGAGACCGAGCGCCCCCGTCTGGTTCTCGACTGCTCCAAAGTCCTGCACATGGATCGCGCAACCATCCACCTGATTCTTTCCTGTCTGGAAGAGGCCATGAAGCGCAACGGTGACGTCAAACTCGCTGCTGTCAGTCCAGACGCCATCGTGCCGCTGCATCTGTCCGGCGTCAGTCGCCTCTTTGAGATCCACGCCACGACAGCAGAAGCAATCCAGAGTTATCGTCACCATTCCGCCGCTGCGTCCCCGCCTTCGTTTGCATCGGCCGAGCTCGAGAAGGCTGCAGAAAGCGTAGCGTGACGGTTCTCGGCTGTTCGAGCCGCCACGACCCGGTAAGAAGCAAGTTCGGGGGTAAGCAATGAGAATCTCAATTTCCTGGGTCGAGCGGACGATCGCCTCTTCCCTTGCCATGCTGCTGGTCGCTCCGCTCGGTCTGGCTGCGACAACTCCGCTGCCCTCAGCGCCGCTGCCTCAGGTCGACCAGGCGCAGTCCGCTCCGCAGAATAATTCTGCTGCTCAGAGCACCCCGGCCGGCCAGCCTCAGGCCGCTCCGCAGCAAACACCCGCGCCCGTCGGCACCGCCGCCGCGCCCGATATCCGGCCCGCTGGGGTTGCCGTCTCGCGGCCTGCCGGGGCCGCCATCGCTCCCGCCAAACAGCGGCGCGTTCGCATTTTCACAATCCGCGTTGCTCTGCTCGTGGGGGCAGGCATCGCTATTGGTACCGTCGCGGCTGCCTCCATGGCCAGTCCCGCAAGGCCGCATTGATTTTTGTCTTCGGTTCATCGAGAACACTATGGGTTCAGATTCGGATTCAGGGTCCCGGCCGGCCATCCTCATCAGCTTTTCGGGGATCGATGGCGCCGGCAAAAGCACACAAATTGACCATCTTTGCGCAACCCTCCGCGATGCCGGCCTGCTCGTCAGCACCGTCGTCTTTTGGGACGATGTCGCCGCTCTCAAGCGCCTTCGCGAGGATACTGGCCACAGGATTTTCCGCGGCGATAAAGGCGTCGGAACCCCCCAGGCGCCCATCCACCGCCGCGACAAGAATGTCCGCTCTCCGCTGATGACTCTGCTGCGCCTCGGCATGTACCTCCTCGACGCCCTCTCCCTGCGCCGCGTCTCCGCCTGCGCCCGTCGCTCCGGCGCCGACATCGTAATCTTCGATCGCTACATCTACGATGAGCTGGCCAATCTCAATTTGCGCAATCCCGCGGTGTGCCTCTGCCTGCGCGCTCTCATACCCCTGGTCGTGCATCCTCACATAAGCTTTATCCTCGATGCCGACCCAGCGCAGGCTCGCGCACGTAAGCCGGAATATCCGATCGAGTTCCTGCACCTCAATCGCAATGCCTATCTCGCGCTCAGCAGCCTTGTCGGCGGCATCGTCGTCATTCCGCCCCTGCCCCTGCCCGAGGCAAAAGCCGAAGTTGTCCGGTCTGTCCTCGCCCGGCTCCCTCGGCACGATCTTGTCTCCGGCCCCAAAACGCGACTGGACGGGCCCGATGCCCGTCCAGTCGCCTTCTGATCTTCTCCCCAGGCCAGCCCCTGCCGGCACCAGCCTCGTTCTACCAGTACGTCAGGCTGAAGTTGTCCACATACGTGCTGTATCCGTCCATCTTGTAGTTCCCGTCCATCTGGTAGTTGACCGTCATCCCGTACCACCCCGCTGGCACCCCGAACGGAGCATACGTTTTGTCGATCGTGTAGGTCGTGCCGTTCAGGCTGATCGTCTGGTACAGCAAATCGTTGTTCGATTCCCTCTGCACCGTGATCGTCACATGGTTCCATGCGTTATTCACCAGTTTGCATGGATTCCCAGTCGATACCCATTTCGCTTCCACGTTGTCCCATATGTCCCAGTCTCCGGTGTCCAGATGGTCGCACTGCGTCCCCCACTCCATGCCCACGCTGTTCAGGTACATGTTCACGTCGAATTCCAGCGACTGCGTGATCGACGCATTCGTCACAAAAACCCACGCGTCGTAAGTGAAGTTGTGCAGTGTGGGTATCAGCGTGTGCGCCGTATCCGGCAGCAGCGTCGATCCCTGACCCATCACCGGGTTCGAGAACAGCCCGGCGGAATAGGCCTTCGTCCCGCCAATCCAGAATTGCGTCGCGTTGCCGGTCGTCGAAGGCGATGTGATGTGCTTTGTCATCGACACGCTCACGCCGCTGCACGGTGAGTCGCACACGGCCATCGTCGGAGGCATCTCGCCCCACTGGTTCCACCCCGTCGCCGCCTGAATGGCGCCGAGAACGTTGCTGCCTCCCTGCACGTTCACTGTAAGGGGCGCGGCCGATGTCCCCCCGCACCCGTCCCACTCTTGCACTACCGCGTGCTGCGTGCCTGTGCCCAGCGTCAGCTGCGTGTTCACGTTCGCTCCGCTCGTCAGGTACACGCGCTGGTTGTTCACGTAGACCCCCATCGACGAGACGCCCTTCGCGCAGCTCGTCGTCGCCGTCGCCACAAAACTCGCCGGGTTGCTCACCGTGCTGTTGTTCGCCGGCGAGCTCACATAAACCCCTGTCTGCGTGTTCACCGTGATCGTTCTTTCTGTTGTCGAGGCGCCCCCGCATTCGTCCCACTCTTCCACGACAGCAGTGTGCGTTCCTGCCCCCAGCGTGAGCGTGGTATTGAGGCTGGCGCCGTCGACTGCATATTTCCGCGCGTTGTCGATGTAAATGCCCATAGATGCCACGCCTTTCGAGCACGACGTCGTGGCGCTGGCCACAAATTGAACGCTGGAGCCGACGGTCTCATCGTTACCCGGACTGGTAACAACGATCGTTGCAAATGCGGGTGCCGTCATCAGCATTGCGATTGCTGCGGTGAAAATCACCTTCTTCATGAATTGCCTCAAATTTTGATTTCTGGCGCGTGCATGTCTGAGGTTTGCGTCAGGCTCCGCCCACGCTCTCGTGCTGTGGCAGAACCGCGAACTTGCCTTGCCGGGTGGGCTTGTCTGAACATGAAGGGGCGAGCGCCCCGCGTCAGCTCGACAACCTCTGTACGCGTACTTTTGCATCGTCCGAGGTTTTCACCTCAGACCGAGCTCGAACCTCGCTCAGGATGGATTTGCTGTGCGGGTCCTTGGTGCTGCTTCGTTCACCAGCATGGCCGGCTGCCGCTCTGCGTCCACCGCTGGTCGACGTTCGCGCTCTGGGCAGAGTCTTTCAAAGAATAATGTCTAAAGGGATAATACACAGGCAACCAATTTAGGCAATTACATTTGCAACCAAATTTTCAAAATATTTGTGCATATCGGGCAGCCTTTTGCCTGTTGTGCAAAAAATGCCCGCCGCGCCGGGGAGTTTGTCGCAGCCACTGGCGAGAATTACACGAATTTGCCCTTGTTTCTGCTTGCCGGCCTGCGCAATCTGAGGGCCCTGAACCGTGCGCCATGGCAGAATTTCGCCCCCCGCCTCCCAGCGAGGATCCTGATGGAGCCCAGATCGAGCCCTGATCGAGTCCCGCCCAACCCCGGCGTATTCCCGGCCCCATCCGTTCAGCTCCCGCCGCAATCGCGGCCCAGTCCGGGTCCAAATGCCTCTGCGGCATCCACACCCGGACCAGGTCGAGAGAATGCCAGGCTGCAGGCCCTGCACTGTCCGCCCCAGCCGCCTGCACCCAGCCGTCTCCTACCAGTACGTCAGCATCGTGTTGTCCAGATAGGCGTTGTACGCCTCCTGCTGGTAGTTCCCATCCATCTGGAAGTCGCACACCACGCCGTACCAGCTCGCTGGAACTGTGAACGGCGGATAGGTTTTGTTCAGCACCGCCGTCTTTCCGTTCAGCGTGATCGACTGGAAGATCAGGTTGTTATTGGCGTCCCGCTCCACCGCCACCGTCACCTGATTCCACGCATTGCTGATCGGATTGCACGCGACGCCCGTAGCCACCCAGCGTGCGTTTACGTTGTCCCACACATCCCACTCGTTGCCGCCCGCCACCCGGCACTCGGTTCCAAACGTCATCCCAACTCCGTTCAGGAACATGTTGATGTCGAATTCAAGCGCCTGCGCTGCCGATACGTCCGCAACATAAACATCGGTGCTGTAAACGAAGTTATGCAGCGTCGGAATCAGCGTGTGGCTGCTGTCCGGCAGTCCCTGCGTCGAAGCCGTGCCGATCAGCTGGTTGTAGAACAGGACATCCGAATACGGCTTCGTCCCGCCAAGACTGAATTCTGCCGCATCCCCTGACAACGAGGGCGACGTGATGCCCCGCGTCATCGACCATGTCTCGCCTGCGCAGGGGTACGGGCAATCCTCATCGAGTGGAGCTTCCTGTCCCACGCTTTGCCACGCATCCGTCTGCAGCTTCGTAAGCGAGGTTCCCGCCACATTCAGCTTTACCGCCGTCGCCGTGGCGCCCCCGCAATTGTCCCACTCCTCCACCACGGTGTTAGCCGTTCCTGGCGTCAGCGTCAGCTCGGTGTTCAGCTTCGCTCCGGCCACCTGATACACCAGTAGGTTGTTGACGTAGATCCCCATCGCGGCTACGCCCTGCGCGCAACTCGTCGTCGCGGTTGCCACATAACTGGTCAGCGGGCTCACCGTGGTGTTGTTGGCGGGCGAGGTCACCCAGACGCCGCTTTGCATGGCTACGTTAATCGGCACTGCGGTACCGGTGGCGCCCCCGCAGTAGTCCCACTCCTGCACCACCGCGTTGTGTTTGCCCGGCGTCAGGGTCAGCGTGGTGTTCATGCTCGTTCCGTTCACCACATATTCCAGTTGATTGTCGATGTACACGCCCATGGACGCGACGCCTCGCGAACACGTGGTGCTATTCGCCGTGGCGACGAATTTCGCCGGCGAGCTGACGGTTTCTCCGTTATCCGGACTGCTCACGATAACGTTTGCGAATGCTGGCGCTGCAAGGAACACGAGCACAAGAAGGGTGGGCGAGGATACTTTCATCGGTCTGCACCTTGATCGATCTGCTCCGCGTGGATTCGCAGACCCCTGGCACAGTCTTCATGAGTGCAGCGTCGTACAACTGCAAACCCAGGCCGTCCTGCCCACGGGTTCTTGCTTGACGTGCTTGTCGGAGTGTTGATTCAGACGATAAGGGACAGTGGTAATAGCAGCAATAACACCAAAGGGTCAAAACCCTTACGAAAGTAACCAATCGGATAAGCCTGGCAGATTCAACCCAGAACTCTCTTCTGGGCATTCTTCAACGGGACGAAATCGCCCGCCATGCCGGAGGCACAGGGCTCTTTCACATTACCGGCGCGCGGACCAGGGTCACCCCGGTAACCGTCACGGCAGCATCGTCTGGATCGGAGGAAGATTCTGAGAAAGAAATCCGGGTCGCTACTGCCCACCTGCATGCGGCACCGCGCCACCCGGCGTTCCACCCGGAATCTGATTCATCGGCAGCTCCAGCGCGAACGCGGTCGCGTTGCCCGCATCGGCATACACCCACAACCCATGAAATGCTTCCCGCAGTCCCGGATGCATCGCCAGCATCCCGGTCATCAGTGTCACCACTTGCTGGCGCGCCGCCACCGGGTCGCGCAGCTGCGCAGCCTGGGCCGGGCTCGGGTTGTAGTGAATCACAAAATCCAGCGGGCCAAGCTCCGCCGACGTATCCACCCGCGTGATCTCAAACGGCGAGCCATTGATCTCCACCGTCACCGGCTGCTCCGCCGGCAAATTCTGCGGATGTACCTGCTGCGCCTCGCGGTTCAGCCGATCCACGTTGGGGCTGGAGAGGAAGTCCGCCGGCTCCACCAGGAACGACGCGATCTGGTAGTAGAACCACGCCGGCCAATCCTGCTTTCTCTGCGCATACTGCCGCGCCTGGCTCCAGTACCAAACCCCGTTGCGTCCCCCCAGCATCAGCGGCCGCGAAAAAATTCCCGCCAGCTTCCACTGCCCGTCCGGAGTCTGCGCCAGAATCACCGATATTTGCTGCGGCTTCGGCACCCCCGTCGCGTGCACGATGGCCAGCGCATACTTTCCCGCCGGCAGCCCGGAAAAATTCAGCACCACCGTCATCGTCGAACCCGGTGCGCTGCAGAAGAACTGGGCTGCCTGCGTTCCCGCCGCGGCCTGTGCCGCCTCGAACGCAAACAGCGCTTCCACCGTCAGTCCCGCCTGCTGGATTTCCGGCTTCAATGCGTCCGCCGAATTCGCGATCCCGGCAAAATTCGCCGCAACCGACGGCAGCGTATCGTCGCGCAATCCCTGCACGTCCCCGTTCTGCACGTCGCTCACCAGCATCCGTGCCGCGCGCGAAAAGTCGTCCCGCTGCGTGGCAGTCATCTGCGCCTGCGTGGTGCACGAATCCCCATAAGCTGCAGGAATCGCCAGCCCTGCTGCCAGCGCCGCCAGCAACAACCGCGCGCAAAACCTCAGCTTCCGTTCTCTTTCCATGAATTCCGTCGTTCTCCCATTGGCCGCTCCCCGCCACGCCGCCGCGAGGTCACATACAGAGATGCAGTTTCCCGGCCGAATGCTGGACCGGGTGAGCCGGTTTTGCCCTCCGCCTGGCGCTCCGCAACTTCTGCGGCAGCTATAAACTCCACAGCGCCGTTCGCCGCGGCAGCATCCATGTTGATAGTCTGGTAATTGGAGGCTGCAGCCCGCCCCAGCCCCCTCGGGAGTTCCACCTTGTCTGCTGGCGCAGCGAAAATAACGCTCTTGGCCATCCGCCCCGGCATCGCGTGGATTCTCTGTTTAGCAACCGCCTGCGCGTGGGGCATGCAGTCTTCTCCCTCCAGCCAGCCTGCTCCCGGCCCCGTCCACACCCCCTCCGCCCAGCCTGCGGACCATCGCGGCGAGTCCCCCACCGCTCCAGCCGTTGCCACGCCCGGCCCGAGCGCGACTGCTCCCCCTGCCCCGTCCGCTCCCCCCGCGGTGCCGCCCAAAGTAAGCCTGGCTGACGGCAAGCTCACCGTTGACGCGAATAATTCCGACCTCAGCGCCATCCTGCAGGATGTCGCCCATGCCGGCGGCATGATCATCGATGGGCTGGGAAAGACAAACCGCGTCTTCGGCGTCTACGGCCCTGGCGCTCCACGCGACATCATCGCCGAACTCCTTGCCGGCGCCGGCTACAACTTCGTCATGCTCGGCGGCGCCAACGGCGCCGTCCCCCGCGAGTTGGTCCTCACCGCGCAAAGCAGCGCCCCCCTCGCCAATCCGCCCGCCCCATCCTCCAACGACGACCAGTCCGACGACAGCGATTCGGCCTACCGCCGGCCTCCCGCTCCCGGTGCCATCCTTCACCCTCGGCCTCTGCAGCCCGACGACCCGCAGTCCCGCATGAAGCAGCGTCTGCAGAATTTGCACGAGATGCAGCAGCGGCTCCAGCAGCAGGACCAGCAGCAGCAGGACCAGGACAGTCCGCAATAACCGTTGTTGAAGCGGCCCGGATGCCTTCGCGCGCAGCGCCTCAGCCAGTCTGCCCCTACCGCGCCAGATGCCGCCGATAGATCTCTGCCAGCTCCCAGAAAGCGCGCAGGAAGTCTGTCGACCTGACCTTCGATCCCGCCACGTCTGTCCACACCGGCAGCGGAAATTCGTAAATTTCCTTCTCCAGCCGGCGCGTGTCGCTTTTTTGATTCTCCAGAAAACGAGCCAGAATCTCCACGTCGAAGATCCACCGCGAGTGAAACGGCTTCGCCAGCACCTCTTCCAGCTCCGGCGTCACGCGAAACAGTTTCGCCCCGCATTGCGTGTCGTAGACCGGCAGCCGCAGCAGCAGCGAAACCACCGTCGCGAAGCAGCGTCCCAGATAGTGCCGCAGCGGCTGCCGCTCGATCGCCCGCCCCAGCAGCCGCACCCGCGCGCCAAACACCATGTTCAGCTCCGGCTTCGTGTCCAGCAGTTCCAGAAAATCGTCGATCTGCTCGATCGGCGTCGCCAAATCCGCATCCCAGAACCCCGTCACCTGTGCCTCTCCGTTCGCGATCGCCTGCAGCATCCCCCGGCGTACCGCTTCCGCCTTGCCTCGATTCGGCTGCTGATCGAGAACGCTTGCCCGGCCCGGCGCACGCGCGCACAAATCCTCCAGCACCGAGAGCGTCGCATCCCGGCTTCCGTCGTTCACAAACAGCAGCCGTATGCGAGAGCTTTCCTCGTGGCGCAAAAACCGCTCGAACACATCCACGCGTAAGCGCGCCGCCTCGTTGTAGCAGGGAACCACAACGGTGCACGATTCGCCGGCCGCAAGCCGAGCTGCGTCGTTCAAAGCGCTTTTTGCCTCGGCCATCGTGCCTGCAATCGCTCCACAGTTAGCTGTCTGTTACAGATTCATCAGTATAGTCCGCTGTTGCCCGCCTCCTCCCGCCCTCCGCAGAACACCATCACCGCCTCTCAGTGAATCCCGGCCGCGTTTAGATGCGCCGAATACTGCCTGTCCACCTTCTGGATGTGGTTCAGCAGCCAGTCCCGCAGCAGGCCCAGCACCTGCACCGAGTTCGCCGTCCGCCCCGCGCGCGCCTGCCGATCCAGCGCTGCCACCTCGGCCACAAACCGGCGGTGCATCTCCTCATGGCCGGCCAGCCGCGGATAGTTTGTCTTGCGCAGCAGTGCCTCCTCCTGTTGGAAGTGCGTCCCCGTATACAGCAGCAGCTCGCCGATGGTCCCGCTCACCACCTCGTCTCCCTTGCCCGTGCGCATCGCATCGGCCAGCTGGTTGATGATCTCGAACAGCTTCTTGTGCTGCGCGTCGCACAACTGCACTTGCACGCTGTAGGAATCGTTCCACGTAAATAAGGTTATGCAGGCCCTCCAGGTGCCGGTCGGCACCTGTTGATTATCGGCAGCATCGGGAAAGAGGATCAGACGCGGCTGCCCCTCAGCCCCGCTCCAGCACCGCCGCAAAAAATCCGTCGCACCGGTGCACCCCCGGAATCGTCCGCAAAAATGCCTGCCCTTGCCTGTCCCACGTCGCGCTCCGCAGCGCTGCACGCCCCGCCGGTGTCACCACGCCGGCCTCCGCGAGCCGATCCAGAATTTCTCCAGCCGGTACCACGCGCAGTCCCGCGTGCGCCTGCAGCACCTCTTCCACCACCGCCTCGTTCTCCTCCGACTCCAGCGAGCACGTCGCATACACCAGCCGCCCGCCCTCCGCCAGCCCCGCCGCCGCGGCCCGGACAATCGCCACCTGGCGCGCATGCTGCCGCGCCAAATCGGCCTCCTCCATGCGCAGCCGAATCTCCGGATTCCGCCCCATCGTACCCGTCCCGCTGCATGGCACATCGCATAGAATCAGCCCGTACTCCGGCTGCAGCCGTAGCTCCGCCGCATCGGTAACCTTCCACTGCAACCTGCCCTGAATCGCGATCCTTTCCCCGCCCGTGCGGCCAGCACTCGTTCCGCCGAGCAACCTCTTCATCGCGTCCAGACGCTTCCGGCTCACATCGACCGCTGTGATCTCCGCCTCCGGCAGCCGCTCCGCCAGAATCGCCGTCTTGCCCCCGGGAGCCGCGCACGTGTCCAACACCCGTCCCGCACCCGAAGCCGCCGCAGCAGCAATCTCCGCCACCAACTGCGACCCCTCCTCCTGAATCCGCACCCGCCCCTCGCGGAATAGTTCGCTGCGCCCCACATCTCCGCGCACCACGCGGCGCGCCTGCGCCAGAAACTCTCCCGGCTCCAGCTCGATCCCCTCGTGCTCCAGTTCCGTCAACCCCGCCTGCGGGCCCACCCGTATGGCAGTCCCCGCCGGCTCCTGATCCCACCGGCAGATCGCCTCAGCAGCCGCCAAACCATAGCGCCGCGCCCACCGCTCCACCATCCACACCGGATGCGCGAACGCCACTGCGATTTCCCGCGCCGAGCCCAGCAATCCTCGCTGCTGTCCGCTATCCGCCACCCGCTGCTTTTCTGATTGCTGACCGCTGATCGCTGACCGCTGCTTTGTGCTCTGAGCTCTGTGCTCCGTGCTCTGGATCCTCCGCAGCACCGCGTTCACCATCCCCGCCGCGCCGCGCTCCTTCGTCTGCTTCATCAGCTCCACGCTGTCGTGGATCGCCGCATGCGCCGGCACGCGGTCCAGATACAGCAATTGATACGCGCCCATGCGCAGCGCCGTCGCCGCTTCCTCGCTCAGCTTCGCGTCCGGCCGAGCCAGCAGCGCCCGGATCCCTGCATCGAGCTTCAGTTGCCAGCGCAGCGTTCCCAGCACCAGCGTCGTCGCCAGCGCCCGATCCTGTGTCGACAGCGCATCCACCTCCGGCAGCCGCAGCAGCTCGTCGCTGTGCGCATCGCCGGCCACTATTTGTAACAGAATGCGATACGAAATCCGCCGCGCCGCTGCAATCATGGGTCAGGCAGCCAGCCGAACCAGCGACGGCAGCTCCTCGTTCAGTACCGCGGCCACTCCTTCGGCGGTCCGGCCCGCAACCACAGGCAGCGTCATCACCACCACGCTGCCGCCGCCAGGACGCGGCAACACGCGCAGGTAAGCGCCGCCCTTCCTTCCCGGAGCAATCTCGCGCAAATAGTCGACCGTGCCTCCCGATCGCCCGGCCACCACCTCCAGCGCGAAATCGGATCCGTCTTTCGTCACCCTCCAGCCATTCTCACCATCGCGCTCAACGCGGTCCGCGAACGCCGGCGCCCACTCCGGAATTCTCCTGCCATCGGCCAGCAGATCCAGCAGGTCCCCGGGCTCCGCATCCGTCTCAATCGATCGCGTCACAGTTCGGATAGCCACTCCCCTCTGCTCCATTCTCTCCTTCTTCTGCTCACATCCCAATGCCAGCCAAAAAGCAGACCATAGCCACTCCCAATGCGGCAATACGCACCCGGTGCATCCTGTCCCAGCGGTCGTGTTCCCTCCGGTCGTGTTCCGGAAATACGTCGGTTTGCATTTTCGCCATGCGATTGTTGATCGGCACCAGGAGTATCAGCGTCAGAACAATCGTCAGCACCCAGATCCCGATGGCAACATCGAGCAGCAGCGCTGACGATGCATGGCGCAACACCACCGCCTCGGCCACCAGCAGCGCCAGCCCAAGAACATACCAAAACGGCATCGCCGTCCCCAGCCTCGCGGCGAAGAGCCGAATCGCCCGCGCCTGCGCCCCCTCCTCCAGCTTGTTGATGACAGGATTGATGAACGCCGAAACCGCGAATTCCGTCCCAATCATCCAGCCGATGCAAACCGTCGTCGTGATATTCAGAAAAGACATCCTCATGCACCTCTCACCTTCTGACGCCGCCCGCCTCTATACTGACTCAGAGGTTTGTACTGACAAAGTTGTCAGTGCCGCATCCCTGCAGCGAGGTCCCCATTTATGCCGGTCTCCAAAAAGGAACTCTCCGAATGCCCCATCGACGCCATGCTGTCCGTCATCGACGGCCGCTGGAAAGGCACCATCCTTTGGCGGCTCTCCGACCGCCCCATGCGCACCAGCGAACTGGCCCGCAGCATCCCCGGCATCACCGAGCGCATGCTCATTCGCCACCTGCAGGAGCTGGTGCGGGACGGCATCCTGATCCGGCGCCAGGAGAATGTCGTCCCTCCCTGCGTCCGCTACTCCATTTCAAAATATGGCCTGACCCTGGTGCCGGTCCTGGAAGTCATCTGCGCATGGGGCCGCAATCACCTCAGGCGCCTGCACGCCGCATCCCCACACGCACTTCCCTGCAAGTGAACTCGCACCCTGCGCCCTTAACAGAGCCGCGTCCCGCTCTCCACCGCATGCCCGCGCAGAAACTCCCCCGCCGTCATCCGCCGCTTCCCTTCCGGCTGCACTTCCACCAGCTCCAGCCACGTGCCCCCGCCGCACGCCGCGAACATTGTCCCCTCCTGCACCACCAAAGTGCCCCGCTCCGTCCCGCGCGCGCCCATCACTTCGGTCGGCAGCATCCGATGCACCGCCAGCTTCTTCCCGCCCAGCATCGTCCACGCCCCCGGCCACGGCTGGAATCCCCGCCACCGGTTGTAGAGCGTCATTGCCGGCCGCGCAAAATCCATCCGCCCGTCCTCGCGCGTCAGAATCGGCGCATGGCTCGCCTTCGCTTCGTCCTGTTTCCGCGGCACAATCCGCCCCGCTTCCAGCTCGCGCAGCGTCTCCATCATCAGGTCCGCGCCCATCTCCGCCAGCAGCGGAAACACATCCGTCGCGGTCATGTCCGGCGCCAGCGGCATCGCCCGCTGCAGCAGGATATCCCCCGTATCCAGCCCCTCGTCCAGCCGCATCGTTGTCGCGCCCGTTGCCGGCTCGCCATTCGCAATCGCCCACTGCACCGGCGCCGCCCCGCGATACTTCGGCAGCAGCGAACCGTGCAGGTTCAGATTGCCCAGCCGCGGCAGGCCCAGCATCCAGGTCGGAATAATCCGCCCATAGGCGACCACCAGAATCGCGTCCGGCGCGATCGCCTCCAGCTCCGCCCGCAGCTCCGCATTGTTTTTGATTTTTTCCGGCTGCGTGACGCGAATCCCCGCTTCGATCGCCGCCGTCTTTACCGCAGGTGCCGTTAACTGCTGCCCCCGCCCCACCGGCCGGTCCGGCTGCGTAACCACCAGCGGCACATCGTACCCAGCGCGCAGAGCCAGATTCAGCGTCGGGACCGCAAATGCCGGTGTCCCGCAGAAAACCAGCTTCATTTCCACTCGCCGGTCTTCTGCAGCTTGCGGATCTTCCGCAATATCAGGTCGCGCTTCAGCGCGCTCATCCGCCACGGAAACAGAATCCCGTCCAGGTGGTCGATCTCGTGCTGGAAGGCCCGCGCCAGCAGCTCCGTCCCCTCCATCTCGAACCACTCCCCCGCGAGATTCTGCGCCTTCACCGTCACCTTCGCCGCCCGCGCAACCTTGTCGCGAATATCCGGCAGGCTCAGGCAGCCCTCTTCCCCCACCTGCCGGCCTTCGCTGTGCGTGATCTCCGGGTTCACCAGCACGATCTTATCGTCCGCATTCTGCTGGTTGTTCAGATCGATCACCGTGATCCGCTTCCCCACCCCGATCTGCGGCGCAGCCAGGCCGATACCCGCAGCCTTGTACATGGACTCGAACATATCCGCCGCCAGCGTGCGCAGTTCCTCGTCGAACTCCGCAACCTTCTCCGTGGGCCGCTGCAAAATCGGGTCCGGATATTTGACAATCTCCCGAATCATCTCTCGAATCGCCGATCCCTGATTCCTGATCCCTAATATTTCCGTACCTGCTCCACGTAACCATCATAGTTACGTTTCAACTCCCGCAGCGAATCCCCGCCGAACTTCTCCAGCGCCAGCCGCGCCATGGTCAGCGCCACCATCGCCTCCGCGGCCACGCCCGCTGCCGGCACCACGCACACATCGCTGCGCTCGTACGCCGCCTTCGTTTCTTCCCGCGTATCGAACCGCACCGACTGGAGCGGCCGCCGCAGCGTCGATATCGGCTTCAGATAGCCGCGCACCACAACGTCCTCGCCGTTGCTGATGCCGCCTTCCACGCCACCTGCGTTGTTGTGCTCCCGGGTAAACCGCGTATGCTTCCCGTTTTTCACTTCGTGCTCATAACCGATCGCGTCGTGAACCTCCGACCCCAGCGACTCCGCCGCCGTCACCCCGCGCCCAATCTCCACCGCCTTCACCGCCTGCAGCGACATCACCGCCTGCGCCAGCAGTCCGTCCAGCCGCTCATCCCAGTTCGCGCACGTTCCCAGCCCCGGAGGCGCTCCGTGCACCACCACCTCGAAAACCCCGCCCACCGTGTCGCCCGTCCGCAGCACCGCATCCACTTCGCCCTTCATCCGCAGTTCGGCATCCGCGTCCACGCAGTTCAGCAGGACCGCATCCTTCTCCCGCAGTGCCGCAATCTCTTCCCACGTCGCATCGCGCTCCAACTCCGCCCCGCCCACGCGAATCACATGGCTCGCCACATCCATGCCCAGCTCCAGCAGCAGCTGTTTCGCCACCGCTCCGCCTGCCACCCGCGCCGTCGACTCCCGCGCCGACGCCCGCTCCAGCACGTAGCGCGCATCCGGAAAATCCCACTTCAGCGCCCCCGCCAGATCCGCATGTCCCGGCCTCGGCGACGCTACCGCCTTATGCTTCGCCGGATCGCCCGCGCCCACCGGAAGCGCCTCCGTCCAGTTCTTCCAGTCGCGGTTCTCGATCTCGATCGCAATCGGCGACCCGATCGTCTTCCCGTGCCGCACCCCGCTAAGAAAATGCGCGGTGTCCGTTTCGATGTGCATGCGCCCGCCGCGCCCGTATCCCTGTTGCCGCCGCCAAAGCTCGCGATTCACCAAGGCTTCAACCACTGGCACGCCCGCGGGCATCCCCGAAAGCAGAGCCACAAGGCTCTCGCCATGCGATTCGCCGGCTGTCGAAAAACGCAGCATCCTTACCTCAAACCCGCTTCGATTGTAGATGAATCATCGGTTAACCCGGTCGCAAACGCCCGTACTTCCGCCCGCTACCCGCTACCCGTTATCCGCTGCTTTTCTGAACGCTGATCGCCGCCTTGCGCCCTGCTCCCTGCATTCTGCGCCGCGCAGTTCTATCCGCAATCCGCTATCCGCTGCATCACTCCGTCGCCAGCCAGGCATATTGCGCCTCGCTCAGCGGGACCACCGACAGCCGCCCCTGCTTCACCAGCGGCGAATTGGCGAAGATGCCCTTTGCCTTGATCTCCGTCAGCGTCCGCGGCACCTTCGTCCGTTTCACAAACTTCAGCCGCACCACCGGATTCTTCGCGTCGCTGGCATCCACGCCGACCACTTTCGCCAGCCCCACCGACTGCCGCTCCGTGCCCGTGTGGTAGATCACCGCCATCTCCCCGCGTTTCATCGCCGCCAGAAACTTCACGGCTGCCGGAGCCGTCACGCCGTCCCATACCGTCTCGCCGTCGCGCTCCAGGTCGTCCACCGAATACGTCCCCGGCTCAGTCTTCAAAAGGTAGGGCATCGTTCCTTTCCCCCTTCGCTTCTTCGCGCTCTCCATCCTCATCGCCCGCGGCCCTCAGAAACGCCCGCGTGTCCAGCAGTGGCCGCTCCAGAGACCGCACCCACTCCGTCAT
Source organism: Acidobacteriaceae bacterium (assembly GCA_030041435.1). GTDB lineage: Bacteria > Acidobacteriota > Terriglobia > Terriglobales > Acidobacteriaceae > Palsa-343. The sequence continues at coordinate 76,961 of JASHNW010000043.1, forward strand.
CCCCGCGCCCGGCCGCCCGTTCGCTTCGTTGCGCGCGAACTCGCTCCGCACCGTCTGCATCTTCGCGTCCAGATCGTCCAGGTAGTGCAGCATGATTGCCTCGGCCGTCATGGGCAGCTTCGGCGAGCCGTATTCGTATTTTCCATGGTGGCTCAGCACCAGGTGCTCCACCATCAGCCGCTTCGCCGCCGGAAAATCCGGAATCCCCGCGATCTTCTCCTCGATCATCCCCAGCCCGATCGTGATGTGCCCCAGCAGCTGCCCCTCCAGGGTGTAATCGAAGCTTGTCCCCCAGCTCAGCTCGCGCAGCTTCCCGATATCGTGCAGCACCACCCCGGTCAGCACCAGATCGCGGTTCACGTGCGGATAATGCCGCGCCACCTGGTCGCACAGCCCCATCAGCGACAGAATGTGCTCCAGCAGCCCGCCAATCCACGCGTGGTGCAGCCCCTTCGCTGCCGGCGCCTCTCGCAGCGCCGCCGCAATTCCCTTGTCGCACAGAAATGCTTCCAGCAGCGCCTTCAGATGCGGATCGCTGAAGCTTGCAACCCACCCCTCCAGTTCCGCCCACATCTCGCCAATGTCCCGCTCCGACTGCGGAACAAAGTCGGCCAGCGCATACTCACCCGGCGCCGCACGCCGGATCTTCCTTACCTTGATCTGGAATTTTTCGTTGTATCGGCTGACTTCGCCCTGCACCTTCACCACGTCGCCGGCGTTAAATTCGCCCGCGCCGTCGGTGTCCCACATCCGGGCCTCGATCTGGCCCGTCCGGTCGCCCAGCGTCAGCGCAAAATAGCGGACGCCATCCTTCGTGCTGCGCACCTGCCTCGCAGCCGCCGCAAAGAACCCCGTGATGCTCTGGTTCTCGCGCCCGGCCAGATCGGCGACCATGATCTCTTTCATGCCTGTGCCGGACGACTAAGGCTGCGTCGGAGCCGTCCCCTGGGTTCCCGGCTGCGGGCTCGGCGCGCTCTGCGTCCCCGATGGCGTCGTCGTCCCCGGCGCGGGCGCTGCATTCTGTTGCTCCTGCTTCTTCTTCTCCTCGTCGGAGAGCCGTCGCTTCGGTCCCGTCTTCGCCGGATTCACCTTCTTTGTCTTCGTCGTGTCGCCCTTCAGTCCCAGCGCGGCATTCTGCCTCTTGTCCTCGGCCTGCTCTTCCCTGGTCTCGGTGGGCGGAACAAATTTCTGATGCTTGTTCGCCTTGGCTGCCGCCTCCTGCTGCTGGCGTTTTACCTTCGGCTCCTTCATCCGATCCGAGAAGCGCGTCTTGGCCTTCTTCGCATCGCTCGTGTCGGCGGGCCCTCCCGGCTCCGTACCCGGAGCCATTCCTGACTGGTTAATCGCCACCTGCTCCGGCGGTGCCGGCGCTGCTCCCGCATCCACCGTGCGCGTGTCGCCGGCCGGCAGCGTCTCGCGCGGCGCCTGTCCAAACCGAATCTTTTCCTTCTTCCCCGGCTTCTGCGTCCCGATATTGTTTGTCGCCACTTCCTTCGGCGCGCCCGTCTGCGAGTTCACCTTGTCCAGCGTCGGTACCCCTGCCGGCGCTCCTCCGGCTGCCGTCTCCGTCTGCTTGCGCCCGCGCCCCGCCCGCCCGCGGAAGCGCGTCCTCTGCACATGCTTCTTCTTCTTCGGCTGCGGTGGAATATACGCGCTCTGGATGAACTTCTGCTCGTTCGGGCTCGCTCCCGAATCCACATACCCTGGTCGAATATCGATGTAGGCCTCGTCGCGCAGCGTCGTCATATATTCGCGCAGCGCCGGCTCCATCTTCTGCATGCCGACCGTTTCCTGAATCTGATTCTGCACCTCGCTCAGCGGCGCCAGCCCCGCATCCTCATGCTGCGTCACCTCCAGGATCAGCCAACCCTGCTTCGTGCGGATCGGATCGGTGAACTCGCCCGCGTGCAGCGGGAATGTCGCATCCTCCATCACCTTCGCCAGCTGCCCCGCCTTGAAGTCGCCCAGCTCCCCGCCCTGCGCCGCCGTCGGCCCGCCGGAATCCGCCTTCGCCACTGTCGCGAAATCCGCTCCCGCCTTCAGCCGCCCTTCCACCTCGTTCGCTTTCTTCAGCGCGTCCGCCACCTGCGCCGCATCGTCCGGATTCGCCGTCGGGATCAGAATCTCGCTCAGCCTCTCCTGCTCCGGCCGCTGGAACTCGTCTTGATGCGCGTTGTAGTATGCCTGAATCTCCGCAGGTGAGACAGATACACGCTGCCCCACTTCCTGGCTGATCACTTCCTGCGTCACTACGTTCTCGCGAATCTGCTGCTTGAAATCCTCAAACGAGATGCCCTGCGCCTCCACCGCCTTCTGCAGGTCTTCCATGCTGTCCAGGTGGTTCTGCTTGCGGATCTCATCCAGCCGCTTCACCACCTCCGTCTCGCCCGAAATGCCCAGTTCTTTGCCCTTCGAAAGCAGCAGCTGCCGGTCGATCAGCGAGCGCAGCAGATCCCGCCGCTGCTCCTCCATCTGCTGCCGCGTCCAGTTCTGCTGCTGCGCCTCCTGCTCCAGTTCCTGCTCCGCCCGCTCGTAGTCCGACTTGCTGATGATCTCGTCGTTGACCTGCGCGATCCGCTCCTCCACCACCGTCCCGGCATTCGGAACAGCCTGTTGGTTGGTGTTGAAGGTGCCGGTCGTTTGCCCCATCGCGGGAGCAACGGATAGGGCCATGCCGGCAAGCAGGATGGCAGGGAGCGGCGGAACGCGAAGCATCATAAGGTATAACGTCTCAGGGCGCCCCGCGGATCGCTTCCGGCCTTCGCTGGAAAGCCATGTTGTCGCTGGCGCTTACGCCATTGTACAGCGCACGGCGAGGCACGCGCCCAGCCCGAACGCTCTACTGCACCGGATATCCGACGGATTGCGCGTACAGCGGAGCTTTCTGGTCGGCTAGATGCAGCGCGGCCGCTACCGCTGCCGTCTCCTGCGGACCGTGCAGCGCGTAAAACCAGGCATTCAGCCCCTCCGACGCCGCAAACAGATAGACGTTTTGGCCAATGAATCCGGTATCCACCTGGGCAAACGGCAGTTTCGGATCGGCCACGTAGACGATTGTCACTGCGGCGTGAGCCGCGTCTCCTGAGCCGACCTTGCTTCGCGCGTCGCCCGCCGCCACCGGCTGCAGCCGGTTAGCCTCCGCGTCGTAGACAAAAACTCCCTGAGCCAGAACCACGTACAGTTCCACCTCCTGCCTGTTCATGGCAGAGGGTGCGGTGCGGCCCAAGCCTGGCTTCACATCGCGCGACCGATTGACGCCAAATGCCGCCCACAACAGATTCGAGAGCGTTTGCATGGGCAGCGCCTGGTCCCGAAATGCCCGCGTCGTCCTGCGCTGTGCAAGCGCCTGCATCAGAGGCTGACCACCCGTCATCTGCGGCGCAGGTAACTGCACCGGTTCCTGGGCGAAGGCCGCCGAAGGCGTGCAGCAAAAAGCTGCCGCAATCAGCAGCACTGCCAGCCGTAGTTTCGAATGATTTTTTGAGTGCATGGGATCTCCTGACAAATGCAATGCGCATGTGCGGAGCATCCGCTCGGCTGGATTTTGCCCGGGTCGCCTCGTCCCGTTTTCCGCCGGCGCAGACATCGTCCAGCTGCGGAATTCCGGTCATGGAAAGTACACGCCTCACTCCTGCAGCGCGCACATTACGGGGGAGGAATTGGCAAGAACCATTATCGGTCTCGTAGGAACGAACGGCAATGCCGGCCGCCGCAGGTATGCACCCTGACTCCTCAGCCCTATCGGCAGATACTGTCCAGCTTCTTCCCAAAATCTTCCCGCTGCGGCATCGGCAGGTGTTTTTCCCCCGCTGCTCCCTCCAGGGTGTCCGGGCCCGCCAGCAGCCGCGGATCCACGTCGTATTGATAGAACGGATCCGCCTCCGCCTGCTCGAGCGAGACGAACGTAAAACCCCGCCGCTTATACAAATCCAGCAGCCCCGGCAGCATGCGCGCGTCGAATGCCCCAATGTGCATCAGCAGCACGTAGGAAATATCGTGTCCGTACAGTTCCTTCGCAAGCCCGCGCTCATACCCGATATCCTCGTCCGCCGCGCGCAAATAGCTGTGCTCCAGCCACGCAATCGCCTTTCTGTTCCGCTCTTCGCTGCACCGCGCATATGGCTCGTTCCATTCGTAGTCGCTGAAGCTCATCGTCACCCCGGCAATCTTGTACCCGCGCTCTGCCAGAAACGCCCGCACCCCCATCTTCTTCTCCGCCGTGTCGCCTTCGGCCAGGTATGGATACCGAAGCCAGCGCCAGTCCTTCCCCTTCATTTGCAACTGCAGCAGTTGCTCATTCTGCGTAATGTCTCCCTCGAACTGCTCCGCCGAATGCTGGTTCAGGTTCATGTGCGACCACGTATGGTTCCCCAGCGGATTGCCCGCCGCCCGCCACGCCCCCAGCACCCCGATCGTCTCCGGCTGCTGCTGCACCAGAATCCCGTTCACGAATCCGTAGGTCGGCGGCACATGCGCCCGATCGAGCGCCCGAATCACCTTCTTCGCCACTTCCATCCGCGTCTCGCCCGGCGGCAGCGGACCGTGCGCCGGCAAATCGTCGAACGTAATCGCAATCTGCTGTGCCCCGGCGTTCCCGGCCAGCGCCAGTCCGCCGACCACCACAATCCATCCGGCCACACTTGCAATCCAGCCGAGCCCCACCCTCATCGCACCTCCTCATGCGTCGTCTGCGCTACAAAGAACCGGTTTTTCAGCATCGGCATCCGATCCGCGCTCAGCTGGCGCCAACGCTCGCTCGGCACGCCCTCGGCAGTGAGATGGCAAATCCGCCGCTCGCTCCCGAAAAATTTCCCGCCGCCAAAAATGGATGTATCAGCTGCTGAAGATTTCCCCCGCCGCCATCGGCATCGCCCGCAGCCGCGTCCCCGTCGCCGCGAAGATCGCATTCCCCACCGCCGGAGCCAGCGCCACAATCCCCGTCTCCCCCGCGCCCGCCGATGGCAAATCCTTGCGATCGATCAGCACCACCTCAATCTCCGGCGTATCCCGGAACCGCGGCACGCGATACTCCGCAAAGTGCGCGTTCAGCACCCTTCCGTTAGCAAATTCGATCTGCTCGAACAGCGCCCCTCCGATCGCCTGCACCATCGCGCCCATAATCTGGTTGCGCAGCCCATCCGGATTCACAATCGCCCCCGACTCCCACGCCTGCACCACCCTGCGGATGCGCACCTTCTTCGCCGCGTCGATCTCCACCTCCGCGCACGCTGCCGCGTAGCCACCCTTCTCCGTGCCGCCAGCAATCCCAAACCCGCGATCCGCCGTCGACTTCTCGCGCCCCCACCCAAATTTCTCCGCCGCCGCCGTAAACACAGCCCGCAGCCGGTCATTGTTCAGGTTCTTCATCCTGAACTCCAGCGGATCCATCCCCAGTTCATGCGCCAGCTCATCCATCGCGCTCTCACGCGCAAAGTGATTCGCCGTCGCCGCCAGTCCCCGATACGATCCCTGCACCAGCAACGGCGAGGGCCACTCGTGAAATTTCTCCAACTTCGCAGTCACGTTATACGGCGTCTCCAGTGCCGATGGCCCCGAGTTGTAGTTGTGGTGTTCCCACGCCGTCAGCGTCCCATCGCGCTTCGCCCCGCCGCGAATCTCCATCACCCCCGCCGGCCGAAAATACGCCCACGTGAATTCCTCTTCCCGCGTCCAGATCAGCTTCACCGGCTTGCCCGCCGCCTTCGCCAGCCGCGCCGCTTCCACCGCGCACTCCCCGGTATGCTTGCCGCCGTAGCCACTGCCCATATCGGGCATCATCACGCGCACCTGATCCTCGCTCAGCCGAAACGCCCGCACCAGATCGTCCTTCACACCAAACGGACGCTGTGTTCCCGTCCACACCGTCAGTTTCGCCTGGCCCGCATCGGTCTGACCCCACTCCGCCACCGCCGTCCGCGGCTCCAGCGGAGCATGCGCAATATAGGCCACGGTGTATTCCTGCGCGAGCTTCACATCCGCCCCGCTCAGCCCCTGCTCCACGTCCGCCGACGCCTCGCCGCCTGCAGCACCCTTCCGCATCGCCGCAAACAGCTCGCGGTTCGAAATCTGCTCCGGCACGTTCCACTGCGCATGGATCGCCGCCAGCGCCTTCTCCGCCGCCCACACATCGTCCGCCACCACGCCGATAAAATCCCCGTCGCGCACCACCTGCACGCCCGGCATTTTCTCCGCCCCCGCCGTGTCCGCCGCAACCAGCGTCGCGTTGAATCCCGTCGCACGCAGCATTTTCCCGAACAGCATCCCCGGCCGCGCGATGTCCGACGGATATTTGTGCTTCCCCGTCACAAAATCGCGCCCCTGCGCCTTGGGCACCGCCGTCCCCGCAATCTTCCACGCAATCGCCGGCGTCAGCGGAGGATCGGCGGGGTCCCTAACGCGCCCGAAGTTGGCGTGTTGGGGTGGTGGATCGCCCATCAGCGTCCGCGTCAGCTGTTCCCCGCGCGTGATCGCGCCATACCCCAGCGTCGCCCCGGTCTTCGGATTCCTCACCATCCCGTCTTCCGCAACCAGCGTCGCCGCATCCACGCTCCATCGCTGCGCCGCGGCTTCCACCAGCATCTCCCGCGCCGTCGCCGCCATATTCCGCAGTTGCGGTCCCATCGTCGGCGTCGACCGGCTCCCGAACGTCCCCATGTCCCACGGCGTCAGCTCCGTGTCTCCCATCGTCATGGTGATCGCGTCGAACCCCACCCGCAGTTCCTCCGCCACCGATTGCGCCAGCGAGGTGCGAATGTTCTGCCCGATCTCCACCTTCCCGGTAAAGACCGTCACCTTCCCATCCGCGTCAATGTGGATCCACGCGCTCACTTCCCGGGGCAGCTCATGCCCGCCCCACCCCTGTCCACCGCGTCCTGACTCCTGCCCCGGCGCCTGCGCCCCACTCAGGCATACCAGCAGCCCGCCTCCGCACAGCCGCAGAAAGTCCCTCCGGTCCAGCTCGAACGCCCGAATACGATCCCGAATCTCGTGCAGCGCCGCTTCGTCCATCAGCTCATCCATGGACATACTCCGGCTCCTCCTTCCTCCCCTCGCTCGCCATCTGCATCTCCGCCGCCCGCCGGATTGCCGCCACAATCCGCGGATACGTCCCGCACCGGCATATGTTGCCTTCCATTGCTTCCACAATCTGCTCGTCCGACGGATGTGCATGCTCGCGCAGCAGCGCCGTCGCCGCCAGGATCATCCCCGACGTGCAGTAACCGCACTGCATCGCATCGGCTTCCAGAAACGCCTTCTGCACCGCGCTCAGCACGCCCGCCTTTTCCAGCCCCTCAATGGTCGTAATCTTCGCGCCCACCGTGGCCGGCGCCGGTGTCAGACACGACCGCGTCGCCTGCCCGTTCACCAGCACCGTGCACGCACCGCACTGCCCTTCGCCGCAGCCGTACTTCGTCCCCGTCAGCCCCAGCTTGTTCCGCAGCACCCACAGCAGCGGCGCGTCATCTGCCGCCCTCACGCGCAACTCCGTTCCGTTGACGTTCAGCGTCAGGTCCGCCATCGCAGTTTCTCTCCGCCAGCAGAATACTCTCCGCAGCGCCGCCCCCGCACCCACCGGAATCCTCTTGCGCCCCTGTCCTCCGCCACGGCATAGTGTTTGTCGTGGACCAACCCCAGCCTGGCTCGATCCTTGGGCACTATAAAATCGTTCGCCGCCTCGGCGCCGGCGGCATGGGCGTCGTGTACGAAGCCGAAGATCTGAAGCTGGGCCGCCACGTCGCGCTCAAAATGCTCTCCGGAACCCCCGATCCCGCCGCTCTCGAGCGTTTCTGGCGCGAGGCGCGCGCAGCTTCCGCGCTCAACCACCCCGGCATCTGCATCCTCTACGAGATCAACGAGTCCGAGAGCCAGCCCTTCCTCGTCATGGAGCTCCTCGAAGGCCAGAGCCTCGACCGCCTCTACGGCCACCAGGCCGTCCCCCTCAACCGCCTCGCCGAACTGGGCGTGCAGATCGCCGACGCCCTCGACGCCGCCCATCGCAAGGGCATCCTCCATCGCGACATCAAGCCCGCCAACATCTTCGTCACTCGCTCCGGCCAGACCAAGATCCTCGACTTCGGCCTGGCCCGCTTCGACGACCGCGCCAGCAGCGATACCGCCGATACCCGCCTCTCCGACCGGCACCTGCTCACCACCCCCGGCTCCACCCTCGGCACCATCGCTTACATGTCGCCGGAACAGGCCCGCGGCGAGCCGCTCGATAATCGCAGCGACGTCTTTTCGCTCGGTGTGGTCCTCTACGAAATGGGCACCGGCAAACATCCCTTCGAAGGCACCACCACCGCCGTCGTCTTCGACAAGCTCCTCAACTACATTCCCGCCGCGCCCATCTCCATCAACAGCGAACTGCCAGCCGAGTTCGAGGCCATCGTCAACAAAGCCCTCGAAAAGGACCGCGACCTCCGTTACCAGTCTGCCGCCGACCTGCGCGCCGACCTCCGCCGCATGCAGCGCACCTCTTCCGCCTCGCGCCTCGCCGCCAGTCCCGCGGCCGTCCCCGCCGGGAGCGCCTACCACGGCATGATCCGCGCCTCGTCCGCGGGAACACCCGCTGTTCCATCCGCGCCAAGTCTGGCATCCGCATCACAAGGCGCGGTCTCTGCCGGCGGCTCCGGCATTTCCGCCTCGCGCGCGCCCTCCACTGCGCAAGCCTCAGTTCCCGCCCAGCGGCACAGCCTGCTCGGACACACCCGCCGTGATCGGGTCCGCCGCGGACTCCTGCTCGCCCTCACCGTCGTCATCGTCGCCGTCGTCGCGATCCGCGTCCTGCATCGCCGCAGATCCGTTCCCGCCGCGCCGCCCCAGGTGAACATCACGGCTCCCGCGCAGCCCGCCGCTGCACCGGCTCAGCCGCCCAAGCCTTCCGCGGCCTCGCCCGCTCCCGACACAACGTCAGCCGCCGCCGTTCCCGCTGCGTCGTCGGCATCCGTCCCAACTCCCGAGAAGGCCCCGGAAAAAGCCCCCGAAGAACATCGCGTTCATCATGCCGCGGCCAAACCCGCTGCCCTCGCGACCCCGCCTCCGGTCGTCGCCCAGCCCGCTCCCGTGGTCGCCGCGAATCCCGCTCCCGTCACTCCGCCCGCTGCGCATGTCGTCCCCGCCGCGGCTCCGCCTCCGGCCCCGCATCCGGCCGCGTTCGCCGCCGTCAGCTATCCGGCTCACCACGAGCATGCCTTCCCCTTTCTCGACGGACGATCCTGCGAGGGCACCCTTCAGCTCACCGCGACCAGCCTCATCTTCACGTCGAAGGTCCACCCCGTCACCCTCGCCCGATCCGATGTCGCCTCCATCAGCGGCAACGGAGTCGTGGAAAGCAGCGGAAAGAAGTGGCGCTTCCAGATCGACGGCATGACCAACGCCCAGGTCCACGCCCTCCTCAGCAAATGGTTCCTCAGCGCCCCCCACTAACCCTCGTTGGCGTCGAGGGCGCAGCCGGGTTCCCAACCGTCCGCATAACCGAACCGTGCGTCCCCGTGTTAAATTGCGGCATGCTCCCGCGCCTCATGTTCCTCATTCCCATCCTCGCTCTCTGCGCTCCAGTCGCCTCCGCGCAAACCACCCCCGCCTCCGCCATCGATCCCCTCATCGCGTCCTTCCATGGCAAGGTCTCCCTCTACGCGCACGACCTCGCCACCGGCCAGGTCCTCGCCATCGACGCAGATCAGCCCGTCCCCACCGCGTCGGTCATCAAGCTCGGCATCCTCTACACCGCGCTCGAGCAAATCCGCTCCGGCCGCGCCCATTTCGATGACCAGCTCACCCTGCGTCATCAGGACCAGGTTCCCGGCTCCGGCGTGCTCCTCTTCTTCGACACCCCCATGACGCTCACCCTCAAAGACGCGCTCACCCTCATGATCAATCAGAGCGACAACACCGCCGCCAACCTCGTCATCGACCACCTCGGCATCACGGCCATCGATGACCAGCTCGTCGCCCTCGGTCTCAAAAATACCTGGCTCTACAAAAAGGTCTACCAGCCGCCCACCGGACCCATGCCGCCTGATCAGCCCCAGTTCGGCCTCGGCAAAACCACCGCCCGCGAAATGGGCGAGTTGATGGAGCGCTTCGTCACCTGCGACCTCGCCTCGAATCCTGTCGGGTCGGCCCCGCCGGCCGCCCCGGTGACCGCCTCCGATCAGGAGTTGTGCAACGCCGCCCTCCACATGCTCCGCGTCCAGTTCTTCCGCAACAGCATCCCGCGCTATCTCGAAAGCCTCGACACCACCGAGGGCGAATCCGCCGTCGCCAACAAGACCGGCGCCCTCGACCACGTCCGCAACGATGTCGGCGCCGTCTACACGAAGCACGGCGTCATCGTCATCTCCGAATTTACCCACGACAACGCCGACACCAGCTGGACCCCCGACAACGAAGCCGAAGTCCTCATGGCCAAAATTGCCAAAATAATTGTGGACGCCTGGACGCCAGGCAGTTAGGACCTCCGCCGGGCAACCATGCTGCGCATGCGGAACATAGTCTTACCCGCTGCCCGCTACCCGCTGCTTCTAAGGCGCCCCAGGATCCGCCACCACCGCCGAATTCAGATCCACGTTCATCGTTCCCCCGTTGGCCACCGTAATGACGCAGTTCTGTCCCAGCTGCCAGCTGTGCGCCGCGGCATACCCGCAGCCTCCGGGATCGAGGGCGGGATACGGGCTCGGCACCGTATGCGTCTCATCCGTATCCACGCGAAACACCCAGATCCGGCATGCTGGCCGCAGCGCAGAAACAGCCGCCGCCAGCAGATGGCTGCAATACACCCCTGGCTGATACCCCGCCGCCTGCACCGCGTCGCACCAGCTCCCCACATAATCCTGCTGAGCCTGCGTCAGCGGCGGTCCATTCTCCAGATCGAGGTACACGCACGAGCCCGCCGCAAATCCCTCGCTCGCCATCAGCGCCGCGGCGCTCGCGCCATCGGCCGTGCCGGTAGCCGCCGACGGATTGAGGCTTCCCGGCGCAATCACCTGCTGGCCCACAAAGACCGGCGCGATGCCCCACCCCGCCGCCGCCAGACTCGCCCGCGTGCCCATCCACGATGGGTTGTCGTGGCTCGGTGCCGGAGCCAGATAATAGCCGCACCATCCCAGATTCGTATTCGCCAGCAGCCACGCCATCGCTGCGTCGCCAGGATAAACATCCGTATCGAAACCCGCATATCCAGCCATCAGTCGTTCCCCCCTTGCCCACAAAAAAGCCTGTACCGAAAAATAATCCCTGCAAAGTACCCGCTATCCGCTGCTCGCTGCTCCCTATCCGCTACCAGCTGGCCGCTATCCCCTCGTCAACTTCCCCACCATCTCCGCCCACTCCGGCCATCCCCGTACCAGTTCCGCCCGCTCCCCTGACGCATAATCCGCATACTCGAATCCCGGACTCACCGTGCACCCCAGCAGCGCCATTCTGCCGCCATCCAACAGCCGCGATCCCTGCCACACACCCTGCGGCACCACCGTCTGCAGCAACTCTCCGCCCGCCACATCCCGGCCCAGCACCACTCTCCGCCCCGTCCCGTCCGGCCACAACTGCAGCATCTCCACCGCATCGCCGAGATAGAAGTGAAATACCTCGTCCGACGCCAGCCGATGCATCTCCGAGAAGCTTTCCGGTTCCAGCAGGTAATAAATCGCCGTCCCTGCCGCGCGCCCCGCGTCGCGCCCCGCCGCATAGCGCGCCGGCAGTGCGTCGCCGGGAATCGTCTCCTCCGCCCGCCACGTCTGCCGAAACCACCCGCCCTCGCGCGGATGCGGCTCCAGCCCCAGCAACCTCTTCAGTTCTTCTGCACGAATCTCCTCAGGCATGCCGCCATGCTACAGCCCCGCCGCGCACACATAGGGCCCGCCGTGTAGGGAGTCGCCCCAGCAGCCGCCTCAGTCGCCAGACACTGCCACCGCAGCCACTGCCGTCACCGGCACGGATGCCGGAGCTGCATTGGCCTGCACCAGAGCGGCCGCCGTCTGTTCCTTCACCACCTTGACTGCCTGCATCATGTCCAGTGCGTGGTTCCAGAACGACGACCCGCCTGACGCCAGCAGCCCGACAACCACGTAGCCCACGTAGACGTGGTGCACATTCGGCAGGATTACAACGTGTCCCGCTCGCGCCATCAGCGTGCCGATCGCTCCCGACAGCACGTACATACACGCGCAGCGCGCATTTTCCGCGCCCGGCGTCGCCCGCGCCGTAAACAGCAGCTTCGCCACCGGCCACGTCCCGCAGAACTGCTTCAGGATTTCGACAACGCGCTCCACTGCAACGCTGAGCGCCACCATCGTGGCAATCAGCGTATTCAAATTCAGACTCATGGACTCACCTCTACCGGCATCGCCGTATTCGCAACAATCAAAAAGCCGCGCCGGCTCCCTGGGGGAAGGCAGAGCGCCCACCGCGTAGGAAAGAAGAATTGCGCGGAATTATAGCGCCCCAAAGCATCACCGTGAATCGCCTTCTTCCCGCGCCCAACCCATCGCCTCGAACCCGCCCACCCATCCCTGATCCCTGGTTCCTGATCGCTGTACGCTGAACGCTGATCGCTGATCGCTGTTTCCTGGTCGCTGCGTCGCCGGGAACCCTCCCGCCTCCACAGTTATCTATCCGTGCAGACACTCGCGAGCCAACCAAACTCGCCCGTGCGGATACCTCGCCGTTCACCACGCTTCGCGCAAGTCCTCGCTCTCCGCAGTTCCTGATTCACACACTGTGCTCTGAGCTCTGCCCAGGAGAGTGCCCATGTTTGAAGACAGCCTTGTCGAATCCACCCACCGCATCCGCACCCGCAGCCGCCGCTACGTCGTCGGATCGTTCCTGCTCGAGGCGGCCCTGCTCGCCGTCATCGTCCTCGTCCCCTGCCTCTACCCGGCCGCGCTGCCGCAGAAATACCTCAGCGTACCCCTCATTGCGCCCCCGCCCGCGGCCGCTCCGCAAATGCTCCAGCAGCGCCCCGCCGCCTCGCCCGCCGCGCGTCCTGAACTCCTCGACCTCACCCTCACCGCGCCCCCGCGCATTCCCACCGGCATCCACCAGGTCATCGACATGGCGCCTCCCGGCATGTCCCCCGGCGGCGACCTCGGCGTCGCTGCAGGCAATGGCCCTCCCGGCGCGCTCTTTCCCTCGGCCGCCCCGCCCCCCGCGCCTCGCGCGCATCTCGCCAAACCCTCCGGCCCCATTCACATTTCCTCCGGAGTCGCCGGGGGCCGGCTCATCGTCCCTATCCGTCCGCACTACCCCATCCTCGCGCTCGAAGCGCGCATCCAGGGCACTGTCGTCGTCTGCACCACCATTTCCACCGAGGGCCGCATCGAGGACCTTCGCGTCCTCAGCGGTCCTCCTCTGCTCGTCAACGCCGCCGTCGACGCCATCCGTCAGGCCCGCTACCGCCCGTACCTGCTCAACGGCCAGCCCGTCGAGGTGGAAACTACCATCACTGTCGTCTTCCGCCTCGACGGCGGCACCTGACTCCTCTGCTCCGAGCTCTGCGCTCTGCGCTCTGTGCCCTGTGCCCTGTGGTCTGAGCTCTGCTCCCGGTGATCCCCATCACCTCGCTCCCAGCCCGCTTCCGGTACCATACAAATCGTGACCCTCGTCCTCTACTCTGCCTCCTGGTGCCGCGACTGCCGCGAGGCCAAACGCTTCCTCGACGCCCACCGCATTCCCTATACCGAGATCGACATCGAGCAGAATCCCGAGGCCGCCACAGAGGTCCTCCGCCACACCGGCAAATACGCCATCCCCCAGTTCGTCATCGACGGCGAATGGGTTCAGCCCTACCGCCCCGGCCGCGGCTTTCTTTACGCCGAGATGAAAGAGCGCCTGGGCCTCGCAGAAACGCACTCCCCTGCTGCCCCCGTCTTTGCGGCCTCCCGCCGCTGACCCATCCCCTGCGCTCTCTTCACGCCCTCCCCCTCCTTCTTCCTTCCGGAACATTTCCTGCTTCTCGTGCGTACTTCTCGTCGCGGAGTTCCCGAATTTCAGCCGCCGAGTTTTGCAGATGCGCGGCTTTAGCCGCAGAGTTTTGCAGATGCGCGGCCTCAGCCGCAGAGTTTTGAAGGGGCACGGCTTCAGCCGTGCCGTTTAGCCTAAAATAAATCGGGCTTTAGCCCCTGAGCGCCGTTGCCCGTTCCCGGAGGACTTCACCATGCGCACCAATCTTGCCACCTCGTTCCTCGCCGCCGCCGCCCTCGCTGCTTTCCTCCCCGCCGCCGCCCACGCCGCCGACGGCACCTTCGACAAAACCCTCCAGGTCAGCGGCCAGGTCATGCTTAGCGTCTCCACCGGCTCCGGATACATCCACGTCTCCCCCGGCTCCGGCAATGAGATTCACATCGTCGGCCATGTCCACGCCAGTGACTGGGGCTTCGGCGGCTCCGCCGAAGATCGCGTCCGCCAGGTCGTCGACCACCCCCCCATCGAACAGACCGGCAACATCGTTGCCATCGGCAAACACGCTGACTGGATCCACAATGTCGGCATCGACTACGACATCACCGCGCCGCGCGGCACCCAGCTCGAAGCCGGCTCCGGTTCCGGCGATCTCCGCCTCCTCGATCTCGGCGGCCCGCTCAAAGCCAGCACCGGCTCCGGCTCTATCCAGGCCACCGGCGCCACCGGCATCGTCGATCTCGGCACGGGATCCGGCGATATCCGCGCCGACCTGCACGCCGCCGATGACGTCAAAGCCCACACCGGCAGCGGCTCCATTCATCTCCAGGGTGTTGACGGCTCCCTCTACGCCCACACCGGCTCCGGCGACATCGAGATTGGCGGCCAGCCTGTCTCCGGCTGGAAAATCGAAACCGGCTCCGGCTCCGTCGACCTCAACACCGGCAGCGCCCACTTCACCCTCGATGCCAGCACCGGCTCCGGCTCGGTCCACAGCGACCCGCCCCTCACCACGCATGGCAGCTTCGACCGCCATCACGTGCAGGGCGACATCAATGGCGGAGGTCCCACCGTCCGCGTCTCCACCGGCTCCGGCGACGTCCGCATCCACTGACGCAGCATTTTCAAATGTAGAGTCTTCTCAAGCGGCGTCGACAGACGCACTGCCTTCCCACCATCGATGAAGCCGGTCCCACCGGCTTCATCCCCCGAATCCCAGCTCCCAGCTATCCGCTACTTCCCCACCCCCACTGGCACTTCCACCGTCCCAATCCGCCCGCTCAGCAGATCGTGTACCCCCACCCGCAGATAATCCTGCCCCGCCGGCAAATCGATCTCCTGGTGCAGCCGGATTCCGCCGTGCTCCGCCTGCGCGGCCTGCGCGTCCGTCAAATCCACGCCCAGCCCTATGTCCGTATAGTTCACCCGGATCCCCTCGTCGTTGTACGCCACCTGCGTCAGCTCGATCTCCCGATGCTGCTTTCCGTCCGGCAACAACTTCGCGTCCACCTCCCGCGGATCGATCCAGTAATCCACCAGGTAGTGCGTCGGATGCTTCAGCCCCGTCGGCGTCGCGGCCGCCCGCTCCAGCGTTGCCTTCTCCCCGCCCAGCGCCGGATCACCCTCCGGCAGAATGCGCACCTCGAAGGTCACCTGCGACAACGGCAGCGTCCCGTGCTGCATCGCGTCGATCAGCGGATTCATCTTTCCCGGAATCCACCTCATCGCCTCGGCCGGACTATCGGCAAAGTAAGCGTGCCGGTATTCCAGATCGTAACCGCCGCTGTCCACGCGCACCTCAATCTTCCGCAGCGCCCCGTTGTAATTCTGATTGCCCGGATCGTAACCCAAGGTGTAATAGCTCGACCCGTTGGCGATCGCCTCTCCCACCACCTGTCCCAGCGCGTTCCGGTTGTAGTACGCCTTCCCCCCGGTTTCCGTCGCTATCTGCTCCATGTTGAAGTGGTCCCAGCTCGTGTCGCTCAGGAACGCCTGATCCTGGGCGGTCACGTCTCCGCCCACTCCCGGCTGCGCGTTCACCGTGTTGAGCTGGTCCATGCTGAACGAACCGATCCCCGTATTGCCGGCTCCGCCTTGCCCCACCGCGCCCTGCCCGTTCACCTGCGCCCCGGCCGGCGCCGATTGCATCGCCTCAGCAATCCCCGCCGTCGTGCCGGCATCCGAGCTCGGCGTATTCAGCAGCCCCCGCGAATCCACCGGATACACCGCCACCCGCGCCAGCGCCAGCAGCTCCGCCGCCTTTTTCACCTGTCCCGTGTAATCCGCCATCGGATCCATATTCGGATTCGCTCCCCCCTGCAAATATCGCAGCGGAAACTCTCCCGAAAACCAGATCAGGTTCTTGCGTCCAGGAATGATGCTCAGATAGCGCGCGATCTCGTCCAGCGCATCGATGGTCATCTCTTCCCGCAGGCCCACCTCGAAATTCTGCGTATCCGAAATAAACTGCTGAATTCCCGAAACCGCCAGTCCCGACAACCCCAGCGCCTCCGCCAGACTGTTCTGCAGGTTCAGCGTGTTGTCGAAATCCGGATCCAGCACCGGGCTCTTTTCCGTATTGCCGCGCCCCGGCCCCAGCGCTTTCGCAATCTCCGCCGCGTTCGTCGTGAATCCGCTGATGATGTGCAGCTTCGACCCCAGCGTGAACACCGCCATCCGCGTCCCCGGCGGAATCGTCGCCAGATATTGCAGCATCCTCCGCCGCACGTATACCTGGTCCGGCAGCGGCGTATTCAGCGCATCCAGCAGCAGCACGTTGGTCGCGCTCGTCACCGTGTATCGCGGAGCATCGCTGTACACGTGCGGCGGCAGCTGCGGCGCCGTCGCCACCTCCACCGCATCCGTCGCCCGGTGCTCCTCAAACACCGTGATCTTCTGCGTCTTTCCATCCTCCCGAATATCGAAGTCGGAAGCCTTCAGACCCTCCACTGGCGCGCCCTTGGCCCGCACCACCACATCCACCAGCACCAGGTTCGCATTGGTCCGGAACACCGGCACGGGGATCCCGGTCGGCACACCCGGCTGTTCGACCTGCGGCGTGGTCTGTACTGCCGGCATTTGCGCCGGCGCGCCCGCCTGCCCCTGGGCCGCCCACGCCGCTGTCAGAAGAAGAGTCAAACTTCCAGGAAGCGCAAGAAAGCGAAGCCGGGCCATGGAAACCCTCCACCCTGGACACTCACAGAGTGTCCCCCATCATATGCCGGTTCCCGCTCTCTGCCCATGACCGGTCGATGATCCCGCCACCAGGTGCCAGCTATCCGCTACCCGCTATCCGCTACCCGCTGCCTCAACGCCCTGCCTCCACCGGAACCTCCACCGTCCCGATCCGCCCACTCACAAGATCGTGCACGCCCACCCGCAAAAGGCTCTGCCCCTCCGGCAAATCGATCTCCTCGTGCAGGTGGATTCCCTCCTGCGCCGCCCGTGCCATTTCCGCCGGCGGCGTGTCCACCTCCAGCCCCTGATCCGCATAGTTTTGCCGGATCCCAGTCCGGTCGTACACCACTTCCGTCAGCTCCACCTTCACCTGCTGCCGTCCATCCGGCAGCATCGTCGCCTGCAGCCCCTCAGGATGGATCCAGTAATCCACGACGTACCGCTGCGCGTGCTTCAGGCTCGCCGCCATCGCTCCCGCCGGCCCCGCCGTCGCCTCGCTCTTCACCGCCGCATCGTCCGCCGGCAGCACCCGCACCCGGAACAGCACCTGCGACAGTTCCGGCGCCCCTGGCTGCATCGCCGCAATCAGCGGACTGATCCTCCCCGGGATCAGCGTCTCCTTGCTCGCATCCTTCAGCGCGTAGTAGCCCCGCCGGTATTCCAGATCGTAGTGCGACTCTTCCAGCTTCACCTGGATGTCCCGGTAACTCCCGTCGTAGTTCCGGTTCTCCGGCATATACCCCAGCGTGTAATAGCTTGACCCGTTCTCGATCGCCTCTCCCAGCGCTTCTCCCACTCCATTCGTGTTCACAAACGCCTCGCCGCCCGTCGCCTGCGCCACTGCCTTCATCAGGTCATGCTCCTCCTGGTTCAGTTCGAGAAAGCTGGCATTCTGCGCATCCAGGTTCTGCGCCAGCGTCGGCTGTCCGCCGCCGACCGGTGTGCTGTTCAGCAGCGCCGGGTTGCTCGGATTCGCCTCCGCTGTGAAGTTGCTCGATTCGAGCAGCCCCCGCGCGTCCACCGGATACAGCGCCACCCGCGCCAGCGCCAGCAGCGCGTTCATCTTTTTGATCTGCTCGTCGTAATCGCTCTGTTCCAGCCCCTGGCCCATCCGGCTTCCCCCTCCGATCACCACCGGTGGAAACGCCCCCGTGAACCACACCAGATTCTTTCTCCCCGGTATCGTGCTCAGATACCGTCCCAGCTCATCCATGGCGTTGATGGTCAACTGCACGCGCGCGTCCAGCTGGAACCGCTGTTGATCCGCCTGAAACTGCTGCATCGATGCCAGCACCGAGCCCGTCGCCCCCGCCCCCTGCGCGATGTTCGTCAGATCCTGCATCGCCTGGTCGTATCCCTGCGTCGTTACCGGAGACAGCTGCGGATTCGACTGGTTTTCCCTGAGCGCCTTCGCCAGCGCATCCGGGCCAATGCCAAAGCCCTGCACCATCCGCAGCCGCGACGCCAGTGTAAACACCGCTACCTGCGTCCCCGGCGGAATCGACTTCAGGAACGAGAGCATGCGATGCCGCACGTACAGCTGGTCCGAATACGGCGTGTTCAGTGCATCCAGCACCACCACATCCACCGCCGAGGTCACCGCATATTGCGGATCGTCGCTGTACTCGTGCGGCGGCAGCTCCGGCGCCTGCGCCACTTCCCGAGCATCCGTTGCTCGGTGCTCTTCGAAGACCATCGCATTCTGCGGCTTCCCGTCCTCGAAGATACGAAAGTCCGACTGCTTCAGACCCAGCACCGGTTTCCCGTGATCCCGCACCACCACATCCACCAGCACCATGTTCGAGTTAATCCGAAAAACCGGAACCTGCTCCGCAGCCTGTTTGGCAGCGCTACCCGCCGTTGCCTCCGCCGCACCGTCTTGCGCATGACCAGAATAAGGAACGGAAAAGGCCAGAACCGCACCACAGAAAAAGGTCACGACACTTCCACGACGCATCGAACCACCCCCCACCACCCAACGACGCAGCATACTCCTCAAAAGACCCGCCCTCGGCCATATTCCCCCATCCCCGCCTTACATGACTGTCCCAATCGATAACATCGGTCAACCCAGCCGCATAACTCAGCCACAACTCGACCTAACTAATCTCTGGTTGGGAAACCTTTGATTAGGTCCCGATTTTTAAGGGGCACGGCTTCAAAGCCTCCCCATAGCGAAGCCGAAGAAGCCTGCCCCGACCGAAGTCCTCATCCTCCGCGCCCTCCGTGTTCTCTGTGGTGCTAATCGCTTCAGGGACTATCGAACAAGAAAAACCCTGCCCGCAGGACGCGAACAGAGCCTTTCCTTTCCCTCACGAAGGGCCTTGTGCTGGCCGCTCCACCACTGGCCGCTATCCGCTATCCGCTGGACTCTATCCGCTATCCGCTGCTTCCCCCTGTGACCCCCGATACATCCATTCCCGCCCAATCCGCGCTACCCTGTTGCCATGCCAACGGAGGAGATTGCGATCGCCACGCCAGCCGCCAACTCCCTCCCCCCCAACTGCGCGTCCGCCCGCGCCGTCCTTGAGCAGGCCGTCCACCAACGCGCCTTTCCCGGCGCTGCTTTCGGCGTCCTCCATCGCGGCGCAATCGTCGCCCTTGACGCTGTAGGCCGCTTCACCTACGAAGACGACGCGCCCTCCGTCCAGCCTGCGACCGTCTTCGATCTCGCCAGCGTCTCCAAAGTCGTCGCCACCACTGCCGCCGCCATGCTCCTCTGCGACCGCGGCCTTTTCGACCTCGACATGCGCCTCGGCGACATCCTCCCCCGCTTCGTCATCGGCATGGATCCCGGCAGCGGCAAAGAACGCGTCACCCTCCGCATGCTCCTCGCACACTCCTCCGGTCTGCCCGGCTACGTCACCTTCTTCCGCACCTGCTCCACTCCTGAGGAGCTGCTCCGCGCCGCCCTCCAGCTTCCCCTTGAAGCCCACCCTGGCGCGCGCACCGAATACTCTGACCCCGGCTACATCCTCCTCGGCAAAGTCATCGAAGTCCTCGCCGGCGAACCGCTCGACGCCTTCTGCGCCCGCGAAATCTTCACCCCCCTCGGCCTCGCCTCCACGCGCTTCCGCCCGCCCGCAGAATCGCGCTCTGCCATTCCGCCCACCGAGAACGACACCGCCTTCCGCGGCCGCATCCTCCAGGGCGAGGTGCAGGACGAAAACGCCTTCGTCCTCCGCGGCGTCGCCGGCCACGCCGGTGTCTTCTCCAATGTTCCCGATCTGCTGCGATTTGCGCAGTGCGTCCTCGACCAGGGCCGCACCGCCTCCGGCCATCAGCTCTTCAGCCCCGCAACCCTGGCCCTCTTCGCCACGCCCCATACCACACCGGACAACAAGACACGCGCCCTCGGCTGGGACGTTCCCACCGCGCCCTCATCCTCCGGCCAGCACTTCGGCCCCCGTTCCATCGGCCATCTCGGCTACGCCGGCACCTCTCTTTGGATCGACCCCGCCCAGGCCCTCGCCGTCGCTCTCCTCACCAACCGCACCTGGCCCGATCGCTCCAGCGACGCCATCCGCCAAATCCGCCCCGCCTTCCACGACGCCGTCGTCGAGTCCCTAAATCTGCCGTCCTGAGGAGCAATGCGACCAGGGACCCTGCAATTGTTTTTGCCTGTCATCCTCAGGCCCCTGAGCCAACGCAGCGGCCCCGAAGGGGACGAAAGGCGTGGCCTGAGCAAGTCCGCGCAGCGGACGAGTCGAAGGCCACCTCGCGTTTCTGCCTCCCC
Organism: Acidobacteriaceae bacterium; assembly: GCA_030041435.1. GTDB lineage: Bacteria > Acidobacteriota > Terriglobia > Terriglobales > Acidobacteriaceae > Palsa-343. Next base: position 97,770 of record JASHNW010000043.1, read on the forward strand.
AAACGCAAAAAGACCCTCGCACCCAACCGGCCACGAGGATCTTCGCTATCCGCTACCCTCTATCCGCTGCGTCTAATAGATCCTGAAGTTCACCTCGATGTTGATCGCCACCGCCACCGGGCGCCCCTTATACATCGCCGGCTTGAATTTATACTGGCGCACCGCTTCCACCGCCTTCTCGTCCAGTCCCATACCCAGCGGCCGCACCACCTTCACCTGCTGCGGATTCCCCTGCGCATCCACGATCAGTCCCACCACGCAGATGCCCTGATACTTCGCCCGCCGCGCCTCGTCGCTGAACTCCGGATCGGGATCGTAGATGAGCACCGGCGCCGAAACGCCGCCGCCCAGCTTCATCAGGCCGCCGCCGTAGCCGCCGCCTTCGCCCGGTCCAATACCGTTACCGTTACCGGACCCGATCCCGCCGCCCGAGCCCGTCCCAAACCCCGAGCCTGACCCGCTCCCCTGCGACGCCAGCGCTACCTGCGACGACTGCGGAACTCCCAGGTTCGGCATGTTCGGATCGTTCGGCAGCTTGATCGGCTGCGGCATCAGCACCGCCGGCGTCACCGGCAGCTTCGGGTTGTCCACCTTCAGGATTTGCGGAGGCGCCAGCGGCTTCTTCGACATCTCCGGCAGCTTGCCCTTTGACGCTTCCACCGTCTCGTGGTTCCCACCGCCTCCGCCCCCGCCCATCGTGTCCTTCAGCTGCATTTCCGGAATCAGCGGCGGTGTTTCCACCGTCGTCTCGATCATCTTCTTCTGCAGTTCCCGCGCATGCCACTGCGCGATCACGAACAGAGCGATCAGTCCCAGCACGATTACGTGCATCAGCAGCGACAGCGCGCTCGATGCCGGGCTCCGCTTCACCCTCATGCGGTCCGGCACTGCGATCGGCTGCGAGGTCAGCTGCAGCGGTGGCAGCTTCTTGGGGAAGAGCACATCCTGCACGCTCGCCCACAACGTCTTCCAGATCGGCTCCTCGATCATCGATTCGAGGCCGCCTAACATCACTGGCACGGAATCCATCGCAGGTGGGGGGTCCTGCGCAACTATCCGGGCGTCGCCCTCGTACCCCGGCGACGACCCCATGGAACCGTCGGCTCCCTGCAGAGCCTCTTTCTGCTCCTGCACCGTCCGAATTTCTCCTGGTCCCATTCCTGAGTTCGCCAAAACCGAATTTCCCATAATACTCGCCGGACTCCACAATCCGGCTTCTCCTGATTATCAACGACAGCCGCCCTCGCTGTCTGCCCCGGTTTTTCTCTTCTTTGCAATATTCCGGCGCCGCCGCTGTGCAGCATCTGGAGATGCCCGCAGCGCCCGCTCCCGCCTCGTCCTTCTGCGGCCTTTTGTCCCGCGGCTCGCCGCCAGCATGCGCCGTCCGCCCCACCCCCGGCCAAAACCACAGCCGACTGCCCCACATCCCTGGTCCGGGGATCTGGGTACTCCCGCACTTCCGCCTATCCTCGATAGACGTGCAGCCGCGCCGGAAGTCACGGCGACCCTCCGGCTACAATGAAGTTTTATTCACAAGAATCACTTACGACGGAGAAACGATGTCCTCTGCGCCCCCGCCTGACCCCAAAACTCCAGGCGCTTACCCATCCCTCAAAGATACCCTTTCCCTGCCCCGCACCGCCTTCCCCATGAAGGCCAATCTGCCCCAGAATGAGCCAGCCCGCCTCAAAGTCTGGGAAGAATCCCGCCTCTACGACCAGATCCGCCAGGTCCGCCAGGGCGCACCCCGCTGGGTCCTCCACGACGGCCCTCCCTACGCCAACGGGCCCCTCCACCTCGGCCACGCCCTCAATAAATGCCTCAAGGACTTCATCGTCAAGTCCAAAACCATGGCCGGCTTCGACTCCCCGTACGTCCCTGGCTTCGACTGCCACGGCCTCCCCATCGAAATCAAAGTCGACGAGCAGCTCGGCCGCAAAAAGCTCGACCTGCCCGCTTCCGAATTCCTCCGCCACTGCCGTGAGTACGCGCAGACCTACGTCGACCTCCAGCTCTCGCAGTTCGTCCGCCTCGGCGTCTTTGGTCGCTGGCATCAGCCCTACCTCACCATGTCCCGCGAGTACGAAGCCCGCACCCTCGAAATCTTCTTCCGCTTCTTCGAGTCCGGCTTCGTCTACCGCGGCCTCAAGCCCGTTTACTGGTGCATCCACGACCGCACCGCCCTCGCCGACGCCGAAATCGAATACGAGCAGCACACCAGCCCCAGCATCTACGTCCGCTACCGCCTTACCAGCAATCCCGCGGCCATCCACCCCGCCCTCGCCGGCAAAAAAGTCTCCACCATCATCTGGACCACCACTCCCTGGACCCTCCCCGCCTCCCTCGCCGTCGCCTTCCATCCCGACTTCGACTACGTGGCGCTGCAATATTCCGGCGACGACGTCTACATCGTCGCCGCCGCCCTCGCCCAAAGCGTCCGCACCGAGTGCAAACTTGAAGAAGCCGTCCCCGTCGCCACCTTCAAAGGCACGGCTCTCGATCGCGTCACCTTTCAGCATCCCTTCCTCGACCGCACCATCCTCGGCGTCCTCGCCGACTACGTCACCGCCGACCAGGGCACCGGCGCCGTCCACACCGCGCCCGCCCACGGGGCCGACGACTTCGCCACCGGCACGCGCTACGGCCTCGACCCGACCAGCCACGTCGACAACGAAGGCCGCATCCGCCAGGGCCTCCCCGAGTACGACGGCAAAACCGTCTTCGCCGCCAATCCCGCCATCGTCGATCTGCTCGCCGCCCGCGGAGCCCTCCTCGGCCACGGTTCCCTCTACCACAGCTATCCCCACTGCTGGCGCTGCCACAACCCCGTCATCTTCCGCGCCACCGAGCAGTGGTTCATCAATATCGATACGCCCATGACCACCGAGGACGGCGAGCCCACCACCTTTCGCCAGCGCGCCCTCGACGAAATTGACAAAGTCGTCTGGGACCCGGCGTGGGGCCGCGAGCGCATCGCCAACATGATCGCCACCCGCCCCGACTGGTGCATCTCGCGCCAGCGCGTCTGGGGTGTCCCCATCGCCGTCTTCATGTGCCGCCAGTGCAACGCACCCCTCAACGACTGCGTCCTCAATGGTCGCATCGTCGATCTCTTCCGCACCCACGGCGCCGAAGCCTGGCACACCTCCGCCGCCGATGCCCTGCTCCCGCACGCCGCGCACTGCGCCCAGTGCGGCGGCTCCGATTTCAGAAGAGAGACCGACATCCTCGACGTCTGGTTCGACTCCGGCGTCAGCTGGCACGCCGTACTCGAGACCGAGCCCGGCCTCGAGCCGCCCGCCGATCTCTACTTCGAAGGCGGCGACCAGTACCGCGGCTGGTTCCACACCTCGCTCCTCACATCGGTCGGCGTCGGCCCGCAGCACGCCGCCCCCTTCCGCATGGTCGGCACCGCCGGCTGGACCCTCGACGAGCAAGGCCGCGCCATGTCGAAGTCGCTCGGCAACGGCGTCGACCCCGTCGACATCGCCGACCGTCTCGGCGCAGAAATCGTCCGCCTCTGGGTCGCCTCCGTCGACTTCCGCGAAGACGTCGTCTCCAGCGAGCAGATCATGCAGCGCCTCGCCGACAACTACCGCAAGTTGCGCAACACCTTCCGCTTCCTGTTAGGAAACCTCGACAAGTTCGACCCCGCCCGCGATCAGGTTTCCGACGCCGACCTCCTGCCCCTCGACCGCTACATGCTCGCCCGCACCCGCGATCTGGTCGAGAAAGTCTGCGGTGCCGACGGCCAGTCCGGCTGGTACGGCGACTTCCAGTTTCACCGCGTCTACCACGCCGTCAACGAGTTCTGCATCGTCGACCTCAGCGCCTTTTACCTGGACGTATTGAAAGACCGCCTCTACACTTTCGCGCCCGCCAGCACCGAACGCCGCAGCGCCCAGACTGTTTTGTGGCGCATCGCCGAAGCATTGGTGAAATTAGTCGCCCCCATCTTAACCTTCACCGCCGACGAGGTGTGGCAGTATCTGCCACCGTCAGAAGGGCTGCCACAGAGCGTGCACCTGACGCTCTTCCCCAAGGCAGACGATCTTGGCGCAGCCGATCCCGCGCTCGTCGAAGACTGGCGCAAGCTTCTGCTCATCCGCGATGAAGTCTTGAAAGCTCTCGAAACAGACCGTAAAGCTGGCAAAATCGGCAAGGCGTTGGAAGCGAAACTCGGTATCGACTCCTTCGCTGATAACAAAGCCCTGGACTTGCTCACCCGCTACGAGTCAAGCCTGAAAGAACTGTTCAATGTATCTCAGGTCCACGTCTCCAACCTCTCTGCACCGGATCCGAAGAGCGCGTCAGAGAGAATCCTGTGGACTCCAATCGAGGAATTGCAGTTCAAAATCGGAGCGTTCCCCGCCCTCGGCCAAAAATGTAACCGCTGCTGGAACTACTACCCCGACGACAGCCCCCAGCACGTCCGCGCCTTCGGCCCCTGGGAGCAAGTCTGCGGCCGCTGCGCCAACGCCCTCACCGCCATGGGCTACAGCGGGGGCCAACAATGACTTTGGATCACGTCTCCAGCTCAGGTTTTCTGAGCCCTGAGCCCTGTGCTCTGCGCTCTGGGCTGTGCTCTGAGCTCTGTGCTCTGTGCTCTCGTCCGGAGCCGGCACAATGACCCAGTTCACCAGGGACCGCCGCCCTCTGCTCCTCGCCCTCACCGCCCTCATCGTCCTCCTCGACCGCCTCACCAAGGCCTGGATCGTCGGCCACATCCCCGAAGGCGACACCATCCCCATCTGGGATCACATCTTCCGCCTCTCCCACGTCCGCAACCCCGGCGCTGCCTTCTCGCTCTTCACCGACTCCGCCAACCCCACCCTCACCCACAAGCTGCTCGTCGGTTTCTCCATCCTCGCTGCCGTCGTCATCCTCGTCATTCTCATCGCCATCGGCCGCCGCCTCACCCCCACCGCCTTCGCTCTCGCTCTCATCCTCGGCGGCACCATCGGCAATCTCTGGGACCGTCTCCGCTACGGCATGGTCACCGACTTCCTCGAAGTCCACATCGTCCACTACCACTGGCCCGACTTCAATATCTCCGACTCCGCCATCGTCATCGGCGCCATCCTCCTTGTCCTCGACGCCATGCGCCCCCGCCACACCCCACCCGCCTGAGCCGTCATCATCTGTCACCCGCAACCTGTACGCTGTACCCTGATCGCTGAACGCTGCTCTTCCCCCACTTCCCGCCTCAGCTCCTCCGGCCCCAGCACCCGCGCCCGCGCCCCCAGCCCCAGAGCCACAAATTTCGCCGAGTACGCGCTGTCGAACTCCACCGCATACGCCGTCCACCCCTCTCTCAGCCGCCCCACAAAACTCTCCACCGGCCGCATCGCCACCCACTCCGCCAGCGCCGCCGCGCCCTCCGCCGTCAGCGCCAGCGTCGCCGTGTATTTCTGCTTCGCCGCGCGCAGCGCCTCCGTGCTCCGCTCCCAGTACTCCGCCAGATCGAAATTCCGCGGCCGCTCGAACCGCACCGCCAGCGCCACTGCCTCCTTCATCCGCGCAATCCGATATGTGCGCAATCCCTCCGCGCTGCGCGCCACCAGATACCACGCCGCCTGCTTCGCCACCAGCCCCAGCGGATCCACCGTCCGCAGACTCGCCTTCCCATCCGCCCGCATGTACCGGAACGTCAGCTTCGCATCCCGCGCCACCGCATCCTGCACCACCGGCAACTGCGACAAATCCTCCGCCACCGGCCGCCATCCCGTCGGATCCACGTGCAGCCGCGCCCGTATCGACTCCGCCTGCATCCTCTGCGCCGCCGGCATCGACGCCATCAGCTTGTCGAACGCCCGCTCGGCCGCCGCCCGCATCCGCCGGTCGCCCGCCCCGCCCGGCTGCGCCATCAGCAGCCCCCACAGCTCCCCCTCGTCCAGCCCCGGAACCCGCGTCCGCCATCCCTTCTCCAGCTCCCACCCGCCCCGCGCCCCGCGATGCGCCGTCAGCGGAATCCCCGCCGCGCACAGCGCCTCCATATCCCGGTGCGCCGTCCGCTGCGACACCTCCAGCAGCTCCGCAATCTCCCGCTCCGCCAGCCGCCCGCGCGCCTGCAGCAGCAACAACGCCGAAAGCAGCCTCTCCGCCTTCACCGCCCCACGCGCCTCCACCGCTATCCGCTACCAGCTCCCAGCTCCCCGCTATCTGCTATCTGCTATCTGCTATCTGCTATCCGCTATCCGCTATCCGCTATCCGCTATCCGCTATCCGCTATCCGCTATCCGCTATCCGCTAAAGAATTATTTCCAAAATATGCCATTTCCTGTCATATTTCCCAGCGCATTCTGTTTTCGTACCGCTTCTCAGGCGGACCGAAAGGAACTCCCATGGAACTGAAGCAGTTTTTCCTCGAGCAGCTCGACCGCGAAGCCGTTTCCTGCCGCAAAGTCCTCGAGCGCGTCCCCGAAGGCCACAACTCCTGGAAGCCCCACGAGCGCTCCATGGAGCTTGGCTATCTCGCCTCCCTTGTCGCCACAATGCCCGGCTGGGTCGCCATGATGATCGAGAACGACGAGACCGACCTCAACGGCGCCGGCGAGTCGTTCCGCACCAAATCCGTCCCCTCCCGCGCCCAGCTCCTCGCCCTCCTCGATGAAGGCCTCGCCAAATCCCGCGCCGCCCTCGCCGCCACCACCGAAGATCACCTGCTCAAAACCTGGCGTCTCAAAATGGGCGACCAGGTCCTCACTGAAGGCCCTCGCTACGTGCAGATCGCCGACGGCGCGCTCTCCCACCTCGCCCACCATCGCGGACAGCTCAGCGTCTATCTGCGTCTCAACGAGGCCAAAGTCCCCGCCATCTACGGCCCCAGCGCCGACGAATGGCATTAAGCGAACCCGGGTGCCCCATACAAGCCTTGGTTTCGCTTGTGCGTGCGCTCCTCGATCTTTGAAAGGGCACGGCTTTCAGCCGTGCCATACCCACCAGCAAAATGAATCGGGCTTTAGCCCCTCAGGGAAGCTCTTTTCGCGCCAGCGGCACCATCGCGTGCCACAGCGCCCCTCATCCCGCCACAAACCCCTCCGCCTCAACTTCCCCCACCATCTCCTCATCCACGTAGCACCACACCCACGTCTCCCCCGGTTCCACCGACCGCATCACCGGGTGCTTCGTGTGATGAAAATGCTTCGTCGCATGTTTGTTTTTCGACGAGTCGCAGCACGCCACGTGTCCGCACTCCATGCACATCCTCAGGTGGACCCAGCGGTCCCCTGTCTTCACGCAGTCCTCGCACACGTGCGTCTTCGTGCTGGTAATCTTGATCGTCCCCACGTGAGAACATCCTGCAGCCATCGTCTCCTCCGTTCCCAAACAGTAATATCGCGCTCCGGGAATCTCTGCTCCCGCGCGCAACACTGCGTTATCGTTGAAAAAGAACTACCCAGGCGCTCTGCACTCGTACTCGATTTCCCATGGGCCGGGAATCCTCCGGCACGGCTGAAAGGATTCTTTGACCCATCCGTCTGGCAGGGCCCGTCTGCTTGTGTCTTCGCTGCTCAGCCTGTTTCTGCTGGCCTGCCCTCTCGCCCCCGCCCAAACCACCAACCCGGTCCCCCCAACCCCGGCCCTTTCATCCGCCGCCGCTGCGCCCCCGCTGCCCGCCCTCACCGCCAACGAAATCGTCCAGCGCATGATCGCGCGCAATCGGCAGCGCGCCGAAAGCCTGCGCAGCTACACGGAAACCCGCCACTACACCGTCGCCTACACGGGCTTCCCTGCCTCGCTCAGGGCCACCATGACCGTCGCGGCCGTCTACACCGCGCCCTCCACCAAAACCTTCCACATCCTCTCTCACTCCGGGCCCCAATTCCTCGTCGACCGCGTGCTGATGCGTCTGCTCGCGAGCGAAGCCGAAGCTGCCCGCAACCCCTCGGAAGCCTCGCTCACGCCCGCCAACTACACCTTCACTCTCGCCGGCGCGCAAACCGTCCAGGGCCGCCCTTGTTATCTGATGAACGCCGAGCCGAAACAGGACTCGAAGTTCCTCTTCCGCGGCAGAATCTGCGTCGACGCCCAGGATTACGCCGTCTCCGAAATCGACGCCAGGCCCGCCCGCAACCCTTCCTTCTGGATCGCAAAAACTCAAATCCACCACGTCTACGACAACACCGGCGCATTCTGGCTGCCTGCCGAAAACCTGAGCCGCAGTTCCATCCGCATCGGCGGTACTGCCACCCTCACCATCGACTACGGCACGCCGCGCATCGGCGCCGCCCCCGTCGATCCCCTCGCCTCATCCCCCGTAACCCAGCCTGAGACTCCCGTTCCCGCTACCGCCTCACGGCAATAGCCGCCGCACCGCCCCCAGCGCCATCCGTCGCGTCAGCTTGCCGGCCAGCCGCTCCGGACGCTTCTCCGTGGCCGCAACCGCTCGCCGGTTCTCCATCGCCTCTGCATAACGTTGGCACAATTGCTCGGTAGCGCATCGCCAGCTGTGCTGCTGCACCTCAGCCAGCGCGCGCGCCCGCATCGCCTCCAGCCTCTCTCGATTCTTGAGCGCCCCAGCCACCGTCTCCACCAGCCCGCGCGCATCCCCCGGATCGTACAGCATTCCCGTCTTCCCATCCTCCACCGCATCCGGCACGCCGCCCGCCCGGCACGCCACCACCGGACATCCCGCCGCCATCGCCTCCAGCAGCACCAGTCCCAGTGTCTCCGTCCGCGACGGCATCACGAACAGATCTGCCGACGCGTACGCCGATGCCAGCGCCTGGCCCCGCAGGTAGCCTGCAAAGTAGGTGGGGGTTCCCGCAAACTGCCGCTCCAGCTCCGCCCGCATCGGACCGTCGCCCACAATCGCCAGCCGCACCTCAGGCAGCGCTTCCACCACCGCCCGCAAATCCCCGATGTCCTTCTCCGCCGAAAGCCGCGCCACGCACAGCAGCAGAGGCTTTTCCGTTTCCCCCGCGCTCAGCCTGCGGCGCATCGCTTCCGCATACGCCTCCGGCCGGAATCGCTCCGCGTCCACCGCCCGCTCCCACAGCGCCAGCCGCTCCACTCCATGCTTCCGCAGATCCTCCACCATCGCCGTTGACGTGCACAGGTTCAGGTCCGCGCGCCGGTGCCGCTCCCGGATCAGCTTCCACGTCGCCCCTTCGAACATCCCCAGCCGGTAATACCGCAGGTACGCCGGTATATTCGTGTGGTACGAAACCACCGTCGGAATATTCAGCGCTCGCCCGTAGTAGATCCCGCCTATCCCCAGTACCGCCGGCTCCAGCAAATGCAGCACGTCCGGCCGGAACCCTGCGATCTTCTCCCGCATCGATCGCCGCGGCGGCGCCAGCCGCAGCTCCGGATACAGCGGAAACCCCCACGCCGGCATCCCCACCACCTCGGCCCCGAAGATCTCCGCCGGCCCGCCGTTCGGCGCAAACACCAGCACCTCGTCGCCCCGCGCACGCAGCGACTCCACGGTCTTTGTCAGCATGGTGACAATTCCGTCGATCTTCGGCAGAAATGTTTCGCTTGTCAGGACGATGCGCAAGGACGATGCGGCCTCGGACGCCAGCCCTCGCCCGGCGCCTCGCTGCGCTCATTCCCACGCAACGATTCCTGCAGCCGCCGCGGCCGGCGCATGTTCACAACGACTATCTCACACTCATCGCGCTCTACCCGCTGCCCGCTGCCTTTCTCAGTGCCCCGTCTCCGCTATGAACCCCGCCACATCGTGCTTCAGATCTTTCAGCGCGTCCACGTTCAGGTACACCATGTGCCCCGACGGATAGTACCCGAACTCCACGTTCTTCCTCAGCGCCGGCGCCAGCATCATGTGGTCCAGGTCGTACTCGGTCAGGTAGAACGGCGTCGCCAGATCGAACATCCCGTTTGCCGAAAACACCTTCAGCTTCGGATCCTTCCGCATCGCGTCCGCCAGGTCGTCCTCCACGTCCGGCGCCGTCTCCTCGCGGGCAAACCCGCGCATCGCACCCGGCGGGCGATGGTGCCAGTCCCACTCCCCGATGCTGTTCGCCGACGGCCGGTACTCATCCGTGGTCTCGTACTTCAGCTGGCTCGCCAGGTACTCGTGGAACGCCGCAATAAACGCACCCGAAATCCCTGTGTCCGACGGATCGAACCCCGGATACTCCCCGGCATTGTCCACGTCCGTCGCCTCGAACCGCGCATCGTACCGCCCCAGAATGTCCCCCTCGTCGCGCAGCAGCTCCTTCCGGAACCGCGTCGGATTCACCCGCAGGTTCGCATCCTTCACGTACTGCACCGGCAGCCCCGTGTACTGCGCTACCTTCGCCGCAATCGCGTTAAAGTGGTCCGGCGCAATCTGGTCGCCTTCGAACAGCGCCTCCGCGTAGTCGCCTCCCGCAAACGCCCGCACCTCTTTCAGGTACGCCTTCAGATCCGCCGGCTTGTTCGCGAGTTTGTTGTGGTACCACGCAATCGCCGCGTACGACGGCAGGTATCCGATGTAGGTCACGTCCAGCCCCGGCGCCTGCACGTTATAGTTCAGGATCGACGACAGCAGAATCACTCCGTTCACGTAGATTCCCGCTCCCTGCAGCGAATCCGCCAGCCCCGCCGACCGCGTCGTCCCGTACGATTCCCCAAACAGATATTTGGGCGAGTTCCACCGCTCGTTCACCGTCACCCAGCGCGCAATGAACTTCGTGAACGCCTTCAGGTCCTGGTCCACGCCCGTAAAATCCTTCGCCGTCCCCTTGCCCACCGCCCGCGAAAACCCCGTCAGCGGCGCATCGATAAACACCAGGTCTGTCTTGTCCAGCAAACTGTACTGGTTGGGCACAATCTGGTACGGCGCCCCTCCCGTCGCATCCGGGCTGTCCGTCACCACCCGCACCGGTCCCACCGACCCCATGTGCAGCCAGATCGTCGCCGATCCCGGCCCCCCGTTGTAAAGAAACGTCACCGGCCGCGTATTCGCATCCGCCCCGTCCAGCGTGTACGCCACATAAAAAATGCTGCCGTACGGATGATCGTCTTCCCCGTCCCGGATCAGCAGCGTCCCCGCGGTCGCTGTGTAGTGCAGCGTCTGCCCGTTCAGCTGCAGATCGTGCTTCGTGACCGAGCTTTTTTCCGCTGGAATCGGCGCCTGAGCTTCCGGCTTGTTGGCATCCTGCCCGCTCGCCTCTCCCGGCCGCGCCTGGTCCGGCCTCCGTGTCTCCTGCCCGTTCGCGAAGGTTACTGTGCATACGACGAACAACGCCCCCGCCACCAGGGCGCACCATGTGCGCTGCATCTTGCTCAACGTGACCTCCGGATACTGATAAGAAAAAAGGACTCGCGCGCCGCCTGCGCGCCGTCAGAACCCCTGCATTGCGTTGCGCGTTCAAGTCTCCGTCAGTTTGCCGGGGAAAGCAAGGCCCGCCGCCTGCGAAGAATGCGCGTGCCCCACCCGAGCCAGCGTTGCTCGGGTGGGCGTAGCGGGGCCCCGATCTGCGCGGCCCTGTGTGAGACGCAGGAGAGTCGAACGGCTGGCAGACAGAGGATCATGCGCGACTCGCATCGGCTTTTGTATCAGGGCACAACACCAGGGGCGATTGAAAATCGCATAAGTTATTGATTTTCGCAATGCCGTGATTCCCAGGATCGCCACCATTGCCAGCGCATAAAGACAAAAAAGAATCAATTTCCCGCGCAGCATAACCGCCGCGACCACCCTCAACCACCTCAGGTGCTGTCATTCCGAGAAGCTGCGCGACGAAGGATCTGCGGCTGCCTTTCCTTGTCACCAGGCGCATGAAGCGTCATTCCTCCAATGCCGGTGATACGGCCAGCATGCTGCTCGGTGCGCAGAGCAGAAAGCAAATCCTTTTCCGTGCATGATAGAAATCAGTTGGGATTTCGGATCGACCATCCGTGAGGACGAGAAGCGACGATATGAAGAACCTCTTTGACCCCGCCGCGGCAGAGGACGTGAAGCAGCGCATCCTGCGCCTCAATCCCGAGAGTAAACGGCAGTGGGGCACTATGACCCTCTCCCAAACCCTCGCACACTGTACCTCTGGCATACAGATGGCGATGGGCACCATCAACCCGAAACGCGCGTCCTCTCCTGCCAGTCTCATCGGCCTGCTGATCAAGCCTCTCGTGCTCGGCGGCGACAAGCCTATGCGCCGTAACTCACCCTCTTCACCTGAGCTCTTCTCACAGGACCCCACACAGTGCGACTTTGAGCGGGAACGCACCGAGCTCATCGCAGCGGTCGATACATTCGCCAACAGAGGGGCAATGGGCTGCTCTCAACACCCACACCCGTTCTTTGGGCGGCTCAAACCGCAGGAATGGGCCATTCTCATGCACAAACATCTCGATCACCACCTGCGTCAGTTCGGCGCGTGACGCGCTGCGCCATCGGCGGCAGCCCGATCCAGTCGCTTTCAGAAAATCGAATGTTCCGGGATGCCGGTGATCCGGCAGTCCGTAGAATGCCGCTGTGCAGAATCTCGCGCTAAATATTGTCGGTTTAGAGCAGGACTATATCGGCGCACACGAGCATTGCAGCCAGAACCGAGCGGAAGTGGAATGCAGCGCGTTGTGCGGGTGTTTCAGCTGCGCGGCGGTCTTTCCGTCAAGTGTCATCAGCCGATGGAACGACAGAGGGCGCACAGCGTTATGCCCAAAGTGCGGAGTTGATGCGGTTATTGGAGCGGCATCTGGATACCCGATCACGCCCGAGTTCCTCGCAGAAATGAAGGAGCAATGGTTTCGGGCCGGAGGTATGAACCACTCCATTGCACAAAGTCGTTGCGCGTTTGTGAGCTTTGTTTGCACAGGGATTTTCTGGCTACTGCTCTTTACTGGTGCCTTTCGGGTTGAGGCCCTGGCTATCCTCACATTTGTCTCGGGGTTTGCCGCGCTGCTGGTTGCCATCGGCGCGTTGATATGGGACCGCAACAGGCAAACTGCGGTAGTCGCCATCGTAATCAGCGTGCTCGGCACACTGATTCTTCTTTCCTTTGGCGATTAGCGAGACTGCCCCCGCACCGCAGTGATTGCCGTAAGGTCAGCAATACAGAATTTTCCAGAAAAGCAGCGTCAAACCGGGCCATGTCCGGCTGCCCCCTCAGGACAAGCGGGTAATCCCTGGGAATCCGTCGAATCCCCCAGCAAAACCCAAAATAAGCTGCACGGAAGTTACCCGTGGTGGCAAGCGTCGCGCGGCCGCATTTTCCCAAATGAAGCAGACATTTTCCCAAATAAGGCCGACCAGCGCCTGAAGGTAATCGGAATTCGTACAACCTTTGTGCCGTAGCGCCATGACGACGCTCCGCAAACGTGCCACAGTGAGACTGCGTTTCTCCGCCTCATACCCGCAGGGAGACCCGCAAAAAGCACGGCGCAACAAAAACCCATTTCCTGAATTGACACAGTTATTGTGACGAACTTAAGATGGCGGATTATTCTCAGCAACGCCATGGCTGCCCGCCCCGCGGGCACCACCGAGGGGGTGTGTCGATTGCGCCTGTGCGGACCTCGCTGGCCGTTGCCAACAAGACGCAGGGTCGGGTTTGCCTGCGCAAAAATAACATGCAAAACCATGCGATCTGTTGTATGGTGCTTACTAAAGTTGGAAAGAAATATCTTTTCCTTCCCCCGCCGCTGTTGTGCGGTGGTCCGGAACCCCAGGCTCGCGGAAGGAAAACCGATATTTCTCTTTGCAGCTCCGGTATACGCCAGTAGCTCTGCTGCGTTTCTAAAAGCTTCGATTTTCGTTGCACATTCGATGGGCATCCTCGGAGAAGTCCGAGAAGAATTTTCTCCAGTGTCGTGCCGACAGATCGGCCAGGACAGGTAAATGGCCACATCCGAATTCCTGCGCAATGGGAGTGCAGCCAGTGCCGCCCCTGCCGCAGTGTCCCCCATTTCCTCCGCCCAGCGCCGCGGATGGCTCGGCCCCGCGGCCCTCACCGGCGCTGTCATGATGGCCAATGACCTGCTCGTCATCCTGCTCGCCTTCGCCCTGGCTCTGGGCCTGCGCACCGTCGTCGTCAGCCGCCTGCTGCCCGGCCTGGCGCGCACTCCACCCAGCGGAACCACCCCCCTCGATGTCACCTGGCTCGCCTGGTTCGCCCTCACCTACCTGGTCATTGCGCGGCGCTACGGCCTCTACACCGGCGCCCCCCGCGGCGCCACCAGCCACGAACTCCGGCTCGTCTTCCAGGGCTGCCTCAATGCCGGTCTTCTCCTGTGCGGCGCGCTCTACATGTTCCGCGGTGAGATCATTTCCAGAATCCTCGTCATGCTGCTGGTCGTCACCGCCTCGGCCATGCTGGGCACGCGCCGCGTCATCTGGCGCTACTCCCGCCTGCGCCGCTACGACCAGGGCATTGAGCTGCGTAATGTCGTCATCCTCGGTACCAATGAGCTCAGCTCCGCGCTCAGCCGCCAGATCCGGACCCATCGCCGCCTCGGCTACCGCTTTCTAGGCTTCGTGGGCATGCCCGGATCCACCCTGGCCGCCGACATCCAGCCCGACCAGGTCCTGGGCGGGCTCGACAAGATCCACCAGCTCACCCGCCTGCACTTTGTCGACGAAGTCGTCATCGGCGATTTCCTTCCCACCCCGCAGACCATCCGCCTGCTCGAAGATGCGCGCGAGCTCGACATCGACGTGCGCGCCATTGCCGGCTATTACGTCGACCTCACCGCCAAAGCCCCCGTCGAGTATCTCGGCGTCTTTCCCGTCTCCGCCCTCCACCGCCGCCGCTCCCAGGTCGTCGGCCTCTTCTGCAAGCGCATCGTGGATATCGCGCTGTCCCTGGCAGCGCTTCTTGCCGCCGCCCCGCTCATGACCGCCATTGCCCTGGCCATCGAACTCGACAGCTCAGGCCCTGTGCTCTACGTCTCGGAAAGAATCGGGAAACGCGGACGCGTTTTTCGATGTTTCAAGTTCCGCACCATGGTCAAAAACGCCGAGCAGATGAAGAAGGATCTGGCCGCCCTCAACGAGCGCGACGGCGTCCTCTTCAAGATGACCAACGATCCGCGCCTCACCCGGGTCGGCCGCTTCCTCCGCAAATACAGTCTCGATGAGCTTCCCCAGTTCCTCAACGTTCTGCGCGGCGAGATGAGCATCGTAGGGCCGCGCCCTCCCATCGCATCGGAAGTCGCAAAATACGAGCTCGAGCATTTTCGCCGGCTCGAAGTGATGCCCGGCCTCACCGGACTGTGGCAGGTGGAAGCCCGCCACGATCCCTCCTTCGCGAAATACATCGAGCTCGACACGGCCTACGTCGAGAACTGGAGCATCTGGCTCGATATCAAGATACTCGTGCGCACGGCGAATGTCGTTCTGCGCGGCACCGGCGCCTAGCCCGCTTTCACCCCCGTCCGCTCAATCCCTGCCCGGCCGCAGGCCGCCGGCTCGCCGCCACCATCGTCCAGCAGCCTCCAAGCACCAGCGCTGCCCCAGCCAGCCCCAGCATCAGCCCCGTAGTCCCAATCGCCGGCAGCGCATGCAGCGCGTCCGTTCGCCACAGCAGCCATACCGCCGCGCACGCCGCGCACAGCAGCCCCACCGCCTGCATAATGCGCAGCGGCCGCTCCGCCCGTTCAATCGCCAGCCGCCGACGCCGCCGCTCTGCCCGCAGCCACACCGCCGACGCCTCCGGCGCCCGGTGCGTCTCCGCAATCTCTGCGGCATAGCCGCGCAGCGCCTGCCTCAGCCCGTCGTCCTCGCGGCTCATACAATATCGCTCCCTGGGTTCAGAAACTGTTTCGCCTTGTTGCGCGCGCGGAACAGCAGCGTGCGTACGCTCAGCCGCCCCAGCCCCGTGGCTGCGGCAATTTCCGCGTGATCCATGCCTTCCACGTAGGCCAGCCACAGCAGCTCGCGCTCTCTCGGTTTTAGATGCGCGAGCATCGCCCGCACATCCATCCGGCTCTCCAAACGCGGCGCCTCGCCTGTCTCCTCCGGCTCGGAATATGGCTTATCCTCGCCCGAACGCCACCGGTCGCGCAGCAGATTCGTCGCAATGCGATACAAATAGCGCCGCATCTCCTGGGCGTCCAGTCCGCTCAGCGATCGCCGGTGCGCCAGCAGCCGGCAATACGTCTCCTGCACCAGATCGTCCGCCACGTCGCGGCGGCCCGTCACCGCCACCAGATAGCCGAGGATCGCCCCGGCCGTGGCGTCGTACAGGCGCTGAAATTCCGGCTCGCTCATAGGCGCCGCCGCCGGCCCGGCTCGCTCCCCGGCCGGCTCGCACTCCAGTGCGCCCGCCAGGGCTCCCCCGCCTCGCTCACCCGCGGGGTTCACGGTCAACAAGCCCCAGCCGTTTCGATACGAAGATGCTCGCCGCGGCGGCAACCAGAAAGCCGAGTCCAAGACCGATCGCTCCTGTGCCTGCGATCATAAACCCCGCCTCCGGATCGTACGTGTGGTGGTGCACGAACAGCATCGACGCGCCGAAGAAGATCAGCACGCATCCTGCCTGCACCCCGAACAGGATCCGGTTGAACGGCGAGCTCGGCGGCATCTCTTCCACCGTCATCGACTCCAGGAACCGCCGCCCCGCATCGCTCGCCGCCAGCGTCACCAGCGCCTCCGACGTATCGATCCGCTGCAGGATCTTCTCCTGCAACCCCGCCTTCGCCTTGGCAATGAAATACCGCCGTATCGAACTGAAGATGACCCAGACAATCCAGCAGAAAGTGAACGCGACGATCGCGTTCTGTACGTTATCCCACATGGCATCCCCTCGCGAACCGCAGTTTGATTGCGTCTCACCGGGTAGAACGGAAACGACCGCCATCGGTTAACAGAGGGTGTGAAAAAGTCGCCTCGCGGCCGGCAAAGATCGGCTCAGGGGTCTCAACTCGTTGAATCACTCACCGCCAGCGCCCGGACCATCTGCCCGGCGACTCTCCCCAAGCCCCCGCGCGTGCCCCCGGCGCATCAGGTCTGGCCCGCCCTACTCCCAGCGAAACACCCTCGCCGCCAGTGCCGTGCATACCGCAAATACCACCACCAGCGCCGCCACGTCGCCCAGGTGCGCCGACCACGCCTCTCCTTTCCAGATGCCCCCCAGCAGCGACACCGCGTAGGTCAGCGGATTCGCTCGCGCCAGCGCATGGAGTCCGCGCGGCAGAGACTGGAGCGGCACGAACAGCCCGCACAGCCCCAGCATCGGATACAGAATCGCCGCCCCTATCGGCTGCGCGAATCGCGCCGTCGGCACAATGCTCGCGATCAGAAATCCCAGCGAGAGAATGCTCCACGTGCTGATCAGCAGCGCCACCGCAAAGCTGATCAGGGGCACGTGCACCGGAATCGGGTAGTAGCGCTTGCTCGCCAGCACCATCAGCGCCATCGTGACCAGCGTCAGCGCCAGCTTCGCCAGAACATGCGCGGTCAGAATCGTCTGCGGACGCAGCGGCGTGGCCCGCAGCCGCCGCAGAATCCCGCCCTCGCGGTAGATCGCGATGATCGTCACCAGCGACAGCACCGCGCTCAGCGCGATCAGCACAGCGACGAATGCCGGCAGGTCCACGCTCAAAACCCGCGTCGCCGCCGCCGTGGGCACGCGCGCGCCGCTGAACCAACGCCCCGCCACCACGAACACCAGCACCGGAAAAAAGATCGACCCAAATGCCCCCAGCGGCTCGCGCAGGAAGATCTTGATCTCCAGCCATGTCAGTTTCCACAATCCGCGCAACATGCTCTGCGCCTCGTCTCTCTCAATCCCGTATCGAATGCCCCGTCAGCTTCAGAAACACATCCTCCAGGTTCGGCAGCACGGTGCGAAAATCCGTCACTCGGATCCGGTTCTCCGACAAACACTGGATCACTTCCGTCACAAAATCCTCGCCCTGCCCCTCGAGCGTGTAGCGCGCGTCGTGCCGCGTCACCGTCGCCGCGCCCGGCATGGCGCGCAGCCGTTCTTCGGCGCCCGCGCTTTCCGTGGCCAGCAGCACCGTGCGCGTCGGGCAATGCCGCCGCACCAGCTGCTCCGGCGTTCCTATGTCGATAATTTTTCCGTGCTCCAGAATCGCCACTCGGTCGCACAGCCGCTCCGCTTCCTCCATCAGATGGGTCGTCATAAAAACCGTCTTGCCACGCTCCCGGATGCCCCGCACCAGCTCCCAGATCGCCCGCCGCGCCTGCGGATCGAGCCCCGTCGTCAGCTCGTCCAGAAACACCACCTCCGGATCGTTGATCAGCGCCAGAGCGATAAACAGCCGCTGCTTTTGCCCGCCCGACAGCGTCATGAACCACGCGTCCCGCTTGTTCTCGAGCCCCAGCTGCTCCAGCAGCCGGTCCCCGTCCACCGCATTCGTGTACAGCGACGCCCACAGGTCCAGCGCTTCCCACACCTTGATGCGCTTCTGTAACTGTGCCTGTTGCAATTGCACGCCGATCCGGTTCTGCAGCGCGTATACGTCGCGGAACGGGTCCAGCCCCAGGATCGAAATTGTGCCCCCATCCGGCCGGCGCACACCTTCCACGCACTCCATGGTCGTCGTCTTCCCCGCGCCGTTGGGCCCGATCAGCCCGAAGATCTCCCCCTCGTTCACATCGAACGAAACGTCCGACACAGCCACCGTCGCCCCGTAGCTCTTGCGGATGCCGCGCACCTGAATCACAGGACCAGGAGTCCCGAAATCGCCCATAGCTTGCCTGCCCGCATTCTTACACGCGAAGACCCGCCATCCTGCGGAGCAACGCAACGAAGGACCTGCGGTTGCAGCTGCTCTTACTTTTGCTCTTGTTGTTGCTTTCTACGCGGTCATCCGGAGCGATGCCGGCCGCCGCTTACCGCCACGGCCCGTTAGCGCCGCCCGCCACCAGATCCGGCTCCGAGTAGCTCACCCGGTTCCCGCCCGCCCGCTTGGCCGCGTACATCGCGTGATCCGCGAACTGCATGATCCCGATCGCGCTGCTGCTCGACGAGGGATAAAATGCCAGCCCGATGCTCACCGCCCCGCGGATCGCGTGCCCTTCTACTGCGAACGGCTCGTCCATCGCATGCACCAGCCGCTCGGCGATGCTGTGCGCGATCTCCGCATCCTCCAGGTCCGTCAGCACCGCGATGAATTCGTCCCCCCCAATCCTCCCCAGCGTGTCGCACTCCCGCAAACACGCCTTAAACCGCTGCGCCACTTCGATCAGATACGCGTCCCCCACGCGATGCGTATAGGTGTCGTTCACGTTCTTGAAATCGTCCAGATCCAGATACAGCAGCGCCGCGTGACGCTGGTTCCCGTGCGCCTGCTCCAGCGCTTCTTCCAGCCTGCGGTGCACCAGCGTGCGGTTCGCCAGCCCCGTCAGCTGATCGTGTTCCGAGCGGTGCAGCACATCCTCGTACAGCCGCCGGTTGTCGATCGCGATGGCCGCCAGATTGCACCCGAACTCAAAGGCCTCCATGTTCAGCGGCAGCGCATCGCCGTCGCCGCCCTCGAACGTCATCGTGCCCAGCACTTCCCCGCGGCTCGACTGGATCGGCCGCGACCACACATTGCGCGCCGGGTTCGGTCCCACCAGTCCGTGGCTGCGCACCGCCTCCGCGCATGCCTCCTCGCTCTCCGTTGGATCCAGATCCGCCAGCCGCGCAATCGTCTCCGGCCTCAGGTGCGAGCGCGTCATCAGCACCAGTCGTCGATTCTCCAGCACGTGCGTGTGGCCCCTCCGTCCCCCCCACATCTCGTCGGCGTACGCCTGGATCGCCGCCAGCACGATCGGCAGGGGCTGGAAGCTGTTGATCAGTTCCAGAATGCGGCTCCGCTGCTGCTCCATCCGCGCCAGCGTGCTCATTCGCGACATTTCCTGTTCGCTCTTTTGCCGCAGCTGCTTCTCCTTCTCCAGCAGCCGCAGGCGCATCCGCAAACCCCACGCCAGCGCCAGCAGCGCGAATCCCAGAATCGCCGACGTCACCACAAACAGGTGCTCCAGCGTCCACCACGATGCCTTCGCCACCACCACGATGTCCCCCGGCGACCGCACCTGCACCTGTATGCTCTCCACCGCGCCCCAGAACCCCCGCACGTGCACCATGCACACGCCCGTCGCGCGGATCCGCGCCCCCCGTGCATACGTGGGGAAGGGATCCACATCGCTCACCCGCTTGCGGAAGACCACCGGAAACACGCTGTTGCCGGAGCGCAGAATGATCGTGTCCAAATGGCTTTCCCGCGTCTGCGAGATCGCCTCGCCTTCAATGCTCACCAGCTTGTTGTCGTACAGCCCCGTCATCGCGTCGGCGAAAGTGATCGCGCGCGGCGTCACCGCCACCTCGCCCGGCACGATGGAGAACTGCCCCGAGTCCAAGCCCGCCACGCCATCTACCGCCGTAGCGAATCCCGTCACCTCCACCCGCCGCCCGATGCCCACCGGATCCGTCTGCCGCGTTTCCACCAGCAGGCTGCTGTCCCCATCCTGCACTACCAGCTTTTCCCCTGGATCGTATAGCGTCACCATCCCCGACGTGAACACGCGTTGCCGGTCCCTCAGCGCTTCATTCGATTTCAGCAGCGCCGCCAGCGGCATCAGTTCGTGTCCCTCCGTCCCAGCATCGCCCGCATGCACCACATGGATCGCATCGCTGCTCGACACATTCATCCGCAGTCCCAGAATGCGGTCGTTTGTCACGTCGTACGATCCGCCCAGCGCCCCCGTCACCCGCACCGTCGCGTCCAGCAGCCGGCTCGGAGAGAACTCCGGATAATCCCGCACCACCACGTCGATCATCTTGCCGCCGTCTTCCATGCGCAGCAGGTACAGGCTCGATCCCGCCGTCGCCTGGTACGACGCCGCCCGCACGATTCCCTGCATGGTCACGTAGCGGCAGTCGTTCTCCGGCTTCACTGCTTCCTGATAGCTGAGAAACGCCGGCTGCGGCAGCGGCGCCTTGCCCGTCACCTCAATCGACGTAGCCACAATCTGCGTGCTGTAGCTCGCTCCCGTCCTGCCCTTCACCACCACCCGCGATCCCGGCGCAATCGAGTACTTCCTGTCCGGCTGCACATAGATCCAGCCGTTGCCTTCCTCGATAAAGACATCGCCTTCCGCGGGATTGCTGTACGTCACCACGCCGGTCACGTCCACCGGCAGTGCCTTCGCCGCTTCCGCCGCACTCAGCCCACGCACTGCCGCGACATTGGTAAGCGGCTTCTGCGCAGACTGCGCCTCCAGCGGCGCCCAAGCCAGCAGCAGCACCAGCACCGATAACACCCGCAGGGTATTCACCCGGATTCGCCTGATTGTTCCCATTACCACCATCGGTCGATAAAAATGTCCTGCATTATCATCGGGATTCCCGCTCGTCTCTAACATCCCACCCTCGGGTAACACACCTCGCACCAAAGTAATGCCTCGTCCGGTCAGATAACCTCCGGAGCCCTCGGAACCCGAAGCAGACCCATGCGCCGCAGACGCGCCCCTGTGCTCTGTGCCCTGTGTTCTGTACTCTGTGCTCTGTACCCGGGTCCCTGGCGCGCCGTCGTCCCTCGCAGGGTGGTTGTACCCTGTACTCGAGGATCCCGTGCACGAATTTCCCCGTATCAAGCGCCTGCCCGCCTACGTCTTCAACATCACCGGCGAGCTCAAGGCCGCCGCCCGCCGCCGCGGCGAAGACATCATCGACTTCGGCATGGGCAATCCCGACGGCGCCACCCCCCAGCACATCGTCGACAAGATGATCGAGGCCGCGCGCCGCCCGGAAACCCACCGCTACTCCCTCTCCAAAGGCATTCCCCGCCTGCGCCGCGCCATCTGCAACTGGTATGCCCAGCGCTACAACGTCGCCCTCGACCCCAACACAGAAGCCATCGTCACCATCGGCTCCAAAGAGGGCATCGCCCACCTCTGCCTCGCCACCATGGACCAGGGCGACGTCGTCCTCGTCCCCAATCCCTCCTATCCCATCCACATCTACGGCCCCGTCATCGCCGGCGCCAACATCCGCAGCATCCCCGTCCACGACGCCAACGCCTTCCTCGCCGAGCTGGAACACATCATCCCGCTCATGGTGCCGCGCCCGAAGATGCTCATCCTCAACTTCCCCGCCAACCCCACCACCCAGTGTGTCGACCTCGCCTTCTTCCAGCGCGTCGTCGACCTCTGCCGCCAGCACGAAATCTGGCTCGTCCACGATCTCGCCTATGCCGACATTGTTTACGACGGATACCGCGCCCCCTCCATCCTCGAAGTCCCCGGCGCCAAAGATATCGCCGTCGAGTTCTTCACCCTCTCCAAGAGCTACAACATGCCCGGCTGGCGCGTCGGCTTCATGGTCGGCAATCCCGAACTCGTCGCCGCCCTCGCCCGCCTCAAGTCTTACTTCGACTACGGCACTTTCACGCCCATCCAGGTCGCGTCCATCCTCGCTCTCGAAGGCCCCCAGGAATGTGTAACGGAAATCTGTGACAATTACCGCCGCCGCCGCGACGCCCTCGTCCAGGGCCTCAACAAAGCCGGCTGGGAAGTAGCGTCGCCGAAGGCGACCATGTTCGTCTGGGCGCCCATCCCCGAACCGTACCGCTCCCTCGGCTCACTGGAATTCTCCACGCGCCTCCTTCAGGAAGCGAAAGTCGCCGTCAGCCCCGGCATCGGCTTCGGAGAATACGGCGACGGCCACGTCCGCTTCGCCCTAATCGAAAACGAAGAACGCACAAGACAGGCATTACGCGGGATACGGCACATGTTTCAGAAAGATGGGGTCACCCCCGCCGCACCTGCCACTCCCAGCCACTAATATCCGATCTCCAAGAGAATCGGAAATCCATATCTGCCTAAGACGGGAGATAACGGGACGCCCCTTCCGGAAAACGGAGGTGTATACTACTGGCCGCATAACCTTCAAATTCAGATAAGCCGTCCCCGTCGAACCCGAGAGGTGAGAGGCGAGAGCTAAGAGCTATGTGTGCGGCCTTCCGTCGCAAACGTGAGACAAGGCGCTTCTGCCATGATTGCGGGCGGGGCTGGTGTGAAGGCGAGCACGGAAACTTTGCTTACAGCGTCGGCAAGTGTATCGTATGCGGCCTGCATAAAAAGGACAGGCCGTAGGAGTTTAGGCGCCCCACAACTGCCCCGCCCGATCAGGAGCGGCCGGCAACCCCTGTCAACCCGCTGTATTCAGGAGAGTCCCCATGGGCATAAAAGAATTCTGGACTGTCGCACGAAAACGCCCGGTAACAGCGCTGGCCCTTGTGCTGCTTTGGATCGCTTCAACCATTGGGTGGGAAGTTATTCACCCCAAGCTCTTAGCGCTGCTGCAGCCGCCACCCCCATTTTCTCACCTGGGGGGCGAATATACAGGAACAATCTACGGAAGCGGGCAGTTCGACCTTTGCTTCGTGGAAGACGAGGCCCATCCCAGCACACATGAGTATGACGTCCGGGGGACGATGCTATTCGCTTCGGGAGCTTACGTGGACTATAAGGGGAGCACCTCGGGAAATAGGCTCGATATGAAGTATGCACGCGGCGGGAATTCAGCCGTATCTGACAACGGTACGGCGACATTCTACGCACCGAAGTCAGGCAAGGGTCCAGTCGAAGGCTACTATGTCAGCAAGAGATTTCCCGAAAATCGGCAGAATCTGATGCTGACAAAAATCGCAGGCAACTGCAGGCTGGCTAACTGGGGGCAAGGTTGGTGATGGCGTCGCATCGAGCCGCCCCGATCCAAGCCGCCCTCACCACCCGCCGCGCCACGCCCGAAGACGCCCCCGTCTGCGGCCGCATCTGCTACGACGCCTTCTCAGCCATCAGCGCCCAGCACAACTTCCCGTGCGACCTGCCCAGCGCTGAAGTCGCTGCCGGCTTCATGACGATGCTCTTCAGCACGCCCGGCTTCTACGGCGTCGTCGCCGAGCTCGACGGCCGCATCGTCGGCAGCAACGTCCTCGAAGAGCGCTCCATCGTCATGGGCGTCGGCCCCATCACCGTCGATCCCACCGTGCAAAACGCCGGCGTCGGCCGCCGCCTCATGCTCGACGTCCTCCAGCGCGCCCGCTCGCAGCACGCCGCCGGAGTTCGCCTCGTCCAGGCCGCCTTTCACAATCGCTCGCTCTCGCTCTATGCCAGCCTCGGCTTCGATGTCCGCGAGCCGCTCAGCTGCATCCAGGGCAAGCCGCGCCAACGTTCCATCGCCGGCTGCGCAGTCCGCCCCGCCACGCCCGCCGACCTCGACCCCTGCAACGCGCTCTCCCACCGCGTCCACGGATTCGACCGCGGCGCCGATCTCGCCCATTGCATCGAGCGCGGCACGGCCCTCGTTGTGGAGCGAGGCGGCCGCATCACCGGTTACTCCAGCCATCTCGGTTTCTTCGGCCACACCACCTGCGAAGCCAACCAGGACCTCCAGGCCCTGCTCGCTTCCGTCGACTCCTACGGCGGACCCGGCATCCTTCTCCCCTCGCGCAATACCGAGATGCTCCGCTGGTGCCTCGCCCATGGTCTGCGCGTCACCCAACCCATGACGCTCATGTCCATGGGCCTCTACAACGATCCCCGCGGCGCCTGGCTCCCCTCCATCACCTTCTGATCCCGGAACTGTGCACTCGGTCCCCCTCCCCCATTGGTAACCCTACCTCCCCACCCTTAGCCACTCGCAGCCGTGCCCAATGAGAGCTTGATCGAAACGATAAGGGGATTGGTGACAGCGGTAATAACTGCAATGATCGCTCCATCTAACCCAAAAGAAGGATGGCGTTATGAGATCTGCCTGGGTTTGTTTCTGGTTCGCGTTGGGGGCAGTCGAAATTGGGCTGACCCTCTGGTCCCACTCAGCAACGTTTCTCGAGATCGGCGCCGCTGTCCCGGTCATGATCGCTTACAACCTGCTCCGCGCCCGGTCCGGCGCGCACACAACCGTACATCTTTCCCTCGACGAGGTCACCCAGCCAACCCCTGTCATCGGATAGCGCCATATGGTGCGCCGTTCCACGGAGCGAAGGCCCTGCACCAAACAGGGACTCCACTTCCCCCCGCACCGCCCCCCTGGACGCTGATCGCTGAACGCTGAACGCTCCCTGAGCCCTGCACCCTGAGCCCTATCCCCTGTTCCCCCGCTCCCTCGCGCCGCCTTCCACATCCAATCCCTATGCAGCTCCTCTCCCTCAACGTCGGCCTGCCCCGCCAGGTTCCCTGGCACGGCACTCAGGTCACGACCTCCATCTTCAAGGAGCCCGTCGCCGGCCGCGTCGCCCTCCGCACTCTCAATCTCGATGGCGACCGCCAGTCCGACCTCACCGTCCACGGCGGCCCCGCCAAAGCCGTCTACTGCTACCCCATCGCGCACTATGAGTACTGGAAGGCCCAGCTCCCCGGCCACCCGCTCCCCATGGGCGTCTTCGGCGAAAACTTTACCGTCGAAAGCCCCCTCGAGGACGACGTCCACATCGGCGACCGCTTCGCCGTCGGCTCAGCAGAACTCGTCGTCACCCAGCCGCGCCTGCCCTGTTACAAGCTCGGCATCCGCTTCGCGTCCGACGACATGGTCCGCCGCTTTCTCGCGAGCGGCCGCACCGGCTATTACGTCG
The DNA here is from genome assembly GCA_030041435.1 of Acidobacteriaceae bacterium. GTDB lineage: Bacteria > Acidobacteriota > Terriglobia > Terriglobales > Acidobacteriaceae > Palsa-343. The sequence continues at coordinate 123,249 of JASHNW010000043.1, forward strand.
CCGTCGCTCGCGAAGGCGAGGCAGGCGCCGGTGACGCCATCGCCTGGCTCAGCCGCGACCCCGCCGCCGTGCCCGTCTCCGCCATCACCCGCCTCTACATCGCGAAGGAATTCACGCCCGACGACGCGGGCCGCGTCCGCCATGCCCTCACCGTCGACGCGCTGCCTGCCTCCTGGAAGAATTACTTCCGCGAAAAGCTCACCCGTCTTGCAGCGTAGCGAAGCAGGAGTCGAGCGGCGGCCTCAGCCGTGAGGACCAACAACGATTCCCGCCCGCTGACGCAGCACGAATCACTGCGTCACCTTCTCCAGCCGATAATGCAAATAATCCTGAAACACCCCAAACCCCTGCACCCGCGGAACCGCCTCCGGCCCGATCCGCTGCCCCAGCTCCTGGGCGCGCCCATCCTCGCTCTTCCACGCCGGCCACGGCGGCAATCCTCGCCCATTGGGATCGCCCGTTTTCACGAACCGCGCCCAGTATCCGATCATGTCGCGCGACAACCCCGCATCCTCCGGCTCAGCAACCCAGCTCGTCCAGTATTTCCGGCTCAGAAACATGCATTCCTCGCTGTGGAACGCCCCCAGCTCCGCAAATTTCCCGCCGCCTGCATACGTAAAGTCGTAGAGGAACGCTGGCTGCCCCGCCCGCGCCGTCTCGTCGGCCAGCAGCCACGCCCCAAAACCAAAATCGAAATCCGTATCCATCTGCTCGAACGTCCGGCGCGAGTCGCTGTCCGAAGCAGCCGGATACTCCCGAAACACCTGCTCCGCCAGCTTCCCGTTCGCATACTTCCCAAACTTCCGCTGCAGCCACGCGCGGTACTCGGCCACCGTCTTCGGACCCGACGAATGTCCCCCGACAATGGGGCTCGCAAATATCGACACCTCGTTCGCATTGCTCCCCGCCAGCACAGCCACGCGGGCCTGCTTTCCCTGTGCAAACGCGATCGCAGGCTGTTGCGGCAGCACCCATCCATCCACCACCGGTTCCAGATCCAGGTCGTCGTCCGCCTCCGCGGCCTCCAGCACGCGCTCCGCTGGCAGGTCGCGCAGCGCCTGCAAGGCTCCCTGCCCCGGCGCGATGCCCAGATCCTTCTGGAGCCGCGCGCCGCTCGTTTCCGCTTCCCGCAGCGTCGGATACACCGAGTCCACGCAAACGCCGCTCTGCAGAATCGCGCGTTCGAACAATCCCGCTGCCGGCGGCGACGCCATCAGATTGCACACATCCAGCGCGCCCGAAGACTGGCCGCCAATCGTCACCGCGCCCGGATCGCCTCCAAAGCGTTCGATATTCTGCTGCACCCACCGGAGCGCCGCAATCTGGTCCAGATGCCCATAATTCCCTGACGCGTGGTGCGGCGACTCCCCATCCAGCAGCGGGCTGGCCAGAAACCCAAACACTCCCAGCCGATATTCAATGCTGACCACCACCATGCCCTGCTCTGCCAGCGTCACGCCCAGCGGCGGCCAGTCGCCCGCCCCCTCCACATTCCCGCCGCCATGCACCCACACAAACACCGGCAGCTTCGCCTTCGGATGCATCTCCGGCGTCCACACATTCAGGGTGAGACACGCCTCGTCCGTCGCGATCTTCTCCACACCCAGCATCTCCGGCAGCCACCCGCTCGGCGCCTGCGGACAAGCCGGACCGTACCGCGACGCATCGCGAACCCCCTCCCACCGCGGCGCTGGCTGCGGAGCCTGCCAGCGCAACGCCCCCACCGGCTGTGCTGCATAGGGAATCCCGAGAAAGGCGCCGCCGCGCGGCAAATCCGCAACCCGCAAGCCCTGGATCACGCCGCTGCTGACCGTCACCCGCGGCGGCGCTGCCGCTGTTCCTGCCGCCATCACCCACCCCGTACCCGCCACTGCGGCCAGCAGCATCCACCAAAGCGCCCGCTTCATCCGCCCATCCTATCCATGCGGACGCTCGTCACCGCCAAAACACCGGCCCGGGCGTCCCGTCCGACCAATTCCACACCGGCATCATAATAATCGTCAGCCGGTCCTCGGCATCGTCCGCCGCAATGGCCTGCGCCTTCGTTTCTCCCGCCAGCAGCAGCCGGGTCCTCAACGTCATCATCGGCAGATACGTCCGCGTTGCCGCAGCGCCGCATGCGCATTTCCTGCATGCGGCCAACGCCGCCCCAGCGCCGTCTATTCCAGCAAGGTCATCGCATGACTCGGCTATCTTGCCCCTTCCCTCCGCCCGCTGCGCTCCTCGCCCTCACCCTGGCTGCGCTCACGCTCGCTGCCTGCCCCCTGCCCGCGCAGACCCAGCCCGCGCCCCCCACTCCGCCGTCCGCCGACTCCATGCCCAGCATGCCCGGCATGTCCGCTGCACCCTCCGGCTCCATGGGCGGCATGGCCGATCACATGTTCATGACCCAGCTCCGCCCCCTCCAGCCCGGCGACCAGCAGCGCGCCGACGCGATCGTCGCCGGCGCCAAACAGGCCATAGCCCCCTACCAGGACTACCGCCGCGCCCTCGCCGACGGCTATCAGATCTTTCTCCCCAACCTCCCCCAGCCCCAGTACCACTTCACTCTGCCGGCCAACGCCCTCGCGGCGCGCACCCACTTCGATCCCCTCCGGCCCACTTCGCTCCTCTACAAAAAGACCCCCGATGGCGGCTACCAGCTCATCGGCGTCATGTACACCGACCGCGTCACTGCCTCCCTGGACGAGCTGAACGAACGCATCCCGCTCAGCATCGCCCGCTGGCACCAGCACGTCAATTTCTGCAAAGCCCCTGCCGGCCACTGGTCCGAATCCTTTGGCCCTCATCCCAAATTCGGAGCCCTCGGCTCCATCCACACCCGCGCCGACTGCGAAGCCGCCGGCGGCATCTTCCTGCCCCACGTCTTCGGCTGGATGGTCCACGTCTACCCCTACGAAACCGATCCCACAAAGATCTGGTCCGTCGACGACGACGACCAGGGTCACGACAACATGGACCGTTCCCCCATGCCCGCCATGAAAATGAATTAGGCATCACAGCCGCCTGCCCCGGCGATGTCCCCACGTTCTGTGCCCTCCGTGGTGCAAACTCGCATCGCCACTCTGCCATCCCCCCTGAAACAAAAGCCTGAAACAAATTTCTTGACAGCTGCAATGTGGCGGGTTACATTTGCGGCCCTCTACATCGTGTTTCAGTTACGTCGGCGGCACTCCATCTCCTGGTGATCAGCTCCCGCCTGGCTGGCGGCTGGTCGTGGCAGCAGTTGGAGTCGGCCCCTTTCCTTCGTTCTCTCGCGACGCTGGCAACTGAGCAACATCTTTTAACGGCCCGAACGAAAACCCACTGCGCCTTACTTGAGATGGAGGGAGCATGCCGTACGCTTCGAACAACAACGCAGTCCTCATCAACGACTGCAACAACCTGCAGAATCTCTCGGTCTTCCTCGAGGTCACCGAGGATATTGCCACCACTACCGGCAGCGGCTGGAGCCTTCAGCTCAATTGCTATCCACCGGTGGGCCAGTACTGCCAAACCAGCCAGATCAATTGGCTCCAGTACATCGTTATCGTCCAGGGCGGGAGTCTCGCCTACTACATCCAGTACTGGGCGCTCGGGGAGTCTGTCTGGCCCTCCGGCTACACGCCGCAGCCAGGGACGACGCCGTGGCTGCCCTGCTGGGCCCACGACTACGGCAATGCTCCCATTTTCGCGAGCATTAGTGGCGACACGCTGCCGGCCGGATCGAAACTCCAGATCGCGCTCAATACCAATGACTCCGGCGTGGCCAGCGTTACCTTCACCTACACCGACCGGGACGGCAACACCCATCCCGCGACGTGGACGTCGCCGGCCGTGCATCCCATTGACGCCTGCGAATTGAACTTCGTCGGACCGCCAGGCGGTACCGCCAACTTCACTCAGGGGCTGACGAACTCGCGCGGCATCATTTACTACAGCGTCTCTTCCGGCCAGCTTTCCGTGCAGAGTGGCGGCCCGGGCTCAGCCTGTGGCGAGTACGGCGCTGTCACAGCCGAGACCTCGAACATGTCTTACTCGGACATTAACGGCGCACCCGCCAGCACCGTCACGCAGATACTCCAGCAGCCCATACCCTGCACGATCACCAGCCTCTACCTGACCGATGAGTTGCAGATCCGCAGGATGGAGCAGATTCGCGACTCGGCAGTCGCGCCCTATCCTGCCGGGCAGTGGCTCCTCGAGGTTCTCGACCGCAATTCCGCCGACCTTGCCTTGATTCTCGCGTCCGATCACGGTCACCTTGCGCAGGAAGCTCGGAATCTTCTCACCCAGGCTGCGCAGACAGCCAGCCAGGGCGGCGTCTTCAGCGACTCCATCGTGAACGATGCCCTGACACTCTTCGGTCAAATTTCCTGCAAGCTGCCGCCCTCGATGAACGGCGTGGGCGCAGCTGGCGCAACTGTGCTCCGCTCGCTTCGCGGCAAAACGCTGGAGGATGGACTGAAGGAGGCCAGCAGGACAATTCTGCCGCGTTTCAAGGCGCCCCAAAGGTAGCGCGCGGTCACAGCAAACCGGCAGCAGCACGCAAGGCAACTCCGGGAAGAACCGCGGCGATGCGGAAGGGTCCGGCTCCGCCTCGACGCCTACCCCATGAACCCCAAATAAAGATTCAGCGCAAACGTCCGTCCGCTCTGCGGCGTGTTCAGCGTAAGTTGCCCGCCGGCCCTACACCCGCTCGTCCGCCCCGGATCCCGCCTGCCCCTGCTCGGCAGGCGCCTCGCTGCTCCGCCGCCGCGTCTGCTTGTTCACGTACATCGCAGCGTCTGCGGCGCTGAACAGGCTGTCCCGCGTCGTTCCATCCCCCGGATAGAGCGCGATCCCGACGCTCGCCGACCCGTGCACCTCATACCCCTCCGTGCTGAACGGCGTGTCCAGGCAGCGCTCCAGCCGCTGGCTGATCTCTTCCACCTCCGCGAAGTTCCGCACGTTCGGCAGCACCACTGCAAATTCGTCGCCGCCAAGCCGCGCCAGCATATCGACCCCGCGGATCTGCAACTTCATCCGCTTCGCCACTTCCTGCAGATATAGATCCCCCACCAGGTGGCCGTACAGGTCGTTCACCTGCTTAAAGTCGTTCAGGTCGATGTAGATCAGCCCGAAGATGCCCGCATTCTCCCGCGCCTGCTCGATCTGCTGGTCCAGATAGCTTTCCAGCGAGAACCGGTTCGGGATGTCGGTCAGCAGATCGAACTCCGATCGATGCACCAGGTCCGAGTAAAGCCGCCGCGTCTCAATCGCCAAAGCCGCCAGTGCCGCCGCTGTAGAGAGAGTCTCGGCTTCAGCCGCGTTCGGCTTCGAAGCCGCGTCCAGCGCCGCATACATCGCACCCAGCGCCGCTCCCGTTCGCGCCGGAATGGTTTCCTCGGCCACGCGGTACGGAGAGAGCTTCGCCGGGCAGTTGCCCAGCCGCGCTCCATCGGCAATCTGGCACCAGCACGCCGCGCCCTGCAGCTTAAAGGATGCCAGTTCTGCGATTGCCTCAATGATGCCCGCCAGTGGCCGCGAGCCGTTGATGTCTTCGAGAATGCGGCTGCGCTGATGCTCTACATAAGCCGCTGCCGCGTTTTGCCGTCGCATCTTCCGCTCCACCACCCACGCCCGCGCCCCGGCTGCGAACAACAGCGCCATCAGCAGCCCTACCAGCAAAATCAGGTTGCGGACGCTCAGCAGCGACGGCTTCGCGACGACGGCAATGTCGTCGAACGAGCGCATCAGAATGTCGAATGGGACCTCCTGCGCACTGGGGTCCGTGCTGTCGCCCTGTACCACCATGCAAATGCCCGTCACCCGGATGCGCGTTCCCGGCGCAATCTCCTTCATCTTCGGCGCCGGCCGGTTGCCCGGCGGATGCCGGTAGATCGCCGTGAACAGCTTTCCGTCCGAGATCAGATCGTATTCGTCCTGCGATTCCTCCCGCACCGCCGCCACCACCTGCCCATCGATCGAGACCAGGTCGTTCTGGTGCCCGGCCGCGTTCCCGCTGTTCCAGTCCGCCAGGTCGTGAAAATTCGACGGCTGCGGTTCCACCGGCTCAAAGATGTGGCTGTCCTCGATCTCCCCGTCGTCCAGCGCCAGAAAACCGGCCCGGGCATCGGGAAAGCCAGTAGCGTCCGCCTTATCGCCGATCTGCATCGGATCGGTCGTCCGCACCCGGATCCAGATGCTGTGCCCGCCGTTCTGCAGCACCACCGCCGAGCCCGGCTGATAGTACGTAATCGTTCCCCGCACTCGCAGTCTGCGCGACAAATCGCGCACGTAGTAGGTCGACAGAACCTTGTCCATCGAAGTCACCGGCAGCGCGTCCGGGCTCGTCGCCGCGCGCTCCAGAACCTTCACGTCCGCAAAGGTCGGTACCTCCAGGACGATGCCGATCATCTGCATCTTGCTGTCGAATTTCCCCGATACCGCACCCGTCACCTCCACATCGGCGTCCAGCAGATCCTTCACCATCTCCGGGTTATCGCCGATCACCGTCGCGTCGATATACCCCCCGTCCATCAGCAGCCTGAAGTTCACCACATGCGTGTTGCCGAAGCTGATCGTGTCCGCGCTCCGCACCGTGGCGTGCACCGTCACCAGCATGCAGTCCAGCTGTGCGCGGATCAGGCGCTCGAAATCGGCCGTCACCGGCTGCGGAGGAGTGCCGTGATGCACCACCGTGATGCTGTCGCTGATCACATCCGGCGTGAAGCTGGCCCGCGTCCTGCCTCGCACCAGCACCTGGTCGCCAGGACGAAAATCCTCCCCGGCCTTCGCTTCCACATAAACGGCCTCGTCGCCGTCCTGCACGAACAGGTCCACGTCAGCCGGGTTGTAATAGGTAACGGTGGCCTCGAAAACGACCGGCAGTTCCAGCCGCGCCTGCGCCAGCGTCAGACTGTGGATGGCATGCAGGGTGGTCAGAGCGTCGGGCTCCTCGCCCAACGCCGCCGCGGCCAGGACGGCCAACCCCAGCGCGAGAATCCATCTCCGCGCACGGAGAGTATCGATCACGCACGTCGCGCGCCGCATCGTTCTCCCAGCCTCTTCCACGCCCCCAAAAGTTCCGGGCCCATCTTTGCGGGAACGTCCTGTGCGGAGTTATCTGCAACGCGGCGCCGGACATCCGCGCTGTATCCTCATTTGCTCCCGCCCAGTGCGCCCATCATACTCTGGAAATCCCGCCCTTCCACCCAAATCCTGCCCCCGCCATCTACCACTTCCGAGCTATCAGTCCCCCCTGCATCCCGCTGCTGGCGCGGGCGTCGCCACCCGCTACGCGACCAGGCACCCGCTACCCGCTATCCGCTATCCGCTGATTTACAATTCCTCTTGTGATCGCTCTCTTCAAGGGCGCAATGACCGTCGCTACCTGGCTCTTCCTCGTCGGGGGGGCCGGCTCCCTCATAGTCATCCTCATCAGCTTCTTCGAGGACCTCACCGAGCTCTTCGGCGCAGACTAAACCGCATCCATAGATGCGATGTTTGATCGACATTTGGAATAATTAGGGAAGAAGGCGTCATCCCCAGCGCGGTGGAATGGAGCCATGCCCCGAGCGAAGTCCCCATTCTCTGCGTCCTCCGTGTACTCTATGGTGCAATCCGGGTCGAAAGGGCAAAGAACCTGAAAGAACCCAGTTCGCTGTGAAGAGAAGGCGTCATCCTAAACAAGCCGCACTATGACGATACTGCCCGCCCCGCAGACCGAATCCTCGCCAACCTATACAGCTGGCTCCTCCCTGCTCCGTCCCATCCTCCTCGGCTTCCTCACCTCCCTCCTGCTCGACTTTTGCTTCCCCGTCGCCGGCCCCATGCGCCCCTGGCGCGGACTGCTCGCCTGGGTCGCCCTCGTCCCCCTGCTCTGGGCGCTGCTCAGCGAACGTGCCGCCGCCCACCGCCACTACTTCCGCCGCGCCTTCCTCACCGCCTGGCTCAGCGGCCTTCTCTGGTACATCCTCAACTGCTACTGGGTCTACCAGACCATGTACCTCTACGGCCACGTGCCCCCGCTCGGCTCGGTCGGCATCCTTATCCTTTATTCCGCCATCCTCGGCCTCTATTTCGGTGTTTTCGGACTCCTCCTGGCCTTCTTCCGCCGCCGCTTCTCCCTTCCCTGGGCCCTCCTCCTCGCTCCCTTCCTCTGGACCGCCCTCGAGCTCGCCGCCGCCCGCATCACCTCCGTCCCCTGGGACCAGCTCGGCTACTCCCAGATCAACAACCTCGCCCTCACTTCGCTCGCCCCTGTTACCGGCGTCTATGGAATTTCCTTCCTCGTCGCTCTCTTCAACAGCATCTTCGCCGTCGTCTTCCTGCCCTCTGACGCGACCCGCCGCTGGCGCTTCCACCTCGCCTCCTGGGTGCTCATCGTTCTCATGGCGTATTTCTTTCTCCGCCCGCCGTCGCGTCCCCCCGCACCCACCTCCACCTACGCCGTCCTCCTCCAGCCCAACATCCAGGTCGCCGCCGATGCCAACTGGTCCGGCAACGAGTGGCACGGCAACCTCTCCTGGATCACCGCCCAGGCCACTGAAGCCTGCACACCCGCCTACTCCGGCATGCCTCCCGCCGACGCTCTCATCACCCCGCCTCCCACCCCCGACTGCTCCCGCAACACCCCGCCCCCCGGCGTCGTCCTCTGGCCTGAAACCGCATCCTGGTTCCAGTCCGACGAGCCGCGCACCATCGCCGCCCTCGCCACCGTCGCCACCACCGCTCACGCCCCCTTCATCGCCGGCATGTTCGGCCACGACTCCTCCGGCTTCTACAACTCCGCCGTCTTCACCCAGCCCAACGGCGCCATCGCCGGCCGCTATGACAAGATCCACCTCGTCCCCTTCGGCGAATACATCCCCTACCGCAACCTCTTCTTCTTCGCCCACCAGCTCACCCACCAGCTCGTCGACCTTGAGCGCGGCACCCAGCGCCGCGTCTTTACCGCCGACAACGGTTCCGGCCCGCAGACCGGGGCCCCCGACGAGCCTGCTCGGCAGGGTGGTCACACCTTCGGCATCTTCATCTGTTACGAATCCGTCTTCGCCGACGAAATCCGCCACTTCACCCTCAACGGTGCCCAGGTCCTCGTCAATCTTTCCGACGACGGCTGGTACGGCGACACCTCCGCCCCCTGGCAGCACCTCGACATGACCCGCATGCGCGCCATCGAGAACCGCCGCTGGCTCCTCCTCGACACCAACAGCGGCATCACCACCGTCATCGACCCCTGGGGACGCGTCACCCTCTCCGCGCCCCGCCACCAGCTCACCTCGCTCGTCGCCCCCTACGGCTACCGCTCCGACCTCACCTTCTACACCCGCTACGGCGACCTCTTCGCCTACCTCTGCTCCCTCATCGTCCTCGCCGCCCTAACCACAGCAGCGATAAAACGGCCATCAATCAGCCGCGTATAGCTGATAGCTGACCGCTCCCAGCTCCCAGCTCCCAGCCATCCGCTACAATCGAAGCATGCTGTCCGACCTCGAATTCCTCTACGCTCCCGTCCGCGAAAGAGTCCGCGGCTTACGGGAGTATCTTTGACGCCGCCCGCCTCCGCTCTGAACTAGCCGCCCTCGAAACCCGCCTCGCCGACCCCTCCCTCTGGTCCAACCCCGCCCTCTCGCAGCCCCTCATGCGCGAAAAGAAAAGGGTCGACGCCCAGTTGGCCGACGACGCCGAGCTGGCTCGCCGTACCGGCGACATCGATGCCTGGTTCGAACTGGCCCGCGAAGGCGAAGCCATCCCCACCGAGCCCGACTCCGACCTCGCCCGCGAAATCCGCGCCCTCGCCGAAGTAGCCGAGCAGATGGAATCCCGCACCATGCTCTCCGGCGAAACCGACCCCCTCAATGCCATCGTCACCGTCCACCCCGGCGCCGGCGGCACCGAGAGCCAGGACTGGGCCGAGATGCTCCTCCGCATGTACCTCCGCTGGGCCGAGCAGCAGGGCTTCAAAACCGAAATGAACGACTACCAGGACGGTGAAGAAGCCGGCATCAAGTCCGCCACCTTCACCATCACCGGCGAGTACGCCTTCGGCCTGCTCTCCGGCGAAACCGGCGTCCACCGCCTGGTCCGCATCTCGCCCTTCGACCAGGCCAAGCGCCGCCACACCTCCTTCGCCTCGGTCTACGTATCGCCGGAAATCGACGACTCCATTGAGATCGACATCAAGCCCGACCAGATCCGCACCGACACCTACCGCTCCGGCGGCAAGGGCGGCCAGCACGTCAACACCACCGACTCGGCCGTCCGCATCACCCACATCCCCACCGGCATCGTCGTGCAGTGCCAGAACGAGCGCTCCCAGCACAAGAACCGCGAGAAGGCGATGAAGATGCTGCGCTCCCGCCTCTACGAATACGAGTTAGAGAAGAAGCACGCGGCCACGCGCAAGATTGAAGACTCGAAGTTAGACATCAACTTCGGCTCCCAGATCCGCAGCTACGTCCTCCAGCCCTACCGCATAGCCAAAGACCACCGCACCAAAGTGGAAGTAGGCGACGTGGACAAGGTGTTAGACGGCTACTTAGACCCCTTCATCCGCGGCTATCTCCTGATGAAACGCCAGGGCAGCGTGCCGGTCACCGCCGGCCCCGACGACGACCTCGACTAACGCGAAGCCCGAACCACCACCGCTGTCATCCTGAGGAGCGGAGCGACGAAGGATCCGCGGTCGCTGCCGGTTTCGCCATCCTGAAAACCGCACAGGCCGGTGGCCCATTCAAGCCCTCTTTTGGCTTGAGTGGGCAATCGCAGAGCAATTACCGCGGCCGCCCTGCAATCTACATCCCCAACAGGCGCCCTGCTCCGCAGGGGCAACAATAGAAGCCCCAACCCGTCCCGAGCGAAGCCGAGGGAGCCTTCAGCCCATGGAACAAACCTGCTGCGCCCCGCATCAGTCTGCGGCCCGCCTGCGCGAACGCCGTCTTACCACTGCACGCCGGGATACAGACTCGGCAGACGATAGGCACGATAGGCATAATTGTTGCTCACTTGCAGGTTCCATATCGTCTGAGGGTCAGGTTGGTCGGTAACCTCAAAAACCTGTGAGCTCTCCGGCGTCTCGCCGCACAGATCGTACTCAATGTCGCCGTCATCCAGCATCAGTGCGTTGCCCCCGAAAAAGTTATAAAGATTTGCTGGAAGCACTTGATGAAACTCGAGAGTCGCGGTCATGGTTTCCTCGTTAATCAGGTAAACCGGAACCGTGCTGTAGCAGGCGGGCGTGCCGCTCGTGCCGCATGTTTGCGCAACGGTGGTGCTCCCCCCGGGGTACATCCGGTCGTTCCCATTGTCCATAACGGCCAGGCCGAATACCCCGGACGTATTCGGTGTAGTAAAAGCGATGCCGTGCTGCGCATAACTCCAGTCTGTCGGATCGGTGCCCCCCACCAATGTGAAATCCCCGCCTTCTCCCAAATGCCATAGGACGTTACCGGTGCCAAGACCGTTATCGTAATCGATCTTGAGAATCCAGTTCTGGTGCCGAAGCGATAACAGCAGATTGCCGTCGTCCGGCGAATAAATCAGCGCACTTGCGTGGGTCCAGTCGGGAAAATTCCAGGGATGCCGATTCACATCCAGATGGTCGAACGAATTCCACACCCAGACGGGCTGCAGGTCCTCGTTCAGGTCGACGATAACATCGCCTAATACCTCGGTAGGTGCAGTCTGTCCGGTCAGCACAACATCTTGCAGCGTTGTCGCCAGAACCAGCCAGTGGCCGTTCGGCAGCACCGTAATGTCATGGGAGAAGGTCAGCAGCGTCAGGTTATAGCCCGCCCCTGCCAGCTCCTGGTTCAGCTGCGCCATCGTGATCTGCTTGATCGCGTTTCCCGCAAGGTCGAACTCGCGCACCAGATCCGGCGCTCCCGCAGGCAGAGTGCCATTCAACGGCGTGGAGGAAGTAACTGCGGCAAGCGCAATAAAGTCGCCGTTCGGCAGCAGCTTTGGAGCCAGCCACAGCGCCCCATCCAAAGTTAGATTCTGGTTATAGGCCCAGATAACATTTCCAGATAAGTCCACCGCGACGATTGGATACTGGCTGTAAAGCGCATTCACTATTTCAATCCCCGGCTGCGGCATTTCTCCGGGAGATGTAGTCGCCGTCATGACCGGAAGCGAAGCTGCAGGATAGCTGCCCGTCTTGAATGTGTGATCGATGTCCCTGGCGGTTGCTCCATCTGCATATTGGACGATCGCCTGCATGTGGTACAGCGTATTCGCCTGCATTCCGGCCACGTAGAAGCTGACCGGGCCCCCTCCTGGCGGCGTTTGCTGCTCCGCAGTCGTGAAGCCGTAGCTGGTCGTCTTGCCGAACGCAACGGTCACTGTTCCAGGCTGTGTGGGGGTGATCCGATAGAGCGCTACCTGCGGATTTGCGGTGGCCGAAACTGTCGAGCCGAACCCATAGAACGTGGCATTCCCCCCGCACCCCAGGCACAGTGCCACCCCCGGCAGCGCCGCCCCGAAGAGATACAGCGCCATCCCTCGACCGCGCCGTGGTCGGTTCTCAGGCCGCAGTTTCGGCGAAACCGCGCACACGGCCCGATCGGAAACCAAATCGTCAACGGTGTCCTCAAGACCGGCGGCCGCAGCCGCAGCCTCCGTCCGTTGCATCCGCACCATCGCGATTGGAGAGCGCAGAGGGGTGAGCGAACCCCAGGGAACGCGTGGTAATGAAACCAATGGCTGCCTGACCTCCGAAAGTGAACGTCCAGACGAGGATTGCCTGTTGAAAGTTGACGCGATTTCCGCTTTATTATCATAGATTGAGTTATTTTCTGGATCCCTGGTCGGAGCCGGGCGGCCCACGCAGGCCCTCGGCTTGAGTGGGGAATTTTGCGTGCGCCGCGCTCTCCCCTGCCGGCATCGTCCCGGAACTCCGCACAATCCACCCCAACAGCGGCCCTGCGCAGCAATGCCAGGCCTGATCCTGCCATAGGCAGGTCGGAAAGCAGCCTAACCTTCAGGCCGGAAAAAAAGTCCGGCCCGAAGGGCGCTTCCTTGCTGCCGCAGGCTCCGGCATCCCCAACCCTCCAATCTCGGCTTGGAGCTCTTTTGTATCAGGGCACGACTTCAACCTTCCTGATCGTCATCTGATCCGCGTCGAACGGGCGCAGCAGGTCCACCGGCAACTGCCCCGACTCCGCCGGAGCCATCCATCGCTCGTCGTCCTTCGGCAGGCCAATCTCCTGATGTAGGATCGCACTCTCATTGCTCGAAGATCAGGATGGCGGGTTGTGTATCCGAGGAGTCGACACTTAATCCGACCAGCGCAGAATCATTAATGACCCACAAGGCAATGGTTGACTTAGCCGGTGATGTAAGCTGCAGGGACCCTCGCCCATCATTGAGAGAGGTAAAGATGCTGTATGCACCGGTCACCGTCTGGTCCAAGAGGAGACTCGATTCCTGGGCAATATCCTCCGTGCCTGCGACGCCTCCCTGTCCGTTCACATTGGTGCCGTCGAAATCGACGACTCCCGATTGGACGGGCGTTGCATCAGAAAAGATCTCTTCCGATCCGAACAGGTAATCTCCCAACGCATCCGAATTGATGAACGGCGAAGCCGTTGACTGAGGCTTCAGCTCTCCATCCGCGACGAAACTGGTGGAAGCGTCGAGGAGGAAAGCTCGATTGGGAGAGATGGCGTAAAAATCCCATGCGGAGCTGGTTCCGTTGTTGTTATCGAGGTTCAGCGTACCACGCCCATTGATCTGCACATCATAGGCTCCAGTAAGCGTCGCGCCGGTTGTGATGTTCCCACCGGTGTTCTGATCGAACGTGACTGTGACCCCTGAATTGCCGTCGAACACAAGCTGGCCGGCGGTGCCCTGCGTAACGCTGCCATCGTTGCCATTGAGGGTGAATACGGATGGACCCTGGAAGGACTCGTTTGTAAAGGATTCGCCTGTCTGCAGTTCCACCGGCCCGCTGATCAGAGGATTTTGGTCACTCAGGGGATCGATCGAGATCATGAAGTACTCACTCGAAGAGACAACATAAACTGCAAATCGGAAGGAGCCTCCATCAAAGCCTGGAATGCTGAGGTCGACCGTCCCGCGCCCGGTGCTCTGTACTCGGTAGTCGCCATCGAACGGAGCAAAGGTTGGGGATACGACTCCGCCGTCGTTGACATCAAGGCTTCCTATAGAGACAATCCCCGCCTTGCAATAGATTTGTCCCACCGCACCAAGGCGGTGCCCCACAGAATCGCCGCCCGTCAGCTTCATGACATAGGTTCCCGAGAGTTCGGCGGTGGTAAACGCACTTGGATCCTGCTGCTCGAAAATGCCCGAACCATAAATTCCGGACTGGTCGAACTCGATGAAATGTCCTCCGGTCCCCAGCGCATCCAGTGCAAACCGGAACGTATGCGATCCAAGTGCACCGGAGAACGTCATCACGCCGCGGCCATCCCCGCCCACTTGATAGGTTCCGGTGAATGGAATGTCGGTCGAGGGCGCGCTCGAATTATTCGCGTCCTCCAGGCCTGAGGTCAGGTTGCCATTGCCGTCCGCGATAAACGTTCCACCGGCCTGGTACACGCCGTTGCTGTCGATGCCCTTGAACAGGAAGGCATATTGGCCAACCAACTTCGCATTGTTGGAGGCAACGAGGATGACGGTGGCAGAGGCCACTTGCGATGGGTCGGCCTGAGCCGCGGCCGTAATGGTGACCGTCGCCGGACTCGGCAGACTTGCCGGAGCTGTATACAGACCACCGGAGGTGATCGTCCCGCATGTGGCTCCGGAGCAGCCAGGTCCGCTGGTGCTCCACGAAACAGCTGCATTGCGCATTCCCGCGACGGCGGCCCGGAACTGCTCGGATCCGTCGATTGCGACATAGCTGTTCGCCGGCGTCACTCTTATTGCGAGCGGCAAAATGATGGTCACGACCGCTGACCCCGACTGCGCGTTATTTGCTTCTGAAGTGGCTGTTATCTTTATCTGCGCCGGAGTAGGCACCACAGTGGGCGCAGTGAATAGGCCACTCGGTGTAATTGACCCGCATGCGCTTCCCGAGCAACCCGCGCCGCTTAGGCTCCAGGTAACGGCTGTGTTGGACGTACCCAGGACAGTCGCTGTGAATTGTTGCTGGGTTCCCGTAGCGACCTCGGCGGGGTTGGGCGAAATACTCACAGAAATTGCCGGCAGAATCGTCACTTGAGCGGCACTTGACTTGGTCGAATCAGCGACGGAGGTAACCGTCACCGTCACCTGTGCAGGGCTGGGCACAGCCGCGGGCGCAGTGTACAAGCCGCTCGACGAGACGGTGCCGCAGGCAGATCCCGAACATCCGGCGCCGGCCACACTCCACGTTACGGCCGTGTTCGTCGTTCCTGTCACGGTCGCGGTGAACTGCTGCGTATTCCCGACCACGATCTGCGCCGTCGTTGGCGAAATATGAATGGCCACCAAAGGCAAAATCGTTACGGACGCGGACGCCGACTCGGTGCTGTCGGCGTTCGAAGTCGCAGTTACGGTCACCTCCGCCGGGCTGGGCACTGCGGCCGGTGCAGTAAAGAGACCACTCGATGAGATCGTGCCGCAAGTCGCCCCCGAGCAGCCAGCCCCGCTCAGGCTCCATGTGACAGCGGTATCCGTGGTACCAGTCACGGTCGCGGTGAACTGCTGGGTCGCCCCGACGAGTACCTGCGCAGCACCAGGCGATATGCTGATCCTCACGAGCGGCACGACGGTTACAGTAGCGGTCGCCGATTTCGTCGGATCCGCAACGGAGGTTGCCGTGACGGTCACCTGCGGCGGGCTTGGAACCGCCGTGGGCGCGGTATACAAACCGCTCGACGAGATCGTGCCGCAGGCGCTTCCGGAGCAGCCACTACCGCTGAGGGTCCAGGTCACACTCATGTTGGAGGTGCCGCTCACCGTCGCGGTGAATTGTTGCGTCATCCCGGTCACGACCTGCGCTGTCCCAGGTGAAACACTCACAACGATCGCATGCAGAATGGTTACCACGGCACTAGCCGACTTGGTCGGATCGGCAACGGAAGTTGCAGTTACACTTACCTGCGCCGGGCTCGGCACCATTGCGGGAGCGGTGTAGAGTCCACTCGACGAAATTGTTCCGCAAGTGGCCCCGGAGCAACCCGTTCCGTTGAGAGTCCAGGTAACGGCGATATTCGAGGCACCGGTGACGGTGGCGGAAAACTGCTGCGTGTTTCCGGTAACAACCTCCGCCGAGGTTGGCGAAATGGTCACGGCCACGACTGGGAGGATCGTCACGATGGCCGATGCCGACTTGCTCGAATCGGCGACCGAAGTTGCAGTCACCGTGACCTGCGCAGGACTCGGTACCGTGCCGGGCGCGGTATAGAGCCCGCTGGATGAGACTGTGCCGCAGCCGCTTCCGGAACAGCCGCTGCCCGTTACGCTCCAGGTTACCGCTGTGTTCGACGTATTGATCACAGTCGCCGTGAACTGCTGCGTCTTCCCGACATCTACATCTGCTGTCGTTGGAGAAATACTCACATTCACCGGTGGCAGAATCGTCACCGTGGCCGACGCCGACTTGGTTGAATCGGCGATCGACGTTGCGGTTACTGTGACCTGCGCAGGACTCGGTACTGTGCCGGGCGCGGTATAGAGCCCGCTGGACGAGACTGTGCCGCAGGTGCTTCCGGAACAGCCGCTGCCCGTTACGCTCCAGGTTACGGTGGTATTCGAGGTGTTCACCACCGTCGCCGTGAACTGCTGTGTCTTCCCGACGACCACACTGGCCGTCTGAGGCGAAATGCTCACTGCAACGGGTGGCAGAATCGTTACCGTAGCCGTGCTTGATTTCAGCGGATTCGCCACCGAAGTCGCGGTCACGGTCACCGTCGCCGGCGTCGGAACGGTACCGGGTGCGGTATACACGCCGCTGTCAGAGATCACTCCGCACGCAGCCCCGGAGCAGCCGCTGCCGGCTACGCTCCAGGTTACATCGGTATCGCTGGCGCCGGTGACTACCGCGATGAACCCTTGCTGTTGGCCGACGACGACGCCCACGCTCGCGGGCGAAACGGAAACTGTTGCGTTCAGAGCTGTTCCAACATAGACATTGGCGCTCGCTGACTTAGTGAGGTCTGCAAGAGACGTGGCGGTTACCGTCGCAATCGGCGGAGTTAGCGGTGTTGTCGGCGCCAGGTACACGCCTTGTCCAGTAATCTGGCCACAGGCGATCCCGCTGCATCCGGGGCCCGAAAGACTCCAGATCACGACATTATTGCTGGTCCCGGTGACGGTTGCAACGAACTGCAATTGATCGCCGGGTTGCACTTCACCTGGATTTGGCGACAGAGACACTGAAACCTGAGCAAAGGCAGCCAGATGTGAACACACAAATAGAAACAATAAACAAGCGATCCTCGGCAAACGGTTCATCTTCTCTCCGCCTCCAGCACACCGCTGCACTTGTCCCGCGCCTATCGGGACAATCGGGACAATCGGAGCGCGATGCCTCTCGTTTTGGCGAAGTCATTTCACCATGGCAAAGAAGCAGCCGCAATTGTGCAATTGGGTTAGTCCTTTTCGGACAAGATGCGGATTGGAAGACTCGGGAAAAGGGATCCGCAGCGGCCGGCGATTCTCGGGGATTTTCTGGATTGCCGCCGTGTCGCGGCCGCCAAATGGATGAGCACGGTCGTCTGGAATCGTCCTCACAAAGGTGCCGATTTCCCTTGTGCGCACCATGCCTGGTCAGGGGTTATACGCCGGCATTCTGTTTCGTTCCGTTGCTTCTAATCTCCTGTCCCACAACCACAGATCCCATGTCCCGCGCCCAGTTGCTGAACGAAACCGCACTGAGCCTGCAGTGAGGACGAGAGGGTTGGCCCAAGGGGGGTACGCGCAAGTGGTTCCTCGGTTGTTGCGGACTGGTTATTCGGGAGATTCTGCAAACTGGTCATCCACGCTGCCGGTATTCCCGAAGGAGTGCTGGAGGCAGCGTCGCAGGATGGATTGCTTGAATAATCAGCAGGCACGATCATGACCGAGCCCGCGGTGGACGATATCCCGGTAAGCGGATTGCCGAGGAAATCTTTGCTGAGCGAGAACGTGCGCAGGCCATCGGGTGAGATCACGCACCCACAACACCCGGCCATTTGCTGATCCTGATCGAAGATATAGACCATCGCACACAGGCTCTGGCCGGTGCTCCCCGTATTTGTTACCCGGATCGCTGCGTCCGTATTCGGCGCCGGCTGCGTAAAATAGCCCACCGCTGCCAGTGGCTCCACGGTCAGGGTTGCGGACCCAACGACGCTTCCAATGCTGGACTCTATGCCAGTGGCGCCAACCTGTTCAGCGGTTGCAACGCCCATTCCGCTAATCGTCGCAATGGCCGGGTTATCCACATTCCAAGTGGAGGATTGTGTCACGTCCTTCGTACTTCCGTCCGAGTATAAACCGGTCGCCACGAGTTGCTGGCTGGCCGCCAGCGGTACGGTCGGATTTGCAGGCGAAATGCTGATCGAAACAAGTATCGGGGAAGAAACAGTCAGCGCCGTACTGCCGCTCACTGCACTCATCGACGCAGAGATGGTGGTATGGCCCAACGCGTTCGCTGCAGCCAGGCCGTTTCCGATGATGCTGACGATGCTGGCGGATCCGCTGCTCCAGATCGCGGAATCTGTTAGATTGCTGGTGGTACCGTCCGTCAATGTTCCAGTTGCGGTGAGTTGTTGCCTGGTGCCAAGCGGCATAACCTGATTCGGCGCGATGACCGCGATCGATACAAGTACAGGTGCGGAAACCGTCAACGCCGCCGTGCCGATCACTGATCCCGATTTCGCACTCACCGTTGCTGCGCCAACCGCTTTTCCGGTTGCCAGCCCGGAGCTATTGATATTCAGGATCCCGGAAGATGAGCTGGTCCACGTGACCGCGTCGGTCAGATCCTGCGTGCTCTGGTCTGTATAGACCCCTTTGGCCGCGAACTGTGCCGTTGTGCCCAGCGGAATCGTGAAATGGTTGGCGCTCACTGCGAGAGAAACAAGCGCTGCCGCAGAAACTGTCAGCTGGGAGGAGGCACTCACGGATCTCAGAGTTGCCGTAATGGCCGAGGCGCCTACGGAGTGGGAAACCGCAAGCCCTGAAGAACTGATGGCGGCGACCGCCGGCTGCGAACTTGTCCACGTCACAGCGCTCGTCAGATCCTGCGTGCTCTGGTCCGTGTAGACCCCTTCGGCCGCGAACTGTGCCGTTGTGCCCAGCGGAATCGTGGAATGGTTGGCGCTCACCGCGAGAGAAACAAGCGCTGCCGCAGAAACTGTCAGCTGGGAGGAGGCACTCACGGATCTCAGAGTTGCCGTAATGGCCGAGGCGCCTACGGAGTGGGAAACCGCAAGCCCTGAAGAACTGATGGCGGCGACCGCCGGCTGCGAACTTGCCCACGTCACAGCGCTCGTCAGGTCCTGCGTGCTCTGGTCCGAAAATGTACCCGTGGCAGTCAGCTGGACGCTGTCGCCAAGGGGGATGGACGAATCCGAAGGAGTCACCGCGATGGAAACCAGCACGGCCTTCGAAACCGCAAGGATCGCTGAGGCTGATCGTTGTCCGCAGGACGCCGTTATCCTGACTGTTCCTGTGGAATGTGTGGTTGCCAGTCCTGACGAGTCGAGACTGGCAATGCTGGGATCGCTCGAAGTCCACACGGTCCAGTACGTCATATTCACGTCGCTATCGCCATCGCTAAACTTCCCTGTGGTCCTGAATTGAACCGACTGCCCAAGGGCAACGTCCGGAGCTTCCGGAGCGATAACCAGAGAAATCAGGGCAGGGTTGGTGCCGTTGATCATCGCCGGCGGACCTCCACATGCGAATAAGGCCAGCAGGAACAGCGCGACGGCAGCCCAGCCGATGGCTCTTACAATCGCAGGTGGTTTCTCCTCAGGATTAGGCATAGCGTGGAATTCCTCCCCCCGGAATTAATCACAATGGTCTAATCATGCCCCCGCAGCAAACAGCATGAGGTTGGCTACTGGCAATTCCCCTGCTGTGTTAGGCAGGAGTGAGTAACCAATAGGTGTTAATGGGGAGGTCGTACGCTGTTTGTACTAATCCTTTTGTCGGAAAACCGAAACGCCCCAAAGCCTCATGGGTGAGGCTGCGTTGCGGCACTCTGCCCGTTTTGGGGGAGAGGCCCGACGATCTTGCCGATTATGGCCGAACGGGTCGAAACACCCATTTTCAGCATGACCAGGTGGAGGAAGGCTTTGACCGTATTGGGGCTGATGTCCATCCGGGTCGCAATTTCTTTGCTCGTGAGCCCTTCCAGGAGGAGAGCGACTGTTTGGATCTCGCGCTCCGTCAGATCGAATTGGCGGGTCAGGTCGCCTAAGGCGTCGCCAGTCGAAGTATGCCGCTCCAGCAGCAGAGCCACGGCCAATCCGGGCTTTGCTGTTCCGTTGGAATGGAGTTGAAAAGCTCGACAGGCATAGCGCCGCCCCCCCGATTGATACTCCCGCACGAACTCCAGACGGTACTTCCCCTGGCTATTCAGCAGATTGGAAGCAACCGTGTCCTTTAGAAAAACGGTAGGCTGCTTAATCTGATCCGGCTTCGTCGGAAAAGCAAGTATCTGCAGTGCCGCACGATTAAACGTGACCGGGTGACAATGCTCATCCAGCAGCACAAAGCCGGGTTCTGACAAAGCCGTCGGCACGATTGCTTCCTCTTCTCCACGCACGTGCGCCTGCAGATAGTTTTCGATCCAGGTTTAGGGGATGACGTACTCGCGACTAACACCGATGGCCTGGTCACACCGCAGCAGACTGCATTTGTTCGGTAATTGGCAATTCTCCATCAGGATTAGAGATGATTGTGTAGGAGAAAAGTGCTAGGCGCGAAGCTGTACGCCACATGTACTAATACGCTTCGCATTTTGCTGTCCCATCGCAGTCTGGCGGTGCGGCCCGGGGCTGAGAGCGCTTCAGAACCGCTTAGATGTGGAGGCTCAAGAGGTTGTTCCGATTCATGCCGGAGCGAGAAGCTGGTGTGTTGAGTTTAAGACTGGCATGGGGTCTGTGGAAGTTGTAGTCATGCAGCCATGGATCGAGGAGCAGTTCTCGTTCGACTGAGTTCTGGTAAGAGCGGGCATAGGCCCACTCTCTGAGGGCGGTCTGGATGAACCGTTCGGC
>JASHNW010000044.1 GCA_030041435.1 Acidobacteriaceae bacterium
GTCGAGCAGCTTGCGCGTGGCGAGGTGCGCGAGGCTGTGCAAGGTTTGGAGCGACAGGGCCGCGTCCATGAGATTCAAGGCCACGAGGAACGCATTAACGCGATTGCGAAGGAATACGCGAAGTCGCCAGAGGGAACGCTGGTTGTCTCGCCCGACAACCGCTCCCGCGTGGAGATCAACTTGGCGATTCGTGCCGAGATGCAGGAGCGCGGCTCAGTCAGCAAAGAAGAACATCCCATTGCGGCGCTTGTGCCGCGCCAAGACCTTACCGGGCCGGAGCGCACATGGGCTGCGCGGTACGAGTTCAACGATGTAGTACGCTATGCCCGCGCGTCGAAAGAGACGGGCATGGAGCGTGGCGAATACGCGCGGGTCAAAAGCGTTGACGCTGAGAAAAATCTGTTGACGGTGGTACGGGCGGATGGTTCCGAGTTGACCTATGACCCACGCAGGCAGCAGGGCGTGTCTGTGTATCAGGAAGAGTCGCGTAGCTTCGCCGTGGGCGACCGCATCCAGTTCACCGCGCCAGCCAACGACTTGAAAGTAGCCAACCGCGAACTTGGAACCATCGGGAGTATCCATGATGGAAAACTGAACCTGAAAATGGATGGAGGCCGCGACGTACAGTTCGATCCCCGCGAGCATCCGCATCTCGATCATGGGTACGCGGTGACGAGCCATTCCAGTCAGGGACAGACCGCAGAGCGCGTGTTGATTCATGTCGATACCGAACTGGCCGCGAAAGATTTGCTCAACAGCCGCATGGCCTATGTCGCCGTCTCGCGCGGCGCGGAAGACGCGCAGCTTTATACCAACGACCGTGCGAAGCTGCCGGAGGCGTTAGGGCATGACGTGTCCCACGAGAGCGCCCACACACCGGCGATAAAGCTGGAGCAAGCCATCACGCCGAAGCAACCGGAGATTGCGCCCGTCATGGAGCACGGCATGGGCTTAGGACACAGCCTCTAAGCGATGAATCGTCCCTGTAGAATGGTGCCTTGTGTTCGAGAAATGCACAGAAATCGAGAAAACGCCTGCACAGTTCCTACACAGCCAAAAACAGGATATTTATCTCTCAATAAATCAGCGATGTCTAAAAATCAACTCACCCGCTCAGGATGACATTTTTGGTTCTGTTGGAGTTAACTACTTACCCTGCGTCTTCTACGTCGATACGGTCTGGCGCGCTTCGCTCAGGATCTCCATCTCGTCGGGCAGCGGTTCAGAGTCGGCGTCTTTGCCAAACTGGTATTCTTCCTCGACCAGCCAATAGACCTCGAGCCAGTGATCCAGGCTGCATTCGCTGCTGGAGTCATGGGAGGCCGGGTGCGGCTTTTCCTGCGGGTGTGTATGCGGATGTATGTGCGGATGTATATGCGGATGTGTGGCTGTTGACATAGTCGCCTCCCGGGCCGGCTGTCCGCTGGCATGCTCTCTGCAGTGGCCCACAGAAAAGCACGGAAGGGCAGGCCAACGCAGTGATGGCCATCACACGTGTTGGCGGAAGAACCCGGCCCGATTCGTTTTCATGCAATCAATAATGAACCCGGCGCGTCGCGCTGTAGAGTAGCCGTGCGGTGCGAATGGGATTACTGTACGAGTTACCGCGGTTACCGATTCGCTCTTCTACTGACATTCTCTTCCTGCTGAACCCAGTTCCGGCCGCCGCGGACATCCTCCGGGCCAAGGTCGGAGGGCCGAGCCGCTTTGAGGCTCTGCCCTCAATATTGCATTCATCAGGTGATGCGCGTCATGTGCATCCAGCCTTCTTTTCCGTTTTGGAATCGCAAAATCGCCGATTCCAGCAAGCCCCATCGGGCTGCCGCTCCCCCTGGGAACACCTGTGTTCCCGCCGCGAGCGACGGACTCGCATCGCAATCCCGCATCGTCCTCCTGCTTTGGATACTGTGCCGTAGTCTTTGCACCGTGCCATCGCGATCGTCAGCGGAACGGATCTCGTTCCCTGTGCCTCCCGGCAGGCTGAGCCGGAAACCGTGCATCTCGAATTCACTGAAAGGAACAGGGCCATGACCAATCGAGAAGTTGTTGTTCTTAGTGCCGTGCGCACGGCCATCGGGAAATTCGGGGGAGCACTGAAAGATGTTCCTCCAACCCAGCTGGCAGCCAAAGTTGTGTGCCACGGAATGCAGCGCTCGGGGCTGTCTCCGGGCGATATCGGCCATGTCGTTTTCGGCAATGTTATTCATACCGATCCCAGAGACATGTATCTCGCCCGCGTTGCTGCATTGCAGGGCGGGATGCCGGTTGAAACCGCCGCTCTCACGTTGAATCGTCTCTGCGGCAGCGGCCTGCAGGCCATTCTCACGGCAGCAGAGGCCATCGTGCACGGCGACACCGACGCCGCCATCGGGGGCGGAGCGGAGTCGATGAGCCGTGCGCCTTACTGGCTGCCCACCATGCGCTGGGGCGCGCGCCTGAACGACGTAACCGCCGTGGATGCTCTGGTGGCCGCCGTGACCGATCCATTCTCAGAAGTGCATATGGGCGTGACAGCCGAAAACGTCGCGCGGAAATGGGGCATCTCGCGGCAGGACCAGGATGAGCTTGCCGTGGAGAGCCATCGACGCGCGATCGATGCTCTGACCACGGGGAAGTTCAGGAGCCAGATCGTTCCCATCGAACTCAAATCGAAAAACGGCCCGGTTGCGTTTGTGACAGACGAACAGCCGAGGTCCGACGCCACGCTCGAGAACCTGGCGAAGCTGAAGCCGGCCTTCGAGGCGGAAGGGACTGTGACTGCGGGCAATGCATCGAGCATCAACGATGGTGCGGCTGCCGTGGTGCTGATGGAACGCAGCGCCGCCGAGCAGCGCGGACTGAAAGCGATGGCGGCTCTCGTCGATTACGTCGTGACCGGCGTGGAACCGGCGGTGATGGGCATCGGGCCGGTATCCGCGGTTCGCAAGCTGTTCGACCGCACCGGTCTCAGCGTCGCGGACATGGACGTGATCGAGCTGAACGAAGCATTCGCGGCGCAGTTGCTCGCGGTGCGGCGCGAACTCGGCTTCCCTCCCGCCAAAACCAACCCGAACGGCAGCGGCATCTCGCTGGGCCATCCCATTGGCGCAACTGGAGCCGTCGTCACGGTGAAAGCGCTGCACGAGTTGCGCCGGATCCATGGAAAATACGCGCTCGTCACCATGTGTATCGGCGGCGGGCAGGGCATCGCAGCGATCTTTGAGGCTATGAACTCGGACGGAGATAAGGAGGACTCTTATGGCAACGGCAGTATTATTTGAACCGGAAATTACTTACAGCAGACCGCTCGAGGCGAAGATCGCCCTGGTCACCGGCGCCTCTCGCGGCATCGGCCGCGCCATCGCCGTGGAGCTTGCCGAACGGGGGGCAACCGTCGTCATCAACTTTCGCAACAGCTTCGCTCACGCTGAAGAGCTGAGGGATAACATCCAGAACAGCGGAGGCGAGAGTCACCTGCTCCAGGGAGACATATCCGACCGACAGGAGGCGCGCAGGGTGGTTCACGAGCTGATTGACATGTATGGAAGGCTCGATATCCTGGTGAACAATGCCGGCATCACCCGCGACAAGTCGATCCGCAAAATGACGGACGAGGACTGGCTGGAGGTCATCGAGACCAATCTCAACAGCATGTTCTACTGCACCAGCGCCGCCATCCCGGCCATGATCGAGCAGAAGTACGGGCGCATTGTGAATATCGCGTCGTTCTCCGGACAGGCGGGCAACTTCGGACAGGCGAACTACGCGGCCAGCAAAGGCGGCATTATTGCTTTTACCAAGGTGCTGGCGCTGGAACTGGCAAAATACAACATCACGGCCAACGTCATCGCTCCGGGCTTCACGCTAACCGATATGCTCGCCACGGTGCCCGAAGATATCCTGGAACAGATCAAGGCGCGGGTTCCGCTGCGGCGTTTCGCGAAGCCGGAGGAGATTGCTAAGGCGGCCGCATTCCTGATCTGCGACGGAGACTACATTACGGGTCAGCAGATCAATATCAACGGCGGACTCTACATGTAGCCGGCGTACCTGGGCTAACGGGAGCGGGCGCTCAGCCACCCGTCGATGTGCGGCCAGGTGGTCTGGCGCGCGCCGCTCCCCGCCATGATGCCGATGTGGCCTCCGGGAATACGGAAGAGCTCGGTGTCGCGGCTCGAGACTTTCGAGAGGATCGCCTCCGACTGACACGGCGGCGTGATGTGGTCGCCTGCCGCGATCACGGTGAGCAGATTGGCGCGGATGCGGGATAAATCCACTCGATCGCCGCGGACCACGAGTTCGTTTTTCATAAGGCGATTGTTGCGGTAGAGCTCGACGATGAGCTGGCGATACGCTGCGCCGGCCATAGGAATGTTGTCTGTCACCCAGGTGTTCATCGCGTGCCACGACTCCACCACGCGCGGATCGTCGAGGTTATCCCACAGCTTGCAGTAGTTCGATATGTAGTTCTCCACCGGCTTGAGCGCTTTGGCGCCGTAGTCGATCATCTCCCCAGGCATATTTCCGAAGGTTTCCAGCACCAGGTCCAGATTGAAGTACTTTTCATCCACCCACCGCGCGAAGGTCAGACCGTTGCGATTGGAGAAATCGAGCGGCGCAGTGAGCAACAACAGATTGCGGAGACCCTCGTCCGGCCGCATCGCGGCATAGATCGTCGTGAGGATCGCTCCAATGCACCATCCCAGCATGCTGAATTCTTCCGTACCGGAAATAGCTTTCACTCGGTGAACCGCGCGGGGAAGATACTCGAGAGCGTAGTCGTCCAGTTTCATCTCGCGGTCTTCGAGACCGGGCGCGCCCCAGTCCAGCAGGTATACGTCGTAACCGCGGCCCAGCATAAACTCCACAAAGCTGTGCCCAGGGCGCAGATCGAGGATCGACGGCCGGTTCATGATGGCGAAAACCAGCAGCAGGGGAATCCGATAACGCTCGTGCTCCGGCGCCGTCGGCACATACCGGTAGAGCTTCGATTTATTGAGAGACCAGACCAGCTCCTTTGGCGTCTGCGCAATGGGAGCCTTCGTGGTCAGGACGCGGTTCAGAGTGCGGAGGCGCTCCTCCATCAGGCGAAGCGGTTCGGCGGAAACGACAGCCGGTTCCATGTTATTTCCCCATGGCCTTAGTCTTCTTTGCCGGGACGAACCGGCGCCGGGCCGTCGTCCTGTTGGCAGTTGCGGGAGCCTTTACCCCCGTCGGCCTGGCCGCTTGCTGCGAGACGCTGGTTTGCGATGCGTCTTTTTCGGCCGGGCCCGGCGCCGATCTTGCGCGGCTCAGGATCTTTTCGATCCTGTCCAGTTTCATGTCCATATCGTCCAGGCGCATCTCCACATGAGTGAAGCGCTCGGCCAGAATTGCGAGCTCCTGCCGCGACGGCAGCGACAGCTGCTCGAGCGCCTTCGTCACAGATTTTTCCATCGCCTCGCGGAAAGGGGTCACAGCGGTGAGGGTTCCCTCGAGCATGGCCCCGGAGGCCTGCGCGTAGGCCTCGGTGTTCACCGCCTCCACCATGGTTTTGGCCATGGCGTCGAGATAAGCGTCGCGGATAGCGCGGAAGGATTCAAACGGATCGGCTGGTTTGGAGTTGCTTTCCTGATCCCCACTCATGGATGCCACCCCCGAACACACGAAGCATATACCTGCCGGGAGCAATGAGGCGGTGTTTTCGCGCACGGTTTCTTACGTCGCCCCCGAAGGACACCGCCCCACGCGGCCCTGAGATCCCGCGCTCTCAGTGGACCGCCCTGTGCAACAGTTCCTTCTGCGCATCGACGATGGCATTGACGCCGCGCTGGATCGAATCGGCTGCGGCGTCCACGGCGCCACCATCAAAGCCGAACAGCTGCTTGGTGGCCTCCATGACGGCTCTGGCCTGCGCCGCGGAATGATCGAGCACCTTTTTTTCCGTTGCCACCACGCGATCGATGGCTTCCTGGGCAAAGCCGACTACTCCCTCGGTGCCCTTCGCGGCGGTGGCTGGACGCTCCTTCACCAGATCAGCTGCCGCGCGGCTCTGCTCCGCCGCCATGTCGATCACGCATTTCTGCGATTCGGCGAGGCGCTCGAATCCGCTTCCCGCCAATTCCAGCAGGAAAAGACCGGGAGCTCCAGGAAGCTTCTGCACAGCTTTCTTCCACATGTCGATCGCTTCAGCGCTCTGCTGCGCTGCAACATCGACGGTTTTCTTCTGCACCTCGGCGATGCGCCCCACGCCGGAGGTGAACAGTTTGGCCGTGTACTCCGCGTAATCCATCTTCGCCGGAGTTTCGGGCGCTTTGGACTCGCGCTGCGTTCTTTCGACGGGGCTCATATCGGGACCTCGAACTTTCTATGCTGCAGGGGTGTGCTGCACTGCAGCATATCCAGATATTACTCCAGCCCCGCCCCGTGTCAAGGGGTAAAATGAATCCCCGACATGGCCCCCAAAAGCGTTTTGATCAGGAAGTACGAAAACCGGCGTCTTTATGACTCGACCAACAGCCGCTACGTGAACCTGGAGGAAGTGGCTCAGATGCTGAAGGACGGCTGGGACGTGCGCGTCGTCGACGCCGCTTCGGGGGCAGACATTACCCGGCTTATCCTCACGCAGATCATTGTGGAAGACGCCAAGACCCCGGATTCCACGTTTCCGCTGGATCTGCTGCGCCAGATGATCGTCTCTTCCGGCCGGGCCAGCCAGGAGTCCGCGCTCCGCTACATGAAGGCAATGCTCGATATCTATCAGGACACCTACCGCGCCATGTCTCCAGCGGTGAATCCCTTCGAGTTCTTCCGCCCGGGAGCGGTCCGCGCGGCTGCCGGGCAGCCAGCCACAGCCTCTCCCCCGGCCAGACAGCCTGAGGCCGCCCCGGAAAAGGAAGACGAGGACGCCGGCGAACTGAGGCGGCGGGTGGCGGAGCTGGAAAAGCTGGTGGCCTCCATGGCGCCCGGCAAAGCGACTGTGCGCAGGCAGGGGCGCAGGCGAAAGTGAGAAGTGCCTGCGCAGCGCCGCTGAGGCTGTGGCGGCTGCTGATTGGAGCGCAGATCTTTCCATCCCGCTCAACGACATCGGAGGACTGGCCCGCGGCGATGGCAGCCACGGCTGGTCACGTTCCCCGATCGACCGAACGCAGGAGAGTACGGAATGCGGAAGGTCATGGTGACCGGCATGACGATAGTTGTGGCCAGCACCATGCGAGCCACCACATCGCCGCGGCCCGGATACGGCGCGAGCTCCTGTTTGAGGAAGTTCCGCGGCCACGCAAGAGAGCCGGGCTACTCCGGTCCGGTCTGTGCGGCAGTCGCCACGCTCAGCGTCCCCGTATGGTGACATCGGCGGTTTCGCCCACGCGCAGCAGATCCGGTGGTGGATTCTCGACGCGGACCCGCACCGGATAGCGCGCGGCGAGGTGGACCCAGTTGAGCGTGCGCTGCACGTCCGGCAGGCCCGGCCCCAGGCGGCCGATAACATCCTCATCCGGAGTTACGCCGAAGCCGATGCTGTCCACCACGCCGGTGAAGCGGCGATCGGGATGCGACAGGATGTAGACATCGGCGTGCATGCCGGGGCGGATGTGGTTCAGCTGGCTTTCGCGGAAATTCGCCAGCGCCCACCAGGTGCGCGCGTCGATGAGCGTGAAGATTTCCTGTCCCACGTGCGCGTAGGCGCCCTCGGAGATGGTGAGGTTGGTGACGCGCGCGTCGAAGGGCGCGTAGACGTGGCAGTTATCGAGGTTGTATTTCGCGTTCTTCACGTCTGCGGCCCGCGCTCCGCGCTGGCTGACGAGGGGTTCGAGCGTGAGCACGGAATGCTGAGCCTGCTGGTGCTGGGCGCGACTCTGCTGCAGCGCAGCTGTCGCATGCTGGTACTGGGCCGTTGTGGCTTTCAGCTCGGCCTGAGAGGCGAGCAACTGGGACTGGGCCTGCTGCAGCGCCTGGGCGTCCGCCATCTCCAGCGTGCGCGCGCGATCGACCTGATCCACGGTGACAAACTGCTTTGCCAGCAGCGGCTCGATGCGATGGAGATTGTCGCTGGCGTATGTCCACTCCGCATCGGCGCGGGCAACGCCCTGCTGGGCGTTCGCGATGTCGGCGCGCGCCTGGTCCTCAGCCGCGGCCCAGTGGGTTACGTCGGCTTCTGAGGTCTGAATGCCGGCATTGGCCACCGAGATTCCGCTGACTTCTGCGGCAATCCGCCGCTGCTCATCCTGAATCTCGCCTTCCAGCGCGGCCTGGTCGGAGACTGCCTTCTCGTAGGCATATTCGTAGGGGCGGGGATCGATGACGAAGAGCAGATCACCCTTCCTCACGAACTGATTGTCATGTACGCTGAGCCGGACAACCGGCCCCTCGACCTGCGGCGCCATGCCGATGTAATTCGCAAAAATCTCGGCGTCGTCGGTGCGCGGGCGGTGCGCGGCGCGCCAGGTCACGACCAGGGCGAGAAGAAGGGCAACGGCAACTATGGCCACGCTGGTCCAGCGTTCGATGGGCTTGTGCGATGGTTGGCGGGGAGCGGATTCTGTCATGCGATTCTCCTCGAGGCCCTAGAAACAGATCAGCCAGATGGCAAAGGTGAAGACCGCCGCGAGACAGGGATAGACCAGGACCGGGTAGAGGAGCGCGATACCGAATCGCAGCAGCAGCCATCGCGCCAGCACGGTGAGCAGAATGCCCAGAACGATGCACACCAGCCAGGCCGGAAAAAGGGATCCCATGATGTCCCAGGTTGGGGCGCGGGAGCAGCCGGCCGGCATCAGCGCGGCGCATGCGGCTGCGCATTGCAGCAATCGCGCAGCGACCGGAAGTGTCATGACTCGAAGCTTCATGGCTGGGGCCTCAGGGGCGGGGGCTGAACTGCGTCGCCCGTCTGGAATGCCAGGTCGGCCAGCGCGGTCAGTACTTCGGTGCGCGCCAGCACATCGGCAGAGCGGGCCTGGGCGAGAGTTCTCTGGGCCTGGGTTACATCCACCAGGTTGCGGACGCCGTAGTGATACGACTCGATCGAAGCGTTGTAAGACTGATCCGCGGCCACCAGCAGCGCCTCGGCCGCCTGGCGCTGGCGCAGGGCGGTTTTCAGGTCGGAGTAGGCGGTCCAGATGCCGTTCTCAATCTGATCGCGGAGCGCATCCGCCTGCGACTGCGCCTCGCGCACGTTCGCTTGGGCCTGCGCCACCTCGTTCTTCCGTGCGCCTCCGTCGAAGAGGGTCCAGTTCAGGCTGAGGCTGAGCTCGCCATCGAGATCGGCTGTGTGTCCCCAGGGCAGGGTCTGCTGCAATCCATAGAGTGACTGGGCATCCGGACGCACGTGCAGGCCGAGCGTCGGATAGTACGCCGCCCGCGCCTGTTTGAGCTGCGCGTTGGCCGCGCGGATGGCGGCGACCTGGTTCATCAGATCGGGACGCTGCCGCACTGCGCGATCGATCGCCTCGTCGACGCTGCCTTCGAGGTTGTCAGGAATCGCGATCTGGTCGATGGGCTGCACGTGGATCGTCTCCGTTGGCGAGGTGCCGAGCGCGGTCGCCAGATTTCCGTGCGCAATGTCTTCGGCGCCCAGTACCGCCTGCAGGTCATATTCCGCCTGTGCGGTCGCGCTCCGCGCCTCCAGCACGTCGGGCAGTGTGGCCAGCCCGTTCTTCAGCGAGGCTTCCGCGGCCTGCTGCACGGTCTGCGCGTTGGCAAGACTGGCGCGGGCGGCCGCTTCCTGGCCCATCGCATTCAGCAACTGGTAGTAGGCCTCGGCCACGCGAAAGATGAGCTGGCGATGCACTTCGTTGAAGGCGAAGTCGGCAGCCAGTAACTGTGCCTTCGCGGCGTCGATGCGGCCGCCGCGCGCCCCAAAATCGAAGACGGTGTAGTTGAGGTCGAGCGCGAGGTCGAAGGACTGGAGTGTCTGCCGGTAATAGCGGGTGTTCAGGAGAATCTCGACACGGTCGGTCTGCGACAGCGCCGCAGCGGCGATGGCAGGGTACAACTCGCTGCGCGCTACGCCCAGAGCTGCAGCCTGAGCCCGTGCATGTTCCCATGCGACGCGCGTTTCAGGATTATGCTCCTCGGCGAGATTGATCAGATCGGCGAGTGAATACGTCGCGGAGGGATCGACAGCGAATTCTCGGTTTCCCATCTGGCTCGCATCGTGCTCAATGGCCTGCTCTCCGGCCGAATGCCACGGATGGCTCGGGGAAGCCGGCGCGCTCTGGGCCAGTCCCCCTCCCGGAAGGAGCACCAGGAACGCCAAAATGACTGCGCATAGCGCGCGACCCCCCACTTGCCGCGGAGGCCGCGCCACTCTCCCGCCGTTGCCGCGCGCTGCGATCATGCCCTCAAGGACAGTCATGCCCCTTCCGCATTCGCCTGTTGCTCTGATGCCGCCGCCCGCTGGTGATACGCATGTAATTCGCCGCCGTGCGCCGCGCACGCGGGATCATGCGGTCCATTGTTGCCGGTGACTGGACGGTTGCGCAACTTGGGTCTGAATGAAAGAGCATCGCTCCCGGCGCCAAAAATCAAGACGCGCAGGAGAAGGGGGCGCAGCAGAACGCGCTCGCCCCTAGCTCAAGTGGATGGAGATTCCGGTCTGGGCCTGGATCTGCTTCAGAAGTTCGGGCTGGGTTCCGCCGGGCAGTTCCATATCGACATAGGCAGGCTCGCCGGAGCCGTTTTTGTACTCGATCCGCAGCAGGTGGTTGGCCATGTAGAACTCGAGGACGGAGATGTTCCTGTACGGAATGGTCTTCTTCACGCTCTCCTTCACCACAAAGAGCAGGTTCTTCGAGTCGGGGTCGAGATTCAGTGTGCCGTCGATCATCGCCGCCTTCCCGGACCGCGACTGAGCGGCAGGTACCAGCAGCTTCACGTTTCTGTAGGTGGAGACGGCGCTCTGGGCCGAAGCCGGAAACGCCAGCGTAAGCCCGGTGAGCAGGGCAAACGAAGCAAAAATCGCCTTCATATTCCAAGCGTAGCATCGGTTTTTCGGATGAGAGAGGATCAAAACATTCGGGCATCCCATGCACACACGGCGGCCGCGCCGCTCGCATCGAATTACCGCAGGTCCTGGCTCCGGTGCGCAACAGCGAGTCTCGACCCCTGTCCGTTGCCGGGCAGCTCGATCCGAAACTGGATTCTGCGCGCGGCGATAGAATTGCTGAATTCGATTTCAAATGCGGAGAGTGGCTCATGGCCACGCTGGGGCAGGATGTTCGTTATGCGTTACGGCAGCTGAGAAAATCCCGCGCGTTCGCGCTCACCGCGATCGTGACCCTGGGCCTGGGCATCGGCGTCAACGCCGCCATGTTCTCCGTCGTCGAGCAGGTCATCCTGCGCCCGCTGCCCTATGCCAATCAGTCGCGTCTGGTTGCCATGGAGAATCTTCACCAGAACGGCGACGCCGGCGGCTCCGACTCCTTTTCCTGGCTCGACCTCCAGGACTACGCGGCACGCAGCCATTCCATCGAAGGCATCGCCGCCTATACGTTTCAGCTGCCCACGCTGGGCGGCACAGAAGATCCCCAGCTCACGCCGCAGCTGATGGCGACGGCCAACCTGTTCGCGGTTCTCGGACTTCATCCGGCTCTGGGGCGCGGCTTCACGCCGGACGACAACAAAGCCGGCCACACCAGCGTCCTGGTCATCAGCGACTCGGTGTGGAGGAAGTTCTATCACGGCGATCCTTCGATCATCGGACGAACCGTGCCGATTAACGGCGATCCCTATACCGTCATCGGCGTTCTCCCTCCCGGCATATCTTTCCCCATGGACGCCTCGCAGGAGATCATCAGCCCCCTCGATCTCGACGACAAGGCATTCCAGGATCGCAGCGGCGGCGTGCTGCAGGCCCTGGCCCTCATGCGTCCCGGCGTCACCCTGGCACAGACCCAGGCGGAGCTGAACGGCATCCACGCGCAGCTGCTGCACGACTACGCGAAGGATGAAATGAAGGGCGAAGTGGTTCGGCTTGTCGATTATCGCCAGTCCGTGACGCAGCACTCGCGCAGTGCGGTCTTCGCCCTCGACTGGGCAGTCTTTGCGGTCTGGTTGATTGCCTGCGCCAACGTTGCCGGCCTCATGCTGACGCGCACCAACGGCCGTCGCCGCGAAATCGCCATCCGCGGCGCACTCGGCGCACAGCGCGGCCGGATTACACAGCAATTCCTTACCGAAAGCCTGCTGCTCTCGCTCGCCGGATCAGTCGCTGGCCTCGCCATTGCCGCTCTGGCTCTTCGCCTGCTCAGACGCTACCTGACGGATAAGGTTCTCTTCGGAGCGGATATTCACATCAACGCCGGCGTTCTTGTCTTTCTGCTCGTGGCCTCCTGCATTTCGGCGCTGCTTTTCGGCCTCGCCCCGGCATGGCACGCCGCCAGCGTTCCCGCGCAGGAAGGTCTGCGGGAGGGCAGCGCCGCCGCCGGCACCAGCAGGCGCCAGGCCCTGTGGCGCGACGGGCTGGTGGTTACGGAGATTACTCTCACTCTGGCTCTTCTCATTGCTGCGGGCCTGATGATGCGAACCCTTCTCAGCCTGCGCCATGCCGACCTCGGTTTCGATTCCGCTAACGTCGTCACCGCATCCATGTACCTCCCCACCCATGGCGCGTGGTGGACGCTGCATGCCAGCCCCAACAACAACTCGAGCATGGTGCAGACGTTTTATGCCCCGCTCGAACAAAAGCTAGGCCACATCCCCGGCGTCGTGGCCGCAGGCTTCACCACAGTGCGCCCTCTCAATCCGCAATGGAACTTCGATGACGATGTGGTCGTGAAGGATCGTCCGACTCCACCCAACGGCGGGCCCGTCCACGCCCAGGTCCGCGCAGCTACCAGCGGCTATTTCCGCGCCATGGGTATCCGTTTGCTCTCCGGCCGTCTCTTTGGCGACGAAGACGGTCCGGACGCGCCCATCGCCGTGATCGTCAATCAGACCTTCGTCGACCAGGAGTTCCCCCATCGGAATCCACTGGGCCAGCAGATTGAAGTTGGCGACGAAGGGAAGCCCCGCCGCTGGGGCGTCATCGTCGGGGTCGTTGCAGACGCAAAGCAGGACAGTCCGGGTCAGGCTGCAGTTCCTGAGATGGATATCGATCTCGATCAGCTGACTCCCGCAGACCTTTTCTATCCCATCCTCATCAGCTTCCACATGGATCTCGCCGTACGCGCACGCGTGGCGCCGACCCTTCTGGAGAACAGCATTCGCCGCGATATTCACGATCTCCAGCCTGCAATCGCCGTCGAAGATCTGGAGCCGATGCAGCAGATCGTCGACGACTCGCTGAGCGGCCAGACTCTTGCTGCGCGCCTGCTCGGCATCTTCGGCCTCGCGGCGCTGCTGATTGCCGTCGCCGGAATCTATGGCCTTCTCGCGTATTCCGTCAGCCAGCGCACGCGCGAAATGGGCGTCCGCCTCGCGCTTGGGGCACAGCGTCAGGACATCGTCTGGCTCATTCTGCGCCATGCGCTCGTCCTGCTCGCCGTGGGCGTTGGCGTGGGGCTCGCCGTTGCCTGGGCCGCCAGCGGTGTGATTCGATCCTTCCTTTACGGGGCAGCCGGCTACGACCTGGCGACTGTGCTGCTGGTGGTCCTCACGCTCGGACTTTGCGGGCTGGCTGCCAGCTATCTTCCCGCGCACCGCGCCGCGGGGGTCGACCCTGTGGAAGCGCTGCGCTCGGAATAAGGGATGCGGCAGGCCGGACGTTGCATCCGCGCCTGCCGAACGCGGGATAGCTGAGAGGCTACGGCTGAATCAACATGTAGGTGATCTGGTCTCCCGGGGTGCTTTGATCGTCCTCCCCTTCATAAGTGAAGGATACGATGGTGAGTAAATCGCCTGTCTGGGAGAACCCGAGGATGCTTCCCGAGTCAAACCAGGGATTGCCGGTGCTGCACATCTGCTGGCCCTCAATGCCGTAGCTGTAGGCGGTGGAGGTGATCCCCGCGGTCTGGAGACGAGAGTAGAGGGGATTGTCCTGCAGCGGGCCGACGTAGAAACTCGAACTGTAGGGGTAAGTGCATCCCGTAGCCCCGGCTGTGGTCGTGCTCGACCACATGGTAGCGCCGTTGGAGGTTGCGCCCGGCCCCGATAGCGTGAGCAATTGTGCCGTGCCGCCGCCCGGTCCCACGTAATTGCCGGCGAGGAATGCGCCGGTCTCCGGCATAGGCGAAGGCACCGCGGTAATGGTCCCGGCTACAACTTGAATCTTCCCCGCGGAATCCTCGCTTACGCTGAAGGGAATCGTCAGGTCCTCATAGATAAGCGCTCCGCTGGTCGTTGTGATAGGGACCAGGGTTGCGTTGATGGTGTTGGTGGTCGCAGTCAGGATCCCATACTGGAACTGGGCATTGAGGGGTTGCGGATTATTCAGGTTATTGTTGGTGACGGGAAGCTCTGCCTGTTTTGCTGTTTGCGCGCAGGCGCGGTTGAGGGTTGCGGGCTCGGCGATGGCAAGCAGCGCGATGGCAACCAGAGTTGGTCTGAAGTAGAGCGCGGACTTCGGTGAGATATGCATCGAGGTTACCTCCATAACCACGGTCTTGAAAGTGGTTTGAGGCATGCGGTAGCGCAAACTATCTGCCGCTGCCAGACGATAAATTCCGATGAGCCCGGGAGAGTCCTGCAATCATGTCACACATTCGGTGAATGTGTCATGATTCGATCGACTCAGGTGAAGACCCTGCCCATTCCCCTCTGCCAGTTATTGCGTAAGGCAGAGGGAAAAACCGTCAGGAAGCCTGCGCGGCCGATCAGGCAGCGGGGCTGCGGCACTCTGGGTTACTCGGCCGGTATCCATTGCGGAACAGACGGTGGGGCGACATGCACCTGGCGGCGTCGTATGCCTCCGGATGGGCCACGACCAATCCATGCAGGGCCTTATCCGTCGCTGAACCCTGCCTCCACCGCGCTTCATCTAAATCCCCGTGAGTTTACCCGTCTCCGTCCTTGACCTGGTCGCCATGCGCCCTGGCGAATCCGCCGGTTCCGCGATTGCCCGCTCCGTGGCCCTGGCGCAGAGCGTCGAGGAGTGGGGTTATCGGCGCTTTTGGCTCGCCGAGCACCACTCCATCGAAGGTTTGGCTTGCTCGGCCACGCCGGTGCTCATCGGCCACGTCGCCGCAGCCACCAGAACCATCCGTGTCGGCAGCGGTGGAGTCATGCTCCCGAATCACGCTCCGCTGGTCGTCGCCGAGCAGTTTGGCACGCTCGCGGCGATGTTTCCCGGCCGCATCGATCTCGGGCTGGGCCGCGCACCCGGCGGCGATTTTCACACCATGCGCGCGCTTCGCCGCGATCTGCGCCACTCCGGCGACGACTTTCCGGATCTTCTCGAGGAACTGCGCACCTATCTTGGCCCGGCGCAGCCAGGTCAGGCCGTCAAAGCGATTCCCGGCCAGAACAGCAACGTGCCTGTCACCCTGCTTGGTTCCAGCGACTATTCCGCGCAACTGGCTGCGCGGCTGGGGCTGCCCTTTGCCTTCGCCGCTCA
>JASHNW010000045.1 GCA_030041435.1 Acidobacteriaceae bacterium
GGCTCGCACCACTTGGTCCAGGTGAGCCTGAATCTTGCCTTCGTCGATCTGTACCACCGATCCCAGCGCCTTGCTGTCGTTCCCTGCCGCTTCGGTTGGCTCCATCTTCCGTCCTCTGAAGGTCTTGCTCCTCCTGCTTGTACAGCCTTCCAGAGCCCGGCTCAAATCAAAATGTGCGAAAAATAGCCTACGTTATCATCCCGGCCTTGAGGCCTGGGAAACCTGGCGCGGTCACCGCATTGCAGGGATCGAACCATGTTGTCAACCTCAACAGCACCCCATCCCCCATCGCAAGTCCAATGGAATGAGCAAGCGTCCCGCAGGCTCAGAGAGGGGGTGGGGGTGCAGGGCGAACGCCACTGCGTATCCGCTTTCCGGTCGCCGCTTTCCTCACCGCTGATCGCTGAACGCTGTTTACTCCGCCTTCCACACAAACGCGCCCGCCTGCGGCAGTCCAAAATGCGCCAGCACCCGGTCGACAAAGTGCTTCGCCATCTCCTCGGAATCCACCGGCTTCGCGTAGCAGGCGGGCATCACCGGGAAGATCGTCGCACCCGCATCCGCTGCCAGCCCCATATTGCGAATGTGGATCTTGTTGAACGGCGTCTCGCGCAGACACAGAATCAGCGGCCGCCGCTCCTTCAGGCAAACGTCGGCAGCGCGCTCGATCAGGTTCCCCGCCATCCCGTTCGCTATGCCCGCGAGCGTCCCCATGCTGCACGGCAGCACAATCATCCCGCTCGACGGATAGCTGCCGCTGGCGATGGCCGCGCCCACGTCGTTCTCCGTGTGCTGCACGATCTTCTGCGATGCGTGCCCCAGCAGCTTCTCCACCAGCCCGTTCCGGCCGGAGATGCCCAGCTCTTCCGCCAGCACCCGCAGCGAATTCTCCGAAGGCACCAGGTGGATTTTCTCCACGCGCTCATCGCCGTCCAGCGCCCGCAGCAGCGCCCGGCCGAACACCGCCCCGCTCGCACCTGTAACAGCAACGGTTACATTTCTGAACGCTGAACGCTGTTCACTGGACGCTGTCCTGTGCTCTGAGCTCTGTGCCCTGTGCTCTGTTTTCATGGCCCGTACTCGTGCCCGGTATCGCTGCCCAGCACCCGGGCAAAAATCGCGTCCACGTTTCCCAGTTGCCGCTGCAGATCGAACGTCCGCTCCAGCTTCTCCGCGCTCAGCAGCGATGCAATCTCCGCATCCGCTGCCACCAGGTCGCGAAACACCAGCTCGTTCTGCCACGCGTCCATCGCATGCTTCTGCACCAGCCGATACGCGTCCTCGCGCAGCATCCCCGCTTCCGCCAGATCGAGCAGCAGTTGCCCGCTGAAGATGAGCCCGCCTGTACTTTCCAGATTCCTCTTCATCCGTGCGGGATACACCGCCAGCTTCTCGATCAAATCCGCCGTCTTCGCCAGCAGATAATCCGCCAAAATCGTCGAGTCCGGCAGAATCACCCGCTCCACCGAAGAATGCGAGATGTCGCGCTCGTGCCACAGCGCCACGTCTTCGAACGCTGCCTGCGCATTCGCGCGCACCACCCGCGCCAGCCCGCAAATCTGCTCCGCCGTGATCGGGTTCCGCTTGTGCGGCATCGCAGAAGAACCCTTCTGTTTCTCGGAAAAATACTCCTCCGCCTCGCGCACCTCGGTACGCTGCAGATGGCGAACCTCGGTGGCAATCTTGTCCAGCGTAGCCGTCAGCACCGCCAGCGTTGCGATGTAATACGCATGACGATCCCGCTGGATCACCTGGGTCGCAACCGGAGCGGCCGCCAGGCCAAGCTTCGCGCAGATGCGCTCTTCCTGCTCCGGCCCAATGTGCCCGAACGCACCCACCGCGCCCGAAAGCTTCCCCACCCGCATCTGCTCGGCAGCCGCGTCGAAGCGCTCCTGATTGCGCCGCATCTCCGCGTACCAGTTCAGAAGCTTCAGCCCAAACGTTGTCGGCTCCGCATGCATCCCGTGGGTTCGTCCCACCGTCGGCGTGTTTTTGAACTCGAGAGCTCGCTTCTTCAGTACCACCATCAGCCGCTCGATGTCTTCGCGCAGAATCGCCGAGGCCGCCTTCAATTGCAGAGCCTGGGCCGTATCCACCACATCGTTCGAAGTGAGCCCATAGTGCAGCCATCGCGACTCCGGTCCGATCTTCTCCGCCACAGCCGTGGTGAACGCGATCACGTCGTGCTTCACCTCGGCTTCCACCTGCCTGATGCGCTCAGTGTCGAAGTCCCCGCGCTCGCGGATGGCCCGCGCGGCTTCCGGAGGAACAATGCCGTCCTCAGCCAGCACCTCGCTGGACACAATCTCGACCTCAAGCCAGGCGCGATACTTCGCTTCATCGCTCCAGATGCGGCCCATGGCGGCCCTGGTATAACGCGGAATCAATGCGGAAATCCTCCGGGAGAACTCCTCATTCTATCGTCATCGCGCCCTGCTGCCCGGCGCCCACGCGAAACGCGGCAACCCCGCGATCCGGATCGCCGCGCGTGCGCATCTCCTCCA
Source organism: Acidobacteriaceae bacterium (assembly GCA_030041435.1). Lineage (GTDB taxonomy): Bacteria > Acidobacteriota > Terriglobia > Terriglobales > Acidobacteriaceae > Palsa-343. Next base: position 2,505 of record JASHNW010000045.1, read on the forward strand.
ACGCGTATAAGCTTCAGGAGCAGCCGGAAAAAATCCCTCCCCCGGCCATGAAGGAGTTTTATGGCAGACGTGGTGACAATTGCCAGCTTCAACGAACCGCTCGAGGCCCAAATGGCGAAACTGCGCCTGGAGTCCGCGGGCATCACGGTCTTCCTCTCCGGAGAGAACGCCCGCATTATGGAACCCGGCCTCGGACCTTTGCAGATTCAGGTCAGCACCGAAGACGAAGCCGACGCCCGCGCCATTCTCGCCGACCCCGGCGCGCCCTCTGAAGAGCAGCCTCAAATGTCGTAGCACGATATATCGTGCTACGATGTTCATTATGATGTCCGCGGAAAATTCCGGAGTTCTTGCTCTCGCCCGTCACACGCAAAAGTCCTCTACGCCCTCTGAGCCGGTTCCGCTCACGCGTGCGCAAATGCGTCGTCTGGCGGAATTTCGATTCCAGCTCAGAAAGTTCCTGCACTTCAGCAGCCTCGCGGCAGAAGCCGTCGGCCTGCGCGCGCAGCAGTATCAGCTGCTTCAGTGCGTGTGGGGCATGCCGGAGGAGCTGGACCCCACCATCGCCAATGTCGCCGCGCGCATGCTCCTCAAGCACAACAGCGCGGTTGAGCTCGTCGACCGCACCATCGAACAGGGCCTGCTGCGCCGCTGCCCCGATCCCACCGACCATCGCCGCATCCTGCTGCGCATGACGCCCCACGGCGAAAAGCTGCTGGCCTCGCTGGCGGCGTGGCATCTCCGCGAGCTCGAGGAAACCGGTCCGGAGTTGATCCGCGCCCTGCGCCGCGTCCTGCTCACGCCCCAGCAGGGATCCAATAGCCGCAGCACCAGCCGCGTTCCCACGCGCATCGACTCGCCCCGGATACCCCGCGGAGCCCGGTAAGCCGGCCGGCTTCTCAGTCCGATTTGCGGGGGGCTGGTCCATCCAAAGGTGGAGACAAAAAGCGATCTTTGTCTCCACGACAGAATTCCTGAGATTTCCTATTCTGTCTTTGGATTTGAACTTACCTCCTGTGAATCCCCGGTCTTTCAATGCGGACCGGGGATTTTTATTGCCCCGGCGCCCCCTCAGCTCACCCCCTGCTCCTCCACCGTCTCCGGCAGCGGCGCAAGGATGCCGAGCCGCTCGTAGACCGGACGCATTTCCTTCCGAATCGCCTTCATCCGCGACCAGAACCAGAGCCCTCCCACAATGCAGCACGATCCGGTAATCATTACGGTGCGCGCCGCCCCAATCCAGCTTGCCATCCAGCCGGCGAACAGGCTGCCAAACGGCGCCATGCCGACGAACGCCGCGGTGTAGTAGCTCATCACTCGTCCCCGTTTGTCTTCGGGCACCAGCGTCTGGATGATGGTGTTGCTGGCCGTCAGCCCCTGCAACATGCCGAATCCCGTAAAGAGCATCAGGGTCAGCGACAGCCACACCCATCGCGAGAAGCCAAAGGCCACAAGGCTGGCGCCGAACACCAGGGCCGAGATCGGAATCATTTTCGTCAGGCCGCGAACCGACCTCCGCAGCACCAGCGAAAACGCGGAAATCAGCGCGCCTGCGCCCGCCGCGCCCATCAGGAATCCAAGCGTATGTGGTCCGCCATGCAACACCTTCCCGGCGAACACCGGCATCAGCACCATGTAGGGCATGCCCATCAGGCTCACCAGCGCAAATAGCAGCAGGATGGTCCGGATGGGGGTGAAGGTCGAGACGTACGACCAACCTTCTCGCAATTGCTCGATCATGCCGGCCGCTTTGCGGTGCGCTCCCATTGCCGGCACGCGCATCATCAGCAGAGAAACAATGACCGCTATGTAGCTGACGCCGTCGATCAGGAAGCACCAGCCCTCGCTGCTGGCCGCAATCACCAGGCCCGCCAGTGACGGCCCCACCAGCCGAGCCACGTTCACCATGGACGAGTTGATGGCAATGGCGTTCGAAAGGTCCGCCCGATCCTCCGTTTGGGCTCCCGGCGAGCCTGTTCGCTCGGGTGTGACCATCTGCACCATAAACGCCTGCCGCCCGGGCATGTCGAATGCGTTGATTAACCCCTGAAACGCGCTCAGCGCCAGAATTTCCCCAATCGTGATGCGATGCGACAGCGTCAGCCCCGCCAGCGCCAGTGACTGCACCATGGCCAGTGTCTGCGTCCACAACAGAACCTGCCGCCGGTTCACCCGGTCCACCACCACACCCGCGAACGGCGCAAACAGAAATGTGGGTATCTGCCCGGCAAAGCTCACCGTGCCCAGCAGCAGCGCGGAATTCGTCAGCCGGTACACCAGCCACGCGGTGGCAATCCGCGTCATCCATGTGCCGACCAGGGAGATGGTTTGGCCGCCAAAAAACAGCCGGAAATTGCGGTGCCGCAGCGCCCGCCAGGCGTGCGAGAAGTCACGCGCCGATCCCCTGATCCCGGATGCTGATGCCTCGTTGAGAGCGATCGGACCGGACGCTGCGCCGGGGACCTCGCCGTCTGCCCGCTGCGCTTCGATGCCGCTCCCCGGCGCCGGAGTTTCCGTCATGCGGTCAGATGTTTCCTGAGGAATTCGAGAGAGCGCTCACGAGCCAGCTTCGATGCCTCGGGGTTGTAGCTCGCGCGATCGTTGCAGTTGAAGCCGTGCCCCGCGTCATACCAGAAAACCGGCATCTCCGGATGCGCCGCCTGCACTTTGCTCTCGATCTCATCCTTCGGGATGTGGCTGTCCTGCAGGCCGAAATGCAGCATCACAGGCGCCCTGGGCTTTTCACCGGCATACTGCAGGATCTGCCCGCCGTAGTAGCCGACGGCAGCATCCGGATCGAGCCGCGTCGCCGCCAGCCACGCCATCGTGCCCCCGAGGCAATAGCCGATGACTCCAGCCTTCTTTCCTGTCTCCTGCCGCGCGTAGTCCAGCGCCGCAGCGACATCCTTCACGCGATCGCCGGCGTTGCCCTGGCGGATCAGGCCAATTCCCTTCTGCATATTTTCGCCCGCGTAAGTCAACTCCACGCCGCGCTCCACTCGGTCGAAGAGCGCGGGCGCCACGGCCAGGAACCCATCCTTTGCCCAGCCATCGGTCACCGATCGAATATGCCCGTTGACGCCGAACGCCTCCTGCACCACCACCAGTCCGGCAATGGGCTCTCCCGCGGGACGCGCGACGTAGGCGTCCGGTTCGTGACCATCCGATGCCCGCAGCTTCACGTGTTCGCCCATAGCATCACCTCTGCTCTTTTTGTCTGGATCCTTGCCTTTGGATGCGCCAGCCGCGGTCGCCGCTTCGCGCCCTACGGATTTTGCGCACCATCGTCGCGGCGGATCGCCCAGTAGCTGTTGCGCGCCACAACGCGCGCGCCGTAGTCCTGCGTGAGCTTCACCTGGATCGAATGCAGCCCGGGGGTCAAATCCGTCGGATGAAAGCTGAGAATGTAGCGGTTCCTGGCATGGCTGGCCGATTCCTCCACGCGCGCCTCGAAGCCCTTGTCCCGCGTGAACGGCGCATATTCGCCTCCGCTCAGCGCCGCCAGCGTCTTCGGCGTGTTGCGCCGCATCGCGTTCGCGGTCATCAGCAGCGGCGCCAGCATGTTCAGCTCCGTCCCGCCGTCCGTATTGCCGCGCGCCCAGTCGATCAGCTCCGCCTTCGACGGCGAAAACACCAGACTCAGCACCAGCGTATTGCTCGTCCCGATTCTTTGCACCAGTTCCGGAATGTTGAACACGTGGCTGCCGTGATCGCGCGACTCGCTGATCAGCAGCAGCACCCGCCTGTGATCCGGCGGCTGCTGCTCCAGAAGATTCACTGAGTAGCCCACCGCATCCAGAATCGCCGCCCCGCCATCCCCGCCCGGCATGTTCCTCAGATCGTGCGATACGGAATCCGTGTCCTGGGCGAACGGTTCCACCCACACCGGACGCGAGTCGAAGGCCACCAAAGCCACCTCGCCGCGCCCGTCGCCGATAAACGACTCCAGCAGCGGCCCCAGCTTGCCAATCTTGCTGAACTCCAGCGGTGCGTCGCGTCCCCGCTCCACGCACACCACCAGCGAGACCGGCTGCGTGTCCAGATCGTTGTCCACGTGAATCTTCTGCTGCACCCCGTCGTCGAAGACCTCGAAGTCGGATGGCTTCAGCCCGTACAAAACATCGCCGCCAGGCTTTTCCACCAGCGTAGGAACGATCACCACGCTGGTGCTGACGCGAAAGGTCGGCAAATTCAGATTTGGATCGGCTGGAAAATCCTGCGGCGCCTGAGGCTGGCTTTGGGCCGGGGCAGTCTGCTGGGCCGGCGGCTGTTGCGCCTGCGGCGGCTCTCCGGGAAACGGCTGCTGCGCTGCGCACACCGATCCGGCACCCAGGGCACAGCTCAACACCAGCGCGCGCATCGCATTGTTCATCTCTCGGCTCTTGCCCATTCACTCAGACGGCCCAGGCAACCAGCAGGTTTCCGTGACAGGTTCATTTGTCCGCTCATGCCGTCTTCCTGCGGCTGTCGATCGCCGTGCGCTCAGCGAAAAAGGCGGGCGTTGGCAGGTAGTCTGCGTCGAAGGGCAGCGGGCGCTCAGGCTCGCCATGGGCGCGCCCATACTTCGCCCCCTTCAGCCACGTATAGCGGTCCGTGATGCCCCACGTCAGCGCCACATTGACGTTCGGCTCCGCCAGCATCATGGTCAGGTAGTTGCGATACACGCCCGCAACAGCGAGGTCGCGCTCTTCCGCATTTCCCTGCAATTTGCGGTCGTTCACGTCCATCTCCGTCACGAAAACCTGCAGGCCCATCGCCGCCAGCTCGCGCACAAATTTCTGCAGGCCCGCGCCCGGCAATTCCGCCGACGCATCCAGATGACTCTGCACCCCAACAGCGTCGATGGGCGCGCCGTTCGCCTTCATCCGCTTCACCAGCGCCAGCACCGCCTCGCGCTTCTCCGTCTGATCGGGAGAATCCAGCTCGATGCTGTAGTCGTTATAGGTCAGCAGCGCCGTCGCATCCGCCTTGCGCGCCGTGCGGAAGGCCAGCTCGATGTAGTCCGGGCCGATCATCTCCAGCCATGGCGACTTGCGCAGTCCATCCGGCAGCCCGCTTTTCGGATCGATCGCCTCGTTCACCACGTCCCACGCCTGCAATTTGCCCGCGTAGCGGCCCGCGACCGTCTGAATGTGCTCGGTCAGAAATTGCGCGGCGTTCTCCCTGGTCACCGTCGACGCGAACCATGCCGGAAGCGCCTCATGCCAGCACAGGTTGTGCCCGCGCACCTTCTGCCCGTGCGCCTGCGCGAAAACCAGAATGATGTCCGCACCGCGAAAATCGTAGCGGTCCGGCGCCGGCCGCAACGCGGCCCACTTCAGTGCGTTCTCCGGAACCAGGATGCTCGCCTGCTCGGCGACTAAGTTTGCGTATTCTTGCTCACCGGTCAATTTCTCCGGAATCACCGCGCACCCCACCAGCATCCCGTGCGCCGCCGCATGCGCTCGCATCGAATGCTTCCCTGCCACATCCGCCGGCGTCCGCGCCCCTCCACCATCGGACTCCCTGGCCTCGCCGTATCCCGCCGGCAACAGGTCTGCCAGTCCGCCGGCAGCCGCCGCCGTCGTTGCCCTCTTCAGAAACTCACGACGCGATCTCCGCTCCGCCGCCATTTCAGCCCCTTGCTCCACGCCCCGCGCCGTCCTTCGTCCACGCATCCATTTTGTCGGTCCAGTGGAGAAAGCGGAGCAGATTCCACTTCTCCTGCCACACAAAGCGGAGCACATCGCGCGCCCGCAATTCCTCAGCCTTCATGCCCGAGTACGTTTCGATCCGCCACCTCAGGTATTCGCTGCGCCACGGCCGCAGCCGATGGCCGCTGGTCGCATTCCACACAAACCGCAACGCCGCCAACACGTGGGTGAATCCCTCCGCCCCGCACACACCGGCCACGCAATTTCATGGTCCGATTTGTGCGGTAGCTCTGCCGTTGAGTATAGCGGCGCATGCGTGAAGCCGACAGATTCCCGAAGGAACGCCCATAACTGCATAGACGACGGGCCTTACCTAGCGGGCATCAGCCATTCCATTGCACAAGAAGCGACCGGTCTCCGGGTACCGGTTCCAGCGTATGCCTCCGATCGATCTCTTGTTTCTCGCAGCAGCAACGAGCACAATGATGTGCCGGGAGGCGCACTCCATGATCGTTGAAATGCGCACCTACAAAACCAAACCTGGCATGCGCGCTCGCTTTCTTGAGATCTTTCGCAGCAAGTCCATCCCCGCCCACGAGCAGATCGGCATGAAGATCCTCGGGCCCTTTCTTTCCGTCGAAGACCCCGACACCTTCTTCTTCATGCGCGGATTTCCTGACCTGGATGCACGCGAGCCGATGAAGGCGAAGTTCTACGAAGGCGAGCTTTGGAAAACAGAACTGGAAGCCGCGCTCATGCCCATGCTCGACCTGTTTGACGTCACCCTCGTCGACGATCCCGACGGGAAAATCCGCTGGACGTAGCCTGATACGCAATCGACGCCCCAGCCACCTCTGCGTTCAGACCGCAAGCAGCGCCCGCCGTTGCTCCAGGAATCGCCTGACCGCGGGATCGCCCGCCAGGCCGATCGCAATTTCCAGAGAGTGTCGCGCTTCAGCAGCAGCCCCTGCGCGAGCGAGTAGTTCAGCACGCGCAGCCCAGTACGGCTGATACGCAGCAAGCCGCGGATCGTCAGCCGCATCCGGCATAGCCTCCAGCCCAGCCTGAGGACCGCCGGTCTCCGCAACCGCCAGCGCCCGGTTCACGGCCACCACCGGCGAACCGGTGATCGCAATGAGCGCGTCGTAGAGGTGCAGCACCTCGCTCCAGTTCGGGCGCCCCGTCCGGCAGCGGTCCACGTGCGCCGACTGAATCGCAGCCTCCAGTTGGTACCGGCCGATCGTGCCCATCGACGATGCACGCCTCAGCAGTCCCTCCGCCTGATCGATCATGTTCCAGTCCCACAGCTCGCGATTCTGCTGCGCCAGCGGAACATAATCGCCATCCCGGCTGCGGCGCGCCCGCCGCCGCGCCTCCGAATGCAGCATCAGCGCCGTCAGGCCCAGTGCCTCGGGCTCATTCGGCAAAAGCTCTGCAACCAGCCCGGCCAAAAACAGCGCCTCTGCCGTCAAGTCGCGCCGCGCCGCGTCGGTGCCCGCCGCATCGCTCCATCCCTCAGCGAAGGCAGCGTAAATCGCCTCCAGAACAGCGTCGAGCCGCTCAGGAAGTTCAGCCCGTTCCGGCACGCGGAACGGTATCCCCGCCTGCCGAATCTTCTCCTTGGCTCGCACCAGCCGCTTCCCCATCGCCGCCGGTGACATGAGGAATGCCGAAGCAATCGCCTTCGCATCCAGCCCCAGGATCGTCTGCAGCATCAGCGGTGCGCGAATCGCGACCTCAATAGCCGGATGCGCGCAGGCGAACAGCAGCGCCAGTCGCCGGTCCGGAATATCGTCGCTGGCTGCCTCATCGGGGATCGCCCCAAGGGTCAGCACATCCACATCCGGATCCACATTCTGCGTCCGGCGCAACGCGTCGATGAACTTGCGCCGCGCCACCGTCAGCAGCCAGGCCTCCGGATTTTCAGGGCACCCGTTCCTCGGCCAGTCCGTCAGGGCAGAAGCGAACGCTTCCGATAAGGCATCTTCGGCCGCGGCGACATCGTGCGTGCGCGCCGCGAGGAAGGCAATGAGCTTGCCGTAGCTGCGGCGCGCCACTGCGTCCGCCGTGCTCTGCGCCAGCGCATCGCTTTCCTCACCGGTCACCATCGATTCACATCGACCATACCGCGCGCACTTCCACCAGGCCGTGTCCCACCGCCGGGCATCGGCCCGCCCACGACAGCGCGGCATCCAGGTCGGGCACATCGATCAGGTAGTAGCCGCCCAGTTGCTCCTTCGAGTCTGCGTACGGGCCGTCCAGCACCTGCGTCTTCCCGTCTTTCGCGCGCACGGTGGTCGCGGTGGAGCTGGGCCGCAGCCGATTGCTTCCCTTCAGCACTCCGGACGCAGCCAGCGCTTCGGTGTACGCCATGTACGCAGCGGCGCCGCGCTGCTGTTCCTCCGGTGTCATCTTCTCCCAGCCGCCTTCTTCGCCATAGATCATCAGCAGATATTGCATCGTCTCTCCTCCGTCATCGTTGTAGGCGGCGTCATCGGCCGCCACTGCCATGACGCGCGACGCGACGCGGTTTGGACAATCGCTCGCATTTTTAGTGGCGAAAATGCCGCATCCCCGTGAACACCATGGCCACACCCAGCCGATCCGCTGCCGCAATCACTTCGTTGTCGCGCACCGACCCGCCCGGCTGGATCACCGCCGTCGCGCCCGCCGCGGCCACCGCCTCCAGCCCATCCGGAAACGGAAAGAACGCATCCGACGCCGCTACGCATCCAGCCAGCGGCAGAACCGCCTTCATCGCGCCGAACTTCGCCGCATCCACGCGGCTCATCTGCCCCGCACCCACGCCGACCGTCTGGCCATTGCGAGCGTAGACGATGGCATTCGACTTCACATGCTTGCATACCTTCCACGCAAACAACAGCGCTGCCAGCTCCTCTGCCGTTGGCGCTCGCTGCGTCACCGTTTTCAAGTCGGCCGCGGACACGCGTCCGCGATCCGCATCCTGCAGCAGCATGCCGCCGGAAACCTGCTTCGCTACGCGCGCCGTATTCGCCGGCCGCACCACCACCAGCCGCAGATTCTTCTTAGCAGCAAATCGCGCCCGCGCCTCCGGCGTGAATTCCGGCGCTGCAATCGCCTCCACAAACAGCGCCGCCATCTCTTCCGCTGCATCGCTATCCACGGCGCGATTCACGCCGATCACCCCGCCGAACGCCGACACCGGATCCGCCACCAGCGCCTTGCGGTACGCCTCCAGCACATCTCCGCCCGTCGCCGCGCCGCACGGATTCGTGTGCTTGATGATCGCCACCGTGGGCTCCTCGAACTCCTGCGCCAGCTCCCAGCACGCGTCCAGATCGACGAGATTGTTGTAGCTCAGCTCTTTGCCCTGCAGTTGCTCGGCGCCCGCAATCCCGTTCCCCGATCCATCGCTGTAGAGCGCCGCCCGCTGGTGCGGATTCTCCCCGTAGCGCAGCATCTGCGCCAGCGGATAGGCAATGCGCAGCGCCTGCGGAAACCCATCGACCCACCGCGCCGCCTGATGCAGATCCCGTTCGCCGTTCAACTCGACCCGCTCCAGCGTGTTGGCAATCGCCGTGTCGTAAGCCGCCGTTGCCGAGAATGCCTTCTGCGCCAGCCGCCACCGCGTTTCCAGGCTCAACGCTCCCTGCCTGGCGGCGAGTTCCTCGCCCAGCGAATTGTAATCGGCCGGCGACGTCACCATGGCCACATCCTCGAAATTCTTCGCTGCCGAACGCACCATCGACGGTCCGCCAATGTCGATGTTCTCGATCGCTTCCTCGAGCGTCGCCCCCGGTTTCGCCGCCGTCTTCTCAAAGGCGTACAGATTCACCACCACCATGTCGATCGGTTCAATCCCGTGCTTCGCCGCGGCTGCCCGATGCTCCGCATTGCCCCGCCGGTGCAGGATGCCCCCATGCACCTTCGGGTGCAGCGTCTTTACCCTCCCCTCGAACATCTCCGGGAACCCCGTCAGTTCTGCCACGTCGCGCACTGCCAGCCCCGCCTCGCGCAGCGCCCGCGCCGTGCCCCCCGTCGACACCAGTTCCACTCCGAACCCGGCCAGTTGTCGCGCAAAATCCACCAGCCCGCTCTTGTCCGTCACGCTCAGCAGCGCGCGGCCGATCCTCTTGTCACCACTCAATGTTTTTCTCCGGAAGTTGGCCCCGGTTGCGGGCCATGGATACAAAACCTGACAGGAAAATTGTAAACACTCCGCTCTTCGCCTTCTCCCACCGCGGCCGCCTAGCTCATCGCGGCTGCTCCAGCCCGCGGGCATCGCCTTTGCCCCAGGCCCCCACCGGCAAGCCTCGGATGCGGTTCAGACCTGCATTCTCCTCTCTTGCTCCTCACCATTCCGCTCGCACTTGTCGCCTGAACCCGAATCTCCGGCTCCCCCGGATGCATCAGTTCCATCAGCGGGCGATCCGCCTTTCCTTCCGCTCGCGGACGCGTCGAATGCTCAGCATTTCACCTTGGTTTGTCACCACGCTTCAGGGACGATAGGGTAAAGATATGGATTCCCACACCGGCGCGGACCAGCGCTACGCCTCCCAGCCGGAAATCCTGCCTCCAGGACCGCTCCCCGATTACGAGCAGCCGCCGCAGCGCCGCGGATGGTATCCGCCCCCGCAGCCGCCGCCTCGCGCCCCGCGCCGCCGTCATTGGGCGTCCGCCCCGGCCACCTATACGCTGGTCGGCATCAACTTTGCCGTCTTTCTGTTCACCCTGTTCCAAAGTCACTCCTTGGCGGGACCGACCTTCCAGGACAATGCGTCCACCGCCCTGTTGTGCAATGGAGGCGCGGTCATCGTATGGGGACAATGGTGGCGCGTCGTCACCGCCACCTTCGTGCATTTCGGATGGATTCACATCGGCGCCAACATGTGGTGTCTCTGGAACCTTGGCCTGCTGGGAGAGCCGCTTCTCGGCGAATGGGGAATCGTAGCCGCCTATCTGCTCACCGGTGTTGCTGGCAATCTGCTCAGTATCGCGGTGCATCCGGCGTTTCCTGAAAGCGGAGGAATCCTCAGCGCCGGAGCTTCGGGTGCCGTCTTTGGCCTGGCCGGCGTCCTGCTGATGCTCCTCCGCTCGCCCCTCTTGCCAATTCCGGCCTTCGAGCTGAAAAAGCTCCGTAACAGCGTCTGGCAGTTTGCCCTGCTGAATTTCGTCATCGATCTCGGCCTCCTGGTGGCTCACACCCGCCTGCAGATCGACAACATGGCGCACCTGGGCGGCTTCCTCAGCGGCATAGCGCTGGGATATCCGCTGCTCCCGCGCATTGGTGCGGATCGCAAAGATTTTCTGCGCAGGCGCGCCATCGCCATGGGCGCCATGACGTTTGTCCTTGTGTTAGTCGCATGGGGAATCCGGGCGGCGTACGCAGGTTAACCCCCCGGCACAGCCACCCCCACCGATCGCTGCCTTCTTTCTGGGTTCCATCCTATCGGACAGCCGTGGTCGCGAACTTCTTTACCATCGCCAGCAGCAGCTTCCGGTCGCTGTCGTTCAGATTCGTCGAATAGCGGCGGATCTGCGTAAGAAAACGAAGTTCTTCGTCGGAAAGCTTCTGCGACTGCAGCTGGCGTCCCAGCGTGTCCTCGGCAAACAGCTGAGCAAGAGGCAGTTCGAGCGCGCCCGCTATCTTCGCCAGGGTGTCCAGCGACGGCACCGTGTGCCCGTTCTCCACCCGCGACAAATAACAGCGCAGCAGACCCGTGCGCTTCTCGATATCCCCCTGCGACAGCCCCTTTTGCAACCGGTAACCCCGAATCGTCGTTCCAATTTTCATAGTGTTGGTTTGTCAACCGCACTTTCTTCCTGTGCACTGCAAGGCAGGATTATTTCTATTGTTGGCTGCATAGTTAACACGTTCGCGATCTGCAAAGCAACAGATTTTTTTCGCAACGTGGTAACCACGATAGAAACCAAAGCGACTTGCCTGTCAGCTCGAGGGATTACTGTTGAGACAGCATCGCGCAATTTTGCGCAGGGTCAACGCACCGGCACGCGGCCATCACACGGCATTTTCTGGAAAGCACCAGGAAAAACAGCCAAGTGACTGAAGTAATCTTTCTCCCCGCTCCCTCGCGCCGATCCGCTTGCCTTTTCACTTTTGATAAGGCCGCAAATGATCCTCAAGAAAGCGGCTTGACCGCTGCTCCGCGTCCTCGGCATCGGCAGGTTTGTATCCGCCGGTATTGTTGGGATTCTCAAAGGCATGCCCGGCGTCGGGATAGATCTTGACATTGGCACTTTTCCCATAGGACTCCATCGCCGTCTGGAAGGCGTGCACGTCGTCCGGCGTGATGCCGCGATCCAGCCCTCCGAAATTCCCCAGCACCATGGCGTGAATCGCCTGCAGGGCCGCCGGATCGGTCGGCAAGGCCCCATAGTTGATCACCACCGCCTTCAGGTTCGGATCGGCGACCGCCAGCTGCGCCGCGAACCCTCCCCCCATACACCAGCCAATCGCTCCGATGCGGCCTGCATCCACATCCCGCCGCCGTGCCAGCCAGGCTGCAGCCGACGTCAGATCGCGCACCCCGCGGTCCTGCGGCAGCCCGCGCATCAGCTCATGCGCCATCTCCGCGTCGGTCGCCACCTTTCCTCGATACAGATCCACTGCCAGCGTCACGTATCCCTGCTGAGCGAAATGTTGTGCCTGCTGCTTGATCCAGTCGTTCAGCCCCCACCATTCGTGAATCACGATCAGCGCCGGATGCTTCGCGCTTGCCTGCGGCAGGTTGCCCTGCGGCAGATAGAGAAGCCCTCCGGCGGTTTCGTTGCCGCTGGGGAAGGAGACTGGCTGCGCGTTTTGCGCCCGCAGCGTCGCGCCGGGAAGAACCAGAGAGAGCAGAACGCTAAGAAGAGGCACTGCAAATCGGATTCCCATATTGGCTCCTGAGGGGAAATCCATCCATGTATCGCAGAAAATGGAGCCTCAGGCAAGCGCAGCCTGCCACGAGCAGCCCGCCCGGGCAGATCCGCAATCGGCGCGCCGCATCCGTCGAATCGCCTGGGTTCGGAAGCCAGCCGCCATCTCAGCCGCTCGGCCGAGTTTCCCGCAGCAAGGCGCAACAAGCGCGAGCGCATGCCTGCGCAGAATGATTGGGTTCAGGATTGGAGGATGCCCGCGGACTTACTGCGGTGCGCCCACTTCGGTCGTTCCCGGGGCTGGCGTCTCCAGCGGCTGTTTGGCCGCAAAATAACTGCTGTCCCAAAGATTGCGATAGAAGACGCCGGTTAGCTCCGCCGCCTTGGGTCCAAACGTAGGCCGTCCGCCTTCGAGGAAGAACACCGCGACGATGCGCCCGTATTGCGTATCCGCGTACGAAGCAAACCATCCGAACCGCGTTCCGTCGTCGGAGCAGGTGCCGGTCTTGCCCAGCACCGGAAACTCATTGAAGTTCGTGCGCAGCGACCGCGCCGTCCCGTACCGCACCGCGGCCTGCATGCCGTCCTCAATCTCCGGCAAAATCGGCCCGATATCCAGCGTCCGCTTGATGCGCGGCTGGAAGTCCAATACCTGTTCCGGCGTGGTGGGATGCTGCAGATAGTAAAGCGTGCCCCCATTCGCGATGGCCGCCACCAGGGCGCCCAGTTGCAGCGGCGTCATTGAGATTCCCTCGCCGAACGAGCACATGCGCCCCACGCCGCCCTCGCTGTCCGGAATCGGCTGATCCGGATAAAGCCCCGGCTGCTCACCCGGAATGTCGTATCCGGCCAGTTCGCCCAGGCCGAATTCCATCTCGTAGTGGTGCAGCCGGTCAAAACCCAGCCGCCGCCCCACCGTCTCGAAATAAAGATTGTTGGAGTGAGCCAGCGCCTCGGTCAGGTTCAGGTGATAATTCCCGCCCAGGTTCACCGGCGTATCTTTCGTGATGATTCCTTCTTCAAGCGCGGCCAGCGCCACCGAGATCTTGATGGTCGAGCAAGGCTCCGCGCCGGTGGAGAGCGCCAACTTCTGATTCACCATGGCCAGAATGCGGCCGTTGGACGGATCGATGGCTACCACCGTCCCGTTCATATCGCCCAGCGCATTGACGGCCGCCTGGCGGACCACCGGATCCTCGCCCGCCGTGATGTCGCCGGCCGTCAGGTCGGTCGTCGCGAAGGAGCTCGCCGTGAAGCGCTCGTAATACCGGTGATGAAAGCTCGCCTGCCGCAGGTGCGCCGCATGGGCGCCCCGCACCGTGGTCAGCGTGGCTGGCCGCAGATGCGATCGGGTGACGCGCTCGCTGTGCTGCAGAGACACAATATGCCTGCGGGCGGTTGCCGACTCATGGACGCGCGCGCGTGTGTGATGAATGGTCCGACGCGTCGTCGTTGCGGACGCGCCGAACAGCAGCTGCGGCGCTGCGAGTGCGGCAACGAAGAGAGCAAAAATCAAGCGCTTCATTTGAAAGTCTCTTCCCTGAGAACCAGACACCCTGCCCTGATCGTGCCGCAGAATACCGCCTGGCGGTCTACTTCTTTTTCTTACGCCGGTTACCCTGATACCCAAATCGGAACGGGATCCCCATTTCCGATATCGGCCGTACCTGCCATCCGGAAAGCCGAAGATCCACCAGCCCTGGCGACTCGCCCCCCGGACATCCTGGGAATGCTTAGATGGCGGACAGGTACTCTGCGTTCACTATAACCGCAAACTATTGCCTGTCCAGTACATTTTTGCATTCCCTGATGACCCGTTTTGGTGATGCCTGTTACAGCCCTCCCTTGCGCATAAAGGCCGGTATATCCAGGTCCTCGCCCGGCTCCGGCTCGAACATCGAAGGCGCGGCCGCGAACATCTCCGGCTGCACCGGTTGCTCCGCAACTGCTACGGCCGAAGTCTCCGCCTCGCTCTCCGTCTCATCGGCTTCAACCGCAAAATACGTCAGCTCGCCCCGCAGCGGCTCCCCTTCCCGCATCGGTTGCGGAGTAGCGAACGCCGAGATCACCTCCCTCGCCGTCACCGGAACAAACACCGGGGGGGGTGCAACGTTGCGTGCCGCGGGAGCCGCAACCGCGGCTTCCTCCCCATCCTCCTCGCTGGCGAAACGCGGCGCGGCCGGGCGGCCCTCGATGCGCGGCTCCGGCCGCAGCGCCGCGCTCAGCATATGCTCGCGCCGCTCCGCCGAACCCTGCGTGAACCCGGTCGCAATCACCGTGATCTTCACTTCGTCGCCCATCTCCTCGTTCAGCACCGCCCCGAAGATGATGTTTGCGTCCTCGTGCGCCGAGCTCTGGATCAGCGTCGAAGCCTCGTTCACTTCGCTCAGCTTCAGCGTGCTCGACCCGGTGATGTTGATCAGGATGCCGTGCGCTCCGTCGATCGCGCCCGCTTCCAGCAGCGGCGACGCCATCGCCGCCTGGGCCGCTTCGATTGCCCGGTTCGCCCCGCTGCGCACCGCCGTTCCCATCACGGCGTAGCCCATTCCCGCCATCGTCGTCTTCACATCGGCGAAGTCGCGGTTGATGATGCCCGGAATGGTGATGATGTCGGAGATTCCCTGCACCCCCTGGCGCAGCACATCGTCGGCAATGCGGAACGACTCGAAGAAGCCGGCGTCTCTGGCCACCGCCAGCAGCTTTTCGTTGGGGATCACGATCATCGTGTCCACGCTGTCCAGCAGCTCCTGCATGCCGCGCTCCGCCTGCATCATGCGGCGCTTGCCTTCGAACGCAAATGGCCGCGTCACCACGGCCACTGTCAGCGCGCCCATTTCGCTGGCCAGCGATGCGATCACCGGCGCCGCGCCTGTGCCCGTGCCTCCGCCCAGGCCCGCCGTCACAAACACCATGTCCGCGCCTTCCAGGGCTTCGATGATCTTTTCCGAGTCCTCCAGCGCTGCCCGCCGCCCGATGTCCGGATTCGCGCCCGCTCCCAGCCCGCTGGTCAGCTTCACCCCCAGCTGCAGCTTGATCGCCGCCTGGGAAAGCTGCAGCGCCTGCCGGTCGGTGTTCGCGGCAATGAACTCCACGCCCTCCATGTTGGCGGCGATCATGCGATTCACCGCGTTGCCGCCCCCGCCGCCCACGCCTATCACCTTGATCTTTGCGCCGCGCGGAAGTTCATCCTGATACTGAATGCGGATTTCTTCAGCCTTTTTCATCGCTTCCTGCTCCTTCACAACTTTGCTGATCGGTTCCCGGTCCAAACTGTGCTCCCTGGCCCGTGCTTTCTGCTCCGTGCCCTGAGCCCTGTGCCCTGCCCTCACACGCTTCCTGCAAAAATGGCGCGCAGCTTGGCGCGCAGTCCCGAGTTTTCTTCCGCGCGCGTCACGCTCGTGCGCCGGGCATACAACATGGCTCCCGTCAGCGCCGCAAACTCCGGCGCAGCCATTTCCGACGGCATGCGCGACAGCGGCACCGGTGAGGCGATCCGCGCTGGAACCCGCAGCAGGCTTTCCGCCGTGTCCAGCAGCCCCGGCAGCCGCGCTCCGCCGCCGGTCAGTACGCATCCGGCGCCCAACGCCTCCAGCACCCCGCCCTGGCGCAGATTGTCGCGCAGCATCTGGAACAGTTCGCGCGCGCGCGGCTCCAGAATCTCGCTGATCTGCCTCTGCCGCACCACCCGCGGCTCATAACCCGGCAATCCCGAAACCTCTACCTCGCTCATCTGCGGCACAGCCGTCACCACGGCGTGGCCGTAGTTGATCTTCAGCCACTCGGCCTCCGGAGCCGTGGCCCGCAGTCCCACCGCCAGATCGTTCGTGAAGTGGTCGCCGCCGATCGGCACCACCGAGGTGTGCGCCACCGATCCCTCGAAGAACACCACCAGCTCTGAAGTCGCCGCGCCCACGTCCAGCAGGCATACGCCCAGTTCGCGTTCGTCGGCGGAAAGCGTTGCCTCGGCCGCGGCAATCCCTTCAAACACCGTCTCCGTCACTTCCAGCCCCGCTTTGTTCGCGCAGGTAATGATGCTCTGCTGCGCGCTGGCCGAACTGGTGGCGATATGCAGATTCACCTCCAGGCGGCTGCCCACCATGCCCACCGGATCGTGAATCCCCGGCTGCTCGTCGAGAATGAACTGCTGCGGCAGCAGGTGCAGCACCTCGCGGTCCGCCGGCAGCGAGATCGACCGCGCCCGATCCACCGCCGCCCGCACATCTTCCCTCGTGATCTCTCTCAGGCGCGTTCCCAGGCTGATGCCGCCGCGGCTGTTCACGCCGCGAATGTGCGGTCCGCCCACCGCCGCGATGCATCGCTCGATGTTCGTCTGCGCCCGGTCTTCGGCCATCATGGCCGCAAGGTTGATCGCTTCCGCCGCCGGTTTCAGATCGGAGATCAGCCCCTTGCGCATACCCGCCGCATCGGCTACCCCGTGGCCGCGATAGCGCAGCGCCCCTTCATGAATCTCTGCGATCAGCATCCGAACCTTCGCGCTGCCCGCGTCCAGCACAGCAAGAACGTTCTCCGGCTGCTGGCTCATCGCGCACCTCGCTCAGAAGTCCGGCCCGCACGCTTCGCTGCGCTCTTCGCGGAACTCTTCGCCGTTTCCCTGCGCGACGCCCTCGTTTTCGCTGTATTGGTCTTCCCCGTCTTCGTCCTCTGCACGTTCGAATGCACTGCAGACGGTGCCGCGGAAGAGACCCCGGCGCCCGCATTCGCCGATGCCGCCACATCCTGCGCCATCTTCAGAACCACTTCGTGGTCGTACCGCAGATCGACCGCAGCCAGCTTCGGATACTGCTGCCGCCACTGCGCAATGTGCGCCGCGTAGTTGTTCCATCGCGCCAGAAAATCCTGCTGCCCAAACTGCAGCTCGATATCCGACCCGTTCGCAGGCACCGTCGCCCGCACATCTTCCGGATCCGACAGGTTCACCTCGCTCAGCCGCGCGGAGATGTGCTGCCCGCCCGAGTCCAGATCGCTGACGAACCGCTGATAGATCTGCATCCGCGCGCCGCGCATCGACAGCGGATCCGCCGGGTTGATGCCGGTCACCACCGGAAACGAATAATGCTTCGCCGCCATCTCCTGTGGCGTCATGTCCAAAATCACTCCGGCGGCATCCGCCAGTTCGATCCTGCCGCGCACCTCGACAAATGCGATCGGGGTCCGCTCCGTCACTGCCACGCGCAGCTGATTGGGCATCAACCGCATCACCGTGGCGCGCTCCACCCACGGAAACCGCTCCAGCTCCGCGCGCCGCTCTCCCAGCGGCACAAAAAACAGGTTGCGCCCGATGTCCGATCCAAAAACCGACAACAGATCGTAGCGGCTCAGCTGGCTGTTGCCCATCGTCTGGATGGAAGCCGCCGAGTCGATGCGAAATCGAGAATCGTGGTCGAGGAAGCTGCGTGTTGCCAGCACAAGCGTCGTGCCGGTGCCGAGGAAAACCACAATGCCGGTGGCCAGCACCATCTTTCCCCAGCGCGTCTTCGCCCAGAGCGGCAGCAGGCCTCGCCGCACCGGAACGCGCCTCCGCGCACGCAGAAAGGGTTCGCCTGCGTCGGCTTCCCCGCCGGAAGCCGTTCGCGCGGATCGCGGCGTGCGCTCGACGGTCTCCTGGGTCTCCGTCGGCCGGTAAAATCCCGGCCGCGGCTCTTCCAGAAGAGTCGCGCCTCCGCTATGTGCGCTGGTTTTCGCCACGCCCGAGCAAGGTCGTGAGAATCGCCCTTTTGACTATAGCGTGACCGTCCCTGTGGATCGGCCCCCGAATTTCCCCAGGTATCAAATCAGGGAACAGCGCCCTTTTGCTTCCCGGCAAGACAGTCCGCGGGCGCGCGGCGATGTCGCGGTTGGCAATGTGAAGCACTCGTAATCTCTTCAGCATTATCCACAGCCACAATTCACGCTGTTGCAACCGGCATGTAACGGCGCTTTTACCCGCGGTTCATAGGGTAAGACGAGGCGCCCACGACGACCTGATCACCAATTCCCTGCTGTGACAACTCATTTGGAGGCTATCCTTTGATGCCCAGCTTCATCGGCTTGTGGCGGCGAATGCTCGCCCTGTGTCTCATCCTGCCCGCAGCGTTCCTCACCGCCGGCAGGCTTCATGCCCAACAGATTACCGGGACCGTCATCGATTCCCACGGCTCCGCTGTGCCTCATGCCGCCGTGGAGGCGAAGAACCAGTCAACCGGCGCCGTCGTGAGCGCGGCCTCTGACTCCGTGGGTCGCTTCTCCATCACCGGCGTTCCCGGCGGCCGCTACATGCTGACGGTCCGGGCCGAGGGATTCGCACCGACGACCGAAGACGTAGTGGCATCGGCCACTCCCCAGGATATCTCTGTTACCCTCAGCGTTGCCGGCGTCGAGCAGAACGTCGAGGTCCGCGCCATCGCCGGCAGCTCCATCGCCGGCCAGCACGCACTGTCGCAGGACACACTCGACACGGAAACTCCCAAATCGGAAATCGGCAGCGAGTTCATCCGCGAGTTCACTCCACCCGATGCCGATTACACCGAGCTCATCCAGATCGCGCCCGGCACGGTGAGCTACAACTCCAACGGCGTTGGCCTCGGCCAGGGCACCGTCTACTTCCGCGGATTCCCCGACGGCAACTTCGACTACACATGGGACGGCATTCCCTTCAACGACACGAACAATCCCACCCATCACTCGTGGGTCTTCTTCCCCGGCGTCTGGATCGGCAGCGTCGACTTCGACCGCAGCCCCGGCACCGCGTCCACCATCGGACCTGCGACCTACGGCGGCTCCATCAACCTGCTCTCGCCGGAAGTGCCCTCAGCGCAGTCCATTCTCCCCGAAGTCAGCTACGGATCCTTCAATACCCTCCTCATCGATGGCCAGTACAACACCAGCATGCTCGGCCCGAAGAAGAACATCGGCCTCGCGCTCGATGTCCATCGCCTGTCTTCTGACGGATTCGAAACCGGCAACGACATCTACCAGAATGCCGGCGATATCAAGGTGCTCTGGAAGCCGTCTGACCGGACCACCGTCAACGGATACAGCGGCGTCATTCACCTCTTCTCCAACGCCGCCAACAATGCCCCCTATCGCGCTCAGGTCGACACCTACGGCTGGAATTACATGCTCCAGACCAACGACCCCACCAGCGCCTTCTACAAGGCCTACAACACCAACGCCATCCCCACCGACTTCGAATACGTCGGCGTTCGCTCGGTGCTCGGCCATGGCTGGTTTCTCGATGTGAAGCCCTACACCTACAGCTATTACAACCACCAGTACTACGCAAACGATCCCGGCAGCGACACCACCGGCCTCGCCACCGGCCCCAACGGCTCCTCCGGCTACATCACTGAGGCCAACTGCTCCGTTTCGCAGCCGGGGCGCGACAAATGCGCCACCGACAAGCTGAACAGCTATCGCAAATACGGCGAGACCGCCACCATCAGCCAGACTTCGCGGTTCGGCGTCTTTCGCACCGGCCTCTGGTACGAGTGGTCCACGTCCGACCGCTACCAGATTCCCTCCGATCCCCTCACGCGCCAGGATCAGACAGTTCCCAACTTCCACGAGAATTACTGGATCAATTCTTACAACCCGTTCGTCGAGTTCGAATGGCGCGCGACCTCGAAGCTCTCTGTCACGGCGGGCTTCAAATACGCCTGGTACTCGTTTGCCCTCCGGCAGTTTGCCGACAACGGCAAAGTAGTCGGCACGCTGCCCAATAACGCCCCCTATGTCAGCACCGAGCGCGGCTTCGGCTCCAGCCTGCCCTCGGTCTCGGCGAACTACCGCCTGCGCAATAACTGGGCCATCTACGCCGACTTCGGCAAAGGCGATGAGATTCCACCCAGCAGCCTCTTCGACGTCGCCGGCGGCGGCGCGGAGGTCGGCAACGTCGGCAGTCCCATGATGGCCTCCTCTTACCAGGGTGGCACGGTCCTCAAACTCAACCGCCTCACCCTCGACGCCGACTATTACGCGGTCAAATTTCAGAACAACTACATCTCCTTCACCACCGCCAATCCCAACAATCCCGCCTATGACCTCAATGGGTACTACCTCGGCCCCGACTCTCTGACCCAGGGTTTCGAAGCCGAAACCAACGCCTCCCTCACCCACGGCCTCAATCTCTATGCCAACGGCACCGTCGGCAAGGCCACCTATACCGGCACCGGCGTGCCCTCCGGCCTCAACGTCTCCGACACACCCGCCTACACTCAGGGCCTGGCCCTCACTTACCAGAACAAGGCTCTCGATCTCGGCATCGATGAAAAACGCATCGGCCGCTACTTCGACGGCAACGGATCCTACTACAACCAGGTGGAAATACCGCCCTATAACAACGTGAACCTTTTCCTCAACTACACCGTCCGTAAGAACTCGTTCTTCGACCAGTCGAAAATCGGCTTCGGCATCAATAATCTCTTCAATGCCGAAAGCATCACCGACGTCGCTCTCGCCAATTCCCCAACCCCCGTCAACGGCTCGGCCTGGTTCGCAACCACAGCGGCCTCGCCGCTCGATCAGATATTCCTGAACTCGGGACGCGCCTTCACCGTCACCTTCCGCATGGGCGTCTTCCCCGGGCGCGAAAGATAACCTGTCCCTGCAGGCCGTGCCCTGGGTTCGTCCCTGCGGCACGGCCTTTTTCTTTGCCGATTATTTCCCCGCTCCGGGCTCCTGTTGCACCCGCCGCTTCGCCCACAGCGGCGCTCCCCACGCGCCCATCGCCAGCAGCGCCCCGAACAGCACCACGGCGTCGATGCTGGTGCGCCCCTCGCGTGTCCAGTAGGCGTTCGGATCCAGGTTCAGCCACAGCGCAAACTCGTCCAGCGTCAGAGCTGCCCCCATCCCGTACAGGATCGAGATGAGCCGGCTGGCAAAAATCGACCCAGGCGTGCCGCCCGTCCCGAACTCCGCCAGCTCCAGATAGCCCGCCGCCAGCAGCAGCAAAATCCCCCACACCAGGTGATGGATGTGCTTGCCCCCCACCATCACCCAGCCGAACGGACCCACGTGATGCGTGATCGCCCTCACCAGCAGCCGCACAAACAAAAACGTGATGAAGAAGCTGACCGCGGCCAGAAACAGCCGCCGCCGCGGCCGGTCCGGAATCCGCTCCTGCAGAATCCGGCCCGCGCGCGTCAGGTGCAGGAAAAACAGCATCGCCGCCGCGGCGACAATCATGAACAACAGCAGAACCAGCGCGACCGTCCAGTGCATAGGTGTCAATTTCTAGCATAGGCCGCCCCCTCTATAATCAGACTGGGAGACTTTTTCTTTCCGCATCGGAATCGGCCATTGAGTGACGAAATCATCATCCGCGGTGCGCGGACTCATAATCTGAAAAATATCGACTGCGACATCCCGCACGGGAAGCTCACTGTCGTTTCCGGTGTCTCCGGCTCCGGCAAGTCGTCGCTTGCCTTCGATACCATCTACGCCGAAGGCCAGCGCCGCTACGTCGAGTCGCTCTCCGCCTACGCCCGCCAGTTCCTCGAACGCATCGAGAAGCCCGACGTCGACCTCATCGACGGCCTCGCTCCCGCCATCGCCATCCGCCAGAAGAACTCGACGCGCAACCCCCGCTCCACCGTTGCCACCGCCACCGAGATCTACGACTACATGCGTCTTCTGTGGGCGCGCTGTGGCCAGGTCCACTGCATCGTCTGCGGTGGCATCGTCCGCCGCGATACCGTCGACGAAATCGCGGCCGCCATCCTCGCCCTCGGCGAGGGAACGCGTCTGCATGCGCTCTTCCCTGTCCAGCCCCTCGCCGCCACCCCCGCGCAGCCCACATCCGAGGACGCCGCAAAACCGGCAAAGCCTGCGCGTCGCACGAAGAAGGTGGCCGCGGCGGAAACCGCACAGGGCCCCGGCGCCATCTCCGACGCGCTGCGTGACCGCCTCGCCGATCTCCGCCGCCGCGGCTTCAACCGCCTCTACCAGAACGGCACGATCTACGAATTCTCCACCCCCGAATCGCTCCTCGAAATCGATTTCTCGCTGCCGGTCTTCGTCCTCATCGACCGCATCGCGGTCTCCGCCGACAGCCGCGCGCGCATCGTCGACGCCGCCGAAATCGGTTACCGCGAATCCGGCGAAATCCTCTTCGAAATCGTGGGAGGAAAAGCTGCGCAACCAGACAATTCAACTGCCCTCGGCGGCGAAGCCGCGTTCGCCCCTCCGGCCAGGAGGCGCTTCTCCTCCGCCTTCGAGTGCAAAACCTGCCATCGCCAGTACCGCGAGCCCGAGCCCAGCCTCTTCTCCTTCAACAACCCGTACGGAGCCTGCCCGCGCTGCCAGGGATTCGGCAACACCATCGACTTCGATCTCAACCTCATCATCCCCGACAAGGCGAAGACCCTCGATGAGGGCGCCATCGATCCCTGGAACCGCCCCAAATACCGCACCTGGCTCACCGATCTCCGCCGCGCCGCCCGCCAGTACGGCATTCCGCTCGACGTCCCCTGGTGGGACCTGACCCCCGACCAGCAATCCTTCGTCCTCGACGGCCGCGGATCGTTTCCCGGCATCCACGGCTTCTTCGCCCTCCTCGAGCGCAAGAAGTACAAGCTCCACGTCCGCGTCATGCTCTCGAAGTACCGGGGCTACGCCCTCTGCCCCGACTGCAAAGGCCAGCGCCTGCGCGCCGAAGCCCGCGCCGTCCGCATTGGAGGCGCTGACGACGACAGCTCGGGTGGCGACCCGGCCGGCGGCAGGAACATCTGCGAAGCCGCTTCCCTCACCATCGGAGCAGCCAACCGCTTCTTCTCCTCCCTCGCGCTCACCCCCATGCAGGAGGAGATTGCCGGCAGCATCCTTGAAGAAATCCGCCAGCGCCTCAAATTCCTCGACGCAGTCGGCCTCGACTACCTCACCCTCGACCGTCTCGCCTCCACGCTTTCCGGCGGCGAGTCGCAGCGCATCCAGCTCGCCACATCGCTCGGCTCGCGCCTCGTCGGCGCGCTCTACGTTCTCGACGAGCCCTCCATCGGCCTCCATCCCCGCGACACCAACCGGCTGATCCACATCCTCGACGACCTGCGCGATCTGGGGAACACCATCCTCGTCGTCGAACACGATCCCGACGTCCTCCGCGCCGCCGACTACCTCCTCGATCTCGGCCCCGGCGCCGGCGAATTCGGCGGCAAAGTCCTCGCCGCCGGCTCCGTCGACCAGGTCTCCCGCAATCCCGCCTCCATCACCGGCAAATATCTCAGCGGCCACCTCACCATCCCCGTCCCCGCTCGCCGCCACACGCCCGGCTCGTCCAGGGACTGGCTCCGCCTGCGCGGCGCGCGCGCCCATAATTTGAAAGGCATCGACGTCGACATCCCGCTCAACCTGCTCGTTTGCATCACCGGAGTCTCCGGCTCCGGCAAATCCACGCTGGTCCACGACATCCTCTACAAAGCCGTCGCCCACCGCCTCGGCCGCATCGAGGGCGGCGATCCCACCGGCGTCTACCGCGACATGAAAGGCGTCGAGCGCCTCAACGACATCGTCCTTGTCGATCAGACCCCCATCGGCCGCACCCCCCGCTCCAACCCCGTCACCTATATCAAGGCCTTCGACGCCATCCGCGAGCTCTTCGCCGCCCAGCCCGAGGCTCAGCGCCGCGGCTACACCGCCGGCCACTTCTCCTTCAACGTCCCCGGCGGCCGCTGCGACGTCTGCGAAGGCGACGGCACCGTCACCGTGGAAATGCAGTTCCTCGCCGACGTCGAGCTGCCCTGCGAAGAATGTAACGGCACGCGTTACAAATCCAGCACTCTCGAAATCCACTACAAGAACCGCAGCATTCACGACGTTCTCCAAATGACCGTCCGCGAGGCTCTGCGCTTCTTTGCCGGCCATCCGAAAATCGTCGACAAGCTCGCGGTCCTCGAGGAAATCGGCCTCGGCTACGTTCGCCTCGGCCAGTCCGCCACCACGCTCTCCGGCGGCGAAGCCCAGCGCGTCAAGCTGGCCGCGCACCTCGCCTCTATCCGCTCCGAAAGCCGCTCAGCAGCCGCCGACGGCAAAAAAGGCGGCAGCCGCGTCCTCTACATCCTCGACGAGCCCACCACCGGCCTCCACTTCGACGACGTCGGCAAGCTCCTCGTCGCCTTCCGCAAGCTCATCGACAGCGGCGGCTCGCTCGTCGTCATCGAGCACAACCTCGACGTCATCAAGTCCGCCGACTGGGTCATCGACCTCGGTCCCGAGGGCGGCAACGCCGGCGGCCAGATCGTCGTTACCGGCGCCCCCGAAGCCATTGCCTGCAACGAACTCTCCCACACCGGCCAGTGGCTCGCCCGTGTCCTCGCCGGCCACGCGCCCGCCCACCACGAGGCCCCCGTCGAAAGCCTCACGGAAAGCGAAGTCCTCTCGTGAATTTCCCACCGTCCCCGCGCTCCTCCCGCTGCCATCTGCCGGCTGCCGGCGCGCTGCGCTCCGGGCGCTGCGCCCTGGGCGTCGTTGTGCTCTGTGCGCTGCGCTCTGTGTTCCGCGCCCTGGGCTCGGTCTTTGTGCTCTGCGCTCTGAGCTCTGTGCTCTGCCCGACCTCTGTGCTCTGCCTCGCCCAAACCGCCCCTCTGCCCCCCGGCAGCTCCGCTCCCGACGCGCCACCGCAGTCCGCCCCCGATCCTCTCGCCCTGGCCGAGTCCGCCATCGCTGCGCAGAACTACTCTGCCGCCGCCGCCCAGCTCGACGTTTACCTCTCCGCCCATCCCGGCGACGCGCGAGCCCTGTTCGACCGCGGCTACGCTGCCGACGCCCTGGGCCAATTTGACATCGCCGAATCCTGGTACCGCAAAGCCATCGCCGCCAACCCGCAGCAGTTTGAGTCTCATCTCGCTCTCGGCCTCATCCTCGCCGCCAAAGGCGACCCCGGCGACGATCAGGCCGCCCGCGAACAGCTCCAGACCGCGACGCAGCTGGAGCCCAATCCACCCAATCCCGGGGCCAAAGCCCAGGCTGATCGCGCCCTCGCCCGCCTGCTCAGCGCATCCGATCCCGCGGCCGCCCGTGACGCCCTCGTCGCCGCCATCCGGCTCACTCAGGAAACCCCCGCCGACACTCTGCTCACCGCCGAAATCGCCGAAAACGCAGGCGACAACGACGTCGCCGAGCAGGCGTACCGTCGCGCCCTCCAGTCCGATCCCACTTCCCCCCAGGCCACCGCCGGCCTCGCGCATCTGCTCATTGCCGAAAAGCGCTACGCCGACGCCCAGCCGCTGATTCAGGCAGCCCTCCAGCGCAATCCTGACGACCCCGCCCTCAACGCCCAACTCGCCGCCGTCCTCAACGCGCAGGGCAAGCAGGCTGATGCTCTGGCCGTCCTCGAAAAGCTCCATCAGCTTCGGCCCGCCAGCCGCTCCGTCACCGCCATGCTGGCCGACGCCGAATTCCAGGCCGGCAATCTGGACCAGGCCGACGCTCTCTACCAGCAGCTCCTCGCTAACGCTCCTTCCGACTCAGCCCTCCTCGACGCGCATGGCCGGATCCTCGTCCGCCAGCAGCACTACGCGGATGCTGTCGCCGCCTTCCGCAAGGCCGTCGCCGCCCAGCCTGACGACGCGGACGCCTGGTCCGGCATTGCCTTTGCCGACTCCGAGCTCCACCAGTACTCCGACGAATTGCAGGCTCTTTCCATGCGATCAAAATTTGCCCCGGAGAATCCATCCAGCCTTTTCCTGTGGGCAACGGCGTACGATAATCTCCATCAAACAAAGGCAGCGGCGGACTACTACCATCGCTTCCTCGCCGCCGCCCAGGGAAAATTTCCCGACCAGGAGTGGCAGGCGAAGCACCGGCTTGTCGCCCTTGAAAAATGAGCGGTGCTCACACGCACGCAGGGAACGGAATGCCGTGAGTGGGCTCTGCGGGTTCTGCATCTTCGCGCTCTGACTTTCGAGTGCCGCCCGAAGGGCGTTCTGCAGATTCCAGTGGCGCGGTTTACCGCTCTTGCGCTATCGTGGTCGGATTCGCAGCTCCTCGGAGGTGCGCGATGCGGTTCGCTGCGGTCGTTACCGCAATTCTCCTCCCCGCTTCCCTCGCCTGGGCCCACGGCGTCAATGACCGTCCGCCGGATGCCCGTGAGCTGGCCGACCTCGAGGCTAAAGCGGCCGTAGCTTCCCCCAATGAGCAGCCCTACCTCTACGCCGAACTCGTCCATTCCATGACCGAGATCGCCACCGAGCAATACCAGTCGGGTGATAACCGTCTCGCCTCCCAATCGCTCAAGTCCGCTCAGGGCTACGCTTCCAAAATCCAGACCGGCCTTCTCCGCGACGCCAAAAAGGTGAAGAACGCTGAAATCCTGATCCGCCACACCGCTTTCCGCCTCCACGAGCTCCTCACCGGAGCCTCCGTCGATGACCGGCCCACCGTCGAAGCCACCATCCAGAAGCTCAACCAGGTGCAGTCGGAGCTGATGATGCAGGTCTTCCGTCGCTGAGTGCGAACCACCACTCTGCCGATCGTGGCAAAATCTTTCCGCCGGGCGCACCGGATTTGCTGCAAAATCCCCCCTTTCCACCGCGCGATCCACACCCTTTCAACAGCTTCGGCGAGCCCCCTGGCCAGTATTCATCGGGCGATAACAAAATTCGGTGCAAACGCTCCCCAAAGTCACCTGTTGATTCGCTAACTTTTCTCCATTTACAAGCCGGGACGGCCTTCGTACTCTGACGTGGCGTTTCGAAAGGAACGTCGCTTTCGCCTTGAACTGAAAATCTGAATTGGAGCGGTAACGCAGCCCTGCCGGCCAGCCTTCGCCGCCCGCTATTGTTCCGAAATTTGTGCCGGAAACAGCGCGGGCCGAAGTCCTTTGCGGTTAGCTCTGCCCCCACCGCTCCCCCGCATCCCGCGCCTTGGCGGGAAGCCGTCCTGCGCGCGTGCTCCTTGATCCGCGCGAGGCCCTTCCCCTTTTGGCCCGGGATGCGGGCCACCGGAACCCGCCAGCGGGCGCACACCCTGGAGTGTGCCCCGCCTCAGCATGACAGCCTCCCACCGGCTGTCGCAGGAGATCCATGAGACCCAAGAAGACCATCCTCTGTGTCGACGACAACGAGTCCATCCTCTCCGTCCGTAAATTCCTTCTCGAAACTCGAGGCTATCGCGTCATCGCCGCCCGCTCCGCTGAGGAAGCCATCGAGCTCTTCGGCCAGGGGGGCATCGATCTCGTCCTCGGCGACCTGGTCATGCCGCTAATGGATGGCAACGAGATGGTCCGGCGCATGAAGGAGATCTCGCCCGAAGTGCCCATGATCCTCATCAGCGGCAGTATCAAGACCTTCGAGCGCGCCAATCGCGCCGACGCTTTCCTGCCCAAGGGCGCCTGCAGCCCCGTGGAAATGCTGGAAAAGATCCGCATCATGATCGCCCGCAAACGCGGCCCCCGCAAGGTTCTCCGCCCCGTCTTCAGTCCGTCCGACCAGGTCGCGTACGAAAACGCCGCCCACCAGGTCGCATCCTGACCGCTCCTCGCTCCGCATGCTCATCTGGCGGCCATCGCTGCCGCCTCCGGGCCATAAAATCTGCGCCGCGTTTCACGAACCGGCCGCCGGCTGCAGGCCACCGGCTACCAGCCGTACACTGCGGCCAGTTACAATCAGCAAGTGCCACCAATCATTTGCGCCGAGCACCTCGGCAAAGTCTACCGGACGGGCAGACTGGAAGTTCCGGCGCTCCGTGACGCAACCTTCTCCGTAGAACCTGGCGAATTTGTCTCCATCGTCGGGCCCTCCGGCAGCGGCAAGTCGACGCTCTTTTATCTGCTCGGCGGCCTCACCCGCGCCACCTCGGGCCGCGTGCTTATCGGCGGCATCGACTTCTCTGCCCTCGGCGACGCCCAGCGCACCAGGATGCGCCGCGCCCGCATCGGCTTCATCTTCCAAAAGTTCAACCTGCTGCCTACGCTGACCGCGCGCGCGAATATCGAAATCGCTTACGAGATATCCGGCCGCCCGCAGCCCATGGATCAGAAGCTCTTTGCGCGCCTCACCGATCTGCTCAGTATCTCCGGCCGCCTCGACCATCGCCCTTCGGAGCTCTCCGGCGGCGAGCAGCAGCGCGTCGCCATTGCGCGTGCCCTCATTGCCCAGCCCGCCATCGTTCTCGCCGACGAGCCCACCGGCAACCTCGATACCGAGAACTCCGACGCCGTCCTCGAGATGCTGCGCCGCTCCAACCGCGAGTTCAAACAAACCGTCCTCATGATCACCCATAACCCTGAAGCCGCCTCCATCGGCGACCGCATCGTCCACATGCGCGACGGCCGGATTCGCGGCATCGAGCCCGGCCTGGGGTCCGTCGGCCAGCACAGCTGGTAATCTTTTTTGCGGGCGAAACGTCCATTGAATAGCCGGGTTCCGCCGCTCCCATAAATTGCCCTCGCCTTAACAAAAAGCGCATGGCTGCATAAGATATCGAGTTAGAATTAAGCAGGGCTATTAGGGTCAAAAGCTAAAAAGAATGGGCACAACACTACAACCCCACGCCGAAATCTCCGCCGGTACGACAAACGGTTCGAATGGTACGGCGGGTAATATTCAGGACCTGCTCACCGAGAAGCCGAATGAAGCAACGCGCGGCCTGGATACGCGCTCCGCGCTCGAGATCGCTCGCATCATTAATCAGGAAGACCAGAAGATTGCCGCAGCCGTGAAGAAAGCGATCCCCGAGATCGCCCAGGTCATCGACATGGTCGCGCACGCTCTGCGCGAAGGCGGACGCCTCATTTATGTCGGCGCCGGCTCCAGTGGCCGCCTCGCAGCCCTCGATGCCTGCGAGATTCCCGCTTACTTCTCCACCAGCCCCCAGACCGTGCAATACATCATGGCCGGAGGCCCCAAAGCCCTCGCCTCCCCCGTCGAAGTCAACGAAGACTCCGAAGAGCTGGGCAAGCGCGACATCGCCCGCCGCCGTCCCTCCCGCAAAGACGTCGTCATCGGCCTCTCCGCCAGCGGACGCACCCCCTACGTGGTCTCGGCTGTCTCCTACGCGCGCACCCTCGGCGCCAAAACCTCCTGCATCACCTGCAACCCCGGCTCGCCTCTGGCCACCGCCGTCGAAATCGCCATCGTCTCCGAAGTCGGACCCGAAGTCATCTCCGGCTCCACCCGCATGAAGGCCGCCACCGCCCAGAAGATGATCACCAACATGATCACCACCGGCGCCATGACCCGCCTGGGCTATGTGTACGAAAACCTCATGGTCAACGTGCACATGCATAACTCCAAGCTCATCGAGCGCGGCATCGGCATTCTCATGCGGGCCTGCGAGGTTTCGCGCGAAAAGGCCGTCGACGTCATCAAGTCCGCCGGCCGCAGCGTCCCCGTCGCTCTCGTCATGCTCAAGGCCAACGTCGACAAGCCCGAGGCCGTCCGCCGCCTCGCCCGCGCCGAAGGCAACGTCCGCCGCGCCATCGAAGACACCGTCATGGATGTCTGAGCCGCGATCGCTCTTCAATCGCGGAAGTTCTCCTGGACATTGATCCACACCGGCACGGGCCGCCCGTTCTTAACGGCTGGTGTGAACCGGAACCTCATCACCGTCAGCACTGCCATCTCATCGAGCCCCATCCCCAGGGGACGCACGATGACCATATCCCACGGAATTCCCTTCTCGTCCACAATGAGGCCGATGGTCGACGTGCTCGCTATTCCTCGGATTCGAGCAGCTTCCGTAGTTATCGGTTCTTCCGTATGCACAAGCCGCGGGTACATGATTGTATCTGGCTTCGGCCTCTGATTGGCGCGCACTCCTGGCCCAGTCTCTACCCCGACCGGTATTGCCGGAAATGGCCTGTCCGGATGCAACTGGTGGCCGATCCAGGGCCGCCAATACTGCGGCGCCACCTCGGTGAGCGAGTCGTCAAAACCCGTATGAAAAACGCGGTTCAGAGCGGCGTCCAGCAGATCGCTATGTTGGGCGTCCCGCTCAATTGTGATAACCACCTGAAAGCAGCCTTTTTGTCGATCGGCACTGCTTTCACCTTGTCCGGCGCCCCTTCCGGCCATCCCCGCGTGATTAAAAGTCCTGCGCGGCTCGCGTCAATCTCAACCTCGTCCTGCGTCAGGTTAACCCTCCTCACGATCAGAAAGCTGAGCGAGAAGGGCAGCGGCGGCGCTGAGCCAATCAATTGCCCCCGCGCATCGAACGCAAGCCTTTCTCCGTCGTACATCCCTCGCAGCATCAGAAACGGCCCTTGCAACTGTGCCTGAATGCTCTGTTCGGTCGGCATGTTCTGCCCGGCGGCAATTCCTGTCCCAGCCACCAACAAAACCGCCGCGAATGCCTGCGTGCATCGCATGCCCAACACTCACCCCCGTGAACTCGCATTTGAAAAGATGCCCAACTCTGAGCCCTCCACCCCGAGCCCTGTGCCCTAATACATCTCGCCCAGCCGAAAACTCACTTCCACATTGCTCTCGCACGCCACCGGCTCCCCGTCCTTCGTCCCCGGATTGAACTCGTACTGCCGCACGGCGTTCACTGCGTCATCGTCCAGCCCCATTCCCAGCGGACGCACAATGAAGATCCGCTGCGGCCTGCCCGATTCGTCCACCGTCATGTGTACCACCACCACTCCCTCGTAGCGCGCCATCCGCGCCGCATCGCTGAAGTCCGGCTCCACAGAGTTCAGCAGCCGCGGCGGCGTAAAGCCATCGCCCCGGCAGCTCGCGCCGCCGTCCTCCGCAATCACCGCACGCAACCGGTCCGCGGGATCGTCAGGATGTAGCCAGTGGCGCAGCCAGGGCTGCCAGTAGTCCGGCGCACCGGGAACAACCGCATCGTCCAACCCGCGCGAAAAGATCTTATCCAGCAGCGGATACAGATCCTGCGCATGATGCTGGTCGAACTTGATCGTCACTTCGATCCGATCGTTCTGGCTCCACGGCGCCGCGCTCACCGTCATCGGCTCGCCGCGCACCTCCGGCGCCGCGAACTCCAGCCCTTCGCGCCGGCCCTCGATCTCCAGCTTTCCTCCGCTCAGCTTCACCCTCTCTACGCGCACCGCACTCAGTGAAAATGGAATCACGCCCGCCAGCTGCTTCAAACGCCCCTGTGCGTCAAACGTCAGCTTGTCCCCGCCATACATCCCGCGCAGCATCAGAAACGGCCCCTCGAGCCGCGCCTCTATACTCTGCTGCGTCGGCACAGAACTCTGTTGCGCGAAAGCCCCCTGCCCGCCGGCCATCGAAACCGCCAGCACCCCCGGGAGAATTACCCATCGGCACAACGCTCTCACCCTTACGCCTCCTGCCGTCCGCTGCCTGCTGCCGGCTGCCGGCTATTCCGCGTACACCCGCACCCAGTCCACCAGCATCTCCTGGGGAAACTCCGTCGACGCATCCGGCGGTCCCGGCCAGCCTCCACCCACCGCCAGATTCAGCAGCACAAAATACTTTCCGTCGTCGAACGGCCACACCGCCCCCTGCGGCAAATCCGCCGGCGTCCGTGTTTCATAAGGATGCCGCGGATCGTCCACGTAAAACTCCATCTTCTTCGGCGACCACAGAATGCCGAACGTGTGAAACGCATCCGCAAACGCGGCATGATCCGGCAGCTGATACGGCGAGCCCAGAATCGTGCCCGTGAACCCCGTCCCATGGATCGACCCGTAGATCGTATCCGGCCGCTTTCCGATGTTCTCCATGATGTCCACTTCGCCGCAGGCCTGCCACGGAGATGTCCCAATGTCGTCGCCCAGCAGCCAGAACGCCGGCCACATCCCCTGCCCGCGCGGCACTTTGATGCGCGCTTCGATCCGCCCGTACTGGAAGCTTCGCAGCCCCTCGCTCTTCAGCCGCGCCGACGTGTAGACGCTATGCCCCTCGCTGCGTGCTGCGATGTTGCGCGCCACGATGTGCAGATATCCGTCGCCGCCCACATACGCGTTGGGCTGCGCGGGATCGCACGGTCCCTTCCTCGATCCCCACGCGCAATAGGTCTCCAGCTCCCGGTTGCCCCATCCGTTCGCGCCTGTGTCGTAGGTCCAGTTCGCCGGGTTCGGCTCACCCCTGGTTCCGTTGAACTCGTCGCTCCACACCAGCCTCTCGCCCGTTCCCGCTGCCTTCACCGGCTGCATCGCCGGCAAGGCCCGCCAGCCCGCCGCCGTTGCCATCGCTGCAAGGCATAGTATCCCCCACCAAAAAGCCAGCCTCACTCGACCTCCTCCGCCGCGCCTCCATCCTGGAGGCTGTTATTAACTTTCCCACGACCGGCGCTGGGAGCCCATTTTTCTCAGTTCGAGGAGCGAGGAGCGACAGATACCGGGTGTATCTTAGCGACGAGCGACGACGAAATGGGGAAAATGGGCCCCAGCCCTCTGGGTTGCGGGGAAAATCGGGCCATACTTCATTCTCGCCCTCGACGGTGGGCCCGCCACAGCCTTCGGACTCCGCCTCGTCTGGACCGATTTTCCCTCGCAATGGGGTCCCCGGCGCGCCGGCTTTTGGCGCACCGGGGCAGAACGCCGGCCGCGCGAAAGTTAATAACAGCCTCTAAATGCACGCACAATCCCACCGGCTCCCGGCTCCCGGCTCCCGGCTCCCAGCTACCAGCTCCCCGCTTCGTTGTGGTAAACAGAAACCCATGAGTGTTGCCTTCGACCGGCTCCGCCTCAGCGAGATTTCACCCGGCATGGTGCAGTCGGAAATCCGCGCCATGACCATGGAATGCGACCGTATCGGCGGCATCAATCTCGCCCAGGGTGTCTGCGATACCGGTGTTCCCTCTCCGGTAATGACCCGTGCCATCGATGCCATTAGCGAAGGCTATAACATCTACACCCGCCTCGATGGCATCGCGCCCCTGCGTCTCGCTGTCTCCGAAAAGCTCGCTCGCTACAACGGAATCGACGCCGACCCCGACTCGGAAATCCTCGTCACCTCCGGCGCCACCGCGGGCTTCTGCGCCGCCTGCATGGCGCTCTTCAATCCCGGCGACGAAGTCATCCTCTTCGAGCCCTTCTACGGCTACCACCTCAATACGCTGCGCGCCCTCCGCGTCAACGCCGCCGTCGTTCCCATGGCCCCACCGCATTGGGCCATCGACTTCGACGCCCTCCGCGACGCCATCACCCCGCGCACCCGCGGCATTGTCATCAACTCGCCGTCGAATCCCTGCGGCAAAGTCTTCACCCGCGCCGAGCTCGAGGCCATTGCGGCCCTGGCCGGCGAACACGACCTCTTTGTCATCACCGATGAGATTTACGAGTATTTCCTCTTCGACGGCGCCGAGCACATCAGCCCGGCCACTCTGCCCGGCATGGCGGAACGCACCGTCACCATCTCCGGCCTCTCCAAGACGTTCAGCATCACCGGCTGGCGCATCGGCTATCTCGCTGCGGACCGCCGCTGGCTGGGCGCCATCGCCTACTTCCACGACCTCGTCTACGTCTGCGCGCCCTCGCCGTTCCAGCACGCCTCAGCAGCCGGACTCATGCAGTTGCCCACCAGCTTCTACGAGGCCCTCGCCACCGAGTACCAGGCCAAACGCGACAGGCTCTGCACCGCCCTCGCCGACGCCGGCATGACGCCGTCCATCCCGCCCGGCGCCTACTACGTCCTCGCCGACGCGTCCGCTATCCCCGGCACCAACGCGCGCGAAAGAGCCCGCACCCTCCTCCGCCAAACCGGAGTCGCCGCTGTCGCCGGGACCGCATTCTTTGCCGAGAACCGCGGAGACAACCTCCTCCGCTTCTGCTTCGCCAAGCGCGACGAAGACCTCGAGCGCGCCTGCCACGCGCTCCGCACCCGTTGATCGCTGTACCCTGATCGCTGATCGCTGATCGCTGATCGCTGCCCCTACGCCGCCGTCGCCGTCTCGATATCGACGAGTGGATACCCCAGCCGCTTCCACTCCTCGAAACCGCCGCGCAGCGGCCGCACCCGGTAGATCCCCATCTTCCGCAGCGCCAGCGCCATCCGCGCCGCCGTCGCCTCACTGGGACAGGTGCAGAACAACACAATCTCTCTGTCGCGCGGAATGCGGTCGCTCTCCTGCACCAGCTTGTCCGGTGTCAAACTCAGTGCACCCGGCAGCGTCCGTGGATCGGGCAGGTAATCCAGCGGATGCCGCAGGTCCACGATGAACACCGGTTGCCCCTCGTCCAAAATCTCCTTCAGCTCCTGCGGCTCCACGCGCGCCATCCGCACCGACCGCAGAAACGCCCGCCTCTGCAGCATCCGGTATCCCACGAACCCCAGCAGCAGAAGGACAAAGATGGCCACAAAGAAGTGCGCCGTCCACGACAGTGCGTTCGGGTTCCGGTTCAGAATGTCTCCGAAAAAACGCCCCGCCAGCGTCACTGACGCTGCCCACAGCAGGATGCCGCCGGCGTCGAACAGCACGAACTTCCCGTAGTCCATCCCGATCTGTCCCGCAATCGGCGCCGCCACCGACCCCAGGCCCGGCACAAACTTCGCCACCAGCAGCGCCGTTGCGCCACGTTTCGTGAAATACAGCTCCGTCTTGCGCACGCACGCCGTGCTCTCGAAGCTGAGCCGGCACACCAGCCGCACCACCGCCCCGCCGTACCGCTGCCCAAACATGTACCAGATTGAATCCGCAATCAGACTTGCAATCACTGCCGCCAGCAGCACCAGCGCCAGGTGCAGCTTGTGCGTCCCGGTCAGCGTCCCCGCCGTCAGCAGCAGGGGGGTGCTGGGTATCGGAATTCCCAGTTGCTCCGTCAGCACCCACACGAACACGATCAGATAGGCGTACCGGACGAAGATATTGAGGGCTATCGGCATGGCTGGCTCGCCCAGAGCAATCGAAAATCGGGAATCCCAGTATAGATGCGCCAGCGTAACAAATGGATCATCCGCCTGGCGCGGCGCCACTCCGGGCGTCAGTTGCGCGGAGCGCGATTGCCTAAACGGCTAGTTTTCGAAGTCCACTTCTAACGGCTCGATCAGCGGCATCAGCCACGCCAGCAGTTCCTGATGCACCGGATGGCCGCCGTACGCCTCCAGCGCCGCGCGGCTCGCGAACTTCATCGCCCCGCCCAGCGCGTACCCCTGCGAACGCGGCGAAAAGTTCACCCCCACCCAGGTCTCTTCAAGACCGGGAATTTTTCCCTGCAGATTCCGGATCGCGGCAATCGCGCGCTGCCGCTGCTCCTCCGTAACTCCCGGCTTCCAGCGAAAGGCAAAAGTATGAATTACCATGCCAGGATTCTATCGGCTCAGGCCGGTGCCGGAACCGTCTCCGCCAGCCGCACGTCCGCAAAAACGAACCCGTCCCGCTCCACAACTTCCCCGCTCTCCACCGGAATCGCCTCGCGGAACATCTGCCCCGCATACACGAACGAGTGAAATTCCCCATTCTCCCCGCAAGGGTCGACGCCCTCCGGCAGATCGCGCAGGAAATCTGCATCGAATTCCCGTCCCGCAAACTCCGCCGGCAGTTTTCCCGGATCGACGCACACGATGCGCGCCTTCAGGCCGCTTGCCACCATCTCCGCGGCCAGCCGCCGCGTATCCATCGCCCACACCGGGAACACCGGCGTCAGCCCTGTTCCCTGCAGTCGCTCCTCGCGATAACGGCGTACGTCTTCGAGAAACAAATCCCCAAAGCCGATGGCTCCAATGCCGCGCGCCACGGCATCTGCGCACGCGCCGCGCATCGCCGCCTCATATTGTGCGTTGGAACACGGCCAGGGAAGCGGCACCGCGGTCAGCGGCAGCCCCGCCGCCCGCGCCTGCGCTTCCACCAGGGCCCGGCGTGTGCTGTGCATCGCCACGCGATCGAAGGCCGCATTGAAGGTTGTCAGCAGGCCCGCGACATGATACTCGCGGCGCCGTTGCAGGCAGTGCAACGCCCACGCGCTGTCCTTGCCGCTGCTCCAGGAAAGAAGAAGTCGCTGACTCACTTCTGTAGCGTATCCCAGACCGCCCGGCCGCGAGCGTCAGCGTCCGCGGCCCATCACGCGCAGCGGAGCTCTCGCCGGCCGGTTCACGCCCGCGGGCGTAACCAGGCTCGGCCCCGTCCCCGTCATTGCCGGCTGCCGCGAACGTTCTTTCATCCGCAGTTTCTCCCGCAGCAGCTGGTTGGCGGCCTCCAGCTGCCGCAGCCGCCGGCCGGCCAGCATCATCATGATTCCGCATCCCACGAATACGCCCAGCCAGCAACCAACGATCAAACCTGTTGTGAATCGAATCCAGGGATGCGCATCGAAAAGCACCATACACTCGCCCTCGCTCAGTAGAAGAGGCAATTCCCCGGGCCAGGTCGTCTCCCCGGAAAGCCGGGCCGCTTCTCCACACCGCAGCTCCCGGAGACTTCAGCCTTGATCCCCGGCCGCCGGCCGATCCTGCCGGCTCTCACCGGAAAACGCTATCTTCCCAACTCTTCGATGCGTTTCGAGGATGAAATGATCTGTCATCCCCGCAATATAATCGGCAATCACCCGTGGCGCGCCCTCCTCCGCTGCCTGTGCGGCATAACCTGGCGGAAGACGCTCCGGGTCCGCCATCCACGCTGCGAACAGATCCCGAATCACGCCCTCCGCCCGCTCGTGCCCGTGCCGCAGGTCCTCGCAGAGATAGAGCTTCTCGTACAGGAACTCCTTCGCCTCCCGCCGCAGCCGCTCCATTTCCGGGGAAAACGCCGCCACACGATCCTCGGCGTTCCGAATGTCCTCGATGCTCGCCATGCCGCGCTCACCAACCCGCCGTCCGATTTCCCCCACCAGATCGTCGGCCAGCGCATTCAGCATCAGTTTGAGGCTCTCCTGAAACAGCAGCTTCTCCGGCGCTCCCCGGTGCTCGGCTTCCAGCGCCGCATAATGCCGTTCCAGCAGCGTCACCCCGCCCCGAATCTCCTCCAGAGTCAGGATCTCCGCCTCCATCCCATCGTCCAGGTCCGCGGTCAGGTAAGCGATCTCGTCCGCCAGATCGATCAACTGCGCTTCCAGCGGCGGGCGTTTGTCCAGGAAGTATTCCCGCAGCTCCGGATGCTCCGCCGCCGCGTAATCGCGCGAGTGTTTGACGATCCCCTCCCGCACCGCCAGGGTGAGGTTCAGCCCGCGAAATTCCAGATGCCGGTTTTCGAAATGCTCCACAATGCGCAGCGCATGCAGATTGTGATCGAAGCGCAGTCCGTACCGCCGCAGTTCCTCGTCAAGCGCGCGCTCCCCGGCATGGCCGAACGGCGGGTGCCCGATGTCGTGCGCCAGGGCCAGCGCTTCGGTCAGGTCCTCGTTCAGCCCCAGCGCCCGCGCTATCGTCCGCGCGATCTGCGCCACTTCCATGGTGTGTGTCAGGCGGCTGCGGAAGTGGTCCGACCCGCGATCGGTAAAAACCTGGGTCTTCCCCGCCAGCCTGCGAAAGGCCCGCGAATGAATGATGCGCCCGCAGTCCCGCTCGAACGGCGTTCGCCAGCGATGCTCCGGTTCGTCGAATGCGCGCCGCGTCAGTTCGCCTTCCTGCGGCACCGCGCACCCCGCAGGCAACGCCCTCATCCCTGGCATGAATGCAGTCTATGCGTGATTCATTCCGGCTTATTCGGCTGCACGGTTTCCGACTCTTTCGCCAGCCGCACCCGCGCGCTGTCCAGCTTCTTCTGCACCTTGCTGATGTCGCCCGCGTCCATGTCGGCCTGCACCGTGTGCGCGTATTCGTTCAGCGAGAGCTCCCACTGCGCCGCAGCCAGCCTCAGCTTGCCCGTCTTTTCGTAGACGTCCCCCAGGTGGTCGTGCACCGTCGGATCGCTGGCCCCGCGCGAGATTGCCTGCTCCAGATTGTCCTCCGCCTGCACGAACTGTCCCATGCGGAAGTACACCCACCCCAGCGAGTCCAGATACGCGTAGTTCGTTGGATCCAGCTGTACCGCCTTGCGGATCATCGCCAGCGCCTCGTCGAGTTTCAGCCCGCGATCCGCCAGCATGAATCCGTAGTTGTTCAGCGTCAGCGCGTTGTTCGGATCCGTCGCCAGCACCTTCTTGAAATCCGCCTCGGCTTCGTCCCAGTGCTTCGCGCGGTCTGCCATCATGGCGCGCTGGAAGATCACCATGGTCTGGTCGTCCTTCTTCGTCGCCTGCTTCTCGGCGGCATCCAGCGTCTCTGAGGCGTCTTTCCACTTCCGCAGGTCCGTGTAGATCTGCGCCAGCTGGTAGTAGCTCTCCAGATTCTTCGGATCGCTCTCCATCACGCTCTTCGCCATCTCGATCCCCTGGTCCGGCTCGCCCGTATCGGCCAGCTGCCGCGCCAGTGTCAGCTTCAGATCGGCGCTCTTCGGCAGCTTCTCCACCGCATCCTTCGCCGTGGCCACCGCCGTGTCGTACTGGTGTGCTTCGCGGTACGCTTCCACTTCTTCGTCGTATGCCGCAACCGCGTAGTCCCCGCCCAGCGAGCCGATCTTCTGGTACTCGGCAATCTCCTCGTCCAGCTTGCTCTCTTCCTTGTAGATTTCGGCCAGGTTCTCGAGGATCAGCCGGTAATTCTGCTTCTCGTCGTCGGAATACTCACCGCTCGGATGCTCCGTCGCCGCAGCCAGTTCCTGGAACACCTTGGCCGAATCGTCGAGATGCCCGGCCAGGTAGTCGATCCTGGCTTCCTGGTATTCGTACTTCAGCGAGTCGGAGGCCAGCTCCCGTGCCTTCTTCACCGCAGCCAGCGCATCGTCCAGCTTTCCGTTGTTCTCGTCGATCTCCGCAATCTGCGACCACGCCTCCGGATCCGTCGGATCGCCTGCCGCAATGTCTTTCCATGCGCTCAGCGCATCCTCTGTCTGGTTCGACGCCGTCAGATCCGCCGCCAGCGCGCGCTCCACATCCAGATTGTCCGGCTCCAGATCCAGCGCCTTCTTGAACGCATCCACTGCGTCCTTGGTGTCCTTCATCTGGTCGTAGGTCACGCCCAGCTGGTATTCGGTCCGCGATGTCTGATCGTCGTCGGGCAGGGACTTCAGCACGCTGACCGCATTCTTCAGGTCGCCCTGATCGGCATAAAACCGGTTCGCAATCAGCGCCGTCTCTTCCGATCCCGGATCGATCTTCCTGGCCGCCGCCAGCTCGCTCTCCGCCTGCGGCCCCTGATGGTCGGCCGCATACAGCCGCGCCAGCATCAGATGATCCTCGGCGCTGTTCGGTTCCAGCAGCACGATCTTCTGGTATTCCCCGATCGCCAGCTTCAGCATCTGCCCGGACACGTCCTGCTGCTGTCCGTCGCCCAGCGACCGCAGGTACACCTCCGCCAGCAGCCGGTGCGCCTCCAGATCGTTCGGATCCTGCTTAATCCGGTCCTGGGCGGCGACAATCGCTTCGCGAATATGCCCGGTCCTGAAGTAAAGCTCCGCCAGATGGCTGTTCAGGAACTTCGACGTCGGCTCGTCGTTCAGCGCCATCTTGTACTCTTCGATCGCGCGCGTCGCGTACTCGCTTTGGCCGAACGTCGTCGCCATCTCCTCGTACTCGTGCGCCAGCATGTAGTGGTAGTAAGCCTCGGCCTGATCCGAGCTGCCCGCATCGCTCGCCTTCTGATTCGCCTCCTGATCCGCAGCTTTCGCCGATGCGGCCGTGGGCGTTGCCGTCTGCGCCGCAGCTCCTGCTGCCAGCGCCAGTGCGGTCAGAAGAGTAAGAGGCGGCGTGAAACGAGACGAGAGCATGCTCATGAAGTGGGAGTTTCCTGTTCCGGACCGTTGGACCAGGCTAACTCATCCTGCCTGGCGAACTTCCTGTGCCGCCTGCCCCGCGCGTCCCATGGGGCAGCTACACTTTCTATGACGATTGTAACCCGTGTTCGGATGCAGCTTACCCCTTTGATTCCATCCCCCATCCGGCTCTCCCGGCGCCGCGGCGCCAACCCCTATTCCCGCTGCTCCGTCAAATCCAGCAGCGCAAACAGGATCACCCCCACCAGCGCATTGATCGCAGCCCCGGTCAGCTCATGGAAGCCATGCCAGGCGTACGGCTGTCCCAGCATGTGCCGCACCAGCAGGTACAGCACCGCCGCCTGCCCCAGCGTGAAGCCGAAGGTCAGCAGCAGCCGAGTCCCGTGGTTCTCCGTGTCCACCCGCACTCCCAGCGACGCCGCCGTATAGCCGATCAGCGCCTTGGAAATGCCGAAAATCCCCAGCGGATGGTGCGTCAGCGCGTCCTGCGCAATCCCGATGGCCGCGCCCACCAACGTCGCGCTGATCGGCTCCCGCTTGGCGATCGCGTAATAAATCGTCACCAGCAGCGGCAGGTCGATCAGCTCGAAAAACCCGAAGTGCAGGGAGAGCAGCGACTGCAGCCCAACTGCCAGCACCGGCGCCAAAATGTAAACCAGCCACGGATACGACTTCGTCCCCACCTCGTGCCGGGAGGACGCCATGAGAGCCATCCTCAGTCCCTCCCCTGTGGAGGAGTGGCCTGCGGAGGACTAGCCTGCGGAGGAGTGGTCTGCGGAGGCGTGCTCGGCGCTGGCCTGGCCTGCGCAGCCCGGCCCTGCCCGGCCCCAGCCTGCCCAGGCCCAGCTTGCCCAGCCCCAGGCTGCCCAGCCGCGCCCTGCGGCGCCGGCCTGGCAGCCGAACCAGGAGTCGCGCTCGTCCCGGTCGGCTTCGGTGAGCCTTCCTTCTTTTGAGCCTCGCCGGCTCCAGTTTTTCCCTTCTCTGCGGCACTGCCCTCGGATTTGCTGGCGCTCCCACCCTGGATTTTGCCCGCAGTTCCGCCCGTGCTCTTACTCGCGCCGGCTCCCGCTGCCTTGCTCCCGCTCGGATTAGCCGCAGGCGCCGCATTCTCCGGCTCGACTTCCGGGCTCGTGATCCTCTGCCCCGGCACCAGATCCGACGCCTGCGGTACTTCCGAAGACGAATAGTGATCCGGATGAATCGGCGGAGGCGGCTTCGGCGGCAGCGGTGGCGGCGCGTTCGGATTCTCGGCAGCCGGCCCCGCCCCGTTCGGCCCCGCCCCGTTTTGTCCCGGCCCGTTCTGTCCCGTCCCTCCCGTCGGCGGTGCGTTGGGATCGGCGCGCGACGGCAGCCGTTCCGCCAGAATGTCCGCCGCCCTCTGCTGCGCGTCCGACAGATCCTGCTGCATCGCCGCCGGCAACTGGGACCCCGCGCTGATGATAATCAGCACCTCTTCCAGCTTCGACAGATTCGCCGCCGGCTTCACCAGCACGTTCACCAGCGTGCCGTCCGGTTCGGGCACCACGCGGTCCACCGTCCCCACCGCCAGCCCGCGCGGATAAATCGAGTCCCCGCCGCTGGTCACCACTGGCTCGCCTGCCTTGATTCGCTCGTCCGGCGACACGTTGACAATCTCCGGCTGGCCCCAGGTATTGCCGCGCAACACCCCCTGGATACGCGTCTGCTCCAGCACCACGCCCGCCCCGCTCGTCGCGTCGGAGATTTCCAGCACCTGGCTGGTGTGATCGAAGACGTCCCGCGTCTTGCCCACGATGCCGTCCGGCGTAATCACCGGCATATCCGGCGCAATCCCGGCGCTCGACCCCTTGTCGATCAGCAGGACGTGCGATTGGTCCGTGCCCGCGGTCCCGATCACCTGCGCCGCAACGGTCTTGTAAATGTACTTTTCCCTGAACCCGAGCAGCGCCTGCAGCCTCTCGCCCTGGCGCGCATCCTCGGCAAGGCTCGCTTCTTCCAGGCGCAGCTGGTCTAGTTGCTCCTGGAGATTCCTGTTCTCCTGCCGGACGTGAATCAGATCCAGATAATTCGCCCACACCCCGCGAATGCCCAGCCCTGTCGCGTGCAGCAGCCGCTCCGGCGGGCTCACAATCCCTACCACCCAGGCGCGAATCAGCAGCACCCCGCCTTTGTCGCCCGGCGCCTGCCCCGGACGGCGCACCTGCACCGCAAGCCCGATCACCTGCGCCAGGAGCAGGGTAATCAGCACCAGGGCGTTGCGGTAACGGCTGAAAAACGATTCCATGAACTTGGCGTCAGCCCAGTCTCTGCGTCATGGCTCGAGCTGGAAAAGCCTGCCCGGAGCGAAATCGAAGGGCCATCAGTCGATCTTGATCTTCCGCAGCAGGCGAAAATCGCTCAGCATCTTCCCCGTGCCCAGCACCACGCTGGCCAGCGGATCGTCGGCAATCGACACCGGCAGCCCCGTCTCTTCGCGTATCCGCTTGTCCAGGTTTTTGATCAGCGCCCCGCCCCCCGTCAGCACAATCCCCCGGTCGCTGATGTCCGCGCTCAGCTCCGGCGGCGTCCGCTCCAGCGCCACCCGGATCGCATTCAGAATCGTCGCGATCGACTCTCCCAGCGCCTCCCGGATTTCGCTGTCGTCGATGGTGATCGTCTTCGGCACGCCCTCGATCAGGTTCCGCCCCTTGATCTCCATCGTCAGCGGCTTGTCCAGCGGATACGCCGACCCCAGATCGATCTTGATCTGCTCAGCCGTCCGCTCCCCGATCAGCAGGTTATATTTCCGCTTCAGGTAGTTCATGATGGCTTCGTCCATCTGGTTCCCTGCCATCCGCACGCTCCGCGAATAGACGATCCCCGACAGCGAAATCACCGCGATATCGGTCGTTCCCCCGCCGATATCCACCACCATGTTGCCGCTCGGCTCCGTAATCGGCAGCCCCGCGCCGATCGCCGCCACCATCGCCTGCTCCACCAGAAACACTTCACTTGCCTTGGCGCGATACGCTGAATCCTCAACCGCCCGCTTCTCTACCTGCGTAATCTCCGAAGGCACGCCGATCACGATCCGCGGATGCACCAGCATCTTCCGGTTGTGCGCCTTCTGGATGAAGTAGTTGAGCATCTTCTCGGTCACTTTGAAGTCGGCGATCACGCCGTCCTTCATCGGCTTGATGGCCACGATGTTGCCGGGCGTCCGCCCCAGCATCTCCTTGGCCTCTTTGCCCACCGCTTCCACTTCGCCGGTGTTTTTGTTGATGGCGACAATGGA
This sequence comes from Acidobacteriaceae bacterium, assembly GCA_030041435.1. Lineage (GTDB taxonomy): Bacteria > Acidobacteriota > Terriglobia > Terriglobales > Acidobacteriaceae > Palsa-343. The sequence goes on from JASHNW010000045.1 coordinate 45,861, forward strand.
CGGCTCGTTGACCACGATGCCCTTATTCGCCGCGAACACAAGCGTATTCGCTGTGCCCAGATCGATGGCCAGATCGTTGGAAAAAACGCTGAAGAGCGACCGTAAACTGTGCGAGCGCGAAGACCGCGGCTGAAAACCATTCGATGACATGGAGAAATGAACGATTCCGAGAGGATTTCCTCTCTATTGTACGGCCTGTTGACACTTCGGGAACACGCTTCTCTCTTGAAAACCAGTACCTTTGGCATCGACCGTCGCCCTGCGCTGCGGCCTGGCTTCCCCCTTCCACCGCTCCTCGACCGCGCACCGTCGCGGATCGCGCGCGCTGTTTTCGCTCTTGACTTCCATGCCATGCCTGGCTATAGTCGGGCAACTCAAAGTGGGATAACGTCCGTCACCCACGCGAGTCCCCGCTCCCTTCCCTCTCCGAAGGAAATCGCATCCGGCCCATCGCAATCCTGGCAGCTTCGAACCGCCGCCGCTCTCCTCTGCCTCGCGTAAATCGGGCTTTTTTCAACCTCGAAATACAAGGAGAACCGCGATGTCTGACAACATTCCTCCTGAACTGCTTTACAACCTGAAAATCTGGTGGGATCCGATCTGGACCATCATGGACAAGGCGGGAATTTCCGAGCAGCCGGAAATCCTTGCCGCCGCCATCGACGCGCAGGCACAGATTCACACCATTCAGGCCAACGCACTCGCCCAGATGAAGCAGCATGTGCTCAAGGGGACGTCCAAGACCTAGCCCTTCTGCGGAATTGCGTTACCCCTGCTGAGTGCTGTTGTTTCTTTGGGGCCTCGGGTCCCGTCCGCCCTGGTAGCGGAGAGGAGCGTTTATGGCCGTGGATCATCCATTTCCTCTGCTGCATGCCGACGTTGTCGATATTTCTCGCGACACGTCCCGTCCCATCCTGCTGATCGGGTTTCAGCACCAGGGCAATCTCGGCATCGGCTATCTGGCGTCCACTCTCCGGCAGCATGGCTACTCGGTCGTCATTTGCGACGTCGAAGCAGAGCCGGAAGAGATCGTCGGCACTGCGGTCCGGCTCGACCCGATGATCGTCGGCTTCTCGCTGATCTTCCAGTTCTACATCCCCCAGTACCGCCGCCTCATCTGTTTGCTGCGCGAGGCAGGCATCCGCTGCCACTTCACCATGGGCGGACATTTCTCCAGCCTCAGCTCCCGCCACAATCTTGAGCTCCTCCCCGAACTCGACAGCGTGGTTCGCTTCGAGGGGGAAATGACGCTCCTGGAACTGGCGGATCGCATCGGAACCGGACGCGAGTGGAAGACCGTGCAGGGCATCGCATTCCGCGAGGGCGATCGCATGGAGGCAACTCCGATGCGTCCCCTGGTCGATGATCTCGACCGCCTGCCGTATCCCGTTCGCGACTTCGAGCCCGAAACCGCGCTCGGACGCAAAGCCATCCCCTTGCTCGCCAGCCGCGGCTGCGCCCGCACCTGCTCCTTCTGTTCCATTCAGACCTTCTATCGCGCCGCGCCCGGCAAGGTAGTCCGTACCAGAAAACCCTCCGCCGTAGTGGAGGAGATGCTTTCTCTCCACCAGCAGCGCGGCATCACCATCTTTCTCTTTCAGGACGACGATTTTCCCCTCTTCGGGCCTGTGTGGAGACGCTGGGCCGCGGATTTCATCCAGGAGCTTCACCGCAGCGGCCTGTCGAGGCGCGTTATCTGGAAGATGAATTGCCGCGCCGATTCGGTCGACCCCGAAGTCTTCGCCTCTTTGAAGGATGCCGGGCTCTACCTGGTGTACATGGGCCTCGAATCAGGCAACGACGAAGGACTGAAGACGCTGCATAAGGGGATCACGGTCGAGCAGAATTTGCGGGCCGTCCACCTGCTCAAGCAGGTGGGGCTCATGTTCGAATTCGGATTTATGATGTTCGATCCATCCAGCACCCTGCGCTCGGTTCGTGAAAATCTGAATTTCCTCCGTGCGATTGTGGGAGATGGAAGCGCTGCCGCCGTCTTCTGCCGCATGCTTCCCTACGACGGAACCCCGATCAAAGACGAACTGGAGCAGGCAGGCCGATTGCGCGGCGATATCTGCTATCCGGAATATGACTTTCTCGAGGATCGCGTCACTGGCTTCTACCGCGAGCTCACGCAGATCCTCGATGTGTGGGGATGGATCCATGGCTTTAAGGCGCTCTCCCCCCAGCTGAACTGGTCGTGGAATGAACTCGCCATCATGGAGCGGCTCTTTCCGCCCATGCCGCAGTTGGCTGGCTACAAGCGCGAGTTGCAGCAGATTACGCAGGAGAGCAACGCTGTGCTCTTTCAGGTAGTCGACGATCTCCTGGAGACGTACCTGAACGGGCGTCCCCATGCCTGGTCGGCATCCCGCCTCGGCCAGCGGCGGGACGCGTTCCTCGCGCGAATGCTGAACGCACGGAATACCTTCGTCGCCGCCAACCAGGATGTGCTGATGCGGGCTCTTTACCCGGATCGCGCGCAGGAGCTCGTGGCCGTCTGAAGGCCGCAGCACCAGGGCTCTCCGCCGTTGGTCCACTGCGGGCACGTTCCCCCAGGTTCCTCAGAGATTCCTCAGCGCGCCTGCCCGCCCCCCACCAGTCCCGACGGAGGCCGATCCTCCGCCGCCGTTCCCCACTCCCTGTTCGGCTGGCTCCCCATGCGGAACCGCAGCTCCCCTCCCGCCACGATATCCGCATGCGTAAACCACGACCGCCTGAGCGGCTTGCCGTTCAGCTCCACGCTCTGCACGTAGATATTCGCCGCTGAATTGTTCTCCGCGACTACCGTGAACACCGTCCCGGCGGCGTCGTTGCGCAGGCTCGCCCGATTCACCAGCGGGCTCCCCAGCACGTACACTCCCGTCACCGCGTTCACCGGGTAGAACCCCAGCGCCGCGAACACAAACCACGTCGAAATCTGCCCGCAGTCGTCATTCCCCGGAATTCCTGCCGGCGTGTTGTTGTACAGCGCCGCCGCCTGCCGCACCCGCTCCTGCGTCTTCCACGGCGCGCCCGCAAACGAGTACAGGTACGGAATATGGTTGCTCGGCTCGTTGCCCTGCGCCAGCTGTCCCACCATCCCGCTGATGTCCGGCGGCGACTCCAGAATGTTCGACGGAGCCGCGAACAGCGCATCCAGCTTCGCGATGAACTGTGCATCGCCTCCGTAAAGATCGATCAGCCCCTGCACGTCCTGCATCACGTTGAACGTCGCCTGCCAGGCATCGGACTCGGTGTAGTCCTCCCAGTACTCCTGGTCCGGCCGGAACGGCTCCCGCCACTTCCCGTCCTCCCTCTTGCCCCGCATGAACCCCGTCGCCGGATCGAACAGGTTCTTATAGTTCTGCCCCAGCTTGTAGAACATCGCCGCATCGTCGTGCTTGCCCAGCATCTCCGCCATCGCCCCCACGCACCAGTAGTCGTAGGCAAAGTCGAGCGTGCGCGACACGGACTGCCGCTGCTCTCCCGCAGCCACATATCCCAGCTTGCGGAACTGCTCCTGCAGCGCCTTGTTGTCGTTCGCCGTCGCGCCCACCAGCGCCGTATCCCGCATGGCCGCGTACGCTGCCTCCACGTCGAAGTCGCGCAGCCCGCGCGCGTACGCGCCCACGATCATCCCCACTACGTGGAACCCGGTCATGCACCACGTCTCGTTCCCCCACAGCGGCCACACCGGCAGCGAGTTCTGCCCCAGCTGGTCGTAATCCGCCAGCAGCGTGCGCACAATATCCCCTGTGCGGTGCGGCTGCATCAGCATGATGTAAGGAAATTCTCCGCGATAAATATCCCAGATCGAGATCGTCGTGTATTTCGTGAAGCCCGGGTTGGCATGGTTTTTGTGATCCTGCCCGCGATACGTCCCGTCCACATCGTTGAACGTCGCCGGAGCCACCAGCCCGTGATACGCGCCCGTCGCGAATGTCTCGTCCAGCGCCTCGCTCGCCATGTCCGCATCCAGCACGCTCAGCGCCCGGCTCCAGGCCCGCTCGTTCTGCCGCACCACGCCATCGAAATCCCACCCCGGAATCTCCGCCGCCAGATTCTTCGCCGCCCCCGCGACGCTCGTCCCCGAGATCCCCACCCGCACCACCAGCGGCTCCGGCGCATCGCTCTGCGTAAAGATCGCCTGCATCTGCTTGCCGGTCAGACTGTCCCCGACAGCTGCGCTGCGCACCGCGCCATCCACCTTGGCCTGCGCGGAAGCAAACGGCCGCGAGAACTCGATCACGAAGTAGACCTGCTTGTCCGCCGCCCACCCGTGCGTCGACCGCGACCCGCTGATCCGCGTCGCGCTCTCCACGTGCAGCTCGGCCGCGTACACTTCGCAGCCAATCCCGCGCACCAGGTCCACCATCAGCCCCCGCTGCGCCCCCGCGGGAAAGCTGTACCGGTGCATGCCGCAGCGCGTCGTCGCTGTCAGCTCCGCTTCCACATCCGGAGTATCCAGGTGCACCGCGTAGTACCCCGGGCGCGCCTTCTCCCGATCGTGCGAGAATGCCGATCGGTACCCGCTCTCCGCCTCGCTGAACACCCACCCCGAATGGTTGCCGAGCGCCTCAGTCTGCGCCTCCGCCTCTTCCCCCGGCTCGCCGCTGTTCCAGCTCCAGTTCTGCCCCTCCACCACCGGCATCAGCAGCACATCCCCCAGGTCGGCTGCCCCCGTTCCCTGCAGATGCGTGTGGCTGAACCCCAGCACAAAATTGTCGGCGTAGTGGTAGCCCGAGCAGTGATCCCAGTTGTAGATATCCCATTGCGTATTCCACTTCGGCTCCGGCGCGCCGCATGTGTCAGGACTTAGCTGCACCATCCCGAACGGCGCCACCGCTCCTGGAAACATGTGCCCATGCCAGCCCGTTCCGATCAGCGGCAGCACTCCCTTGAGCGCGTCGGAACCGCCCATCCCCGCCCCCTGCCTGCGCTCCTGCGCCAGCCCCCACCGCCACGCCGGCGCCATCGACCCCGCCGTCACCACTGCGCATGTCTTCAGAAAATCCCGTCTCCGCATCGCCTGCTGGCTCTCCTCGTCCTCGATGAGCCTAAATCAGACGGCGGGTTCACCGCGAATCGAGAGGGAGCGCATCGGCGCCGAAGCCCGAGTCAGCACGCCTCGCAATGCGGCGCAGGCAGCGGCGCGCCTTCCAGAGCCGCAATCTTCGACGGAGCACAGCAGGCCCTCGTCAGCCGCGCACGATCCGCCTGCATCTCCTTCTCTTCCTGCAGCGCCGCCAGGGTCTGCCGCAGAATCTGTGCTGCCCCCGCGTGCGCAGGCATCGCGATGCGGTAGTGCATCCACTTCCCCTCGCGCCGCGCCCGGACGATCCCCGCGCTCCGCAGGTACGCAAGGTGCCGCGAGATTTTCGGCTGCGGAGAGTCGAGGATTTCCACAAAATAGCAGACACAAATCTCCCGCTCCCCCATCAGGTTCAGCAGACGCAGCCGCGTCCTGTCCCCCAGCGCCTGGAAGAATCGTTCCAGATCGAAATGTGCTCTTGCCGCCACAGCAACATATTCGCATTGACAGATGTGTGAGTCAAGGATATAGTCGCCTGAACGGATATGTTCTGAGGAGGATTGATGGCCGGGCAGTTGCTGGATTCAGTGAAGGCGAAATACGGAGCGGTCGCGGCCAGCGGCCTCTCCGGCGAGCACGCGGGCGTGCAGGCGGTTGCGGAGGCCTTCGGCTACACCGCCGAAGAGCTGCGGTCGATTCCCGCCGAAGCGAATATGGGCCTGTCCTGCGGCAATCCCACCGCGACGGCGCATCTCAAACCCGGCGAAGTCGTCGTCGACCTCGGCTCCGGTGGCGGCCTCGACGTCTTCCTCGCCGCAAGAATGGTCGGACCCCAGGGCCGCGCCATCGGCATCGACATGACCCCGGAGATGATCGAGCGCGCCCGCGCCAACGCCGAGGCCGGCGGCTACACCAACGTCGAATTTCACCTCGCGGCCATCGACCATCTGCCTCTGCCCGACGCCTCCGTCGATTGCGTCATCAGCAACTGCGTCCTCAATCTCGCTCCGGACAAGCCCGCCGTCTTCCGCGAAATTTTCCGCATCCTCAAGCCAGGCGGACGCCTCGCCGTCAGCGATATTGCCCTGAAATCCGATCTCCCCAAAGAAATCTCCATCAGCCTGGCCGCCTGGGTCGGCTGCATCGCCGGAGCCATCAGCATCGACGACTACCGCACCGGCCTGCTCCAGGCTGGCTTCCAGTTCGTCGAAATCGTCGACAGTGGCGCCGACCTCAACGCTTACGCCAAAGTCGAAAACCAGTCCGGCTGCTGCTCCCCCGCCATGGCCCCAACTGCGGAACAACCATCCAATCGGCCCTCCCCGTTCCCCATCGCGTCATCCTCCTGCTGTTCCCCGCCCGAGCCCGGCGTGCACGACGATCTGCGCAATCTGCTGTCGCACTTCGACGTGAACGCGGCTGCTGCCAGCGTGAAGGTGTACGCGCTCAAACCCGCCGCCCGATCCTGCTGCGGTCCAGCCTGCTGCGCGTAACGCAGCACAGCCCGCAAAGAAAGCACCCTCCATGAATTCGCATTACAACGTCCTCTTCCTGTGCACCGGCAACTCGGCGCGCTCCATCATGGCCGAGGCCATCATGAATCGCAAAGGCGCCCCGCACTTCACCGCATACAGCGCCGGCAGCCATCCCTCCGGTCTCGTGCGCCCGGAGGCGATTCGCCAGCTCGAAAAGGCCGGTCTCAGCACCGCCGGCCTCCGCAGCAAATCCTGGGATGAATTCGCCGCGCCCGGTGCGCCGCCGCTGCACTTCGTCTTCACCGTGTGCGATAACGCCGCGCAGGAAGTCTGCCCTGTGTGGCCTGGCCAGCCCATCACCGCCCACTGGGGCGTGCCCGATCCCGCGGCCGCCAAGGGCACGCCCGCAGAAATCGACCGCGCCTTCCACGACGCCTTTTCCATCCTCGACCGCAGAATCGGTCTCTTTCTCGCGCTTCCGGTTTCCTCCCTCGATCGCCTCGCGCTGCAGGCGAACCTCGACAAAATCGGTCGCAGCTGACCGCGCCCCCCTCACCTCCACGACCCCGCAAAACCGCGCCCCGTCCTTTTCCGCTATCCTGAATTGTTTTCCCCTCAGGAGCCATCGTTCATGTCACCCATCGCTTATCTCAACCTCATCGGCGGCAAGCCCGTCGCGTCGCGCACCGGCAAGACTTTTCAGAACATCAACCCCGCCCGCCACGACGATGTCATCGGCACCTTTCAGGCCTCCGGCCCCGAAGACGTCGACCTCGCCGTCCGCGCTGCCGCCGAAGCCTTCAAAACCTGGCGCCTCACCCCGGCCCCAAAGCGCGCCGAGGTCCTCTACCGCGCCGGCCGCATTCTCATGGACCGCAAGGAGCAGTACGCCCGCGACATGACCCGCGAGATGGGCAAGGTCCTCGCTGAAACCCGCGGCGACGTGCAGGAAGCCATCGACACCGCCTTCTACATGGCCGGCGAAGGCCGCCGCCTCTTCGGCCAAACCACCCCCTCCGAGCTGCAGAACAAATTCGCCATGTCCGTGCGCATGCCCGTCGGCGTCTGCGGCATGATCGCGCCATGGAACTTCCCTATGGCCATCCCTTCGTGGAAGCTCCTGCCCGCCATCGTCTGCGGTAATACCTGTGTCATCAAGCCGGCCCAGGATACGCCGCTCTCAACGTTCAACCTCGTGCAGGCGCTGATGGACGCGGGCCTGCCGCCCGGCGTGGCCAATATCGTCACCGGCTCCGGATCCCAGGTCGGAGCGCCCCTCGTCGAGCATCCGCTCGTCCGCGCGATTTCCTTTACCGGATCGTCGGAAGTCGGCCGCATCGTCGGCCAAACTGCCGCCGGCAACTTCAAGCCCTGTTCCCTCGAGATGGGCGGCAAGAACGCGATGATCGTCATGGAAGACGCGAATCTCGACCTCGCTCTCGACGGCGCGCTCTGGGGCTCTTTCGGCACCACCGGCCAGCGCTGCACCGCCACCAGCCGCATCGTCGTTCATCGCGGCATCGCCCAGGAGTTCACGTCGAAACTCGTCGCCCGCGCCCAGGCGCTCAAAGTCGGCGACGGCCTCGACGAGTCGGTCCAGATGGGCCCCCAGGTCAATCGCTCGCAAATTGAGACGTCAGCCTCTTACTGCGATATCGCGCAAAAAGAGGGCGCGCAGATCCTCACCGGCGGCCATCCCCTCACCCAGGGCGCCCACGCTAAAGGACATTTCTTCGCGCCCACCGTCGTCGCCGCCGTCAAGCCGCACATGCGCATCGCGCAGGAAGAAGTCTTCGGCCCGGTCGTCAGCATCCTTGAGTGCGCCAGCTTCGACGATGCCATCGACATCGCCAACAACATCCCCTACGGCCTCTCTACTGCTTTCTACTCGCGCGACGTCTACCGCGCCTTCCGCGCCATGCGCGACCTCGAAGCCGGCATCACCTACATCAACGCCCCCACCATCGGAGCCGAAGTCCATCTCCCCTTCGGCGGCGTCAAGCAAACCGGCAACGGCCACCGCGAAGGCGGCACCGGCGCGCTCGACTTCTACACCACCTGGAAATCCGTCTATGTCGACTACTCCGACAAACTCCAGCGCGCCCAGATCGACACGGGCGAGTGACGGCAAACCGCGCTTCGCCCGTATACTTGAGTCCTATGTCACGGCTCCCAAAACCCATACCGAAATTCGCCGATGAAGCCGAAGAGCGCGCGTTTTGGGAATCCCACGACAGCACCGGCTACGTCGACTGGAGTCGCGCTCGCCCAGTGTCTCTGAACAACCTCCGTCCATCCGCATCGCCGGAACTTCATTGACCCCGGCGCGCCCTGTGCGCGCAGTTTTTTTCATCGTACCTTCGCCCCATTTGACACAAAGAAGCTCAACTGTTTTAGCATGGGCCTTTGGGTTGAACCATTCACGGCTGCTGACTGGCTCCGCTTTTGGGTTCTCGCACGCATTCATCTTTACCGGTTCGCATCGGCCCCGCAGCAGCCCACAGTTGTTGACGACTTCTCTGTACCGAAGTCAAAAAATTAGTCAGACATGATTACTGTTCAGGACCTGACCAAGCGATACGCGCGCACCACCGCCGTCGACCACATTTCTTTTTCCGTTACCAAAGGCGAAATCGTCGGATTTCTCGGCCCCAACGGCGCCGGCAAAACCACGACCATGCGTATGCTCACGTGCTTCTTCCCGCCCACCGCGGGCAAAGCCACGGTCGCCGGCTTCGATGTGCTCGATCAGCCCCTCGAAGTTCGCCGTCACATCGGCTACCTGCCTGAGGCGCCCCCGCTTTACCTCGAAATGGAGACCATCGACTACCTCCGTTTCGTCGGCCGCCTCAAGGGCCTCGCCGGCCCCGAACTGGAGAAGCGCGTCGCCTTCGTCATCGATCGCTGCGCCATCGGCGACATGAAAAATAAGCTCCTCGGCAAGCTTTCCAAAGGCTACCGCCAGCGCGTCGGACTCGCCCAGGCCATCATCCACAACCCCGATGTCCTCATCCTCGACGAGCCCACCTCCGGTCTCGATCCCCGCCAGATCAACGAAGCCCGCGAGCTCATCCGCTCCCTCGCCGGCGACCACACCATCATCCTCAGTACCCACATCCTGCCTGAGGTCGAGCAGACCTGCGAGCAGGTCATCATCATCAACAAGGGCAAACTCGTCGCCACCGACTCCGTTGCCAACCTCCAGGCGCGCGCCCGCGGCGCCGAATCCATGCTGCTCGAAGTCGGCGTGCGCGGCGGTGAATTTCCCTCCCCGCGCGCGCAGCAGCGTATCGAGCAGGTTGCCGGAGTCAGCCGCGTCGTCTGCAAAGAACAATTCGCTCAGGGCGCAGTCTTCGAAATCGAAGCCAGCCGCGGCCAGCTCATACGCGGCGACCTCGCCCGCGCTATCGTCAACGCCGGCTGGGAGCTCAACGAGCTTCGCCCCGCCGCCATGAGCCTCGAGGAAATCTTCCTCCAGCTCACCGACGCGCCCGCCGCCGAATCCGCGCCACCCGATTCCCCTGCGCCCCCACCCCCGGCGCCCGACGCTCCCGCTCCGGAGGCCAATGCATGAGAAATACCTGGATCGTCTGCCGCCGCGAACTGAACAGCTATTTCACTTCCCCCATCGCGTGGCTGCTGCTCACCATGTACAGCCTCATCTTCGGCTATTTCTTCTGGAACCTGCTCAGCCTCTTTATTCAGCAGGGCATTGAAATGCAGATGATGGGCCAGGCCTCGCCCATGAACGTCAATGAGCAGATCATCAGCCCCCTCATCGCCAACAGCGCCTTCCTCCAGATCCTTTTCATCCCCCTCATTACCATGCGCCTCTTTGCCGAAGAAAAGCGCAACGGCACCATCGAGCTGCTGGCCACGTCCCCGGTCCGCGACGTCGAGATCATCCTCGGCAAGTGGCTGGCCGCTCTGCTGCTCTACGGCTGGCTGGTCCTCTTTACCGGCCTCAACCTCGCTTTCCTCTTCCGCTACGGCAACCCCGACTGGAAGACGACTCTGGTGGCCTTCCTCGGCCTCATCCTCCAGGGAGCCGCGCTGCTCGCCATCGGCACCTTCATCTCCACCCTCACCAAAAATCAGATCATCGCCGGCGCCTGCACCTTCGCTGCCTGCCTCCTCCTCTGGGTCTTCGCCTGGGTCACCAGCTATAACTCCGCCACCTGGGCCACCGTCCTCTCCTATATCTCCGTTCTCTCTCACTCGGAATCCTTCAACCGCGGCGTGCTCGAGCTCAAGGATGCTGTCTACTATCTCAGCGTCGTCTTCCTTGGCCTCTTCCTCACCACCCGCTCCATGGAATCCCTTCGCTGGAGGTCTTAATCGGGAATGGCAAGCCATTGGCTGAAGGCGAGACAAACGAAGTACGCTGCCTACGCGACCGTCTACATTCTCGTCATCCTCGCCGTAGTCGTCGTCGCCAACGTTCTCGCCGATCGTTACAACAAGACGTACGACGCGACCTCAAACAAGCGCTACAGCCTCTCCCAGGAGACGAAGAAAATCGTCGCTGGCCTCAGGCAGCCCGCGACCGTCACCTACTTCAATCAGAGCACCCACTTCGGCCAGGGCCGCGATCTTCTCGACGAATACTCCAGCCTCTCGTCGAAGGTCCACGTCGAGTACGTCGATCCCGACAAGCAGCCCGAAATCGCCCGCGCTGACAGCATCAGCACCGTCCCCACCGTGACCGTGACCATCGGCGATCGCACCGAAAAAGCCAGTGACGTCAGCGAAGAAGGCATCACCGGCGCCTTCATCCGCGACATCAAGGGCAACACCCGCACCGTCTGCTTCGTCACCGGCAGCGGCGAGCACCAGATCGACGACGACTCCCGCGACGGTCTCTCGCAGCTCAAAACCGTCCTCGCGCACGACAGCTACGAGGCGCAATCCGTCGACCTCGTCACGCAGGCCGCCATCCCCGCCGCCTGCACCGCCGTCGTTGTCGCCGGTCCCATCCACGACTACGAAGCGCCCGAAGTCAACGCCCTCAAAACATACGTCGAAAACGGCGGCCGCGCCTTCTTCATGCTCGACCCGCCGCTGCAGATGGGATCCAACACCATATCCGGCAACGACGCCCTCACCGCCCTCCTGCAATCCTGGGGCGTCACCGTCGACAAAGACCTCGTTCTCGATCTCAACCCCATCGGCCAGATCGCCGGCCTCGGTCCGCAGGAGCCCCTGGTCACCTCCTACGACACCAGCCAGCCCATCGTCGCCCAGATGCGCGGCACAGCAACCGCATTCCCGATGACGGGTTCGCTTACCGTCGCCAACACCGCCAAATCCACAGCCAGCCAGCTCTTCAGTTCGTCCTCCAGCAGCTTTGCCACGCTCAACCTCAGCTCTCCCAGGGTCAGCGCCAGCGATCCCAGCAACAAGAAGGGCCCCCTCGTCCTCGCCGCCGCAGCCACGTACGAAACAGGCAAGGCCAATCAGGAGGGCCGCATCGTCGTTGTCGGCAGCTCCATCTGGGCATCGAATCGATTCCTCGGCTTCAACGGCAACGCCGACCTCGCCGCCAACGCCATCAACTGGCTCTGCTCCGATGAGGACCTCATCTCCATCCGGCCCAAGACCCCGGATGAGCGTCAGGTCACCATGACGGCCGCGCAGCTCAGCATGGTCCGTCTCGTCAGCCAGTTCGTGCTGCCCCTCATCGTCATCGTCGCCGGCATCCTGGTCTGGTGGAAGAGGAGATAGCCCCGTGCTCGCTCTGCAACGGAACGTCTGCCTTCGTGCGTGGAGTGCGCGATGAAGTTTCGCGGTCTCATCGCTGCGGTCGTCATCCTTGCCGGCCTCGGAGGTGTCCTCTACTGGTCGCAGCACCATAAACCCAGCACCGCTCCCGCCGGGCCGGTCGTTCCCGCCATCGTCAAGTTCGACTCCTCCGCCGTCACCAGCCTCACCCTGCGGCCCAAAGGCGCCCAGGCCATCACGCTCACTCCCTCGGGAGCCTCCCTCTGGACGATCACCGCGCCCATCAATTTCCGCGCCGATTCTGACAGCGTCAACCAGATGGTCGCCACCCTCGCCGATCTCATCCCCCAGCGCACCGTCGAAGACAAAGCCTCCGATCTCGCGAAGTACGGCCTCAGCGATCCGTCGCTCGCCGTCGACGTCGCCGAAAAGAACAACCAGTCCGCCCATCTCATCCTTGGCGATCGCACCCCCACCGGCGACGCCTTCTACGCCATGGTTCCCGGCGATCCGCATGTCTACACGGTCTCGGCCACCGTCGACAACACGCTCAGCAAGAGCCTGAACGATCTGCGCAACCGTCACCTCGTCCCCGTCCAGTCTCTCGATGTCCAGAACGTTGAGCTCCTTCGCAACGGCCAGGACGTCTCCATCGCCCGCGTCCCCTCCGGCTGGCAAATCCAGAAGCCGCAGCCGTACCGCACCGACAATTACGAGGTCGACGGCCTGGTGCAGCAAATCGTCTCCGCCACGTGGGACGAATCGACCAACACACCCCAGTCCGCCGCCGCCTTCGCCCACGGCACGCCCGTCGCCACCGTAAAGGTCTCCACCGGCTCCGGCGCCAGCGCGCCCACTGACACCCTCGAAGTCCGCAAATCGAAGGACGACTACTTCGCCAAATCCAGCGCCGTGGAAGGCACCTGGAAGATCGACTCGTCGCTGGCCACGGCGCTGGATCGCAGCGTCGACGATTTCCGCAACAAACAGCTCCTCAACTTCGGCTATGCCGACCCGCTCAACATCGAGTACCAGTCCGGCGCGACCAGTCTGAACCTCGTCCGTTCCAACAAAGACTGGTATTCGAACGGCAAAAAGATGGACGCGGACAGTGTCGACTCCCTCATCAGCGCAATCCGTGGCCTGGCCGCATCGAAGTTTGTCGATTCCGGATTCACCAAACCCGATATCACCCTGACCGTCGTCTCCGTGGAGGGCCGCGCCATCGAGAAGATCTCCTTCCAGAAGACCCCGGACGGCGCCATCGCCAAACGCAGTGACGGCCCCGGCCTCTACGTCCTCGACTCCGTCACCATGAACAACCTCTACACCGCAGCCGCAGGCATCAAACCAGCCGCAGCGCCCGCCAAAAAGAAATAGGCAGTAGCCGCCAAACCGACCACCGGCTCTCGCCCGCAGGCTATCTGACTGCCCGCTCCATCCCTGACCGCTCCATCCCTGACCGCTCCATCTCTGCCCGCTCCATCCCTCAGCGCTGCCGTTAAACTATTCCCTGATGACCGACCCATCCCCGCGCACGGCGCTCCTCGATCTCCTCGCCCGGACCTCGTTCCGCCTCGGCAGCTTCACGCTCTCCTCCGGCGCAAAGAGCGACTACTACATCGACTGCCGCACCACCACCCTCCACGCTGAAGGAGCGCGCCTCACCGGCCTCGCCATCCTCGACGTGCTCCGTGAGCACAATCTGCACCCCGCAGCCGTCGGCGGTCTCACCATGGGGGCGGACCCGGTCGTCTCCGCCGTCTCCATCGCCAGCGCCTGGCGCGCACATGAAGATCACGGCGCACCGCTCATCCACGGCTTCCTCGTGCGCAAGACTGAGAAGGCTCATGGCACCGGCCGCCGCATCGAAGGTTTCCTTCAGCAGGACGCCCCCGTCCTCATCGTCGACGACGTCTGCACCACCGGCGCATCGACCATCGCTGCCATCGAGGCCGCCCGCGAAGCCGGCATGATGGTCATCGCCGCCATCTGCCTCGTCGAGCGCGAAGAGGCCGGAGGCCGCGCCGCTCTCGAAGCAGCCTGCCAGGGCGCTCCCTTCATCCGCCTCTACACCGCCAACGACATCCGCGCCGCGCACCTCCGCCAGTTGCCTGCGGCAATCTGAGCGCTAAAGAAACACGCAGCGCGCTCCATCGGGCAGCGGCTGCGTGTCGAAAAGTCCTGTTCAAATGCCGCCGCGCGGTGTGAAACCGTTCTTCCTGCGGCACCCAGGAGGACCCGTCCCGGGGACGAATCCTCCCGAGCCACTCGCTGCAACGGCGGTGGCGAAGAGACCTACTTGCCTCCGTACCCTCTCACGTTCCCCACGCCGGTGCACAAATCCCACCCCGAGGCCGTGGAGTAACCAAGGTACGGACCGCAGAAGCCCGACACGACGTCGGCGTAGTCCGACGTATTGGCTCTGTTCGTGTACACCGTCGTCAGTTCGGCATTCGAGCTCGCCGCAAAGGCGCCTGCCCGGTTGATTACTCCCGCCAGGTTCGGTGTCGCTACGCTGGTGCCGCCCACGATCCACCATCCTGCTGTTGCCGGCAGCTCCGCATCGAAGTAATCCTCAGACAGCTCGTAGCTGCTCCACACCCAGACCCCCGTAATCGGATCCGAATCGAACGAAAGATCCGGAACTCCTCGGGCCGTGCCCACGATGGAGCTGATTCCGCTCTGATAGCTCGGAATCGCCTCGTACAGGCTCACGCCTCCGCCGGCTGACGCCCAGGCTCTCTGGTCCATGTTCGCGCCGGTCGACGGGTTGCGCCGCGAATCCGTTCCGCCCGCGCACACCACGTTCGGCGAAGTGCACGGCCAGAGGGTGCCCGGACTGTCTCCAGCCGCCGCAAAATACACCACGTTGGACGTCGTGAAGTAGGTGTCATAGCTGGTTTCGCTGGAGAACTCGCCCCCGCCCCAGCTCATCGACACTTCGCCCTTTCCCGTGCTTCCGGAGGGGCAGGTGCTCGTGCTGCCGCACAGAACCAGGTTGCCGGCCATCGTCACAGCCGTCAGCAGATCCGAGTACGAGTTGGAATTGGCCTCCACCAGGTAAATCCTGGCTTGCGGCGCCTCAGCGTGAGCGTATTCGACGTCCAGCGCCTCTTCCAGCTCCCAGCCGCCGGTCGGGTCCACCGGAGGCGGCGTTCCGCTCTCGTACACCACCTGGAACTGCGAATCGGCGAACGGAAGTCCGAACTCGTCCGAGAAATACGCCAGGTCTGGCCCGGCAAACGGATCGTCATAGGCGTCCACGACGGCGATCGTATTGGTGCCTCCCGTCGGATTGGCGGTTACCGTGTTAGGGTTGCAACCCGTCGTCAGTGCCACCAGCGAATAGATGCACGCCAGCGAAGCTGGTGTCTCGTAGGCATATCCGCTAAACGGCGGGCCATAGCTATAGCCAGGCCTCGGCGGCGTTACCGTTGAGGGATTCCACCCGGCGGGCAGATTAATCTGGAGATTCGTGTGTGCTGTCATCGTCTTCAGCGTCGTCCCCTGCTTCGGCGAGGGCATGCTCGACGACGGAATCACCACCATCCCGCCCGTGACTTTGGCGTTGTTGATGTTCGAAACCTTTACCACCGGCATGCGGGGCACAACCTGCGCTTCGGACTGTTGTGCGGAGAAAACTGCCAACGAGCACACAGCGAGACCCGAAAACAGCGCGAGGGTCAGTTGCTGCTTCATAGAGGGAGCTCCTTGCATCTTGAATTAGGGGGGAGCCTGATCTTACGCATGTCCTGGGCAAAAAGGGAAGCAGTTATTTCGAAAAAATAGCGTTAAAAAGGCGCCGTTTTGCTGCCGGCGCCTCTTTCCAACTTTGGTAATACCCGTTCGACTGGAACCGGCCCCATCCCATGGAACGCCGGTAATGCAATTCCTGATTCGGTGCATCCCGAAGCCGTTGCACTCAAGTCGACGCGACCCCAGGGAGCGGCGACCTTGCACTCAATCCGAAAGGCCACAGGAACTCAGGAATTGCCGCTACAGCAGTTTCGGAATTGGTGTAGACCGAGGGCACACGCTCAAGTAGCTTTTTAATCAAGAAAAGCCACCCTGTACCGGCCTTAGAAAGTCTACGTGTATTCCGAAACTGCTCTGATCCTGGCGGCATTCCCGCTAAAAACGCATGGCTCCGGTTTTCGACCGGAGCCACACGCCTGGACAGGAGACTCAGTTCTGCTGCATGGAAGCTGCTACTGCATCGTAGGATTGGTGTTACCGCTCGGCGGATTCAGGCTGCCCGTCTGCGTCGCCGGGCTGTTCTGCGCCCCGGCGTTGCTCAGCAGCTGAATTTCCACCCGCCGGTTCTTCGCCCGTCCCGCCGCGCTCTGATCCGACGCCACCTGCACGTCCTTGCCCAACCCCACCAAATAGAACTTGTGTGCCGGAACGTTATACTTCGACGCCAGATACTGCACCACCGCCATCGCCCGCCGGTCGCTCAGACCGTAGTTGTACTCCTTCGATCCGATCGAATCCGTCCCGCCCGTTACTTCCAGGATGTAGCTCTTCGTGCTTGCCAGCTGCCCGCCGAACTGATCCAGTTGATCCTTGTCTGCCCGCGTCAGCACCGACTTGTTGAACCCGAACGTCACCGAAACATCCGCCACCTGCTGGTAGTTGTCCAGATTCGCAATCACCCCCGCCAGCGAATCTGCCCGGTTCACTGCATCCTGCGAAGACGTCTGCGCCCCATTCGCCGCCTGGGTGGCGTTCTGCGCCGACTGCTGCGCCTGGTTTGCTGAGTTCTGCGCCTGCTGGATACCCGCCTGCGCCCGCTGATCCACGTCGTGGATGGCCCGGTTATTCGCCGCCGTCGCGTCATCCAGCTCGTTCGTCTTCTGGATCACCGGCTCCGTCTGGCTGCGTACGTAGCTTTTCGTTGTGCAACCTGTGGTTAGCACCAGGGCAAGGGCCGCCACGGCTGATGCGGCTGCATATCCTGTTTTTCGCGTCATGGGTTATCTCCCTGTCGGACTTCTCTTCTGCTGGAGACGGCGCACCGCATACTGCGCACGGCCGCCCTCGCTCATCGTCATCATTCATTGCACCTGCAGGTCCAATCCCACTCATCGCCGCATCCATAAGCAAGGAAACGTCTTAACCCAGCTTCACCCCCGCGCCATCCACCCTCTTTCCTCCAGCAACCCGGTAGTTTTTACCCACCCGCAGAGTCAATGCGTCGACCACCCCACGTTTCTCCATCCCACCATCGCCAGCACCAGCATCCCCACCAGTACCGCCTCCACCAGCGCCACGCACGCCGGCCAGCGCCCCAGGCCCCACACGTAGCTCGGCGCCACCCCCGCAATCGTCCCGCCCACGTAATACGACGACAAATACAGCCCCGCCGCCGACACTCTCCCGCCCGCCGGCGCCGCCATCCGCAAAAAACTCGTCGCCGTCGACTGCGCGATGAACACCCCCGTGCACACCAGCCCCAGCCCCGGCAGCACCACCACCCACAGCGAATGGCTCAGCGTGATCGCTTCCCCGGCCCCGGCCAGCACAATCGCCACCGCCATCCCCCGCCGCATCCCGATCCGCGTCACCAGGTATCCGCCAAACGGCGTCACCGCCAGCCCTACCAGGTAAATCGCAAACAAATAGCTCAGTGCCAGGGTCGACAAACCGAAGGGCGCGTCCGCCAGATAAAACGTGCTGTAGGTGAACGTCGCCACCAGCGTGAACAGTGTCCCGAACCCCACCCCAAACGTCGCCAGCAGCCGCGGATTCTTCATGTGCCGCAGCGCGATCCTCGCCGCGCCCAACCCCGGCACGCCCTCCGCCGCCTCCTCATGCTCGTAGCGCGGACGCTTGCGTCCATGCGGCAGCCAGCGCGCAATCGCCCCCGCCCCCGCCAGCGTCAGCCCGCCCAGCAGCACAAAGCTCCACCGCCAGCCCACCTTCTCCGCCACCAGCCCCGTCAGTAGCCGCCCCAGGAATCCCCCCAGCGCCGTCCCGCTTACGTACAAGCTCATCACCAGCGCGATCGAATGGCGCTCCCACTCCTCCCCGATGTACGTGATCACCGTCGCAAAAATTCCCGGCAGCGCCAGCCCCTGCAAAAACCGCCAGAAGATCAGCGTATGCAGCCCCGGCGACGTCGCCGCCAGCAGCGTCGGCAACGCCACCGCCACCGCCGATGCCACAATCACCCGCTTCCGGCTCAGCCGCTCCGTCAGCGCCCCAAAGATCGGCGCAGCCAGCGCCACTCCCAGCGTCGACGCGCTCACCGTCAGCCCCACCGCTGCCTTCGACGCATGAAACACCAGCGTCAGCATGGGCAGCAGCGGCTGCGTGCAATAAAGCGTCAGGAACGCAAACACCGCGCACAGCACCACCGCCGCCACGGCGCGCACCGGCCGCAACCCGGCGCGCAAAGCCGGCCCCGGCTCCAGTCCTGATGTCGGCCCCTCCACCACCGGAGCCTCGGCAAGATCGATCGCAGGATTCGCAGCGGCAACCTTCGGCGTCGGCGGCAAAAAGTCCACGCTCCAGACTAACCGCCCCCCGGCCAACCCACCGTGTTCCCACTCACAAGCCCCCGCCCCTGACTCAGGCACACGCAAAATGTCATGCCAATCCGGAAATGCGATACTTCCGGGGGATGAGAATCATCTTCTATCGAGACTGATGCAATGGACGCACCCGAGCAGCTCAACGAGGCTGTACTTCCTCAGAGTGTCATCGCTCCGCTCACCCGCGCGGCGATCTTTCTGGTCGTCTGCATCCGCCAGGACCCGGACGCCCGCGCGTCTCTGCGCTCCTTCTGCGCGGACCTTTCCGGGCTGATACGCGCCGTCGAGTTCCGCGACATTGAGGCTGGCCTCAACTGCATCGCTGCATTCGGATCCGGCGCATGGGACAAGCTCTTCGGATCGCCACGCCCCGCCGAGCTTCACCCCTTTCAGGAGATTCGCTCCGGCGGCCGCCACGCCGTCTCCACTCCCGGCGACATCCTGTTCCACATTCGAGCCAAACGCATGGATCTCTGCTTTGAGCTGGCCACTCACATCATGGACAGCATCGGCGATGCCGTTTCCATCGTGGACGAGGTACACGGCTTCCGCTATTTCGACGATCGCGACGTCATCGGTTTTGTCGATGGCACAGAAAATCCCCGCGGAGACGCCGCTCGCGAAGCGGTCCTGATCGGCGACGAAGACCCGGCCTTTGCCGGGGGCAGCTATGTCATCGTGCAAAAGTACCTGCACGA
Organism: Acidobacteriaceae bacterium; assembly: GCA_030041435.1. Taxonomy (GTDB): domain Bacteria; phylum Acidobacteriota; class Terriglobia; order Terriglobales; family Acidobacteriaceae; genus Palsa-343. Next base: position 65,305 of record JASHNW010000045.1, read on the forward strand.
CATGAAGGCGTGGAATGCCCTTCGGGTTGAGGCCCAGGAGAACATCATCGGCCGCAGAAAACTCTCCGACATCGAGCTGAGCGATGCCGAGAAACCCGCCTCGGCGCATAACGCGCTCACCGTCATCGAAGAGAATGGAAAGCAACTCCAGATTCTGCGCGACAACATGCCGTTCGGCCGGCCCGGCCACGGCGAGTTCGGGACTTACTTCATCGGTTACAGCCGCACTCCGCGCATCACAGAAACCATGCTGCAAAATATGTTCGTCGGCCGCCCTCCCGGCAATTACGATCGCCTGCTCGATTTCAGCAGCGCCGTCACCGGCAGCTTGTTTTTTGTGCCCTCGGCAACGTTTCTCGACAACATCGGCCCAAACGCGCCGGACCCGGCGGAAGCCTCGGCGCCGCCGCCATCGGCCCCGCCCTCGTCCGCGGACGACACATCGCTCAGGATAGGATCGCTGAAAGGAGAGAAAGATGAATAACCTCCATCGGGAGCTGGCGCCAGTCTCCGACGCTGCATGGTCGCAGATTGAGGAGGAGACCACCCGGACGCTGAAGCGTTACCTGGCCGGGCGACGCGTTGTCGACCTTCCCTCACCGGGAGGAATTGCTCTGCCCGCAGTAGCGACCGGCCACCTGCAGTCCATCCCCGCTCCCGCTGAGGGCATCGTTGCAAACCTGCGCGAGGTCACGCCTCTCGTAGAGTTGCGCGTGCCCTTTGAACTGTCCCGTCAGGCCATCGACGACGTCGAGCGTGGATCGGAGGACTCCGACTGGCAGCCCGCCAAAGACGCCGCGAAGAAACTGGCCTTTGCCGAAGACCGCGCCATCTTCAACGGATACGCCGCCGCGAATCTCCAGGGCATTCGCGAAGCCACCAGCAATCCCGTCGACACCCTGCCTGCCGACGTGCGCGATTATCCCGATGCAGTAGCGCGAGCCCTGAGCCAGTTACGCCTGGTCGGCGTCAATGGCCCCTACTCCGTTTTGCTCGGAGCCAACGAGTATACGGCGCTCGCCGAGACCCGCGATCACGGATATCCCGTCCTCGAGCACGTCAAACGCATCGTTGACGGCAACCTCGTCTGGGCGCCGGCGATCGAAGGCGCCTTCGTCCTGACCACGCGAGGCGGCGACTTCGAGCTCAGCGTCGGGCAGGATGTTTCCATCGGCTACCTCAGCCATACGGATTCCCTCGTACGCCTGTATCTCCAGGAAACATTCGCCTTCCGCGTCCTCACCAGCGAAGCCGCCGTCGCCCTCTCTCCGTCTCAGTAATCTTCCTCGCGTCCTGAGTCACAAGCTCGTTGAAGAATGTTTCCTCGCTTTTGTATCAGGGCACGGCTCCTGAGGCCATTGAAAACACATAACTTACAATTCTTCAATTCTCTGGATTCCCAAAATTCTCCGGAATCCCAAGTTGGCCGCACAAAAACGCACAAGTTTTTCGACCAGAAACCGCTGCGGGCGTCGGTGGAAACGTCCGGATTGCCGACTACACAGCATTGACCCGTTGTAGGATGACTCGCGGAGGGTGCCGATGGCGGATTTGCGCTATGAAGAGATGCTGAACCTGACAGCAGATCGTCAGTATCCAATGGGTCGCCGTAGGTTCATCTTCGTCCATGGCATTCTGCTGTTTGGAATCCCGATGTTTTGCGTCATGAGTGGGTTCGAATGGTACTCGCATCAATTCCATTTCAAGGGGATTTGGCTCCTGTCCTGGCTGATTATCGCCTTGGCATTCTGGTGCGTCGTTGGATACATGTTCGGCCGATCGCGATGGCGCTCTATCGAACGCCGAGCCTTGCGTTCACGGGGTTGACCTGAAAAGGTCGGTTAATCGGCCACACGGATAATTGGGCGATTCAGAACTAACGGGTCCGGAATGCCTGATCGTTGGCCGCACAAAAAACGCACATGAATCCTTCGATAGCCTACCAGTCGCTGAATCGAAGTTGGTTACGAGGCGGCCTTCATATCAGGGCACGATTCAAGACAAGTTTGAAAACGAATAACCTGCGAATGTCGTCCTGAGCGGAGCGCGCCCAGATCTTCCTGAGCGGTACACATGCATCCCGGCGCGGAGTCGAACGGACCCCCGCAGCGAAACGAGCGGCATGCACCAAAAGCAACCTTTGGCGCGGAGGGAATCGGTGGCAAAGCCACCGATAAGAATCCAAAGCGTTGCTTTCGCGAGCCTCCAGTGCCTGCGGCCGGATTCATATCCAGAGGCCGGCGCCCGAAAGGGAAGTATGGCCGACTTTGCGGCAATTTCGTGTCGATGAGTGCGTTGGCCTGTAGGCGATAGTTGACAGTTCCGCTGCTGAAGGTTGCTGAGGCCGTGTCGCCCTTTAGTCGCGGCCCCACCGATCATGCACTGACGGGTGAACGGGCGTGACGTTGAAACGCGGCAAATGCGCGATTGGGTCGCGCACCACGGCAGAACCGGGCGAAGAAAAAGAGAATCGTAGGTTATACTGGCGCTGGCGACCTTCCGCATGCAGGCTCTCCGTTGAAGTGCCCGGCGGCGGCTGAGAGAGGAGTCCGCGATGCGCTCACACGCAATCCCCATGCGCTTGCTGAAGCAGTTCGCTGCCGGAGAGGCGAACACCGAGTCCCTGCGGATGTGGCGCTACGAACGAGGTTTCAGGCCGGTTAGAAAGGCATCGCCCAAATCGGAGACGCGCACGGACGGATATTTTGCCAGACCGTCGAACCCCTCGTTTGAAGAGGGTATCGAAAAAGCTCTCGCGGACCAGATCGAAAATGAGGTCCACCGCGAGCTCGATTTTCTTTGCAGCCGGTTTTTCGTTTTTGGCGATCGCCACAAACGGTCACTGACCAAGTACATCGCGCTTCTGTTCATGCGCTGCCCCGGCCGAAAAGAGGGCGTAAGGGCGCACATGGAGGAGACGCGCCGTCGCCTGGCGCTGCTATTTGAAAACGAGGAGGCTCTCCTCCGGTACACGATGAAGGTATCGATCAAAGAAGGAGTGCCCGTTTCAATAGACGCGTTTCGCAGAGCCTGGGACAAGGTTCTGGCCACGCCCGCGACCGTGGAATCGGTCCAAGAGCAGTTTGCAGCTTCTCTGGAGCGGTGGACGAAGTATTTCGACGACCACTTGTATCACGGTCAGTGGGGCATTCTTCACTCAGAACCGGGCGACCCGTTTATCCTCGGTGACAACCCGGTTGTGACCTGGAGGCTAGACGCTGCCGGCCCTTCTTTCGGTGTGGGACTCCACCAGCCTGGAACTGAAGTTTTCCTGCCCATTTCTCCGACCGCATGTCTGCAAATTCTTCCGGCGGGACACCCACGGCCAGTTGTATCGCGGCCGACCCCGACTCAAATCAATGAGGTCGAGGTGATGTTTATGACGAGGCGCGTCTACAGTCAGACTCTGCTGCCGTACGTCGATGAACTCGTTCAACGGAAGGGCGGAACGCTGAAGATCGGATATAACTGCTTCCTGCCGACGAGGGACGACGAAGCAGATCTTGCGCGGATGCTCAATACAATTTAATCGGCGGGGAGAGCAAGCGTGCATGGCCGAGTCTGTATCTTCTGCGGCGAATCAGTCAGCAGTAAGGAACATCTGTTTGCGGAGCGGATTCTCAATTCCTTCGGAGGGCGGGCAAAAAGAAGAAGACAGACTCTCGTCGATGGAGTTACGCGCGAATTTGCCCACGCCGGGCTCTCTGCGTCTCCCCGTGGTCAACGCCTTTCGCCCCCTCGACAAAAATTGTCAAGACTTTCCCCCTCAAACCAAAGTAATGACCCCTGAAAGCAATCCACTTCCACGCCAAAACTCCCCAAAAACTTTGGCAGGGTTCACCCCCGGACTTGGTATTCTAAAAATAGAGAGAAAAATTCAAAAAAGGCCGCTCCCGCCACCCGGCGAGCGGCCTTTTCCTTTTCGGGGAGAATCGTCATGCCGCTCGAAGCAACCGAACACCTCGTCCCACCCGAAGCCCATCGCTGCCGCTACGTCAAAACCAACGGCGCCCGCTGCACCGCGCCCGCACTCAACCGCAGAGAGCTCTGCTTCGACCACCACCGCCGCCTCCAGATGGCCCGCGGCCGGCTCCGCCCTTCCACCCCCGCAACCTTCAACATGGTGCCCCTCGTCAACTTCGTCTGGGCCGAAGACCACCACTCCATCCTCTTCAATCTCAATGAGATCGCCGAAGCCCTCTCGCGCGGCATCATCGATACCCGCCAGGCCGGCGCCATGACCTCCATCATGCGCACCTGCCTCAAAGCCCTGCGCCAGATGCGCGACATCGAGAAGGCCGTCGAGCCGGTCCGTGCTTACGTCGAGCAGGACGGCCTCCCCCTCGTCGTCCCCGCCGACCCTCCCGCCCCGCCGCCCCACCCCACCCTCAGCTTCGATCCCGACACGCGCGAAGGCCGGTACAACATCAACCAGGAACAGCTCTGGAGGTACTTCTGCAAGGATCCCCCCGCCGGCATCAAGTGCGGCCTCCACATCGACTGGCCCGGCCGCCCCGCCGATTACCAGCCCCCCACCCCCGACCCCAGCCCCGAACCCGACCCCGCAACCACCCCCGCACGCGACCCCGACTCCGCCTCCGAACCCACTAGCGCCACATATCCGGAGTCAGCCGCCGCCGCCGAGCAGGCTCACGTTCCTGAAACCACCCCCGACCCCGATCCAGCTCCCCAGCCCGACCCCGTCCCTGAAACCACCCCCGCCACAGCCTCCGAGCCGGATCCTGTTGCCGAAACCACCCCCGATCCCGATCCCGGCCTCACCCTCAGCGCCGTCGCCGCCCCTCTGGCCCTAACCCAAGCAGAATCAATACAAAATCTCCAGCCGTCATCTATAACCCCTTTAGAATCCATACATACGCCCTCGGCCCCCTCTAACTACCTTCCTTCCCACACATACGCAAAAACGAGAGATTTTTTTGAGCAACAGGAACCGGGCGCGCAGCAACAGGAACCGGCTGCCCCTGGAGAACGACAAAACGCTTGGCCGCGCGTCTCCCCCCAAACAGAGAACGACCCGGAGGCGCCGAGAGCCTCCGGGTCAAGTGATCGCACTGCTGCGTTCACTTCAAGGCAAGGTAGATTGGACTCATTCCACCAAAGCTGGCTTCCAGTTCCTGCGCCCTCTTTTCACGCCTGGAGGTCGGAAGGTAGCCGGTCACCGCGTGCGCCGGGCAAATCAGCTCGCTCAGGAAGTACTGCTCGCCGTATTTGTGGAAGACCAGCTCTTCCCCTTTCGCCGACGTCGCGTCGTCACCCACCGTCATGCTCAGCATCGAGATGCGTGGCAGGTCCTTGTTGCGGACCACGATAACGTTTTCCGACGTCGCACTGATCGTGTACGTCCCGGCGGGCAGCTCCGTGTTGCCCACGGTGAAATTGAAAGGAACAGTCGCCTGCACTGATCCGGTTTGCGCCGACGCGTTGCCAACTGTGAGGAGGCTCGCGGCGGCGAGGAATGCGATGCTCATAGTCCATTTCATAGCCGTTCCCCTTTCTCGGAGCGCCTGGTAGGCGCCTCGCTGGACTCCTCACATTGGAGTCCGATCTGGATTTCTTTCTGGCCCGGAAGCCCGTCTCTTCGGGGCTTGCGGTTGCTCCTGCATAGTGCATGCGCCTGGCCAAAGTCAGGCACAGCCTCGCGAATTCTTAGGCCGCCAGCGGATCCCTGTATTTGCAACGCGATACGCAACCGGCCCCGCCCCGTGCCGGCGATCGCCTTCCGCTTCCGCCCTGTTTCTGGTATCCGAACGGATACCCGTGAGTAAGGCTTTGGTTCCCCACGCACGCGCCGGTTGGCTCATCGGGCGGTCCGCTGTCGGCACGCTGCGCCCTGTACCCTGTACCCTGTAAAGAACAGGCATGGCCCAGCCCGCAGCCGCATTCCTCTCGCGCGACTTTCGCCGCTACCAGCTCGCGCGCGTCGTGGTCATTGTCGGCGCGGAAGCGCAGGCGCTTGGCGTCGCCTGGCAGGTCTACGAAATCACGCACCGGGCCATCGACCTCGGCTACACCGGCCTGATGCTCTTTCTGCCCGGCCTTCTTTTCATTTTGCCGGCTGGACACACCGCCGACCGCTTCGATCGGCGCCAGGTCATCCTCGTCTGCTATTCGCTCCAGGCCGTTTGCAGCCTGCTTCTCTTCTGGTTTGCATGGACCGGCATGCATCAGGTCTGGCCCATCTTCGCAGTGCTGTTCTTCATTGGCACCGGCCGCGCTTTTTCCGGCCCAGCCAGCTCCGCACTCATCCCTCACTTGGTGCCCACCGAGCACTTCGTCAACGCGGTCACCTGGGGATCGGCGATCTTTCAGTTCGCCAACATCGTCGGACCCGCGTTCGGAGGCATCCTCTTTACGCTGCCGCTGCACACGCATCTGCACGGCGCCAGCCTCGTCTACCTCTTCTGTTTTTTGAGCGTTCTCTGGTTCCTCGTGCTCGTCCATTCGCTGCACGTTCGTCCAGGACGCATGGAGCATCGCGCCATCTCCAAAGAAGTCATCCTCGCCGGCTTCCGCTACGTCGCGCGCACCCAGGTTCTGCTCGGCTCTATCTCGCTCGACCTCTTCGCCGTTCTGCTCGGCGGAGCCGTCGCGCTCATGCCCATCTTCGCGCAGGACATCCTGCACGCCGGTCCGCGCGGCCTCGGATTGCTGCGCGCCGCGCCCGCTCTTGGCGCGCTGATGGTCTCGCTCTGGCTCATGGTTCATCCCATTCGCCGCCGCGCCGGAACTAAAATGCTGGTCTGCGTGGCCATCTTCGGAGCCTCCACCATCGTCTTCGGCGTCTCGCGCAGTCTGCCGCTCTCGCTCGCCGCGCTGTTCGTGGTCGGCGCGTCAGACATGGTCTCCGTCGTCATCCGCGGCTCCATTCTCCAGCTCGCCACGCCCGCGGAAATGCGCGGCCGCGTCAGTGCCGTCAATTCCCTCTTCATTGGAGCGTCGAATGAGCTGGGCGAATTCGAAAGCGGACTCACCGCGCAGTGGTGGGGCGCCGTGCGCGCCGTCATCTACGGCGGCATCGGCTCGCTCGCCGTCACCGGTCTGTGGGCCGTTTTCTTCCCCAGCCTGCGGCGTGCCGGAGCCCTCACGCCGGAAGCCCTGCTCAACGCCGAGCTCGAAACCACCAGCCAGGTCGTGAAGCAGCTATGAACGCGCCGCCGATGACGGACAGCCTCGCAGCACAGCACCGGCCATCTCGCCTCGATGGCCAGGCTTTTCCCTGGCACATCTTCTGGATCGCTCTCTTCGTCCGCATCGCCTACATGACGCTGGCCCGCACCTGGCACATCCGTCCCTACGAGGGCGAATTTGCCTTCGGCTACGAGATGGGCCGCGTCGCCCGCGCCCTCGCCACCGGCTACGGCTTTGCCGATCCCTTCCACGGCCACACCGGACCAACCGCGTGGGTTCCACCGCTGTATCCGTGGATTCTCGCCGGCGTCTTCAAAGTTTTCGGCGTTTACACGGCCGTTTCCGCGTGGATCATTCTCGCCTTTGACTGCGTGCTCAACGCGCTCATGCTGCCCGCGCTTTGGGAGATCGCCTGCCGCTGCTTCAACCGTAAGGTCGCTCTCTGGTCGGTCTGGCTCTGGGCGCTCTATCCCGCCGCCATGCAGTACGCCGTCCGCTGGATCTGGGAGATGACCCTCACCACGTTCCTTTTCACCTGGGTGCTGGTGCTGGCGTTACGCATGCGGCGCATCGGCGACGAATCTGCCGCCAGCCCAAACAACCTCGCTCCATCCACGAAATCCTGGGCCCTCTTCGGATTCCTCTGGGCTATCATCGCCCTCAGCGATCCCTCGCTCTGCCTGTTTCTGCCCGTCTGCGGCGTCTGGATCCTGCTCGGTTCTCCGCACCGCAAACTCTGGCCGCGGCAAATCCTCTCCGCCGCACTCGCCGCGCTCATCTTCATCGGCTGCCTCGCTCCATGGACGATCCGCAACCATCGGGTCTTTCACCACTTCATTCCGCTGCGCGCTAACTTTGGCGCCGAACTGTATCTCGGCAACGGTCCCGGCGCGACCGGTCTGCTGATGGAATACGACCATCCCTTTCAGGCGCCCGACCAGTTCCGCCTCTACAGGCAGATGGGGGAAATCGCGTACAGCCGCTGGCGCGGAGAGCTCGCCAAACACATCATCGCTGCCGATCCCGCGCGCTTCCTCAATCTCAGCCTGCGCCGACTGTACTATTTCTGGTTTTCCGTGCCGCATCCGGGCGACGAAGGGATCCTCAACGAATACGGACGCAACCTGAATTTTCAGTTCACCAGCATCGTTGGCCTCTTCGGCCTCGCACTCGCGCTTCGCCGCCGCATTCCTGCCGCCGGTCTCTTCGCCTGGGCGTTTTTGCTGCTTCCGCTCACGTACTACTTCGTGACCGTTCACGCCCGCTTTCGCCACCCGCTCGAACCGCTCATCGCGATTCTGGCCGTCTACCTCTTCCAGTCAGCCGAGAAGAGCTGGGAAGTGCGATGGTTCCGGCGCAGGAAGGCATAGCTCAGGGAGCGGCCGCTTAAGTCTCGCGCTCGTAGCGGACGTATTTCGGCTCCCACACATGCGCCGCCACTGCCCCGTCTACTTCGATTTCCCGCAACTCCGACAATCCCTCCGCAATCGCCTGGCGCGCAACCGCCGCCGCGATCACGCTGCTCAATTCGCGCGCTTTCGCCATGGGCGGCAGCAGGTTGCCGTTTCGATCCCTCTCCACCGGCGACAAACTCGCCAGCGTCCGCGCTGCCGTCATAATCATCGCGGCGCTCACGCGCCTCGCCTGCGACGCCACAATTCCCAGCGCCAGCCCTGGGAAAACATACGAATTGTTCGTCTGATCGATGCAAATCTCCCGATCGCCCACCTTCACCGGCGCAAACGGACTTCCCGTTCCGATCAGAGCTCGTCCATCCGTCCACCGCAGCAGGTCTTCCGGCGTCGCTTCGCTCTTCGAAGTTGGATTCGACAGCGGAAAGATGATCGGCCGCTCCGCATTCTTCGCCATTGCCCGCACCGCGTCTTCCGTAAACATCCCAGCCTTGCCCGCCACGCCGATCAGCACCGTGATCTTTGCGTTCCGGACCACTTCTTCGAGGCCGATTTTCCGGGCATCCTGCACCTTCCAGCCGGCAACGTCCGCTCGCGGCCGCACATAGTCCTTCTGCTCCGGATGAATCCCTTCCGCGCCGTCCACCAGCAGGCCAGGACGGCCCATGGCGTAGATTCGTCCGCGCGCCTCCTGTTCGCTCAGCCCTTCATCCATCAGCGTCTTCACCAGCAGATTCGCAATACCGATGCCCGCCGATCCAAAACCCAGAATCGCGATCTTTTGGTCCCTGAGCGCGACGCCCGATGCCTTCATCGCCGCCAGCAGCGTCGCCAGAACCACCGCAGCCGTTCCCTGAATGTCGTCGTTGAACGTGCACAGCCGGTTGCGATACTTCGCCAGCAGCCGCGCCGCGTTCGATCCGGCAAAATCCTCCCACTGCAGGAGCACATGCGGCCATCGATTCTGCACCGCCGTCACGAACGTCTCGACGAAGTCGTCGTACTCCTGGCCGCGGACCCGTCGATGCCGCCACCCGATATAAATCGGATCGGCCAGGTGATCCTCGTTGTCCGTCCCCACATCCAGCAACACCGGCAGGCAATTCGCGTGATGCAGCCCGCCGAGCGCCGTATAGAGCGCCATCTTGCCAATGGGAATTCCCATTCCGCCCGCGCCCTGATCCCCCAGTCCCAGAATGCGCTCGCCATCGCTCACCACAATCGCCTTCACCTCGTCGTAGCGCTTGTGCGACAGGATTCTTTCGATGCGCGCCTTGTTCGGGTAGCTCAGGAACAGTCCTCGCGGCCGCCGCCAGATTTCGCTGAACCGCTGGCAGCCTTCGCCCACCGTCGGCGTGTAGACAATGGGCATCATGGTGCGGATGTCCGACAGAATCAGTGCGTAAAACAACGTCTCGTTAATGTCCTGCAGATCGCGCAGAAAACTGTATTTTTCAAACGGCGTCTCGAACTGGTCGAAGACATTTCTCCGCCGCACAATCTGCTCCTCCAGCGTGCCCACATGCGGAGGCAGCAGGCCGTGCAGGTCGAACTCGTCGCGTTCTTCTTCTATGAATGCCGTGCCTTTGTTGAATCTTGGATGGTTCAGGAGGGTAAAGCCATACAGCTTCGTCCTGAGTACCGCTTCGGTCTTCGCCTGGGTGGGTGGTGCTGCGGTCAGTTGCGTCATGGGGCGCCTCTTCTCTGCATCAATGCAGGCGCCGGGCACCCCGGAACATCAGGCCGGCGGGGAATGTCCGGCTAACCCAAAAGTCTAATCCTCATCGCCGACAAGTCCTCCAAACATCTCGCCGTCGCCGGTTACCGAAGTATGACCCCGGCGCGCCACCAGCAGATACCTCTCCACGCTCATCGCCTTCCAGACCTGCGCGCCCACCCGCCGCAGAACTCCCTGCTGCGAGGTATGCTTGCCAAACGCCTCCATCTTACGCTCTGCGAGGTCGCCCATTTCCAGTGTCAGCGACCACGGAGTCGTCGCGGCTGAATCGGTCAGCTCGGGCCGATCTCGCACCGACACAAACGGCGTGCTCGCATAGTAGAGCTTCTGCGGCGCATATGGCCGCTCGCCCCGATCGAGCTGGTCAGGAAACATTTCAGCCCGTCCGGCCCAGTGAAAGGCCGTCGTGGTAACGGCCGAGATCACCGTGTGATCCCGGTGCAGATTCACGCCGCCGTCTCCGCCAAACGTCAGCACCACCTGCGGGCGCCAGCTGCGCATGTGCTCGACAGCAATGCGCACCAGCTCCTGGAAATTCTCCTTTGCCAGCTCGCCGTCGGGAAAGTGCAGCACGTCGCAGCGGGTCACGCCCAATACGGCGCACGCTGCCGCCATCTCCGCCCGCCGCAACTGCCCCAGTTCCGCGCTGCCGGCCGCCGAGCCGCGAAAGTGCGCGGCCTGTCCGTCGGTGAAGCACAGCACCGAGGTCTCAGCGCCTGCCGCCCGCGCCAGCATGAGCGCGCCGCCGAATGCGCCGCTTTCATCGTCAGGATGTGCGGTTACACAGAGGAGTCGCCAGGGCAAACCAGATTTTCCTCGGAGGGGATGTCCTCCTGCTCTTCCCACGGCAAATCGATCTGCGCCACAGGAGCAAAACTCTTTCGATGCAAGGTCGACGGGCCGAGCCGCCGCAGCGCCTCGCGGTGCTCCGGCGTTGCGTAGCCCTTATGCGACGCCAGCCCATAGCCGGGATACTCCGCGTCCAGCTCCCGCATCCGCGCATCGCGATACACCTTGGCTACTACCGACGCGGCTGCAATCGAAATGCTCAGCGAGTCGCCGTAGACGATGCATGTCTGCGCATGAGGCAGGTCCAGACGCATCGCATCGATCAGCAGATGATCCGGCTGCGGCGAAAGATTCATCACCGCGGCCGACATCGCCATCCGCGAAGCCTGATAGATGTTCACGCGGTCGATGGTCTCGGCGTCCACTTCCTCGATGGCGACTGCAATCGCGCGGGCCCGCACCACGTCAGCGAGCCGCTCGCGATCTTCCTGGAGCAGCTGCTTGGAGTCCCGAAGTCCCCGAATTCGTGTATCCAGCGGCAGGATCACCGCCGCCGCTACGACCGGGCCGAACAGCGCTCCGCGGCCTACCTCGTCCACCCCGGCAATCACTGTCGCGCCCTGCGCCCGGGCCAGCTTTTCGTATTTGTTCCCGCATTGCAGCGACCGCAGCATGCGCATCTTGCGCGTCGCGGCTGAAACCTCGTCCGCCGCCTTCTTCGAGCCGGGTTGCGATGACAATTGCGCGCTCTGCTTGGCAGCCGCCTCGCCATTCCATCCCGGATCGAGAATCTGCCCCATAGCGAGAGTCTACCTTTCTCAGCCAGGCCCGCGTCCGTGGAAATCCCGTCCCTGAAACATCGCCGGGTTCGCTTCGCCTGGGATGTGAAATACTTGCTGTGGAGTTATTGGGGCCATGGAAGAACGCGATTTTTTTGACGAGAAATCGGAACAGCGCACGCATACGCTCACCTGTCCGCACTGCGGCCAGGCTGGAGAATACCAGGTCCGCTGGCTTGTGCGCATGCGGAAGTCCTCGTTACCGCGGCATGCCGACGAGCGGGACCGCGCGCGGTTTGCGAAGGCGCAGTCCTACATGGTTCGGCAGGACGACCTGGTGGCCTGCGCGAATATCCGCTGCCGGAAGCGGTTCGAAGTGACGAGCCTGCAGTCGGTGGCGTTTTTGCAGTCCGCGTAGGCGGCGGAACGGCAGGATCGACGCGAGCCGGATGCTATTTAGGCTGCGAACCCGATTTCTGCGCCGCGTGAGGCCTTGCAGGAAATCATGAGTCACGAAGGGATTCGTCTGGTCAGCGCCGAAGAGGCACAGCGGGAGCCTGCGCCGGAACTGCCGCGCGAGGCGGTCACTCCCGCCAAAGTCCGTGTGCACCAGACAACCGGCGAGGGCCTCGAAATCGACTGGAAAGATGGGCACCAGAGCCGCTGGACCTTTGCCTGGCTGCGGAATGGATGCCCGTGCGCCACCTGCCACGAGGAACGCGAGGCCGAGGGGCGCGAGCCCGGAGTGCCGAAGGCAAAGGCAACGTCGCTGCTGCCGATGTATCAGGCGCCGGCCAGGCCGGAATCGGCCAGCCCGGTGGGCAATTACGCGATCAGCTTTAAATGGAATGACGGCCACACCAGCGGAATCTATTCCTGGGAGTATCTGCGGCGGCACTGCCAGTGCGAAACATGTCGCATGGAGCGCAGCCGGTAGGACGCCGCGCGCTGTGGCATTTTCGGAATCGGTGTAGACCGAAGCCGCACGCACCAGTACTGGCCCGATGCGGCGACGGATGCTCTCTCAGCGAGATTGCTCCGATTCCCTGCCCTGGCGCGTGTCCAGCGCGGCGCAAACCTTGCCGTAGAACGCGACCAGATCTTCGGCTGGCCCCATGGTCAGCCGGCGGAAGATCTTCAGCAATGGGTAAATGTGGGAGCCGCTGACGTCGAGCGCGGGCATGGCCACTTCGTTGCCTGCGTCCTGCCGTCCTGCGTATTGCATCGTCGGATAGACAGCCATGATCCAGTCGGCCGGATAATGACGCCGGAACACTTCCCCGAAATAGCCACCCCACAGCATAGTGGCTTTCTCAACATCCGCCTCAGGAATCGGAATGCGCGCCGCGAGCACAGTTTCAAGGCGCGCGACGGACTCGGGCGAGTAGTCGAGGACCATGCCGTGGTCGTTGGCCGCCAGGCGCACAGCGGCTTCGGCGTTGGCCTGCATCATGGCCTCCAGCGAATCGAAGGCGCTGCCGGTGAGCTGGATCGGATCGATCATGTCTAATCAGAGTACAGGAGTGCCGCGCTGCGCAGCTTGCCGCAACGGGCCACAGTGCGGCCGCGCTGTGGCTGCCGGGACAGGATGCGCTCTGCCCATGTATCTTTAGAGTTTGCCGATAATTTTTCACCCCGGGGCTGTCTTCGCACCGTTGGAGGTTTCGTCTTTTGAAGGGTAAGGGTCGTATTTGGTTGGCAGTGGCGGCGCTGGCCGCCGGTTTAAGCATGGGCGCGGCAGCGCAGGATCAGGTGCCGACTCCGCCTCCGAATCCGCAGTTACCGCCCCCGGCGCCGCTGGCGGGCGTTCGTTACGATTATCCGTGGGAGATTTACGGCGGCTTCGCCTATTCGCACTTCGACGCGGGCCCCAACATCCTGCAGGGCGCGAACCTGGGCGGATTCGATGCCCGCGCGGTTCGCGAGCTGACCACGCAGTGGGGTATCGGCGCGAACGTGCGCGGCTACTACGGGACGAGCGGGGTAGGCGCAACCACGGCTCTGCCCATTCACGGGCCGTTTGTCAGTGAGCACATGTTCCTGGCCGGACCCGAGTTTCGGGCTCTGCACGACGAGCACGCGTCCATGATGCTGCATGCTTTTGTGGGCGGGGCTTACGGAGACTTCCAGCACAGTCTCCGCGGCATTCCTCCGGGCGAGCTCGGCTTCTTCGCCAACCAGGTCACCTTTGGCGGGGCGTTTGGCGGCTCGATCGACCTGAACCGTTCGCCGCGGCTGGTCTTCCGGATTGCGCCCGACGCGACGCTGACGGATTTCGGCGGCGTGGGCATGAAGGAACAGTTCGCCCTCTCGGTGGGCATTGTCTACCGCATGGGTCACAGGTTCGGGACGAAGAAGTAACGGCTGCAAATCAGGGTCTGGATCATGCGGGGGAGGAGCGAATGCTCCTCCCCCGCCGCGTTTATGCGCGGTCGAGTGAAGCCATGTCGATCACAAAGCGATACTTCACGTCCGCTTTGACCACCCGCTCGAAGGCCTCGTTGATCCGCTGGATGGGAATGACCTCGACATCCGCGACGATGTTCTTTTCGGCGCAGTAATCGAGCATCTGCTGGGTTTCAGCCATGCCGCCGATGATGGAGCCGGAGAGATTGCGCCGCCTGAAGATCAGATTGCCCATGTTGATGATGGGCGGCTGGTCGGGCAGGCCCACCTGCACATAGGTCGCGTCGCGTTTCAGCGCTTCGAGGTAGGGATTGATATCGTGCGGCGCAGAAACCGTGTCGATGATGAAGTCGAAGCTGGCCGCCTGCTTCTGCATCGCGGTTGGGTCTCTGGAGAGAACGACCTCGTCAGCGCCGAGCCGCTTCGCATCGTCGATCTTCGATTCCGAAGTCGTGAACTGCACCACGTGAGCACCGAAGGCGTGGGCGAACTTCAGCGCCATGTGTCCGAGGCCGCCCAGTCCGACCACGCCGACCTTCCTGTTGGGACCCACCCGCCAGTGACGCAGCGGCGAGTAAGTGGTGATGCCGGCGCACAGCAGCGGAGCGACACCGGCCGGGCTCAGTTTTGGCGAGATGGTATGGACGAAGTGATCGTCCACCACGATGTTGTTCGAGTAGCCGCCCTGGGTCAGATCGCCGTAGCGGTCGGCCGCGCCGTAGGTGAGCGTGGCGCCCACCTCGCAATACTGCTCTTCTCCGGCTTTGCAGCTTGCGCAGGTGCGGCACGAATCGACGATGACACCGACGCCCACCAGATCGCCGGGCCTGAAGCGCGTGACGCCATTGCCGACAGCGGCAACGCGGCCGACAATCTCGTGACCGGGAACCATGGGGTACACGGCGTTGCCCCACTCGTTGCGAACGGAGTGGATATCGGAATGGCAGACTCCGCAGAACTCAATGTTGACGAGCACATCGTGGTCGTGGAGTTCGCGGCGAGTAAATTTTAAGGGTGCAAGCGGGGTGGAGGCGCTTTGCGCGGCCCACCCGTGGGACTGAGTCATTCGGGACAACCCTCCTCAGGAAATATGCAGCAGCGGCCCGAAAAGTTTCACGCGCGAGGCGGCCGTCGACCAGCGGCTACGGATTACTTTCTGACGCGTTGAGGACAGGATGGTCGAGGCCCCGCATTTCCCGGTCCGGCTTGCCCTCCATGTCGAAGACCACGACGTCATTGGCTCCGGAATGCAGCCACGGCCCCGGCAGATAGAGCGCCTTCTGCGGGCCGATATGCCAGAAGCGGCCAAGCGGGCGGCCGTTAATCCAGACCATGCCTTTGCCGAGCGAGCTGGTGTCGAGATAGGTGTCTGTGGGCCGATCGACGTTGAAGGTGGCCTGGTAGAAGCAGGGGCCGGAGCAGGGTTCGGTGGAATATGCGAGCGATCCGGGGGTGAGCATGGGCAGCGACAGGTTGTCCCAGCCGGTGAGCGGATGTCCGGCGAGCGTAACGCCGTTGAGCAGGCCGACGCGCTCGCCGGGGAGCGCAGGGCCGAAGTTCACGCGGCCGGTGTTCTCCACCAGGATGTCGAGGTCGGCATGCGCGGCTTCGATGTCAAGCGGCACCGACTTCTGATTCAGGCGGCGATCGATCGTGCCGGCGAGCTTGCCGTCGAGGTAGATCTGCGCGTAGTCATGCACCGCGCCGATGACCAGGTTGCCCGTGACCGGGCCGGCGATGACGGTGCGATAGAGGATGTAGCCGTACGCCTGATCCATTGCCTCCATGGTGAGCGGGTCGTCGGAATGCAGGGGCGCGGGCAGGTTATCCCACAACGAGGCCGAGCGCGTCAGCGTAAACGCTGGAATCGCGGCCAGCGCCGGTGGCGTGGGCACGGGCGGAGGCGTTGTGCCGGTATCGCGCGCGATCACGTCGCGGAACAGGTAGTACTTGGGCGTGGGGTGTCCGCTCTCATCGAGCGCGGCGTCGTAGTCGTAGCTGGTAACGTCAGGCTCGTAGTTCTTGCCGTTGGAATTGGCGCCGTTCATCCAGCCGAAGCTGGTGCCGCCGTGAAACATGTAAATGCTGACCGAGTAGCCCTGGCGGAGCATCCAGTCGAGATCGGCGGCCTGCTGCTGCGCGTTGGTATGCGCATGCGGCGCGCCCCAGTGATCGAACCAGCCGTCCCAGTACTCGGAGTTGAAGAAGGGGCCGTCGGGACGCAGCTTCTTCAGGGTCGCGAAGCCTGCTTGCGCCTCGCCGGGACCGAAGTTGATGCCAACCGGCAAATCGGGCAGGCTGCCGCCCGGAACTTCTTCGGGGCCATCGGCCGTGTAGAGCTGCGCTTTGGTGAATCCGGCGTCGACCAGCATCTGCCGAATGTCCTGCATGTAGGCGTGATCGTCGCCGTAGCTCCCATATTCGTTCTCCACCTGCACGGCGATGATGGGTCCGCCGTTGCCGATCTGCAGCGGCGCGACCTCCTGCCCGAGCCGCAACAGCCACGTGCGCGCCGCGGCCAGGAACTGCGGATCACGCGATCGCACCACCATGTTCGGGTCTTTCAGAAGCCATGCGGGGAAACCCCCAAACTCCCACTCGGCGCAAGCGTAGGGGCCGGGGCGCAGGATGACGTACAAGCCCTCCTGTTGCGCCTCACGGATGAACTCTGCAACGTCGAGGTTGCCGGAAAAGTCGTAGACGCCGGGCCGCGGCTCATGCGCGTTCCAGAAGACGTAGGTCGTGACTGCGTTCAGGCCCATGGCCTTCGCCATGCGCAGGCGGTCGCGCCAGTAGGCCCGCGGAATGCGTGCGTAATGCATCTCGCCTGAGATGATGCGGAACGGCTTGCCGTTGAGAAGAAACTGGCCGCCGGCAGCGCGAAACGAAGGCTGCTGGGAGCCTGCGGGACGAACCGCGATGCAGGCCGCCAGCGCAAGGACGATCGCCAGGCCAGGAAGCAACGCCATTTTTTTCTTTGTCATCATGTCTGCTCTCGCCGGAAACGCCTATGGATTATATTTCGCCAGCCAGTCGCTGATTTCCTGAAAAACGTTGAGGCGCTGCTGCCACAGCGTGGGGAAATGCGGCGAGCCGGGATAGGTGACGAGGCGAACCGTCTTGCCGCGGGCCGCGAGGATCTGGAAGTACTCGATGCCCTGAAACGTGGGAACGCGGTGATCGGACTCGCCGTGGAGGATCAGCAGGGGTGTGGCGACGTTCTTCGCAAAATAGACTGCGGAGAATTTGCGGAAGGCCTCGGGCTCTTCGTCGGTCCAGCGCGCGTCGTAGTCGATCTGCTGGATGTCGCTGGTCCACAGGAACGGCGACCAGTCGGTGATGCCGGCGCCTTCCACAGCGGCTTTGTAGCGGCTGGTCTGGGTAAGGGTCCACGAAGTCATGAAGCCGCCGGCGCTCCAGCCGAAGATGGCCAGGCGATTGGGGTCAGCCCAGCCCTGAGCGATGGCATAGTCGGTTGCGCTGTCGACGTCTTCGTACGCGCGGTCGCCGAAGTGCTGGTAGATGGCGGCGAGGAAATCGGCGCCGTAGCCGGTGGAACCTCGATACTCAGGCTGCAGGACCACGTAGCCGAGGCCGGCAACGATACGCGAAACGGGATCGAGGACGAACTCGTCGTTGGCTTCCGGGCCGCCATGGGGCAGGACGAGAAATTTGTACTTCTGACCCTCCACATAACCTGCGGGGAACGTCGCAATGCCCTCCAGCGCGATTCCCTCTTTGCTGGTCCAGTGCACGTCGCGCACCCGACCGAGATCGACAGAGGCGAGCTGCGCGTCGCCTTCGCTCGTGATCCTGCGGAGGTGGTCGCCGTCCGGAACGGCGACGTTGCGCGCATGGGTGGGATCTCCGACCGTCAGGGCAATTTGCGTGCTTGTCCCTGCGTACGGCGAGCCAATCGGCACTCCCTCCACAACGCCGTCCGGCCACTGGTAGTCGCGCTTCAGCGCGCCATCGTGGAATTCGTCGACTTCGGTGCGCACGCCGTGATCGATCAGAGCCCACGTGTTCCCCTGCACATCGCTGCTCACGTCCATCGCGGTGCCGTCCAGGGTGGGCGTGACGTCTTCGGCATTGCCCCCGGTGGCCGGAACGGTCCAGATATGCTCGGGCGTCAGGACGGCGGATTTCGTGGACAGGAAGGCGATCTTCTGCCCGCCATCAATCCAGGCAAGGCCGGAGACGGTGTTGGGGATGGTGACGATGTGCGTGGCGCCGGAGGCCGAGCAAACATCGATGTCCGTCGTAACGTTGTGGTGGCCGATACGCGGCAGGTCGGACAAAACTGCGAGCGATTGGCCGTCAGCGCTCCATGCCAGCGCACCGGCGCCGCCGCCAAGAACACTGGCGGAGACATACTTCAGGCTGGAGCACCACCAGGCGCCGCCAGTGCCGTCGGCCTTCACAACGTAAATGCCGGATTGATCGGGCTCCCAGACGTGGCGAACGTCGTCCAGCGGATCGGGCGGCCGCGGATCGGCGACAATCGCAAACTGATTTCCCTGAGGGGTGGGCAGCGCAGAATCGATGCCGCGCGGCAGCAGCACGACGGTGGTCGGCACCGGCGCGGCCTTTCCATCCTTCAACGGGAAAATGGCGAACTGGCCGAGATGATTCACATCCCAGGAGCCGTAGAGGCTGTGTCCGTCGCGCGTGAAGCCCATGGGCGAAAAACCTTCAGGCAGGTCGAGCTTCGTCGCATGCGAGCCATCCGGCTGGATGGTCCACCACTCGCGGTGCGTGGGACCGGTTTCGCCGCCGAAGGTGACGACATAGAGGATGGTTCCGTCCGGCGACACGGCGGTAGCGCCGGCGCTGCGCAGGGTGGCCCAGTCCTTCGCCGTGAAGGGATGCTTCGCCGCGGCGCCGCTCTGGGCCGCCGCCATGGCGGCTGCGGCCAGGAAAACGACGGCCAGGGCCCCGGAGACCATCCAGTTGCGTCGCATACGTTCCTCGCTTTCGTTCCCCTTAAAACGACAGAAGGATGTTGTTGATGACCCCGAGCGCGGGATCGACTACATAGCCGATAACGCGCCCGCCCACAAACAGAATGAGGATGAGACTGATGAGGCCGAGAGAATCGTACACGCGCAACGCATTATAGGGCAGCATGTGGCGGACGACGTGAGACCCGTCGAGCGGAGGAAGCGGGAGCAGATTGAAGACGAACAAAATCAGATTCAGCGTGACGCCCATGTAGAAGAGCAGAGCCAACGGCAGCAGGCTGGAGGCCATGAAGCTGGGATCGATGCCATGCCCACCGGCGATCTGGTGCACAATGGCAGCGCCATTGGCGCTGCTTCTGGAGAGGACCAGCAACGCGATTGCGGCGACGATGGCAGCCAGGACGTTGCTGACCGGGCCGGCGACAGTGGTGAGTATGTCGTCACGGGTGACGTTCTTAAAATTGCGCGGGGTCACGGGCGTAGGCTTGGCCCAGCCGATGAGGAACTGTCCGTAGCCGGGCATGAAAAGCATGAACAGGGGGATGATGATGGTTCCCACCAGATCGATATGCTTGATCGGATTTAGCGTGACGCGGCCCAGCATGCGCGCCGTAGGATCGCCCAGGCGATTCGCCATCCATGCGTGCGCTGCCTCGTGCAGGCTGAGCGAGAAGAGCAGAACAACGAATTCGAAAACGGCAAGAAGGAGATGAAATTGATCCATCGTGAACGCTTCGATGGTATCAGGGAGTCCCGGAATCCGTGACGCGGCCCCGGCGCTGCTGCGCCCTTATTCGTTGGGCGGCAGTTCCTCGCAGGGGCCTTCGCCAGGGCTGACGTCGTCCAGGCGCCTGGCCTCTTGTTTGCTTTTGATGTTGCGCGCGGGAACGCCACCGGCGATGGAGTGGGGCGAGAGGTCGTGTGTGGCAACAGCCTGAGCCGCAAGCATGGCATCGGCGCCGACGCGAACGCCGGGCATGACCAGCGAGCGGTAGGTGATGCGGGCCGCGGGGCCGACCTCGGTCCGCCGATGCTCAATGATGCAGGCCTCGACCGGATCGTGCGCATGCGAGAATACGGCGGCGTGCTCTGAAATGGACGTCCCTGCGCGGACGATCAGCTCGCCGCGGTCATCGAGCAGGACGTGGTTGTGGATGATGACGTCGTCTTCGAGGGTGAGGTTGTAGCCGAAGGTAAATTCGACGCCGTGGTAGATCTTCACGTTCCTGCCGATGCTTTTGAAGATGTGCTTGCCCAGCATGGCACGCATGCGAAAACCGAGCCAGTGGTTGAGGGCGACAGGGGAGCGATCGAACATACGCCAGAACCAGACGAGCGGCTTGATGAGGGCGTATCGCTCCGCATCGATATCGCCGTAGTATTCGGGCTCCAAAGTGACGTTGGCGGGGTCGAGTGAGAGCTCGAGGACGTTGAAGGGCAGCTCCGTGGTCAGCGTGAAGTTCAGGCGTCCGCCGTGCGGCCGCCCGAGCAGAAGCTGGTGCAAATGATCGCGCACAATTTCGGCCCGCAGCGCGACATTCTGGTGGCGGGAGAACTCGTCGTCGAGTGAATCGATCCAGCGTGTGAAAACTTCTTTCGCTTCGCGGGTAGGCTCAATCTCGCGGTACTGGTAGCGCGGCATACGTCATAGATTATCGTCCGATCGCGGCGGATGCAGGAGGAATGCACGCGGGTTATTTGCGGCAGAGGGTAAAAGGAGATAGGCTTTGTGCGTTGAGCAGTTCCTGAAAGGATGAAGAAACTGCAATGAGCGAGACGAACGGCGGCGCGGAGCCGAGGAGCTATTCGGGACTACTGGTTGGCCTGCTGGGGGTTGCTGTGGTTCTGGCGCTGGCCGGACTGATCTGGAGCTATTTTCTGGCTGGGCGGCTGACCCACGCTGAGGCGCAGCTCGCTTCCACGCAGGAGCAGAATGCGAAGCTGGCGTCGGCGCTGGATGAGACGAACGCGCGGCTGCGGGTAACGTCGGAGACCCTGGGCCACTCGCTGGGGCTGACACAAAAGCAGCTGGAGGAACGGGCGCAGGACCTCCTCCAGCGCCAGCAGGCCCAGGCGAAGAAATTCGAGAGCGAGCAGCAGGCGGCACAAAGCCAGATCAGCTCCGTTTCCTCCGACGTGAACGGCGTGAAGACGGACGTGGGTGGGGTAAAGACCGACCTGAATGCGACGAAGACTGAGCTGCAAACAGCCGAGGCTCAGCTGCAGTCGATGAAGGGCGACATGGGCATCCAGAGCGGTCTGATCGCCACCAACGCGAAGGAACTGGACGTTCTGAAACACATCGGCGACCGCAACATCTATGAATTCAATCTGCAAAAGGGCCGGAAAGAAGCTGTGGCTACGGTGGCTCTGGAGCTGAAGAAGGCCGACGAGAAGCACAGCAAGTTCACGCTGGTGGTGTACTCCGACGACAAGCAGATCCAGAAGAAAGACCGCAATCTCGACGAGCCGATCCAGTTCTACACGGGGAAGGACCATCTGCTGTACGAGCTGGTGGTGAACAACATCGCAAAGAACCAGGTACAGGGCTACATCGCGACGCCGAAGAACGCGCCCGTTCCGATCACGCCATCGGGACAGTAGGGCGAAGCTTTCATCCTGCGCGAGCGACCCGGAATCCAGTGGCTACAATCGGAAGCGTGACTCCGCGCTTTTCTCCTGGGCAGCGTCTCGCGCTGTGGATCGTGCCGCGGCTGACGGCTGCGATCCTCGCCCTGATCGGCGCCACGCTGCGCTTTGAGGTGATTGCTGAGGCGGGTGCGGTCCCGGCTACTCCGCCGGCCAAGGGCATCTTCTGCTTCTGGCATCGCTGCACGCTGGCTGCGGCGTGGTACTTCCGGCCGTTTCGCTGCTCCATCCTGATCAGCCAGAGCTTCGACGGCGAGCTGATTGCGCGAACGCTGGAACTGCTGGGCTACAACAGCGTGCGCGGATCGAGCTCCCGCGGCGGCGCGGCGGGGCTGATGGCCCTGCGCGACGTATTGGCGACCGGGATGCCGGTGGTTTTCACGGCGGACGGACCGCGGGGACCGATCTACCAAACGAAGCCGGGGCCGGTGAAGCTGGCAGCGATGACCGGCGACGAGATCGGCACCTTCTATCTGCTGCCCGAGCGCGCGTGGGTATTTCGGTCGTGGGATCGATTCATGGTTCCGCTGCCGTTTTCGCGCGTAGTGGTGAGCTGGGCCCGAGCGGTCGCTGCGCCTGCCGTCGATGCCGACGCAGTGACGCTGGAAGCGAAGCGTCGGGAGCTGAACGACGCCATGGAACGGGCGCGTTTGCAGGCTGAGGCACACGTGGAGAAGTGGCGGCGGAAGTAAAATCGGCAGAGTGCTGGTCTCAGATTTCGATTTTCATCTGCCCGGAGAGCTGATCGCGCAGGAGCCTCCTGCGGAGCGCGCAGGGGCACGCATGATGACGCTTGACCGGGTGACGGGTGCCTGGGCCGACCGCCAATTTCGCCAGTTCCCGGAGATGCTGCGGCCCGGCGACCTGCTGGTGCTGAACGACAGCCGTGTGATTCCTGCGCGGCTTTTTGCGCATCGCGCAGGGCTGCACACGCAGGCAGATCATCACACGACGGGGCGCGTGCAGGTGCTGTTGGCCGAGCAGCTTTCGGAGTGGGAATGGAAGGCCCTGGTGCGGCCCGGACGCAAGGTGCTGACTGGGGAGACGCTTGTATTTGGCAACGACGATCTTTGTGCCAAAATCGTCGCCCATGGCGAGTTCGGCGAGCGGACGATTCGCTTCGACCCGGTGGCCGATTTCTTCGGCGCCGTCGAGCGGCTGGGGCATATGCCGCTGCCGCCCTACATTCACCGTGAAGATGAGCCGAGCGATCGCGAGCGCTACCAGACGGTCTACGCGCGCGAACGGGGATCCGTCGCGGCTCCGACAGCGGGCCTGCACTTTACACCGGAGGTTCTGGCGGCGATCCGCATGCGCGGCGTGGAGATTGCCACTGTGACGCTGCACGTGGGCCTGGGGACTTTTCAGCCGGTGCGCGTGGATCGCGTGGAAGACGTGCGGCTGCACGCGGAGCGCTACACAATTTCGCCGGAGACCGCGGCGGCCATGAACGCAGCGCGCCGGGAAGGCAGGCGCGTCGTGGCGACAGGGACAACGACGGTCCGGACCCTCGAGCACTGTGCGCAGATGAGCCCGGAGTTTGTGCCGCACTCCGGGTCGACGAATATCTTCATCTCGCCAGGATTTGAATTCCGCGTGGTTGGGGCGCTGCTAACCAATTTTCATCTGCCGCACTCGACCCTGCTGATGCTGGTCTGCGCTTTTGCCGGACGCGAGCAGGTGCTGGCGGCCTACCGGCATGCTGTCGAGGCGCGATACCGGTTCTTTTCCTATGGCGACTGCATGTTCCTTGCGTGAACCGGGAACAAAAGGAAGAGCACGCCACAGCGTGCTCCTCGCGTCGAGCGATTCCCGTCACCAGATCTTGCAGGCTTTCGCGTTCACCATGGGATCGCCGGCCTTGCAGCCGAAAGCTGCGGCGAACTGAGGCATATCGGCCACGATGCCGTTCACGCGGTACTTGCCCGGAGAGTGCGGGTTGGTAATGGCGCTGACACGCAGGTTCTCCGGCCGCTCGTTCTCGCAGGCCCACTGAGCATAGCCGATAAAGAAGCGCTGGTCGGGCGTGAAGCCGTCCTTGTTTTCCAGATGCTGGCCCGCCGTCTGCATCTTCCACGCTTCATACGCGAGCAGGGTGCCGCCCAGGTCCGCCGTGTCTTCGCCGCTGGTCAGCTTCGAGTTAATGTGGATATTGTCGACGATGATGTAACCGGCAAACTGATCGCGCAGGCAATTGATGTGATCCTCGAAGCCCTTCGCGTCCGCGGGCGTCCACCAGTCGCGCAGATTGCCCTGACCATCGAATTGCCGTCCCTCGTCATCGAAGGCGTGCGTCAGCTCGTGACCGATGGTGCCGCCGGTGTTGCCGTAGTTGGGGGCGTCGTCTTCCTTCGGGTCGTAAAGCGGCGGTTGCAGCACCCCCGCCGGGAAGTTGATGTCGTTCATCTGCGGATCGTAGTACGCGTTGACCGTGGGCGGCGTCATGCCCCACTCCGTGCGATCGACGGGTTTGCCCACTTTGGACCAACTGCGCTTCTCCTCAAAGACGTGAGCGCGCAGAACATTGCCGAAATAGTCGTCGCGTTCAATGGTGAGTGTGGAATAGTCGCGCCACTTTTCCGGATAGCCGATCTTGTTGCGGACCGCATGCAGCTTGGCGATGGCGGCCTGTTTGGTTTCGGGGCTCATCCAGTCCAAATGCTCGATTTCCTGCTGCATGGCCTGCTCGATCTGCTCGGTCATGACCGTGACTTTCTGCTTCGTCGTCGGCGAAAAGTCGCGCGCGACGAACTCCTGGCCGAGAGCCTCTCCAAGATAGCGGTCCACCTGCCCCTCGCAGCGCTTCCAGCGCGCCTGCATCTGGGGCACGCCGCGCAGGTATTTCGAGTAGAAGTCGAACTGAGCGTCCTCAAATGGCGTCGAAAGACTGGGAGCCGCAGCATTCAGCGCGTGGATCCGCAAATAGGCTCTGAGATTGTCGAGCGGCTCGCTGGACAGCTCGGTCTCGAGAGCGGTCAGGAATTTGGGCTGTGCGACATCGACATTGGAAAGAACAGACTCCGGGACCTTCTGGTCGCGGAGAAAAACCGGCAGCTCGAGCGCAGGAACCAGAGCGTCGACGTCGCCGATCTTCATCGGGTGATACAGGTTGTAGGGATTGCGGCGCTCCACGCGTGTGAGCGACGCATTCGCCAGGGCGGTTTCAATCTTCATCGTGGCAGCAGCGTCGGCATCGGCCTGCGCCTGTGGCTCCCCGGCCAGCACCAGCAGATGCGCCATGTAGGTAACGTAGTGTTCGCGAATCTCCTGGCTTTTCGCGTCGGTCTTGGTGTAGTAATCGCGGTCGGGCAGGCCGAGACCGCCGGCCTCAATACCGACGATCATCATGCCCGCGTTCTTGGGATCCTGTTCCGAACCGGCATTGAGGAAATACAGCCCGCGCTGGTCCGCGCCTTCGCGCAGGAACGCTGCGACCTGATCGCGGGTCTGGATGGCGGCGATGCGATCCAGCTCCGGCTGCAGCGGCGCGAGGCCGCGCGTGTCGATGGCGTCAGTATCCATGCAGGCGGCGTAGTAGTCGCCGATTTTCTGCTGCACAGGCGTGCGCTGCTGCAGGGTCGCATCCTGCTCCAGAATGCCCCACAGCAACTGGCGATTCTCGTTGGCCAGTTTGGCATAGACGCTCCACCCCGCCTGATCGGCCGGGATGGGGTTGTTCTTCATCCAGCCGCCGCAGACGTACTGGTAGAAATCGACGCATGGATTCGCGGTGCGATCCATATCGTTGAGGTCGAGCGATGGCGAGTAGGGGATGGCCGTGAGCGGCTTGTCAGCAGGAGCGGCCGGCGACTGAGCCAGGCAGGCCGAAAAGGAGGCCGCGGCCAGCGCCAGCGGCAGAACATGTCTCATCATGCACAGGTCTCCGTGCGGGCCATTATACGCAGGCGCGTGCGGCGGTCCGATACGCTAAACGCTCGGCGCGCCTGCGAGGAATGCACCCGCGGCGAAGCGGTACACTCAAGCTCGATGACGGAGAATTCCAGCAAGCCCACAGTCTTTCTGCTCGACGCGATGTCGTTCATCTTCCGCGCGTACCACGCCATGCAGCGCCAGCGTCCCATGTCGACCCGAACCGGCGTGCCGACCGCGGCAACCTATGTCTTTGTGAACATGATCAACAAGTTGCGTCGCGACTTTGGACCGGAATATTTCGCGGCGGTATTCGATCCTGCGGGACCGGTCTTCCGCGACGAGCGGGCAAAAAGCATGACGCTGCGAAAACTGAATGCGGCCACGCAGCAGTTTGAAGCCGTGGAATACGGCGGCTACAAGGCACAGCGCGAGGCGATGCCTCCGGACCTTGCGCAGCAGTTGCCCTACATCCGGCGCGCACTGGAGGCGTTCAGGATTCCGATTCTGCTGGCCGAGGGGTTCGAGGCCGACGACGTAATCGGCACGCTGGCTTCGCAGGCGGCACAGGCGGGACATCCGGTGTTTGTCGTCTCCAACGACAAGGACATGATGCAGCTGGTGAACGATCGCGTGAAGGTGCTGAATCCGGTGAAGGACAACCTGGTGCTGGATCAGGTGAAAGTCGAGGAGACGCTGGGCGTGCCGCCGGAGAAGGTCATCGACGTGATGGCGCTGCGCGGCGACTCGATCGACAACATTCCCGGCGCTCCCGGCATCGGCGACAAGGGGTCGGTGGAGTTGATCCAGCAATTCGGCAGCGTGGAGGCGGCGCTGGACCGGGCTGAGGAGATCAAGCGGAAAACGTATCGCGAGTCGTTACAGAACAACCGCGAGGCGGTTCTCCTCAGCAAGGAGCTGGTGACGATCCATTGCGAGGTGCCTCTGGAACTGGATTTGGAGGCCATGCGCACGCAGGCTCCGGACGCAGCAGCTTGCCGAATGCTGTTTACGGAGCTGGAGTTTACGACGTTGCTGCGCGAGCTGGCGCCTGTGGATTTGCCGGTAACGGTCGAATACGTTCTGGAACCAACGGAAGATCAGATCGCTGACTTCATTGCGCAAGCACGCGAGCACGGCTTCGCTCTGGCGCTTCCGGCCTCGGAACTGGAGGTGGCCAGCGAACAGGTAAGCGAGCAGGAGTCGGAAGCTCTGGGAGAGAGAGAGCCGGAGCTGAAGACCATGTCGCTGCTGGATGTAGCAGAGGCAGCGGAGATGACCTTGGCGGAATCCGCCACGCCGCGCGAGCTGCGCCTCGGCGTAACTGCCGGCGACGGTCCAGCGCTGGTGGCGCCGCTGGAAGCGGTCCGCGGCCTGCTGGAGGATGCCCGTGTCCAGAAGCGTGTGCACGATTTGAAGGGGGCGCTGCGCATTCTGGAGGCACACGGCGTCACTCTCCGTGGCGCCACCGATGACGTGATGCTGTATTCGTACCTCATCAACCCCACGCACGCCACGCATCGACTGGCGGACGTCGCGGCCCGCTTTGGCGATCGGCCGCTGCGCGAGGCGGGCGACAAACAACTGGCAGAGGCCGCGCAAGCGATCCACGCGCTGGTGCCGAAGATGCGGGAGGAGATCGATACCCTCAGCGAGCGGCGAGTCTACGAGGAGATCGATTTGCCGCTGGTGCCCGTGCTGCTCGGCATGGAGAAGGCCGGAATCCGCATCGATTCGGGGGTCCTGGGGCGCATGGCGGATCGGCTTGCGGCCGATATGCGGCGCGTGGGCGAGCAGATTTTCGCGCACGCCGGACATCGCTTCAACATCAACTCGCCCAAGCAACTCGGCGATGTGCTTTTCAACAAAATGGGGCTCCCGCGTCCGCTGAAGTACGGCAAAGGCAAGGTGATTTCGACGGCACAGGACGTTTTGGAGGAGCTGGCCGCGCACAACGATGTGCCGCGAATGGTATTGGAGTATCGGCAACTGGCGAAGCTGAAGTCGAACTACGCCGATTCCCTGCCCCTGCTGGCCGACGCCGATGGACGGGTGCATACAACATTCAATCAGGTGGGCACGGCGACGGGACGGCTTTCGTCGACGAATCCGAATCTGCAGAATATTCCGATCCGGACGGAGCTGGGGCGGGAGATTCGCGCCGCTTTCATCGCGCCGCCGGGATGCGTACTGCTCTCTGCTGACTATTCGCAGATTGAGCTGCGGCTGCTGGCACACTTCTCAGCGGACCCGCTGCTGACGCGAGCCTACCAAACGGGAGAGGACATTCACACACTGACGGCGTCTGAAGTCTTCGGCGTCCCGGCCGAAACGATGGACAAGGAGACGCGCAATCGCGCCAAGGCGGTGAACTTCGGCATCGTCTACGGCATATCGCCGTTCGGGCTCGCAGCACAGCTGGGCATCGACCAGCACGAGGCGCGGCTGTACATCGACAAATACTTTGCCCGGTACGAGGGCGTGCGCGCCTACATCGACCGCATGCTGGAAGAAACGCGGCGCGACCAGAAAGTGCGAACGCTCTTCGGGCGCATCCGGCCGATTCCCGACATTCAGAGCCGCAACGCCAATCAGCGCGGATTCGCCGAGCGCACGGCGATTAACACACCGCTGCAGGGAACGGCGGCGGATCTGATCAAGCTGGCGATGATCCGCATCGACCACAGGCTGGCGGCAGAGAAGCTGGCGACGCGGATGACGCTGCAGGTGCACGACGAACTGGTCTTCGACGTGCCGATGGCTGAAATCGAGCCGGTCCGCACCCTGGTACAGCACGAGATGGAGCACGTCCTCTCACTGAGCGTGCCGCTCGTGGCCGATGTGGGCGTAGGGGCCAACTGGCGCGACCTGGAGTGAGCCTCTAGGCTCCCAGTTCCTCGCGAATGGCCGCTGCAATGCGTTCGGCGTGGCGGCGCATAATCTCCTCCGATTCCGCTTCGATCATCACGCGGGCCAGCGCTTCCGTGCCCGAATAGCGCACGACGACGCGGCCGCTCTCCGCCAGCTCGGCTTCGGCGTCGCGAATTGTATCCGCCACGGTGGCGATTGCTTCGAGAGGCTTCTTATCCCGCACGCGCACGTTGACGATGACCTGAGGAAACACTTTAAGATCGGCGATCAGCTCGTGGAGGGGACGGCCGCAGCGGCGGACGATATCAAGGACAACCAGAGCGGTCAGCAGCCCGTCGCCCGTGGTCGCCAGATGCGGAAAGAGAATGTGACCGGATTGCTCGCCGCCCAGCGAAGCGTGCTCCTGCTGCATGCGCTCCAGAACATATTTGTCGCCGACCGGAGCGCGCAGCATGCGGATGCCGTCGCGGCGCAGCGCGGCCTCCAGACCCATGTTCGACATGGTGGTGGCCACCACCATTCCGTTTCCCAGCAACCCGCGCCGGTGCATATCGCGTGCCGCCAGCAGCATCACAGCGTCGCCGTTCACCACCTTGCCGTGGGCGTCGGCCAGCATGGCACGGTCAGCGTCACCGTCGAAAGTTACGCCCAGATCGGCGTGGAGCGATTTCGTCTCTGCAGCCACCACATTCGGATGCAGCGCCCCGCACCCATCATTGATGTTGCGGCCGTTCGGAGAAGCGTGCGTGAGATGGATGGCGCCGCCGAGATGGGCAAAAAGTTCCGGGGCAATCGCCGATGCGGCTCCATTGGCGCAATCGAGAACCACCTTCAGCCCATTCAGGCTCAGGTCGGGAACCGCGGAGCGCAGGAACTCTTCATAGTCGCTGCGATATCTCTCGTTTACAGCGGGAGCGTCCGCCGGTTGGGCGGACCCGATGC
>JASHNW010000046.1 GCA_030041435.1 Acidobacteriaceae bacterium
GATCTGCGCCACTCCGGCGACGACTTTCCGGATCTTCTCGAGGAACTGCGCACCTATCTTGGCCCGGCGCAGCCAGGTCAGGCCGTCAAAGCGATTCCCGGCCAGAACAGCAACGTGCCTGTCACCCTGCTTGGTTCCAGCGACTATTCCGCGCAACTGGCTGCGCGGCTGGGGCTGCCCTTTGCCTTCGCCGCTCATTTTGCGCCCGACCTGCTCTACCAGGCCACGCGCCTGTATCTGACGCAGTTTCGCCCCAGTGCGGCGCTGTCTGAGCCCTGGCTCATGGTCGCCGTGCAGGTCATTGCCGCCGAATCCGATGCCGCGGCGCGACGGCTCTTTACTACGCCGCAGCAGCGTTTCCTGCGTCTCATTCGCGGCCAGCCGGTCGAACTGCTGCCCCCGGTCGATGTGCTTGACTGGTCGGAACGGGAGCGCGCCGCGGTCGAAAGCAAACTGCGCGCCGCAATCGTCGGCTCCAGCGCAACGGTCGCGGAGGGAATCCAGGACCTCGTCGCCCGCACCGGCGCCAACGAACTCATCGTGGTCACCGACACCTGGGACGCAGCCGACCGCCTTGAATCCTGCCGCCGCGTGGCTGAGATCGCATCGATCATCGATGTGCGCAGCGCGATCGCCGATCCCGCCTGAGCAGGAAAAAGGCCGGGGGCCAAGTCTTGAATTGTCGTGGGAACAACGGAATCGGGAGCGAAGACCGCGCCCTGGGGAAATCTTGGCTCAGGCCTGCGAAATCGGAGAAATCTGCGCTTTTGCCCGCTCCGCCGCCACCTGACCGGCATGAACGCGCAGCCCGGCGAAGGCAACCCGGCACACCCAGTACGCCGCCAGCACTCCAAAGGCGAGCGAGGCCATCGTCGCGCAGACCAACATCAGTGTGTTCACTGCATTTTGCATTACAAAAAACTCTCCGCTTGCATTTCCAGGATCGTCTGGCACATAGGACACGAACCGGACCCAAAAGTCGCCAAACGCGCCCGCATCGATCCTTACGATGTCATTCTTAACAGAAAAGGCACTCCGTTGACCCCCTTTTCTGTTGCCGAATAAGATACGGGAAGGATTGATTCCGATTTGAGCCGACGCTTTCCCGTATTGCAACCGAATTCGAGCGTCTTTTCGCCGCTTTTCACTGTTTTGTAGCACATTCGTAACCCCCTTCCCGACCCATGGCCATTACGCAAATCACTGTGCGCGGCGCCCGGCAGCACAATCTGCGCGATATCAACGTCCAGATTCCCCGCAACACCCTTACCGTGGTCACCGGCCTCTCCGGCTCCGGCAAGTCATCGCTTGCCTTCGACACCATCTACGCCGAAGGCCAGCGGCGTTACGTTGAAACCCTCTCCGCCTACGCACGCCAGTTCCTCGACCAGATCGAGCGCCCCGACGTCGACTCCATCGAAGGACTTTCGCCCGCTATCTCCATCGAGCAGAAGACCACCAGCCGCAGCCCCCGCTCAACGGTCGGCACCATCACGGAAATCTACGACTATCTGCGGCTGCTGTATGCATCTGTCGGGGTTCCGCATTGCCCGAATTGCGGCCGGCAAATCTCCCGCCAGTCGGCCGAGCAGATTGTCGAGCGCATCCTCGCTCTCGCGCAGGGCGAACGCGTCACGATTTACGCGCCCGTCGTCCGCGGCCGCAAAGGAGAATTCAAAGATCTCCTCGACAAGCTGGATCAGCAGGGCTTCCGCGCCCGCGTCGACGGCGAAATTCGCGACCTCGCCGAGCCGCTCAACCTCGAGAAGCGCAAAAACCACAACATTGAGGCCGTCGTCTATCGTGCAGTCCTCAAGCCTGGCATCGAGAAGGCCCTTGCCGCTTCGGTCGAAAAAGCGCTGCAGATGGCCAACGGCCTGGTGCTGGTCGCCACCCAGGGAGACGAGCAGCTTTACTCGTCCAGCATGGCCTGCCCCGACTGCGGCCTCGATGTGCCCAGGCTTGAGCCGCGCAGCTTCTCCTTCAACAGCGCCTACGGCGCATGCCCCGAATGTCACGGCCTGGGCAGCATCTACGACTTCGATGCGGCCAAAGTTATCACCGACTGGTCGAAGCCCCTGCTCGATGGGGCTCTCGGCCCCGGCTCGGCCTCGCAGTATCTGCTGCGCCTGATTGGCATTGCCGCGCAGCGTTACAAGATCGATCTGAAACAGCCGTTCGAGCAGTTGCCGCAAAAACAGCAAGACCTGCTGCTGCACGGTCCCGGCCAGGTGGAAGCGCCGCGCACCGGCTTCCACGGTATCCTGGCTTACCTGCGCGAGTCGCTCGAAGAAGCGAAATCCGACGCCTATCGCGAGTGGATGATGCAGTACATGTCGGCGTCGGAGTGCCCGGCGTGCCATGGTCAGCGCCTGCGGCCCGAATCGCTGGCCGTCAAAATCGACGGCATGTCCATTGCCGGGTTCACGGCGCTGCCCATGCAGCGGGCTCTCGATCGCGCTCGCAACATTACCTTCACGGCACGCGAAGCTCTTGTCGCCGAGCGGCTGCGCAGGGAAATCGTGGAGCGGCTGCAGTTCCTCAACGCAGTCGGCCTGAGCTATCTCTCGCTCGATCGCAATGCCGCCACGCTTTCCGGCGGAGAGGGCCAGCGCATCCGGCTTGCCACGCAGATCGGCTCGCGCCTGCGCGGCGTGCTCTACGTGCTCGACGAGCCTTCCATCGGCCTGCACCAGCGCGACAACATGCGCCTGATCGACGCGCTCGAATCGCTGCGCGACCTCGGCAACACGGTCCTCGTTGTCGAGCACGACGAAGAGACCATCCGCCACGCCGACTACGTTCTCGACCTCGGCCCCGGCGCCGGCCGTCTCGGCGGCAATGTCGTCGCGGAAGGGCCGCCGGCGGCCATCATGCGCGCCCCGGCTTCGCTTACCGGTCGCTATCTCGCGGGGGAGATCTCGACGCTGCAGCGGCTCGTGCCCCGGCCGCTCACCGGCAAGTGGATCACCGTGGAAGGCGGACGCAGCCACAACCTCCGCGACATCACCGTCAAATTTCCAGTGGGCGTCATGACGGTGGTCACGGGCGTCTCCGGCTCCGGCAAAAGCACGCTGGTTAACGACATTCTGTACCGCGCTCTGGCTCAACAGCTCTACGGCTCCCGTGAAGCGCCCGGCGAACACACCCGCATCAAGGGATTCGAGCAGCTCGACAAGGCCATCCGCATCGATCAGTCGCCCATCGGGCGCACGCCCCGCTCCAACCCCGCGACCTACACCGGTGTCTTCACAGCCATCCGCGATTTGTTCGCCATGCTTCCGGAATCGCGCGAGCGCGGCTATAAAGCCGGCCGGTTCTCCTTCAACGTGCAGGGCGGCCGTTGCGAAGCCTGCCAGGGAGAAGGGCAGCGCCGCATCGAAATGAACTTCCTGCCCGACGTCTATGTGGAATGCGAAGTGTGTAACGGCCGCCGTTATAATCAGGAGACGCTGGCCGTGAAGTTCAACGGCTACTCCATCGCCGACATTCTCAATCTCACCATTGAGGATGCGCTTCCGGTTCTGGGCGACATTCCGCAGGCGCGGCAAAAGCTGGAAACTCTGGTCGATGTCGGCCTCGGATACGTCCACCTCGGCCAGGCGGCTACGACGCTGAGCGGCGGCGAAGCCCAGCGCATGAAGCTGGCCCGCGAACTCTCCAAACGTCAGACCGGCCGCACGCTCTATCTGCTCGACGAGCCCACCACCGGCCTCCATTTCGACGACGTCCGCAAACTGCTGGAAGTGCTGCACCGGCTGACGGACCTGGGCAACACGGTTATCATCATCGAGCACAACCTCGACGTGATCCGGAATGCGGACTGGCTCATCGATCTCGGTCCCGAAGGGGGTGAGGGCGGCGGGAGCATCGTTGCTGAGGGCCCGCCGGAGCAGGTTGCCGGGATCGCGCAGTCGTATACTGGGCAGTTTTTGCGGCGCTATTACGCCGGATCCCATGGGCCGGCTTCTGCTCCAGGGGCGCTAACCGCCAACGGAAGCTCGACGCGGCCAGGCAGGCCCGCGAAGAGGCAGAAGAAAGAGACGGTGCAATGAGCGACGATCCCGAATCCATGCCCGGCGACCCCGGACCCGCGTCCGACGCTCCTGTGCCTGCCGGGGGGGAACCGGATGTTCCTGCGACCGCCACGCAAATCTACAGCTGGCCGGCGCTTCAGGAGCCGCTGGCGCAAATGCAGTCCCCGCAGACCCTCCCGTTCAGCACAGGTCAGCCGCAACCGGTTCCATCGCAGCCCAGACTAATCCCGAACTTCGGCCATTTTCTGGTCTTCATTGCTCTGATCGTGCCGGCCGTGATCGGGGGCTACCTTGTGGCTCTGGTCTGCCTGCTGGCCGCGCAGCCGCACGTGAACTTCCGCGTCCTGATGGGCCGCATGGCGCACAGCGTTCTCTACGCCATCTCCTTCCAGGCAGCCATTTATCTCGTGCTCTGGGGACTCACCGCGCTCGCATTCAGTCTCTGGTGGGGCGGCTTCCGGAAAGGCATCCACTGGAACGGCGCCGTGGTGAAGCGACGCTTTCTCGCCCTCGCCATGCTTGGTGTTGCCACCGGCCTGCTCATCACCATCGCCGGCAACTTTGTCCCCATGCCGAAAGCTCCGCCGATTCTTGAAGACCTTACCCGATCGCGAGTGGGCGCGTGGCTGCTCATGGGCTTCGGGGTAACGCTTGCCCCGCTCACTGAGGAGCTTGCCTTCCGCGGCTTTCTCCTGCCCAGCCTCATCAATATCTTTCGCTGGCTCGAGCGTCAGAGGAAAATCGGCGAAACGGCCGTCAACACCATCGGCATTCCGCTCTCCATCGTGCTTACCTCCATCCCTTTCGCGCTCATGCACTCGGAACAGGTCGCGAACTCGTGGGGCCCGGTGCTGCTGATCGGACTGGTCAGCGTGGTGCTGTGCATCGTGCGCCTGCGCACCAGGTCGCTCGCCTCCAGCGTCCTCGTGCATTCGTTCTACAACCTGACGCTGTTCACCGGCTTGCTCATTCAGACGGACGGCTTCCGCCATCTGGATAAGCTGAAGGGGTAAGCTGGTCCAGGCAGGATGCCATGCTGAAGCGATTCATCCGTCTCGACTTCATTCCCTCCAGTAACGACCTTGGCCTGCTCGTGCTGCGTCTGATGGTCCCGATTCCGCTCTTCCTCAAGCACGGCACGGAGAAGCTCTTCCGCTTCCACGCCATGGCCGCGCATTTCCCCGATCCCCTCCACATCGGCGCTGTTACCAGCCTCACCATCGCCATGATCGCCGACGGCATCTGCATGCCGCTGCTCGTCATCGGCCTGGCCGCGCGCTGGGCGGCGCTCTGGTCATTCTTTAATCTCCTTGTTGCCTGGGTCTTCGTGCATCATTTCCTCCTCTTCGGGCCTGGCAGCGATCACGGTGAGCTGATCGTCGCCTACATGGCCGCGATGCTCATACTCTTCCTCGCCGGGCCCGGCAAATACAGCATCGACGGGTACCTCGCATCATCACCCCGCCGCTAGTCCGGGTCCAGCAGGAGCAGGGATCGGTCCCTGCGTTTGCTATCCTCATCTCGGACCGATGCCTTCGACCGCAGCTCCACGCCCCAGCGCCATCCAAACCGCCGGCATCGCGCTCTTTCTGCTCACCACCCTCAACCTCTTCAACTTCATCGACCGCTACGTACTGCCGGGCGTCCAGCCCCTGATTCAGCACGAATTTCGTATCAACGACGCGCAAACGGGCATCCTGACTTCCGCCTTCTTCTTCACCTACATGCTCATCGCGCCTGCCACCGGCTGGCTGGGCGACCACTTTCCCCGCAAGCCGCTGATCGTGGCCGGCGCGCTGATCTGGAGCGCCGCCACGCTGCTGACAGCCACGGTGCACAGCTACCAAACGCTGCTCCTGCGGCACGCCCTCGTCGGCGTCGGTGAGGCCACGTTCTCCATCTTTGCCCCAGCGCTGCTCGCCGACTTCTATCCGGAGGAGGATCGCAACCGCGTCCTCAGCATCTTTTACGTCACGATCCCCGTCGGCGGCGCGCTCGGCTATTTGCTGGGCGGCGAATTAGGCCAGCGATTCGGGTGGCGCACGCCGTTCTATGTTGCCGCGGCGCCCGGGGTATTGATCGCGCTCGCCTTCTGGCTGTTCGTGCGCGAGCCGGCACGCGGCTCATCTGACACCCTCCAGGCCACGCCCTCCCGCGCCACCTTTTTCGGCCTCTTTACCAACCCCGCCTACCTCACGGCCACGCTCGGCATGGCGATGTGGACCTTCTCGGTTGGTGGCATCTCCACCTGGCTGCCCACGTTCTTCGAGCGGTTTGCGCATTTTTCGCTGGCCGGTGCGGATCGCGTTGCCGGCGAAATCACCGCGGTCGATGGTCTGCTCGCCACCATCGCCGGTGGATGGTTCGCCCAGATCTGGCTCAGGCGCAACCATCGCGCGCTGTATCTCGTCTCCGCCTGGAGCGCCGTTCTCGCCATCCCGTTCGGGTTCTTCGTCTTCTTCGGGCCGCCCAGCCTGATGCTGCCGGCCGCGTGGATCGCCGAGTTCTGGATCTTCTTTTCCACCGGCCCTCTGAACACCGCCATCGTTAATTCGGTTTCCGCGCCGATCCGCGCCACTGCCATCTCCGTCAACCTCTTCCTGATCCACCTGCTCGGGGATTTTCCGTCGCCCCACCTCATCGGATGGATCTCCGACCGGCACAACCTGCGCGTGGGTCTCGGCGCTACGCTTGTCTCGCTGGCGCTGTCCGGCATCATTCTCCTTGCTGGCGCCGGCTTCGCCCCACCTCTGCCCGACCTTGAGGCATCCAGGGTCGCGCATTGATCTCCATGTCCCTGCTCGTAACAATCTGTCTCGCCTTTCTCTGGATCATTGCCGCCTTCTGGACATGGCGTACGCTTGCCGCTCTGCGCGGGCTGCCTCGCGTACCAGCCCTGCGCGCAACCATCCCCAACAGCCGTGACTCCGCCGTCGCCGGTTCGGTCTCCGCCCCGGAAATCTCCGTCATCGTCCCCGCCCGCAACGAAGCCGCCGCCATTGAAGCCACCATCCGGTCCCTTCTGGCGCAAACGATTCCCGTTGCAATCGTCGCTGTCGACGACCGCTCCACCGATGCGACCGGCGCTATCATGGATCGGCTGGCCGCTGAGCCGATTCCGCCGGGCAAATTCCTCACCGTTCTTCATGTCGATGCGCTCCCCGGGGGCTGGCTGGGCAAGCCGCACGCCATGGCGCTGGCCGCTCGCCAAACCGCAACGCCGTGGTTGCTCTTCACTGACGCCGATATTGTCTTCCATCCCCGCGTGCTCGAAGAGGCCCTCGCTGACGCCCGCAAGGCTGGCGCTGACCACCTCGTCCTCATGCCTGCGCTCATCCTCAAATCTCCCGGCGAGTGCATGATGGCGACGTTCTTTCAGTCGATGTCGCTGCTGTGGTGGCGGCCATGGCGCATCGGGAATCCGCACGCCGGAGACTCCATTGGTATCGGCGCCTTCAACCTCATTCGCGCCGAGGTCTATCGCGCCGTGGGCGGTTTTGAGGCGCAGCGCTTCCAGATTCTCGATGACGTGCGCCTCGGCGTAGAGGTGAAGCGCGGCGGTTACCGCCAGCGTATCGTCTTCGGCCGCAGACTGATCCGCCTGCACTGGGCTGCCGGCGCGCTGGGCATGGCCAGGAACCTGACCAAGAATCTGTTCGCCGGTTTTGGCTTTAGGCCCTGGCTGTTGCTCGGAGCCTGCCTCGGCCTCGCGCTGCTTTGCTGCGCCCCCATTGTCGCGCTCTTCCTGCCGTGGCCCTGGCGCGCAGCCGGTCTCGTGTCAATCTTGATGATCGCCGGGCATTACCGCCTCGCCTCACGCTGGTTCAGCGAAGTCAGCACGGCGTACGTCCTCACCATGCCCATCGCCGCGGTGCTGGTTCTCTACGCAATGCTGCGCTCCATGGTCGTGACGTTGTCCCGTGGCGGGGTGGTGTGGCGAGGAACGTTTTACCCTCTGCAGGAGCTTCGCCGCCACTCGGGCCGCTTGCGCTAACGGCCTCCCAGCTATCCGCTGGATACTGTGCTCCGTACCCTGTGCCCTGTAAACTGTAGATGAGGATCCCCATGCCGGAAATCCAGCGCAGGAAGACCGTCACCGTTAAGATTGGCCAGGTTCGCGTCGGCTCGGATGCCCCGGTGGTCGTGCAGTCGATGACCAACACCGATACGGCGGACGCGGCGTCGACCATCCAGCAGGTTGCCGAACTCGTCGAAGCAGGGTCCGAGCTCGTCCGCGTGACCGTCAACAACGACGATGCTGCAAAAGCTGTCCCGCACATCGTCGAAGGCCTCGCGAAACGGGGAGTCCATGTTCCCATCATCGGCGACTTCCACTACAACGGGCATCAGCTGCTGAAAAAGTACCCCGCCTGCGCTCGAGGCCTCGCCAAGTACCGCATCAATCCGGGGAACGTCTCCATCGGCCGTAAGGACGACGACAATTTTCGCACCATGATCGAGTGCGCCGTCGAGAACCAGAAGCCCGTGCGCATCGGGGTGAACTGGGGTTCGCTCGATCAGGCGCTGCTCACCCGCCTGATGGACGAAAATTCAAAGCGGCCCGATCCTGCCCCGGCGCGCGATGTGATGCTGGAGGCCATGTGCCGCAGCGGGCTTGACTCCGCGGCAGCGGCGGAACGCTACGGCCTGCGTCACAACCAGATCATTATCAGCGGCAAAGTTTC
This sequence comes from Acidobacteriaceae bacterium, assembly GCA_030041435.1. Taxonomy (GTDB): domain Bacteria; phylum Acidobacteriota; class Terriglobia; order Terriglobales; family Acidobacteriaceae; genus Palsa-343. The sequence continues at coordinate 8,723 of JASHNW010000046.1, forward strand.
CGGCGTTCGCGACCTCATCGACGTTTACACCATGCTCGCGGCCCGCTGCGACTACCCGCTCCACCTCGGCCTGACCGAAGCCGGCATGGGAATGAAGGGCATCGTGGCTTCCACCTCAGGCCTGGCGCCGCTTTTGCTGCAGGGCATCGGTGACACCATCCGCGTCTCGCTCACGCCGAAGCCTGGCAGCAGCCGCACGGAGGAAGTGCTAACCGCCCAGCAGATTCTGCAGTCGCTCGGCATCCGCAGCTTTACGCCGCAGGTCACGGCCTGCCCCGGCTGCGGCCGCACCACCAGCACTTTCTTCCAGGAGCTGGCCCAGCAGATTCAGGACTACCTGCGCGAGTCCATGCCCGTATGGCGCACGAAGTACGCCGGCGTCGAGGAGCTGAAGCTCGCTGTGATGGGCTGCGTCGTCAACGGCCCGGGCGAGTCGAAGCACGCCAACATCGGCATCTCGCTGCCTGGCACTTTCGAGGAGCCCAAAGCGCCGGTCTACGTCGACGGACGCCTCATGACCACGCTGCGCGGCGACACCATCGTCCAGGATTTTCAGAAGATCCTCGACGAATACGTGCGCACCCACTACAGCTCGACCCAGCAGGAGCTGGAAACCACCGCCGTCTAAGGCAACCGTGGGGCGCCGCGCCGTTTCCCGGTCGTCGTCCTATTTGCTCGGCGCCACTGCCCCGCCCGCTGACGCTGACTGCTGCGCAGGCGCCGGCTGATCCTGCGGCAACGGCAGCGGAATCTCCAGCGTGCCAATCTGGTCCGTGTGCACGTCGCGCACGGCCACGCGCAGCCAGGCAGCGGTGGTCGGCACGTCCAGCGTCTGCTCCGCGCGGAAGAACGGCTGCTGCGCGGCCTGATTCTGCGCCTGCGCCCGCACCGCATCCTGCGAGATTCCGTTCAGCATGTGCCCCAGTTTGTCGTACGCGCAGGCCGCGAATTCCAGTACCTGGTTGCCGTGCACCGCGGCGGCCTGATCCAGCACCAGATAGTCGATGGTGTAGCTTCGCAGCGGAATCGGCGGCGGCAGCTTCACAGGCTTGTTCGGCTTCCGCACCACGAAGTACGCCGGCTGGTCGATCAGGTTCGCCATTTGCGCCGGCGTCGCCATCGCTGCCGGGCCGGCGTGGAATTGCGCACGGAAAACGATATCGTGGTCCACCGGTGCGCCGTGCTCCATGTACGCGTACAGCGAGTCGCCCGGCAAATGCGCCACGGGATGATCTTCCAGCTGCACCGCTGCGGCCAGTTTCTTCTGGTCGTTCGTCATGGGCGCGTCGGGATCCTCCGCGTAGTAGTACCGCCGGTATTCCAGTTCGTATCCCTTGCGGTCCAGGCTCACGCGGATTTTGCGCATGTTGCTGTCCATCGCCGGATTCGAGGGCGCATAGGTGATCTCGTAATAGCTGCTTCCGTTCATCGTCGCGTCCCTCATCGCGCCGCTGAAGTCGTTGGTGTTGAAATACGCCCGCCCGCCCGTCGCCTCGGCAATATGCTCGGCGTCTGTGTCCATGCCGTTCTGCTCCGGCTTCAGACCCCCCACGTCGACCGGATAGACAGATACCTGCGCCGCGTTCAGCGCGTCGATTGCCTGGCGCATGACCTTCTCATCCCATGTGTTCCCCATCGTGGTCGGAGCGGTGCCCGTGAATCCCTGCGCCTGGATCGGCGCGGAGGAGCTTGGCGCCATCTGGCCCGCCGTGCCCTGCGCTGTCGCAATCTCGTTCTGGATGGCGAACATCGGTACCGTCGCGGGGAACTCCGACGACAGCCAGATCAGGTTCTTCCGTCCCGGCAGCCCCTCGAGATAATGCCCAACAAACGCCATCACCTGATAGGGCAGTTCCACGTCGGCTGCGCCGTAGTTTGACCCATAAAGAAAATTCAGCGGAATCCCTTCGATGTTCTGATGGGTGTCAAAGGCATGCAGCAACTGCTTCGGGTCCGTCGTGAAGCCCTGCACCAGGTGGAAATCTTCCGCCAGCAGGAACAGAGCGAACCGCGTTCCCGCGGGCTTGCTCGCCAGAAAATCGGCCAACTGTTTGCGCGCCCGAATCTGGTCGTCTTCCAGATCGTTATGCCGCATGTGCACCGCGTCGTAGACGATGACGTACAGCGGCCCGCGTTCCGGCGCTGTCTGCACATTCATATAGGTGTCCGGAGGCAGCGGCGCGATCTTCGGCGCGACGAAATTCATGGGCGCATCGAAATTGAAGGCCTCAAACGACTTTATCGCCTGCTGCTTGTTGTCTTCGTAGACTGAGAAATCCCGCTGCTTCAGCCCGAGAACCGGATTGTGGCTCCCGTCGGTCACCACTACGTCCAGCACCACGCGCCGCACCATGACCGGAATGGTGTAGGGCTTCTGGGCAGAAGGCGCAGCGCCCCTTTGCCCGCGTTGCGCCAGGCAGGCAGGCGTTCCGGCGCACAGGGCAAAGCAGGTGAGCAGCGATATTCCGGCACACGCGGCGCGGCGGAAAAGCATAGATACCCCTGGTCGGGATGGATTGGTTTTCATTGTAAAGGGGCAGCATCGGGTCATGGGTGGGGTGCGGTTGTGCTGACCGGTAGACGATTCCAGCCCCTCCCAGGACCCGTTGCCGGCGCCCAGGCATTACTCTGTTGGCAGCCGTCCCATGTCCACCGCCGACGATCTCGCCCGCATCGCCCTGCAGGAGCAAAAGCTGCAGTTTGCGTCCTTCGACGAGGAAACCGCGTGGCGTCTCGGTTGCCGCCTGCGTGTTCTCGCCGTCGAGCGCGGCCTCGCCGTCGTCATCGATATTCGCCGTCCCGCACAGCCACTCTTCTATGCCGCGATGCCCGGCACCACACCCGACAACCCCGAATGGATCCGGCGCAAAAGCAACGTCACTTTCCGCTTCCAGCGCAGTTCCTACGCCATTGGCCTCGATATGGAGCAGAAGCAGTCCAGCCTGACCGAGCGCCATGGCCTGCCCCTGGCCGACTACGCCACGCACGGCGGCAGCTTTCCCATCCGCGTGCAGACGGCTGGTTTCCTCGGCGCCGTCACCGTCTCCGGCCTGCCGCAGCGCGCCGACCATGAGCTCGTCGTCGAGGCCCTCAGTGCTGAGCTGGGACAGGACTACGACGGCCTGCGCCTGGACTGAAGTCCTGGCGATCAAGGCGCCACTTTGCCGTGGGTTTCGATCAGCTCCCGATAAAGCGCAATGGTCCGCGCGGCAATTGCCTTCCAGCAGAACATCTCTTCCACCCTCCGCCGCCCCGCCTGACCAAACTGGCGTGCCCTTGCGGGATGGGCGAGCAGTTCCCAAATGCGTGCCGCCAGATCCCGGGAGAACTTCTGCGGATGAATCGGGAAGCTGGTGACCGGGTCCTGCTCGAAGGGGACCAGGTAGCCGGTTTGGCCATCGGCCACGACCTCCGGAATGCCTCCCGTGGCGCTGGCGACCACCGGGGCCTGGCATGCCATGGCCTCGAGATTGATGATGCCGAAAGGCTCGTACACCGAGGGGCAGCAGAAGACCGCCGCATTGCTGTAGAACTGGATGGTTTCCGCTTTGGTGACCATCTTTTCGATCCAGACGATGCGCGGGTGAGCGGCACGGGCGCGCTCGACCTTTTCCCGCATCTCTGCGGCCATCTCCGGCGTGTCCGGCGCGCCGGCACATAAGACCACCTGAGTTTCCCGGGGCAGGTGGGGAATGGCGTCCACCAGATGCGTGACTCCCTTTTGCCGGGTGATACGGCCTACAAAGAGCACGTAGGGAACTGCGGGATCGACGCCGTACCTGATCAGGGCGTCGTTCGCATCGACTTTGTGATACTCATCCGGATCGATGCCGTTGTAGATAACGCGAATGCGCGCCGGATCGATATCCGGGTAAGCGCGGAGGATGTCCTGCCTGGTGCCCTGCGAAACGGCGATCACAGCGTCCGCGTCGAGGATCGCCGTCCGCTCCATCCACGAACTCATAGCGTAGCCGCTGCCCAGCTGCTCGGCCTTCCATGCGCGCAGCGGCTCCAGGCTGTGCGTGGTCAGGACGAACGGAATGTTGTAGAGCTTCTTCGCCAGAAATCCGGCCATCGATACGTACCAGGTATGCGTGTGTACGATATCGATAGCGTCGAGGGAGAGCATCTGCGCCAGGTTGAGGCTGAAGGTTTCGAGAGCGGTTTTGAATTTCGCGTCGGTGCCTTCAGTGATGGCTCTCCAGGGCTGGCCGCCGCGGACGTGCAGGTTGCCGCTGTCGCTGTGCTGGTCGCCCCAGCAGTGCACTTCCACCTCAATGGAGCGCGCCAGCTCGCGGCTCAGATATTCAACGTGAACGCCTGCTCCGCCGTAAACATTGGGCGGATACTCCCGTGTCATAAGGCCAACGCGCAACAATCACCCCCTGCCGAAATTCCGATGATACGCAAGGAGGGAAGCCGATGACGATGAGGCTTGTCGCCATCTCGCGACGGCTGGGAGGCTTTTCCGGGCAGGCGTGCGCAGACTCGACAACTGTCGCCGTCGCCGAATTGCCATTTGCGCATGGAGGACAAGCTGAACGGCTATCCTGCCTTCAGGGAGCCTTGCGCCGCCAACTATTTTGACCTGGAAAAGAACTGTGCTATTCTCAAAAAGCTGCCGAAAACCTAATTTTCTCCTTGGGTTGAGCGGGGGAACTGCGGGCGGGCAGGGGCTGCACAGCCGGGAACGATTTCCGGCGGAACGATGGGTGCAGCCGGGTAGTTTGGATCGCATCGGCGCCTGCGACACTTGCCACCTTGGCAGGCTATGCGGGCCGGAACTTCGAAACGGAATCGGCTGTTCCGTACGCTCCGCCTTAAGGCGGGGCTGAAGGCACGCTCGGTCACCGTCGTAAGTTCTCGTCGGGAGCAGGGAAGAAGTTAGCGGACGCGAAGCAGATCGGCCTTCGTGCGGGCTAAACCCGATTGGGTTTGGCGGGCGCAGACGAAGAGCCGGTTTTGCGTGTCGCGTGTGAGTTTGAGCGGGATTGGAAGTTCGAAGGAGACGGTTTTGCCGACATTCAGTCAGCTGGTGAGAAAAGGACGGACGGCGCCGCGGTACAAGACAGCGTCGCCGGCGCTGCAGGGATCGCCGCAGCGGCGCGGAGTTTGCACCCGCGTGTACACGCAGACCCCCAAGAAGCCGAACTCGGCACTGCGCAAGGTGGCGCGCGTGCGCCTGACCAACGGCATCGAGGTGACAACCTACATTCCCGGCATCGGCCACAACCTGCAGGAGCACTCGATTGTGCTCATCCGCGGCGGCCGTGTGAAGGATTTGCCGGGCGTGCGCTATCACGTGGTGCGCGGCACGCTGGATTCGGTGGGCGTGGCTGGCCGCAACCAGGGACGTTCCAAGTACGGAGCCAAGCGCGCCAAGGGCGGCGCAGCTGCGGGCAAGAAATAAGGATTAGAGAGCATGCCAAGAAAAGGTCATATCGCGAAGCGGGAAGTGGCGGCGGATCCGGTGTACAACTCGACCCTGGTGACGAAGTTCATCGACTCGATGATGTGGGACGGCAAGAAGTCGACCGCGCAGGGCATCTTCTACACCGCCATGACAAACCTGGAGCAGAAGGGCGGCGCAGAGGCGCTCACGCTCTTCAAGAAAGCGGTCGAGAACTGCAAGCCGCTGCTCGAGGTCAAGACCCGGCGCGTCGGCGGCGCAAACTATCAGGTGCCCGTGGAAGTCAATCCGGAGCGCCGCACCTCGCTGGCCATTCGCTGGCTGGTAAGCTTCGGCCGGGCTCGCGGCGAAAAAGGCATGATCGACAAGCTGACCAACGAGCTGCTCGATGCAGCCAATGGACGCGGCGCGGCGATGAAGAAGAAGGAAGACGTGCATCGCATGGCCGAGGCGAACAAGGCCTTCGCGCACTATCGCTGGTAAGAAGGGCAGGGGCTCTGAGCGCACAGCTCGGAGCACAGAGTGAACCGCGGGCTGCAAAGCCCGCAAGAAGCAAAGAGAGAGTATTGTGCCTCGACAAGTACCGCTGAATCGTTGCCGGAACATCGGAATCATGGCGCACATCGACGCCGGAAAGACGACGACGACCGAGCGCATCCTCTATTACACGGGGATAACCCATCGTATCGGCGAAGTGCACGAAGGCACCGCCACGATGGACTATATGGAACAGGAGCAGGAACGCGGCATTACCATCACCTCCGCCGCCACCACCTGCACCTGGAAGGACATCCGCATCAATATTATCGATACGCCCGGCCACGTGGACTTCACGGCCGAGGTGGAGCGTTCCCTGCGCGTCCTCGACGGCGCCGTCGCTCTGTTCGATTCCGTCTCCGGCGTGCAGCCGCAGACCGAGACCGTGTGGCGGCAGGGCGATAAATATAAGGTTCCCCGCATCTGCTTCGTCAACAAAATGGACAAGGCCGGCGCGGACTTTGAGCACGTCATCGAGACCATCCGCAAGCGCCTTGGCGCGCGGCCGGTGGCGACGCAGATTCCCATCGGCGCCGAAGCGAAATTCAAGGGTGTCGTCGATCTGATCGAGATGAAGGCGATCCTGTGGCACGACGAGACCATGGGCGCCGAGTACTCCGAAGAGCCGATTCCGCCCGAGCTGCAGAAGAAGGCGGAAGCGTTCCGCATGCAGCTGATCGAAACCGTCGCCGAAAACGACGACGAGATGCTGCACAAGTTCCTCGAAGGCGAAACGCCGACCGCCGATGAGCTGAAGAAGGCTCTCCGCCGCGCCACCATCGAGATGAAGGTCTTCCCGGTGCTGTGCGGCTCCGCGTTCAAGAACAAGGGCGTGCAGACGCTGCTCGACGCAGTCGTCGATTACCTGCCCAGCCCGCTGGATGTCCCCGCGATCGAGGGCATCGATCCGCATCATCCCGGCGTGGTGCTGAAGCGCGAACCGAAGGACGACGAGCCCTTCTCGGCGCTGGCCTTCAAGCTCATCAACGACCAGTACGGCAAGCTGGGCTTCATCCGGCTGTACTCGGGCTCGCTCAAGACGGGCGACACGGTGCTGAATCCGCGGTCCGGGCGCACGGAGCGCGTGGGGCGCCTGGTGAAGATGCACGCCAATAAGCGTGAGGAGATCACCGAGATCTACGCCGGCGATATTTGCGCCTGCGTAGGCCTAAAGGAAATCAAGACGGGCGATACGCTGTGCGATCCGCATCATGCCATTGCGCTGAGCGCCATCGATTTTCCCGAGCCGGTCATTTCCGTCGCAGTCGAGCCGAAAACCAAAGGCGATCAGGAAAAGATGGGCGTCGCCCTGGCGCGGCTGGCCGAAGAAGATCCAACCTTCAAGGTCCGCACCGACCCCGATTCCGGCCAGACCATCACCAGCGGCATGGGCGAGCTGCACCTCGAAATCCTAATCGACCGCATGAAGCGCGAGCACAAGGTCGAAGCCAATGTCGGCGAGCCCCGCGTGGCGTTCCGCGAGACGGTGCGCAAGGTTGCCGAGGCGGAAGGCAAGTACATCCGCCAGACCGGCGGCTCCGGCAACTACGGCCATGCGAAGATTCGTCTGGAGCCGAACGAGCCGGGCAAAGGCGTCGAGTTCATTAACGAGATCAGAGGCGGCGTGGTGCCGAAGGAGTACATCAAGCCGATCGAGCACGGCATTCGCGAAGCGGCGCTGGGCGGCATTCTCGCCGGTTACGAAGTGGTCGACTTCAAAGCCATCCTGTACGACGGCAGCTACCACGAAGTTGACTCCAACGAAATGGCCTTCAAGATCGCCGGTTCGCTGGCCTTCAAGGAAGCCGCGCGCAAAGCCTCTCCGGTGCTGCTGGAGCCGGTGATGGCCGTCGAAGTCACTGTTCCCGAAGAGCACATGGGCACCATCATCGGCGACATCAACTCGCGCCGCGGCCGGATCGAAGGCATGGAGCATGTGGGCGGCTCGCAGGTGATCAAAGCCATGGTGCCGCTCAAGGAGATGTTCGGCTACGTGAACGACATTCGCTCGTCGACGCAGGGCCGCGCCTCCTACACCATGCAGTTTGCGCGTTACGAGGAAGCGCCCCGGATGATTTCCGAAGAGATCATCGGGCGCAATCAGGGCAAGTAAGACGAGACGGGTTTTTGGGGCTGGAGCCGGACAGCCGGCGCTCCGAGATGAAACAGGCGGTACAAGCTACGAAAGGGAATCAGGACTTTTATGGCGAAGGAAAAGTTTGACCGGTCGAAGCCGCACGTGAACGTGGGGACGATCGGGCACATCGATCACGGCAAGACGACTTTGACGGCGGCGATCACGAAGGTGCTGCAGAAGCACAATCCGAAGAATACGTTTCGGAGCTTCGATTCGATCGACAATGCGCCTGAGGAGCGGGAGCGCGGCATCACCATCGCGACCGCGCACGTGGAGTACGAGACGGCCAACCGGCACTACGCGCACGTGGACTGCCCGGGCCACGCCGACTACATCAAGAACATGATCACCGGCGCGGCGCAGATGGACGGGGCGATCCTGGTGGTGGCGGCCACCGACGGCCCCATGCCGCAGACCAAGGAGCACGTGCTGCTGGCCCGCCAGGTGGGCGTGCCCTACGTGCTCGTGTTCCTGAACAAGTGCGACGCGGTCGAGGACACGGAGCTGATCGATCTGGTGGAGATGGAAGTGCGCGAGCTGCTGACCAAGTATCAGTTCCCGGGCGACGACGTTGCGGTGATCCGCGGCTCGGCGCTGGGCGCGCTGAACGGCGAAGCGCAGTGGGAAGCCAAGATCGACGAGCTGATGGAGGCGGTGGACAAGCAGGTGCCGCTGCCGCAGCGTGCCGTGGATCAGCCCTTCCTGATGCCGATCGAGGATATTTTCTCGATCTCGGGGCGCGGCACGGTGGTCACCGGGCGCATCGAGCGCGGCAAGGTGAAGGTGGGCGAGGAAGTGGAGATCGTGGGCTTCCGCGAGACGCGCAAGACGGTGGTGACCGGCGTCGAGATGTTCAAGAAGCAGCTGGACGAAGGCCTGGCGGG
>JASHNW010000047.1 GCA_030041435.1 Acidobacteriaceae bacterium
GCCTCTCGGGAAACCAGCCGTTTTTGCCGACACACACCGGGGGAAGCCTGCTCGCCCTGGTGGATCGCCGCAAAAAGAAGCCTCGTCGTCTGCCCGGTCAGCCTCCGTGGCAGCAGCCCGCCTGGATTCTCATTGACCGCGACGGCGAGCACCGATGCGCCTGCTGCAGTTTAGAGGGCGAGAATCTTGTGCTCTATGCGGAATCGGACCGAACGCGATCGCCTGAGTTGCTGCTTCCTGGACGCGATGTGGAAGTTGTCGGGCAGATCGTGGCTGTGATGCGCCGCGTTCCATCACGCCCACTGCCGCAGGCATCAGACTGTCCGCTCACCGCGATCTCAGACAGTATCGAGTGAAATTAGTATCCTCCGCCGCATTGTCGTTTCTCCGAATATCTGGGCAGATCACTGGCGAAAAAGGAAATTTCCCGGCACAGTAAGCGGGTATCGCGGCGGACTTATCCCCCAGGTAGCGATCCTATGCCGAATCTCTCCGACAATCTGCGCACCACTTATACCGCCGACGGCGCGGTGGTTCTCGATATTGCCCGGGGCCGCATCTTCCGCTTTAACCTGACCGGATCGCGCATTCTGCAGATGATCGAGAGCGGCCGGGTACAGGAAGAAATCACTTCCATGCTCGTCCGCCAGTTCTCCGCCGATGCCATGGTGGCGGAGTCGGACACCGGTGAGTTTCTCGCCAACTTGAAAAGCCACTCTTTGCTTGAGTCCTAGTTCGGGACGGGAGGGGAGACGGCCATGTCCCTGCTTACCTTAAAGGCATATACCGAAATGATCCGGATCGATTTCTGTCTCTCCCGTAAGGATTTCGCGGGAATGTATGAGCGACTGCGCAGGACGCCGGTCGGCGCGGCGCCGGGCAATCCGGATGCGATCGAGGCGATCGGTGGAGCCGTCGACAGGGCCTCGGTCTGGTACTGGAAGCAGGTTTCGTGTCTGCATCGCTCGGCGGCAACCACCTGCCTGCTGCGAACAGCAGGCTTCGCGGCCCAGCTTGTGATCGGAGCTCAGACCGTTCCGTTCCAGGCCCATGCATGGGTCGAAGTCGACGGAAAAGTTGTCAATGACAAACCCTATGTCGCGGAGCTTTATGCGGTCCTCGACCGCTGCTGAATCCCGAAAAACCGGAGGCGACTGTGGCAGCGCAATACGGCAGATGGAATTTCGACGGGACGCCCATGCCCTCCGCTCTTCCGGATTGTGTCGGGGAACTGCTCGCACCCTGGGGGCCGGAAGGCCGGTCGAGGTATCACGATCAGGAAGCAGAACTGCTGTGGTTCCCCTTTGAGACAACTGAAAGGCGACCCCGTAAGCAGCCGATGGTCCTCGATTGCGGAGAGGTTCTGCTCTGGGAAGGGCGGCTTGACAATGGCCGGGAGATCCTCGGCATGCTCGGTGCTTCCGAACCGAGTTCGCGTTCCGATGTCGAAGTCATTGCCGCGGCGTGGTCCCGATGGGGACCGGACTGCTTTGCCAGGCTCACTGGGGACTGGGCTCTCTCGCTGTGGATTCCGCGTGAACGCCGCCTGCTCCTGGCCGTCGATATTCTCGCGACCCGGCATCTGTGCTATGTGGTCGAGATGAATTCGGCGCAGTGGTCGAGCGTTCCGGATCCGTTGATTCTGCTGTCGGGACGAGATTTCGCCCTCGACGAAGAGTATCTTGCCGGATGGCTGGGGGCGTTCCCGGCGGCGCATCTGACCCCCTTCCGCGAAATCCATCGTGTCCCTCCGGCTTCGGTGGTGACCATTCGGCCAGGGAGCGTTACTGTTCACCGCTACTGGGATTTCGACGGCAAGCGAAGGATCCGCTACGGAAATGATGAAGACTATGAAGGGCACTTTCTCGAGCTCCTGCGGCAGTCGGTCGGCAGGCGGCTGCGCTCGAGCTCGCCTGTCCTTGCGGAGCTAAGCGGCGGTATGGATTCATCGGCGATCGTTTGCGTCGCCGACCAGCTGACAGCGGCCTCCGGCGCGCCGAAGATCGATACTGTCTCCTGGTATAACGAGAGCGAGCCTCACTGGAACGAACGCCCATGGTTCACGAAAGTCGAGGCCCAGCGCGGTCAAACCGGGCTGCAAGTCGATGCGAATGCTGTGCGTCCGGAGGCGGACGACGGCAGCGCCGGTTTCCGTTGTCGTCCCGGAGCCATCCCGCACCGCGATCCGGTCGTGGAGTTCATGCTCAGCCGCGGCCATCGAGTCCTGCTCTCCGGGATCGGCGGCGACGAGTTTCTGGGCGGCGTGCCCACGGCGGTGCCGGAACTGGCAAACCTGCTGGCGCGCACAGAGTTCCTCTCCTTCTGGCGACGGATGATGGTCTGGGCACTGGTACAGCGGCGGCCATGGATTCATCTCCTTCGTGATACGGTGCGCGCGTTTATGCCACCTTCCCTGATCGCTTTCAGCGGGCAGAGGGAGATTCCATGGCTGCTGCCTGACTTTGTTTCACGCCAGAAAGCTGCGCTTAACGGCTATCACCGGAGACTGCGCTGGATGGGTCCCCCGCCCAGCTTCCAGGAGAACGCCGACGCGCTAGAAGGAATTCGGCGGCAGCTCGGATGTGTGGATCCATTTCCCGGCCATCCGTTCGAGCGGCGCTATCCATTCCTCGATCGCGACCTGCTTGAGTTCCTGTTTGCGATTCCGAGAGAACAGCTGATTCGTCCCGGGCAGCGCCGCTCTCTAATGCGCCGGGCCCTGCGCGGCATCGTGCCGGACGCAGTTCTCAATCGGCCGCGCAAGGCATTCATCAGCGCGGCTCCGATACGACGCGCGGAGCAGCATCTGAGGACGCTCGCCGCGTCGGGCAGTATCGCATCCGAAGAAGCCGGCATTGCCGATGCCGCGAAGTACAGGAGCGCTCTCCATGCGGCCTGTGCGGGCAGCGACATACCGCTTATCCCCCTCATGCGCACGATGGCGCTTGAACAGTGGTTCGCCTCACTCTCGCGGTGCGGAATGCTGCGAGCGAGGCTGATTGGCAGCTCATCGCGCCGCTCGACTGATCAGCGGGGCGGCAGCCGGGATCCGGAGCCTGCCGGAACAGGCGAGGTGACGCAATGCAGAGTCTGACCTCATCAAGACCCGTAGCCGTGGCCCCTCCGAACGAACAGGAGGTGATGCGGTGCCTGGTTGTCATTTTGCGCAAGCGCGACACAGAAGTTCTGGTCTCCGGCCGGGCTCCCGGCTATCGCTTACCGTCGATCGAAGTCCCGGCGCGGCAGAGAATCGCGCCCAACCTCCTGCCAGGAATCGAGAGATATCTCGGAATGCGGACGGTCGGCCGTTTCTGCGTTGTACCGGAGCTGCGGAATCGGCCCGCGTACAGCGTTGTCGATGCTATCGGTTCCTGCGCGCCGGCCGGGCACGCCTGGTTGCCGGTGAGCGCGATCCCCTGGGACAACTTTGCACCCGACGCCCAGGCGACGCTGTGGTCGGCGCTGGCACGAATCCACGCTTACGCCGCCGGAAAGCTGGCGGGACGCTTTGTTGCTGCGGGGTGGCTCGAGGAGATTCGCGCCTGGACAGAAGACTCTCTGGCGGGATCCGGCCTGAGACTCGGAGAGGTCTGGTCCCAGTACAGCCTGGGGCCCGACTATGCCCTGCTGCGCTTTTCGACCAGCGGTCCGGCGGTTTGGTTCAAAGCCGTCGGCGCAGAATGTGCTCGGGAATTCGCGATCACTGAAGTCCTCTCCGCCGCGGCCGTCCCCCACATCCCCCGCGTGCTGGCCTTCCAGGAGGACTGGCGAGCCTGGCTCAGCATCGAGGCTGCCGGCAGACGACCGGACGAGCAGACCGCGGGCGCGCAGTGGGAGACTGCTGCCCGCTCTCTCAGTGAATTCCAGATGGGCTCGATTCCCTGCACCGGCTATCTGCTGGCGGCGGGTGGGCGTGATCTGCGCGCCCGCTGCCTTCATGGCGCGATCGAGCTCTGCCTGAGCAGGATGGGTGCTCTGATGAAGATGCAGCCCCGAGTTCCCCCTGTCGCGCTCGGTGCAGCAGAATTCCTGACCATCGCAGCGAAGTTAAAAGAGGCGTGCCTCCGCCTCGACGCCCTGAGAGCCCCCGATACTGCGGGTCACTCGGATTTCAGCGCCGGGAACATTTCGATCGGGGAGAGTGACACGGTTTTTCTTGACTGGGCTGAATGCCACGTTGGCCCTCCCTTCATAACCCTGGCCTACCTTGAACTGCTGGCCGGCGCTCCGCGCTGCCGCAGGCGGGCCCGTGAGGCCTATCTCGAACTGTGGAGGCGGGAATGGCCCGCAAAGCAAATTGACGAACTACTCGCCCTCTGCCCGCTCCTCGCCGTCTTTGCCTGTGTTCTGGGCTGCGACGACCCGACACGAACGCCCGAAGAGCTGGACAGCGACCGAGCTCGTCGTCTTCGCTCCCTCACGCGCAGAATGCATCTCGAAGCGCGAGCTCTTCCTCGTCCCGGTTCGAGGTGATCGGATCACGCGGATCGCAGCGAGGATTGGCAGTGAGGGCCGGATTAACCCGCGCGGCATTGCCGCTCCGGGATTACACACGGAAAGGAGGTGTCAACTATGGAATACCGCAAACCGGAAATCCTTCTGGTTATGGCCGCGACCGAGGCGATTCAGTCCAGCCTCGCCAAGGGCAGCGACAAGCCGGATTCAGAAGGAGGAATCCTGCCGTCCACCGGACCTGCTTACCAGGCCGATGAGTAATCATCATCACGAAACCGGGCCGGGGGATTCATGGCGCGCGTGACCCCCCGGCCACGATTCCGATTCAGGCAAGACAGGCTCAATGGGCAGGAGGACCATCCCGCGACGGGCTGCTCGCGAGCGTTGTCCGAAACCGGCGCCAGCGTTCATACTGCGCAGCTTTGACGGGCGAAGGGTCTTGTTCACCGGCCAGCCAAAACGCGAACCAGTCGACATTGCCCTGCTGCGAAACGAGCCGCTCCCAGGGTTTAACGATCTCATGGGGTGCATCGGGAAGCAGGATCAGATCGACCGGCATCTTCCGCTCCATCAGAAGCGAATACCACGGCCACATGGAAAGGAGGGAACTCATTCCGTAGGCCTGGATGCGCATCGGGCAGGAGACGCGGTCGATGTTGAAAAGTGGGGAATGCTCGACCCAGTTGCCGAGTCCATCTCCCCACGGCGGTGCGCCATTCAGGGCAGCCGCGTCCGGGCCTTCGTAGGCCGGCGAGATCACCGCCTGGAAATAGCTCCCATCGATTCCGTCTTCGAGTGTGGCAGCCCGGAACCGGTATTTCGAATGCGTCAGGGTATAGCTCACCCGGTAGACGGAGCGGCTGAAACCGAGGATTCCGACGCGTCTCGGATCGACAATTCCCACGCTGGTCAGGTGATCGATCGCGCTCTCGTAGGCTGCCATTGCCAGCGGACCTTCGTTCCGAGTCCCCGACCCAGTACTCTGATTTGCCAGCTGCAGCACGACGATTCCCTTGGCTGCCAGCGCCTGGCCGGCATAGCCGCTGTGCCAGGGACCGTCGATGCGGAAACGATGCGGCTCGAAGTCGTGGGTCTGGATAACGAGGGGGTATTTGTTGCCGAGAGAGTAATCAGGCGGCAGATAGAGTCCGCCTACCAGGGTACGGCCGTCGGAGGCTTTCCATTCCGTGAGCTGCTCATGGCCGAAGCACAGCCGGCCGAACTGCGGATTAGGGTCGATGAGCATCACTTTCTGCGCGCCGGCGGCATCGGACAACCACAGCCGGGGCGGCTGATTGAGGTCTTCGACGATCGCGAGCGAAGGTTTGCGTTCCGGGCTTGCCGCCCCGGCTCCGGCGACCGCCTGCCAAACCTTCCCTCTGCGATGGTAAGTTCGCCGGACGCCGCCATCACCGGATACAACCAGATTTCCCGTCGAGGCATTCCAGGCGGTCGCTGTCACGGAATCGCTGTCGACTAATGTCATCTGCCGCGAAGGCAGCGCGACCTCGACGACCGCAGTGTGCTGTTCGCGTTCCTTCCGCACCTGCGCGCTGACTCCCTCGAGCGGAAGATAAGAATGCGAGAGAACAAGCGATTTCCCCGCGTCCAGCCAGAAAACGCCATCCTGAGGCCAGTCCTTGGGCGCGTCCAAAAGAGGAAGCGCCTGACCCTTCGCCGTGTCGAGGAGGAAATAGCTCCTCACGAATGCATAGGAATGCGGCGGCCTGGGCGCACTCGTGTACACCTTCAATGCCGGGTTTTCATAGAGCTTCCAGTCTTCCGGAATGCGACGCACCATGGCTTCGAAGAGAGCATACCGGCCGTCGGGAGAAACCAGCAGGCTCATAAAAGGCCAGATGCCGGCGCTCAGAGGAACCTTCCGAGGCGGCCCGTTGCCGATGATCACAAACATTTCCCGGCTCTCGAAGGACTCCGGGAGCGTGCCGCGGTAGCCGGAGAGCAGGAGTTCGCTCAGTTCCTCGCCGTCAACGCGGAAACCATGCCGCGCTGTCTCAGGAGTATGCAAAAAATCGATCCGGGCCGGGTCGGCCTCGAACACGATCACGCGTGCGTCATCGCTGGCGTCGAAGCGGACGATGGACGTGGGGTGATTGGTCAGGCGGCTCAGCTTCCGGGTTGTGGAATCGAAGGAAAAGATTTGCGCCCGACGATCCGGCTTCTCTCCGAGGAAGAGCAAAGTCCGATTGTCGGGAAGCCAGTGCAGATCCGCAATGGCAGGATCGTTCGAATCTGAGGCCATGGTCAGCGAGGCCAGCGGTGTTGCCGAATGGAACGCGGCGGCGGTTGTATAAACGAACAGAGTGTAGCGGACTGTGTTATCCCGCAGATCGCCGCGGCTCAGTATCACTGCAAAGCGGGATCCATCGGGGGAAAACAATCCTGGAGCATCAGGCTCGGGCAGGAGTGAGGGAACGGGAGGAGCAAATTCGCCCATTTCGATTCCGTCCGCCACCGTGACGCGCCGCTGCCCGGTCCGGCACTGAGCCGGGCACTGCTCGAGCAACGGTCCCGCCCCGATCGAAACGAGCAATGCCCACAGGCACATGAGTTGGCGAATCGCGGGCACAGATGGGCTCTCCTTCCGATCCGCGCCTGGATCGGGGTGAATGGCGAATCAGAAGCTGAGCTTGAGAGACAGCTGAAGGGACCGGGGGCCACCCTCCTGAAAAAGCGGATTCAGTCCACCCAGAGCGGTGTTCAGCATCTGCGTAGATTCCAGATAGGTCGGACCCTCGTTGAGCACGCCCTCCGGATCGGCGAAATTGGGATGATTCGCAATATTGAAAGCGTCGGCCTGAAATTTGAGCTGCCAGGTCTCGAACAACGGAAAGGTGCGGGCGAGCGTGCAGTCGATTTCGCTCAGGCCGAATCCCGGGATATCGTTCCGGCTTTCGGTTCCCTGACGAGGGATGGTCGGAATCGAGAAAGCTGACGGGTTGAGCGACTCTCCCTTTGCGGCATCCGGATTCCGGATCCAGAACGGCTGTCCCGGAACCAGATCCGGCCGCACCGCGGCATAGCCTCCCGTCGCAGCAGAAAGCCCGAGATAGGACGCGTTGAAGGGAAATCCGGTGCGAACCACAGCCACGGTTGCAAGCGACCATCGCTGCCCGATCGCGCGCAGAAACATCGGTCCGGCAAATGCCGGCGCGCTGGCGGTTACAGCGCCGGAGAAACTATGCCGAATATCAAAGTCCGACGAAGCGTAATCACGCGCGGCGGAGACGATGGTATTGGCGAGTCCAAGAACGGCGTCGTTTGAAGCATTGTCAAGAGAATGAGAATACGTATAGTTCAGCAGCGTCTGCAGCCTGCCGGATATGGCCGCCCGGTACTGCACCTGGAGCGAGTTGTAGTTTGACCAGGCAGAGTTGTTGGTAAACAGAAAGGCGCTGGCAAAATCCGGATTGGGCTGGTAATAGTCCTGCTGGCGCAGCTGATCCTGTCCCTTCTGTCCGGCATAAGTCACCGTAACTACCTGATGGCCGTTAAAGCCCTTCTCCACAGCCAGATTCCATTCCCACGATCGCGGCAGAACCAGACCCGGATCGAAGGCTTTCACGAGGGGGTATGGCGGGCCGAGCGAAACCGCTGGCAGGTCGCTGCTTTGAGCAGCGAAGGGCAGCGGCACATCGAGCAGAACCCGGCTGATCGAGCCCGGGAAAAAAGCCGCTGCGTCGGCGGCTCCCCCGTTGCCGAGATCGTAGAACAGGCCAACGCCGCCGCGAACGACAGTGCCGGCGAGAGCCGCTGGCCGCCAGGCGACTCCCGCGCGGGGAGCAAGATCGTCCCAGGTCGTAGACCATAGCGGTGTGCCCCACGGGGCCAGCGCCAGCTGGCCAGGATCGTTCACATCTCTCCAGGAGGCCGCCAGAGTTCCGCTGCGCGGTCTGGGAGCCGGGTCCAGCTCCCAACGCAGCCCCCAGGTGACGGTGAGCCGGGGAGTAGCCTTCCAGCTGTCCTGAGCAAAAAGAGAGGTGGAATCGGTGACAAAGTGCGCGGGAGCGATATGCGTGAGGCCAAGCTCATCGACCGCGCCGGAACTGATAAGGCCCGGAATGGACAGGGCCAGCATGGCGACTCCGCTGTTGTAGGCGATCTTGTCAAGATAGATAGTTCGAAAATCGACGCCGAACTTCAGCTCGTGCGTCCCGACGCTCCTGTCCAGGTTGTCGATCACATCCACCTGGCGAGCACGGTTACGTTCCACCGGACCGGTCGCGTAGAAATTGCTGTCGAGCGCGTCAAACTCGCCAAGAGTGTCCGCCGGGCTGAGCGAGCCGACCAGCAGGCTGGCAGCCGGCGGTGCAGCGCCGCCAAATGTGTCAAGGCTGTTGATATCATCCGAATCCTGTTCGGAATAATTGGCGCGCAGTGTGTCAGCAACCGAATGGCTCAGCTGCATATTCAGGCCGACCGTGGCCGTCTGAGTACGCACCGGCGTGGTGGCCAGCATGCTTAGTGCATACTGGCGGGCAATCATCGAGGACGGCGCGTAGTTGTACCGGGCAAACAGCGCTATCCGGCTGCTGAGGGTGTGGTCAATGCGCAGCGATGTCGCGTCGAGAGTGGCACTGTTCGAGTAGCTCCCGGTGAATAACCCGGTACAGGTCGCATCCGACTGGTCGCTGGTCGGTTTTGGGAAAGCCAGGAGCAGAGGCGCCACGGCGGCAGGCGCCACGCACGTCGTGTCGTTCAGGTAAGGCTCCTGCGTGATGGTCGTTTGGGGGAGACGCAGACGCGCGCCTTCATAGGACAAGAAAAAGAACGTGCGGTTGCGGACGATCGGTCCTCCCAGGAACCCGCCGAAGTCGTTATGGCGTTCGGCGGGGCGAGGTTCTCCGGCGTTATTGGCAAACCAGTTGTTCGCGTCCATCACGTCGTTGCGGAAATACTCGTAGAGTCCGCCGTGCAAGTCGTTGGCGCCCGAGCGCGTCGTCAGCATGACCTGACCGCCGGGGGTTTTGCCGAACTCAGGGGCGAAGGATGAGGTCTCGACGCGGAACTCCTCGAGATCTTCGACGGAAACGAGGCTGCTCGTGCCGCCGAGCACACTGAACGCCTGAGCCGTGCCGGTGCCTGAATCCCCCGAATACACGCCGGTCGTGGACACGCCGAAGTTGGCGGAGACGCCGTCGACGGTGAAGCTGTTGGCGTCGGTGCGCTGGCCGCCGATGCTGAACTGCCCCGGGGCGCCGCCGAGCGATCCCGACGCTGGCTGCTGCGCGATGACCACTCCCGGAGTGAGCTGCAGAAGCGTATTGAAGCTGCGCCCGTTCAGGGGCAGATTTCCGACGAACTCACGGTCGATTACCGTGCTGACGGCGGCGGATTCGGTGTCAAGGGAGGACGCTTCACCCTTCACCGTCACGGTCTCGATCGTCGCCCCGACGGGCAGCGTGAAATTGATGGCAAGGGCGTCTTCGGTCCGCAGAACAATGTCGGGTTTGATCAGCGTCTTGAAGCCTGGTTTCGAAACCTGGAGGCGATAGGGACCGGGCGGAAGATTGGGAATATCGTAGATGCCGTCGCCGTTCGTGAGTCCCGGATAGCGAATGCCGGTCGCATCGTTGACCATCTCGATGGCAGCGCCCGGGATCGGCCTTCCGTTGGGGTCGACCACGAGGCCGCTGATCACTGCGCTGGTTGACTGGGCAATGGCGGCGCACAAAGCAAGAAGGGAAAGCAGCACCAGGCACAGGTATTGTCTCAGTCTCACTCGAGGCTCCTGGGGATTAAGGGAATGAATCTCGGTTCACCCTGTCTACGCAGGACCCGGCATTTCTTTATCACAAGATTCAGAGATTCCCGATGCGATGCAGTCCCACTCCAGAAACAGTGGTCGGAATACCAGACACCGCGCAGTTCGGGATGCCCGAACGCTGCAGCTCGAGGACCTGCAGGCCTTATCCAGTCACGATCGTGGAAATGTCACCGAATCCCGACCTGAAGGCGCCGCAGATCCAGCGTGGAGACGATGGATTCGGCCTGACAGCCGGATGCGCCTACGGATGGTTCGGTTCGATATGAAGGTACGCGTAGAGAAGAGGTTTGCCGCTTGGATGGCTGCTCCCTCCGTGCGGCTCGACCGTGACGAAAACGGCGTCGATGCCGGACAGCGCCTTCGGATTCTCGGCTTTGAGGACCCAGCACTTATTGGCGACCTTGTCCTGATAGAAGATGCCGAGGCTGACCGCCTCGGATCGGTCGGGGCCGCGGCTGCCCCATGCCTGAAACGTGCTCGAATCCCGGATGCCTGGCTGCTCGTCGAGATCGTAGGCATAGAAGATCAGCGACCTGCCCTTCGTGTAGAAGACGCGCCCGAAGGGTTTCTTCGTCTGACCGTTTTTGGCGACATCGTACACTTCGGCAATGTACAGATTGCGCGAGCCCATCAGATCGCGGATGTCCCGGTCATGGTCGAGCAGCGCCTGGGCACGGGCCAGACTCTGGTCGCGCTCGGCCACACTGTTGTTCAGGTCGTCGATCTGCTGGCGCAGCGCGCTTACCTCCAGGGTGTCCCTGGAGTTCTCGGCCGAAGCATCCCCGAGTTGCTGCCGAGCCTGATCGAGATTCGCCTGGGCCGCGGCCAACTGTTGGGCAAGATCGTTTCGGGCCTGTTTGAGGCTGGCCTGCTTTTGAGCGGAACTGCCGAGATCCGTCCGAGACTGCCGGTTCTGCGCTTCGAGATCATCGATCTCCGCATTCTGTTTTTTGATTCGGGCATCGAAAGCAGCCAGCTGAGCTTTGCCCTCCCGCACCGCTGCTTCGGCGCGCGCCAATTCGGCGTTGGCTTCCGCCGGCGAAGAACTCCGCGACGGCTCCGGCGTCTTCGCTGCGATCTGTGCCGTCTGCGCACCACGGTCGAGCCCTAAGCGGTAGACGGTGGAGCCGAGGGCGACGACCAGAAGCAGCGCGGCAACCGCCTGCAGCCACAGATGCCGCCACAGAGTATCCACACGGGGAACGGTACTTTCCGACGCTCCCAGCCCGTCGAAGGAAGAGACAGGTACGGGTACCGGGAAGTCAGCTCCAGCTGGCTTGTCTTCATTGTCAAGGTGAGCGAGCAGCCGAGCTTCCGCTTCTTCAAGCGACCATCCCGGATCGGAATTGAAACTCTCTTCACGGGTCCGGTCGAGAAACGCGGCGGGGACTCCGGCTGCGATCAAAGCCTTGTATTGCTCCAGCGCCCCACGGCATTCGGCGCAGTCGTCGAGATGCCGGCTGAGACGCTCTCTTTCCTGGGCGCTCAGGGCATCGGTCGCTGAAAGGGCGCAGAGTTCCAGGAACACGTCATGGGATTCGCCGGACGGCAACGGCCGCGCTCCTCCGCTGGAGCCATTTTGTATCATGTCGCTCATCTCTTGCACAGTTGAGCCGGAAAGATTTCGCGGCGCATCTTCTCCAGAGCACGATAATAGTGATTCCGGACATTGCCCGGTGTCTGGCCGAGCAGGGTGGCTATTTCCCCAACCGTTTGCCCCTCGAAGAAGTACAGGCGAATGACCCGGCGCTGGTCCTCGGAAAGCGACTCGTCGATCCTGCGCAGCGTTTCCCGCCCCAGCGCCCCCTCCATCGAATCTTCGTAGAACCTCAGCACCCCATGGCCAGCGTCCGACTCCAGCAGATCCTCCTCCAGTTCAACACTGGTGTAGAAGTGGCGTGCCGCAAGGTAGCGGCGCCGGTCGATTGCGCGGTGCCAGGTGACCTGGACCAGCCAGGAACGGACGGAGCCGAGAGCTGGGTCAAAAAGGGATGCTTTGCGAAATATGAAGAGAAAAACCTCCTGAACTAGGTCGTCCGCCTCCGACGCGTCGCGAAGAATGCGGAGCGCCACGCTCCGCACCATACGCGCGTAGCGGCGGAAGAGGCCGACAAGTGCCTCTTGATTGCCGTCCGCGATGCTCTCAAGCAGAGCGGTATCATCGCGATCCAATGCCACTGGCTGCGCTAAGCCGGTATTGGAGTGCACAGCGGCATCATCCTGATCGTTTGCGCACTTCTCCGCAGATGGGAGACGGCTGCCCTCATCACGTGATACCACCGGGATCCGCAACACGCCTTCGGAACTCATCGTGTGCTCTGGGTCACGTCAGCCCGATCACCTTTGATCAAGCCAGCCGCACGACGCGTGGAGTCGCCGTCGATGCCGGTGGCGAGCAAGGTTCGATGGGGCGTGATGTTGTTCATACACAACATCGCGCCTTAAGAATATCTCCACTCTGAGAAGGTGGCAACGGATATCTGCGTACGGCTCGGTCAGCGTCTTCGAGCACTCCGAGGTAAGCGGGGATGGACGCAGGCGTATTTGTCCGCCGAATCCGGCCTGGGACGGAGTCACATTTCAGAATTGGAGAACGGCCGTCGAGAAGCCGGTCTTCGAGCCCTGGAAATGCTCGCGGTGAGCTATGAGATGTCGGTTTCTGAACTGCTTAAAGGGGTTTAAGCTAGTTTACGGCCAGGTTTCTTCCCATTTGGAACGTCGCTTTTTCAAATCAAGATTCCATTGCCACGACGGTGGCACAATGTTTCATTGTTGGGCGGCTCTTGTAATCCAGGCGCTCACAGTGAAACCGGGATCATGCCTCCTCCGATTCCAGACCGCCGCGTCCTTGTTTCTCCGGCTGCTTTGAGCCGTGTCTGGAGAGCCGGTTCCATCGCTACGGTCTGTGCCGCTCTGACCTGCGCCGTGGCTCTGCTGCTTTCACGACACCATCAATCTGGCAATATTCTGTTCGGGATTTCTCTGGCGGCACTGGGGCTCATCGTCGCGCTGCTGGCACGATCCATATATCTGACGCGATCCGCGATTCGCTCGGCCGGTGGGATTCTTGAAAACCGGACACGTGAGCTTGGTGCCGTGTTTGAGAGCGCTCTCGATTCAATCGTGGTTCTCGATGAACTGGGGATCTGCAGTCATGCCAATCCTGCGGCGCTGAAGCTCCTTGGGGTGAGGCCGGAACGGCTGCTTGGTCAGCCGATTGCATCATTCTGCGCCATTCCATCAGAAGCCCCAATCGGCGAGGCACTGCAGGCGGTAGCGAGCCACGATCACGGGCAAATGGAAATGGTTCGATCGACGGGAGCAACCCTGACGGTTGAATATGCGCTCTCAAGGAATTTCGTGCCTGATCGACATCTCGTCATTTTTCGCGATATCACGGAACGCCGGCGGGCAGAAGAAGAGAGAAATCGCAGCCTCGAAACGGCACGCTCGGCATTGCGTGAGGCGCACGCACTGCGGAGCGCGACTCTCGCGCTTGCAAGGGAGCTCCGTCTCAATCCGGTTCTCGACACATTGCTTCACACGCTGCACACCCTCGTCCCTTATGACGCGGCTCAGATCTTCCTTGTCGAGGCGGACGCAAGGCTCTTTCTCGCCCGGGAATCCCACGGCAGCGCGCTTGAAGGCAATGAATCCGCAGGTATTGAAACTCTGGACGCTTCCACATATCCGGTCTTGGCGTCTGCTCTCAAAAGCGGAAACGGGATCCTCGTATCTGACACGAGCTCATGGAAAGAGTGGCGCAATCTGCCGATGCAGGTTTCGGTGCGATCATGGGCCGGGGTTCCGTTACGGGCTGCAGATCAGGTCGTCGGAATTCTGACCGTTGCGCACACGCAGCCAGGGCACCTTCTGCCGGAGCATTTGCGGATCACTGAATCGCTCGCGGTATCGGCAGTCGTGGCCATTCAGAACGCACGCCTCTACGAACGAGCAGAGATTTATGCGGCAGAACTTGAACGGCGGCTCTCGGATTTACGCAGCGCCGAACAAGTGCTGGCCCAATCTGAAGAGGATCGCAGGGCTTCTGCGGAGTGTTTTAAGAAGGTATTTCGCTTTGCCCCAATCGCACTCTCGGTGACAGCGCTTGAGGATGGACGATTTATTGAGGTGAACGAGGCTTTCGAGCGGCGGTTTGGCTATACGCGGAATGAATTGATCGGAAGGACCTCCACAGAACTTGGCCTCTGGCCTGATTCGGCGGGACGGGCGATGCTGGCGGCAAACCTGCGCCACGGGAAGAAAATTCACGCGGCCCTGACCAAATTCAGAATCCGATCCGGAGACCTCCGGTGCTTTCTCTATTCTGCCGAGATGATTCATCTCGAAGGGCAGTCCTGCATCCTCCTCGCATGCGACCATCCTCCTGACGAATTTGATCCAGAGAAATGCAGCTGACAGCCGATGTATTGCACGCGCACATGATGACTTCGATTCCACCGAAATACGCGGTGTGACAGTGATCGCTTTATGGACGGCGAGAGCGACACCGAAGAAATCGCCGTCCGGCGAACCTCGGGATGGTCTGGGACGACAGAGACGTCTATCTGTCTGACTGAATTTCTCACAAATCAGCGTGCCGGGCTCATCGAGGTATTCTGCGCAGGGGTTGTCTTGACCGGGAGAGGCAGGGAGGCCGAAGCCAGACAATATCGCTCATACTCGATACTCAGAATCGCTGAGCCACCGACCATTACTTTGCTCCTGCTGCGGTCTTCCTTCGGTAGCCACGACCTCCTCATCGGCGAACGATTTGACAAGCTCGCTAAAATCGCGGATTTCTTCCCGTGCGATTTCCGAAAATTCTGAATCTCCGGCTGCGAACCCGGCCACATCGGAGGTCAGCGCCGGCAGCTCGATCATCGTTCCCGGGACTGCCTCCCGTGCCGGATGGTTCGAGGTGTACATGCCGGGATCGAAGATTTCGATCAGAGAATCCTTGCGGTCCTCCGGACCGCGAAAGTGATTCAGCAGATCGAGGAACCAGCTCAGATGGGATGGACTGAACTCCCGGGCAGCGGCCCCGGCGGCATCTTCCCGCCAGACGTCGAAATTCTCCATCAGCGAGCTCGGCAATTGAAATCGGTTCAGTTCTTTAATCATTTCCTGAATGTGCGTGGTTGGGTTCTGCATAGCTCTGTCCCTCTTCGGGACCGTTTTCCCACGGATTCCAACCTCCGTCAAATCGCCCTGGAACCGTGCTGATCTCCCTCCCGGAAGCTCTTGAGAACACGCCGCTTGCCACGAAACTCGATCAGGCAGCTTCCGCGCATTCCAACCTGCGGAGCAAGATCCCAGCACAGGGCTTCGAGACTGAACCTGCCCTGCCGGATGCGCACCCACCGGTTTCTGAAGCCAGCCACTTCGACGCCGCGCAGCAGGAACACGGGTGCGGGGTTCCCCTCTCCGAACGGCTCGAGCAGCGCGAGCTGTTCATCGAAGTGTTTGCCCGATCCTTCGTCCCGGTGCGGCAGGTGTGCCCATACGGGAACTCCGAAGCTGGCTAAACCCCAGCGCAGAATATGCGTTCCGAGGATCCCATCGCAGTCGTAGTCGCCAAAGATCGTGATCTGCTGCTTGCCGCGGACAGCGGTAAGCACGCGGTCGACGGCGCCGGTCATCCCGGGAATCGACTCCGAATCGGAAAGATCGTTCCAGGAAAGGGGCTGAATGAAGGAATCAATGTCCTCAATCCGGCGGGCGATGAGGACGTCGACCAGTGGCTGGCAGAGAAACATACCGCCTCCTCGTGGCCCGGACCAGTAGGGCCCTTTGTATATTGTCGAAATTGAGCGCTCGTGGCCGGGGACACGATCGAATCGCCGATCCCGGCCTTTTCAGGGCTGCTTACCGATTAGCCACGCGGTTTGCAATGAACAGATGCCCATGAAAACAGGACCGATAAGGATTGGAGAGTTGGGATGGTGTAGGACGAATTGGTCTGCTCTCGGCTCTTCCATGTTCCCCTATTGTTCCCACGCAATCGACCGAGCGGTTGCGACAGGTTCGGAACCGTTAGTGACTCCCGACTTAGCCCCTGCTCAGAACTGTAAGTCAGTATGCCCATTAACGCTTGAGATGAGAGAATCCCAAATTCGGTTTTCGAGCCACGCCGTCTGAAGGCTCGCTAGCCGAACGAGCAGCTCTGAAGGACGCCTCCGCCTGCGGGCAGGAGACCTTTGACGCCGCGGGAATTCCTTCACAGACGAGGTTGCGTACACTTTCACAATTAACTGATGCATTAACAGCCTCACGGCCATCGTGACGTATTCTCGTCGCTGAATCTGCAACAGTTCGAACGAAATCGATTGCAGGATGATGGCTGAGAAAGGTCGCGTTGATCTCCGCTGAGAATCTCTCTCGGTTATTGCTTCTTCTGTATGAAGGAGCTTCCTCACCTGAACGATTGCCGGCTTTCCTGGACGCTCTGGTTCATGTGGTAAACGCAGACGCTTGCGTTCTCCGTGAACACACATTCCATACAGAGCACGATATTCAGGTCGAAACGACTACCTTGTTTGAGTCAGCGGGGTATTCGACTGAATCCCTCCAAAACTACCAAGCCTACTACTGGAAAGTCGATCCATTTCTTCAACGATGCCTGGAACGATTCCCGGAAGCTGAATGCGGGGTCAGCCAGATGCTGATCAGCGACTCAGAATTCAAAAAGACAGAGTTCTATTCCGATTGGTGTCGCCGCTATGACAATGTCGGTAGAATGATATGGGCGAAGCTCTCGGGAGACGCCGGATTTCACGCTTCAGTCAGCCTTGTGCGCGGAATGGAAGCGCCTCTTTTTGGTGAGGCAGAGCTTCAGGTCATTGCAGCGATTGCGCCCCATCTTCGCCACGCTTCTCGTCTTGCCCGAAGCCTGCGTGAATTGAAGTCATCAAACGCCCTGCTGCAGCAAGGCTTGGATGCAATGGAGATCGCTATCTCCATGGTCAGGCCCGACGGATTGGTCCTGCGCTCTACCGTGGGCGCTGAGCAATTGTTAGCGAAGCGTGACGGTATCTGGCTACATAACGGCCGCCTCCGAGCTGCCATACCTGCTGAACAGAGAACCCTCGATGCTTTGATCGCCGGAGCCTGCCTGACCTCCTCAGACTCCGGATTGTTTACACCACTCAAAGTGCAATTGGAAGCGGCGGGTGGCACCGCCGTTCGGAGTTGCACAACTCAAACAGGGGGCGCGATGCTGATCCATCGCAAAGAGTCCGTCGGCCCTCTGCGGGTTGTCCTTTTGCCATTCTGTCCTGGATCACTGATGAATGAGCCAGAAGCGACCGCACTGGTCCTCTTCAGCGATCCATTCTCAAAGCCGAAACCGAGATCCGCAATCCTCCGCACTCTCTACGGTCTCACTCCAACGGAATCCCGACTGTGTGACTTTCTGATGCAAGGATTAGAGCTCCGCGAAGCTGCCATCCAGTTGCGGATTACAGTCGGAACCGCGCGCTTTCACCTGAAGCGCGTACTGGCCAAGACCGGCGCACGGCGGCAAACAGAGCTAATGCGGCTGATGCTGTCGCTGCCAGGAACATAGATCCCCGTTTTTGTGTGGTCCTACTGCGGATTGGCGAAGGGATCGCCCTGGTTCTGTTGTTGTTCCTGTTTGATCGCAGCGGCCTTTTGGGTTTGATATTGATACCGGACAAGTGCAATGAGATGGCTAAGCGCGTTCGTGAAGTCTTGCTTTTTATAGGGATTTTGGCCGACGTCATCAGCTAACTGCGGACCCCAAAAGTTCAACGAGGGCGCATTATTGTTTTCTCCGAGTCGAACTCCACTGTTTCGGCCAGGGTCGGTCTCCGCAATGACTGTCCCCTGGCTGACAACACATCTAGCCGAATTCCCCTGGCTGTCCATGGGGCAATTGATTTCTCCCTGATACGGCTTCGGATCAGCAGAGAGCAGATTGATTTTCATATCCATTCGCCAAAGGCCATTCCAGAGCACTTGCTGGTAGGACCAAGTCAAAACTGTCCCGTCCTTACCGGTTAACGAGACAGTGCCTTTGGCGAGCGCACCGTTGATGTAATTCAATGTGAAGTCGAGGGTCGGACCGGCAGGCGGTTGTGCTTGCTGAGCCTCCGCAACGCAGAACCGTCCCCAGGGTTAACAGAACGATCAAAGCGCATAGTGCCTTCATGCTCTTCCTCCCATAACCGCCATGTTTCAATCGCGGGGGCCTGACGCGCCGGCCCTGGTCTTGATTTCAACCATCGTCTTGGGCAACGTTTTCGCTTCCGCGTCACCGATACAACGAATGAAAGTCCGGTGCTCCGCAAAGCTCGATCTGGTAATAACGCCCTTCGAGACCGTGAAATTCACTGTCAAGGTACGATCCCACATCGGAAACAACCGAACACCCTGCTTTCCGGTGATTGCGGAGCAGTGTTGATGATCGTCGGCCCTGACGTAGACAGTGACGATAGCGGGCCGATTGTAGGTGCCGTCCGCATAGCCCTCAATTCGGCTTCCGGCGATAAGGTCTTTCCTCTTTCGCGCCAGTGGGTTGGGGTCGGTCGTCTCGATCGTCGGCAATTCGGGGCCGGTGGCGGTTCGCGGGACGGCGCTGCCTGTACCGGATCGCTTCAGAACACAAACCGGTCCCATGTGAACCTCGGTGCCCGTGTGCGTAGAGTTGAGCATGCGTTCCATATCGTCACGTCGCTTCTCGCAGTTCTGCTCCGCCTCGCTGGCGCTCGCGCCATCCACCTCGCCCCAACCACGCGCCGGCTGCGGGTTGGTGGTTTTGTCGGTGTAGAGCCAGACCACCCAATGGTCGCAGCCAATTCCGGTTATGTCGTACACCGTTTGCAGGTTGTGGCCGTCCCAGGTGTATTCCTGTTGTGCTATTGCGGGTGCCACTGACCTGACCCCGTTTTTCGTCCAATTGACTATACGAGATTCATAGTCGCCGTGGGGGCGGTGGCAAAGTGGGAAACGCCGCAGGCGTTTTCCAAGTGGGCAGAGCCCACGTCTTTTCCACGGCCCTGTTGCTGCCACCGCCGCGCAAATTCGTCCGGGGTGAGATATCCCAGCGAACTGTGCGGACGGCGAGAG